>NZ_FPAH01000080.1 GCF_900116345.1 Succinivibrio dextrinosolvens | reverse complement strand
AGAGGAGCAATTTTACTCATAATAAAATATCTTTGTAGGTACAACTATATAATACCTACATTATAGCACTAAAAAAATATCTAACTGATTGTTATTTAAATTTTTTGTGAGATTTGATTAGAATACGTTGTACCTACTTTGCAAAGTACAGGTCCTTGATGCAGCTTGAAGAGAGCTGTTTCTATTTTTATGTTTCATGTTAATTTTCAAAAAGCTGATCAATTGTTAATACATGAACAAAATCACCAAAATAATTTGTTTTTCTTAATCCGTACGTAGTTATAAGAGTATTGTGAATAGTTGCTCTTTTAGAAATATGTTCGCGGAGCATTTTTTTTCGTCTTTCTAGAATTAAGTGGTAATCCTTATCAACTTCAAATTCGTCATTGTAAAATTTTATCTCACACATGTGTACTACATTGTCTTTTCTGACAATTATTAAATCAATTTGTGTTCCTCTTGTGTTTTCGTCTCCTCTTTTTGACCATAGTGCTTCTGTTGTAGATACTCCTCCAATCTGAAGGGCCATTTTAATCTGAGGTATGTGATTCCAACAAACATTCTCAAAGGCATATCCTTTCCATGTGAGAACTCGGTTTGAGTCTTCTATATTAATCCAATCAATATTTCTGTTATCGATGGCTTTATCTAAAAATGTTAAATAGAAATAAGAGAAAGGATCAATCAATTTGTATATTTCATCTCTTTTGCTGTCACCAAACGATTTATATTTGATAATAAAATCTCCGGCAATTAATGCTTTGAGTTGTCTTGTAACCTCTCCGCTGTCTGTAACTCCGGTTATTTCAGACAATTCTTTTCTAGTTATGCCTTTATTCTTTGATGCTATTGCTTTAATTATTTGTTTAATTGGTTCTGCATTTTTAAATAGTGAAGCAAAAATTCGATTAAATTCATCTTTTAATGGAGCTTCATCTGCAAAGAAAATGGCGTTGATGTTTTGTGCCAAGCTTAATCTTTTGTTGAAATACCTTAGATAATACGGAATTCCTCCAACCATCATGTATGCTTGGATTAAATCATAGCGAGACATACAGATCTCCTTTGCTGTAAAGAATTGTTCGCATTCTTTAAGGGAGAAAGGTCTAAGTTTTATTTCGTATGTAACTCTGCCATAAAGTCCACCGTGATTGTTTACGATGTTGTTGAGAATCCAGGAACTTGAACTTCCACAAACAATCACCATAAGGTTCTTTCTGTGGCAAGCCCATCCATTCCAAAAAGCCTCGAAACCAGTCATAAATTTAGCTCTAGGAGTGTCTAGCCATTGCATCTCGTCTAAAAAAACAACACTTCTTTCATTGTCCTTAGATTTCTCCATAAGAAGATCTTCAAGCATATAAAATGCGTCTAGCCATGATTCAGGTGTTTTTTTCCCCTTATAGCCTTGCATAGTTAGAGATCTAAAGAAATGTGTCAGCTGGTCTTTCATCAAGTTTGTTTTCACATTTTTATTTTCTCTATCAATAGGAGATAATCCTGCATGACGAAAACTTATCTTATTCGAAAATACTTCATCAATCAGATAGGTTTTCCCTACACGACGTCTACCATATAAAGCAATAAGTTCGGCTTCTTCACTATGATATAAATCATTTAATATGTTTATTTCCTTTTCACGACCGATTAGCATAGCTTATCCTTTATCTATAACTTTCGATGAAATTAAATATTAATATTCTCATCGAAAATTATAATAATGAGATTTCTTTTTTTCCAGTAATATTGAATTAAAAATATCGGTGTAAATACATATTTATACTATTATCGAAAAGTATAGCTGTAATATATATTGGTTTTTGCTCGCAACAAATTATATATTTCGCTGAGAATGTAAATTCTATTCTCATCGAAAAATATACATAACAATGGATCTATATTTAGGGAGAATAATAATTATAATTTTCGATAACAAGTGTAATTTTATCTGTCATCGAAAAATATAATAATGTAATCAGATTGTGATTTAGATGTTCCTATATCCTAATTGGGCAAAGAATTCACTGTAGTGAATGGGACAGCTCTCGACTGTATAGTGGAGGGGCTTTAAACTAAAAGCTGTAGTTTTTTGTAGTAAAAGTTTATTTTGCTGATTTATAAAATAATTTTATAGTAATTTCTCCCTCCACCTCCACCAGAATTTCCACTTCCCCAGTTATTGATTTCGACATTAAATCCTTTCAAAACGATATTTCTGTTTTACGTCAGGATACTTCACATGGTCCACCTCTGACATAAACATCTCTAGCGGTCTTATACATGGCTCCATTACAGGCTTAACAGACTTGTCGCGAAGATAATCCTCCTTGGAGATTCTTTCGTAGACCACCATTCGCTCCTCTGTCTCTGAATGATGTCCAACACAGATGATGTGGTAATAGTTGTCTTTGAAGTGCCTAAAAATCTCTCCGTTAGTTGGTTCAGCTCTGCTCATTGTTTTCTCCAAATATTTTGTTTTATGCTTTGAACGAGAATGGTTCGGATGATTTTACCACCAGTTTAGCCTTGCGTTTCAAAAGAAAAGAGGGTGACTAAAAAGGTCGCCCTCTATTTTTACCTAAATTTTGTGGTTTTATTAACATTATTGATAATATTTTTATATTAAATCTTTATC
>NZ_FPAH01000030.1 GCF_900116345.1 Succinivibrio dextrinosolvens | reverse complement strand
AAAAAATTTATAAATCTCAAAAATATTGCTACTTTTAAAGTTATTAACTCTTTGAAGTTAATAACTTTTTAACTAAAAACTGTCAAAGACAAGATTATATATGATATTTGAGATAGGTCAAGGAATTTTAGATCTTTTTTTTTGAACTATGTGTTTTATGCTGGTGCGTTTAGAAAAATGATAATGATAATTAGTTAGGTTGTATCCTTTTATTATATTGATTTATAAGGATATTTGTTAGGTATAAGGGAACCGTAATTGAGTTTAAAGCATAAAAAAAATGGCCAGAAATCTGACCATTATTTTCTATTTAACAACAAGTACAAGTATTAGATTGATTCATACCAATTCTTGAAATCTTCTGCTGTAATATTGCTCATCAGTCTCTTACCATCTTTTACGACAGGGTTTCCCTTAATCAGTTTCTTAATGTTCTCAACGCTCTGCTGAATGTCATTGCCACCTGAGGTGCAAAGTGGAACAATAGTCTTGCCTGAGAAGTCATATGATTCAATAAATGTATCAATGATTCTTGGCTCCTCTGCGCCCCATATAGGATATGCAATAACAATAGTTTTATATGGAGTTATATCAATGTTCAGATCTTTGATTTCTGGGCGTAGTGCTTTATCTTTCTGTTCAACGTTTACTCTGCAGTTCTCATTGTAGTGATCAAGATCTTCTCGCGCATATGGCTTTGCAGGAAGAATCTCATACTTATCTGCTCCTAATGCGACAGCTGCGGTTGCGGCAAGTCCTCTTGTATTGCCTGTAGCTGAGAAGAAGATTACTGCAGTGTCAGAATTTGCAGCCTGAGCCACAGAGGTTAGGCCTGATAGACCCATAATAACTGCAAATAATGAAGATAAAAGTTTAATGATTATCCTTTTCATAGGAAGCCCCTTTTAGGTGAAAAAAAAAATTTGGTCTGTATTTTACGCTCAGACTCAGAAAATTACATCAATAATAAGCATAGGTGTGCAATTTTAAAATCGTTGTGATGTATGTTCATTTCTTCGCAAATGTTTGCGATTTTACGTCTTAAAAAAGCATGATAAAGATGTCTTTATCAAAAAAATTCCGCATAAGAAAATATAGGTAACAAATATGTAAAAAAGTGGCTAATAATAAGGTAATATTGCTCAGATACTGCTAAAATAGAGAGACGAACTAAGAAGGGAGTTACTACTCATGTTTTATAATACAAATCCAACCAAGACTAAGGCTTGGGCTAAATTAACAGAACAATTCGAAAAAACAAAGAACAGACACCTAAAGGATTTATTTGCGGAAGACAAAGATCGCTTCAACAAATTCTCCTTAACTCTAGATAATGGCGATTTTCTTGCTGACTTCTCTAAGAACCTAATTGACGAGAACATTCTAAAGACCCTATTAGAACTAGCAGAAGAAACTCATCTGAAAGACAATATTGACGCTATGTTCAACGGTGAGAAGATCAACCGTACAGAGGATCGCGCAGTTCTACACACCGCTCTACGTAACTTTGGCGGTAACAAGATTATGGTTGACGGACACGATGTAATGGAAGACGTTCTACGTGTTCAGGCCAAGATGAAAGAATTTTCAAACAAGATCATTTCTGGTGAGTGGAAAGGTTACTCAGGAAAAGAAATTACTGATGTTGTAAATATCGGTATCGGTGGTTCAGACTTAGGTCCTCGTATGATCTGTGAGGCTCTGACTCCATATCACACAAGACTGAAGTGCCACTTCGTTTCAAATATCGACGGTACTCATATTGTTGAGACCTTAAAGCCTCTAAATCCTGAGACAACTCTATTCCTGATTGCTTCAAAGACTTTCACTACTTTAGAGACCATGACCAATGCACGTACTGCTCGTGACTGGTTCCTAAAGACTGCTAAGGATGAGAAGTTCGTTGCTAAGCACTTTGTTGCTCTATCAACCAATGCTAAGGAAGTTTCTGCTTTCGGTATTGATACTGACAACATGTTCGAGTTCTGGGACTTTGTTGGCGGTCGTTACTCTTCATGGTCTGCAATCGGTCTGTCAATTGCTCTGGCCTGCGGTTACGACAACTTTGAGCAGTTCCTGAAGGGCGGTTACGATATGGATCAGCATTTCCGTAACACTCCTTTCGAGAAGAACCTTCCTGTAATTCTTGGTCTGATTGGCCTATGGTATAACGATTTCTACGGTTACCAGACTGAAGCTCTATTACCATACGATCAGTACCTATCTCGTTTTGCTGCATACTTCCAGCAGGGCAACATGGAGTCAAACGGTAAATATGTTGACCGTGACGGTAATGTAATCAATAACTACACCACCGGTCCTATCATCTGGGGTGAGCCTGGCACTAACGGTCAGCATGCTTTCTTCCAGTTAATCCACCAGGGTACCAAGAAGATCCCATGCGACTTCATTGCTCCAGCTCGTACTCATAACAAGGTTGGCGATCACCATGTAAAACTTCTGTCTAACTTCTTTGCTCAGACTGAGGCTCTTGCATTTGGTAAGACTGCAGAGCAGGTTATCGCTGAGTTCCAGAAGAAAGGCGTTCCTGAGGAGAAATACAAGGACGTTGTTCCATTTATGGTATTCACAGGAGACAGACCTACTAACTCCTTCCTGCTAAAGGAAATCAACCCTCATTCACTGGGTATGCTGATTGCTATGTATGAGCACAAGATCTTTACTCAGGGTTCAATCCTGAATATTTTCAGCTTCGATCAGTTCGGTGTTGAGTTAGGTAAGCAGCTTGCCTCTAAGATCATTCCTGAGTTAACTTCTGAGGAAACTATTGCTTCTCATGACAGTTCAACCAATGGTCTAATCAATGCTTACAAGAAACTAAAGTAATTTAGTCTTGTTATTTCGGAAAAGGGCTTAATTCTTAACGGGTTAGCCCTTTTTTGTTGTGTTCTGATTAAGAAGCTCTTTATTCCAAATTATCTCAAAAAAGAAAACCTGAGATAACTCAGGTTTTGAACTTAACACGATTTATATTGGGAAACTGATAATCTTATTTAGCCTGAAGACTTGCTCCGACCTTAATAAGGAGACAGCATCTTGCTGCAGCATCTTCCAGCATCTGCTTGGCATTTTTTATACAATTCTCAAGAGATACAGGTGCACATGGAGTTCCGCTGATTGCATCGATTCCATGTGATAGTAATTCCTTAGAATCAGAACTGATTCCGCCTGAAAGACAGACTACCGGTATTTTGTGTTTCTTTGCTATAGAGGCAACTCCAACAGGCGCTTTTCCGTTTTTTGTTTGTGCATCTGAAAAACCTTCTCCGGTAAAAACCAGCTCTGCATCTTTGAGGTAACTTTCAAAGTTTCCTAGCTTCAGTATCAGTTCAATACCATTACACATATGACCGTTGGAGAAAAGCATTAGTCCTGCTCCTAAACCACCGGCAGCACCTGCTCCTGGAATATCTTTAACATCACGACCCACATCGCGAGCTGCAATTTTACTGTAATGCTCAAGTGCATAGTCAAGCAGTTTAACATCTGATTCTGTAGCGCCTTTCTGAGGTCCATACACATAGGAAGCACCGTTCTTTCCGCATAATGGATTTTTTACATCTGATGCAATGTAAAAATCTGTGTACTGCAGACGAGGATCAAGATCTGATGTCTCAATGTATTCAAGATCTGCTAGAGCTGCACCTCCACGAGGAAGAATACGGTTATTCTTATCGTAGAATTTTACTCCCAAGGCTTCTGCCAAACCTGCTCCTCCATCATTGGTTGCGGAGCCTCCGATTCCTATAATAATCTTGCGTATGCCTACATCCAGTGCAGCCTTGATTAACTGACCGGTACCATAGGTACTTGCTTTAAGTACATTGCGTTCGCTTTCTTTTTCAAGCAGTAAGCCTGATGCTTCTGCCATTTCAATTACAGCAAATTCACCTTCATCATTCTTGCAACGGCCCCAGGATGCTGTTACTTTTTCTCCTAATGGACCTTGAACTACGGTTTTTACAATTTTTCCGTGAGTCATGGCCACAACAGCAGCAACAGTACCTTCTCCTCCATCAGCAATAGGAACCTTTACAACTTCAGCATCTTTGAAAACTTCATGAATACCAGTCTCGATAGCATCAGCCGCATTTTTTGAGGATAGACTGCCTTTGAAAGAATCAGGAGCAACAACAATTTTCATTTTTATAATTCTCCTTTTCAATGACTAAAAATAATCCCTTTGGGGAAGGGATTATTTTTAAGACCGGTTATTTGTTTACTACATTCACTGGGGAACCATTCTGGAAAGCCTTGATGTTATCAATGGTAATATCCATGATACGTTTTCTTGCATCCTTGGCGGCCCAGGAAATATGAGGGGTAATAATGCAGTTTTTAGCCTTCAGTAGAGGATTGTCTGCCTTGATTGGCTCTGTTGAGACAACGTCAAGTCCAGCAGCGTAAACCTTTCCTGAATTTAAGGCTTCAGCCAGATCTTTTTCCACAACAAGCTGTCCACGACTATTGTTAATGATGATAACTCCATCCTTCATCTTGGCTATGTTGTTCTTGTTGATAAGACCTTCTGTCTCTGGGAAGAGAGGGCAGTGAAGGAAGATTACATCTGATTGCTGCAGTAAAGTGTCCATATCCACGTATGTAGCGAGAGCCTTACCACTGTCAGACTGGAAACTGTCGTAAGCAATTACCTTCATTCCGATTGCATTTAGAATACGGGCTGTTGACTGACCAATACGACCAAGACCGATAATACCAGCTGTTTTGCCGTGAAGTTCAATCATTGGGAAATCCCAGTAGCACCAGTCTCTATTGTTCTGCCATTTTCCTGCCTTTACAGTATCTGAGTGATACTGGAAGTGGGAACAGATTTCCAGAAGAAGACCAACTGCATACTGGCCCACGATCTGGGTACCGTAGGTTGGAACATTAACTACGAGAATTCCCTTGGTTTTTGCATAGTTGTAGTCAATTACGTTATAACCAGTTGCCAAAACCGCAATCAGTTTAAGATTTGGACATTTATCCATTGTTTCACGGGAAATTGGAGTTTTATTGGTAACAGCGATATCTGCATCTCCAATTGCCTGTGCAATAACTGGTGACTCAACATAGGATAAACGATCATGAACAGTAAGCTCTCCTAGTGCTTTTAGTCCATCCCAGGAAAGATCTCCTGGGTTTTCTGTATATCCATCCAATACAACAATCTTACTCATTTTTAAATCCTTAATTTATTAACCGAACACCCAACCCACAGGGATCTCAATAATGCCTGGGAAGATAATGAACACCAGTAGTGATATGGCAATCAGGCAGATCCAAGGTACAGATGCTTTAATAATCTTTTCAAGTGGTAAACCTGTTACGTTTTCAGCAGCGTACAGACAGACTCCCACCGGAGGTGTAATCAGACCAAATGATAGGGTGATTACCAGGAATACGATGAAGAATAGTGGGGTTACACCAACAGCCTGAACAGCAGGTAGCAGAATTGGAACCAGAATAAAGATGGCTGCAGTAGCATCCATGAACATTCCAACTGCAATCAGGAAGACGTAAAGAACTAATAGAATGTAGATTCTGTTATCTGAAATACCTGCAATCATTTCTGCAACACGGGTTGGAAGGCCATCCATTTCGAACAGAACTGATGCTGGTTTAGCTGCGATAGCAACGAACAGAATAACACCTGTTGAACGTGCATTCTTTGCAATAATACGAGGAATATCGCTCCACTTTAAGTTCTTGAATACGTAGATTGATACTAAAATTGTATAAACTACAGCGATAGCGGCACCTTCAGTTGGAGTGTAAATACCGGTGTAAACACCGCCTAAAAGAATAACTGGAGTTAATAGTGCTGGGATTGCGCGCCAGAAAGCACGAGCCAGCTTTGGTCTTTCAAATGGAATACGGTCGCCAATATTGTGAGTCTTGCAGAACAGGTAGTTATAGATCATGAAGATGATACCGATAATTACACCTGGAACTAAACCTGCTAACAGAGCCTGACCGATTGAGACGTTACCTGTTGCTGCAGCGTTGATCATCAGAATGCTAGGAGGAATAACGGATGCAAGCATGGAACCTGATAGGTTGATTGCTGTTGCATATGGTTTAGGATAACCTTTTTTGTCCAGTGCATTGATACTCATCTTACCGATGGAAGCAATAGCTGCAACTGAAGATCCACTCATACCTGCGAAAATCATGTTAACTACAACAGATACGTGTCCTAAGCCACCATAAATCCAGCCAACCAGTGCTTCAGATAAATCATAAATTCTATCTGCAATTCCACCTTCATCCATTAAAGAACCGCACAGAATGAACAGAGGTACGGCAACCATGATAAAGGAGTTCATTGCGGTGAACATTGACTGAGCAGCCATGCTCAGTGGAAGATCAGTCCATGCGTACATTGCAATAACGGATGCTGAACCCAGTGCTGTTGCAATAGGCACACCCAGGAACATTACTAGTAAGAAAATACCGATTAATAGCCAACTCATTTGTTATAAATCTCCCTCGTTTGAAAGTGCCTTTGCCTTTTCAGTCTCTTTGTCACCGATTGCTACGATATGGTGGAATTCAAGGAAGCTCTGCAAGGTTCCTATTAGGCCTAATACTGCGCCTACTGGCTGACATATACCAATTAGCCACATTGGAATCATCAGGGCGGTTCCCATTTCATCCCATTCAATCTGCTGAACTACAACATCAATACCGTAGACAAGCATAATCAGGAAGAAACCTACAACAAATACGACATAAATGTACTCACTGATAGTCTTAAGCCATTTAGGGCCTGCCTGAAGGAATAAGGTTACACGAGCTGATTCACATTTGTTAAAGCCTGCTGCAAGAGCAACAAACATCATCCATAAGAACAGATAGCGTGAAGATTCCTCTGTCCAGGGAAATGGGTGCCCCAAAATACGCCCACAAATCTGGATTAAAATAACGAGGATCATGCCAGAGACAAATATGACTAACAGCCAGTCTTCAAGTTTATTTATAAAATTAAAAAAACCTGATAATTTGGATTTCTTTCGTTCCATAATATTGTTTTACCCGGTCTTTACTTAATTAAGGTTGAAATTAAAAAAGCAAGCTCTAAATACGATACATGCACCTCATAGGAAGTGCATGTATGTTTAGATTACTTTCTGCCAGTGAATTCTGCAGTCTTGTCAAACAGAGCGTCGTCCTTGATTAACTCGCGGAACTTTGGATAGCAAGACTTGGAAACTTCTACGAATGCCTTCTGAGCTTCAGGAGTCAGATCATTTGAAGTCATACCGTTGTCGGTTAGAGACTTAAGAGCAACCTTGTCCTGTTCTGCCATCATGTCAACATTCCACTGCTGTACCTCGGCACCTGCCTTTAAGATAGCTTCTTTCTGCTTGTCATCAAGACCGTTGAAGAATTTTGTGTTGATACCAACTAACCAGGCATCAGCCATGTGGTTGGTGAAGGAAATGTACTTCTGAACCTCATAGAACTTGTTTGAGTATGGAACATCAACTGGATTCTCCTGACCGTCCAGAGTGTGTAGCTGTAAAGCGTTATAAACTTCGGAGAAGTTCATTGGAGTTGTTACAGCACCGCATGCCTTGAAGAATTCAACATATAGTGAATTGTTAGGAACACGCAGTACTACACCCTTTAAATCATCAGGCTTGGTGATAGGGTGCTTTGAATTGGTAACTTCACGGAATGAACGGGTCCACTTGCCGGCTACAGTGATGTTCATCTTATTAACACGATTAAATAACTCGGTAGCAATATCACTGTTCAGGAACTTTAGTAACTGTGCCTGATCATCAAACATGTAAGGTACAGAAATAACATTTAAGCCAGGAACGAAGTTGGTGTAAACACTTGATGCAAGAACTACCATCTGTAGAGAACCTGCGCCAAGCTGCTTGATACCAGCAGCAGTGTCACCGCCGTATAATGAACCGTTACCAGAGATTGAGAACTCAAGAGTGCCGTCAGAGTACTTGTTAGCACGTGATGCAAATTCCTGTGCTGCGGCATAAATATATGAGGTGTTTGGATCTGGAACTGAAATTGTTACTTTCTTGGTGGCAGCCTCAGCTCCTGAGATTGAGCTAAAAGCTAAAGCACTTGCAACTAATGTAGCTAAGATCTTTTTCATAAAAATAAACTCCAATTATGTTGTTTGTTAGACTAAATTCTTTATACGAAATCTAAATGAAAACAGTCAATTACCGTTCATTCCTTTGTGTATCTAATTGCTTTTGCCTGCTGCTTTCTTAAACAGACCTGCAAGAGCAGGATACAGACTCAGATAAATCTGATAATTCTTCTGATAAATCTCAGCAAGATTTTTATCAGTATTTGGAACAAACTTCCGATAAATTTTATTCTGTACTTTCTCAGAGGCTTCATAAATATCCTTGAAAACCCCTACACCAACACCAGCCAGAAGGCCTGCTCCTACTGGAGCCATGTCATATTTATCCAGAACTGTAATTTCACGCTGTGTAATATCTGCCTTAATCTGAGCCCAGACGTTGCTCTTTGCTCCGCCGCCAATGGAATTGAAGTTTCTGATTTCTTTTCCTGTCAGCGACTGTGCAATTTCGCACATCTGTCTTAGACCGTAGCCACAGCTTTCCAGAACAGCACGGTTCATATCGCTTCTTGTGGTTTTGATGGAAATACCGAAGAAAACGCTCCTTGCATCAGCATCCCAGATAGGACTTCTTTCTCCCAGCATATAAGGCAGGAATACGACTCCACCACATCCAGGAACGGAATGAGATGCATCTTCATTTGCCATCTTTAAGGCATCAGACAGATTTTTGGCTGAAGCTGTTGCTTCATGTAAAAACTGTTCCAAGAACCAGGCATTGGCAGCTCCGGTGAAAGACATTGCACCCTGGTAAATCCAGGTTCCAGGTACAACATGACAGCGATTGATGAACTCACGTCCGAAAACAGGTTTATCAATGCATACAGTTAATACATCTGTTGTGCCTACTGACTCGCATACATCACCTGCATGAGTAACTCCCGCAACAATTGATGCACAAGGAGTATCTGCTCCACCGATAATTACTGGGGTATTTTTCTTAATGCCAAGACCGATTAGCTCTTTGTCAATAAGACCGCCGATAACATCTGTTGATTCATGTAGGCTAGGAAGCTTATCCTTATCTATGCCTATGGTTTCACACAGAAACTCTGACCATTTCTTTCCACCGGTTGTTTCAAACAGACTGGTGTAAGATGCATTTGAGTAGTCAATACCAATCTCTCCGGTCATACGACAAGCAAGATAGGTATTAAGATGTCCGAAATATCTGGTTTTCTTATAACTGTCAGGCAGATTGTTTTTAATCCAAAGCATTGAAGTGCCTGAAAATGCTCCCGCCATACAGCCGTTGGCAGTAATCTCAAAGAGTTTGTCTTTTCCGACTCTCTTTAAAATCTGTTCGGCTTCCACAGAGGAACGTCTGTCAGAGTAAATGATTGGATCAACCAGAACTTCTCCTTTAGCATCCAGGGCAACTAGGCCAGGGCACAGTGAGGAGATACTGATACCTGCGACAGCGGTAAGATCTACTTTCTGTTCTTTTAATTTAATAAGACACTCAAGTAACGATCTCCACATGCTTTTTGCATCAATCTGAACAGATTTCTCATCTGGCATGATGAGATCGTACTTACTACTGCTGATACCTATGAGTTGAGCATCCTCATCAATGATAGCAACCTTTAAGCTACTTGTTCCAACATCAATTCCTAACAGATACTTACTCATAGTCTTATCTCTTTATAAAGCAGCGTAATCAGTGTAATTCTTTTCGTTCTTGACTGTCTTGAACAGCTCCATACATTCTTTTGCACTGTAATTCTTGTGAATTAAGCGACGTAATGCGATAACAAGAGCTGTTACATCATCAGAATCCCAAACCCAGCGACCCATGGTTACACCGCCACAGCCTGCGTCTAGAGCATCACGGGTCATCTGCATGTAATACATTAACAGATCATCGCCCTGTAGTCCTTTAGGTGTGTCACCACCCTGAATAACAACTCTGAATGATGAAGGAACACATGCAATAACCTTAGCCATGCTGTCTGGATCACCAGTGTAGGTGGTCTTAACAACGTCCATACCTAACTCACATGCGCTTCTTACACAGTATGCGATGTTTTCCCATGAAGCCTGCTTCTCCTTTGGAACACTCTCTCCCTTTGGATATACGTGACCAATCAGTGGCATACCAATCTTGTCGCAGTATTCGCTGACTTCACCGATTCGAGCGAACTGCTCATTCTGGAAATCACCTAAGGTCATGCAGCCCATTGAAACTGCATCTGCGCCATAACGAACTGCTGCATCAACTGAACCGAATACACAGTCATTGGTAGGAGAGGTTGGAGCATAGTTTGAAATCTTGTGGAGGATGCTGATACCTGAACCTACATGAGGACCCCAGCAGCGCTTCTGAATACCGCCAGTCATGGTGATAGCGTCTGGACGGCCAACAACAATCTTGTCAATTACGCCCTGAATGTCATGAATGCCTTTCATAGGAGCAATGCCACGAGATGTTGCATGATCTACTGTAATTGCCATCATTTTTCCGCTTTCTGCGTTAACCATGCGTGATAAACGTACTGCTTTGCCCATTGCATACATAGGTGTAGCCATAAAAAATAATCTCCTTGTATTTGATAAAAATAACTTTAACTACTAACTAATCTTCGATTACAACCTTCAGAGCGGTTCCTGCCATGTGCAGATCTAATGCCTTTCTGAAGTCTTCAATCTTGAATTTGTGTGAAACAATTGCGTCCAGGTCAATCTTTCCTGAGCTTACCATTCCTGCTGCCTGCAGATAATCGATGCGCTTGTAGGCTGTGCTTCCGGTTATGTTCAGTTCGTTATAGTGGATTACACTAGGATCGAACTCACTCATCTTGCCTTTAGGGAATCCTGCGAACAGACATACGGTACCGCCTTTCTTTGCAAGCTTGAAGGTGCCGTCAACAAGTGCATTAACACCAATTGCCATAACAATTCTGTCAACGCCTTCGCCGTTGGTCTCATCCATTACAATCTTTTCAAGATCGTCTTTTGCTGGATCAACCGCAATCTTGGCACCTAGCTTAAGAGCAAGAGCGCGTTTCTCTGGATCTAGCTCACTTACGATTACTTCTCTTGCGCCTGAAATCAGTGATAACTGAAGATGCATCAATCCGATAGGACCTGCACCAATAATTAGAACGGTATCATTAAAACCAGTACCGGTATTTCTTAAACCACGGATACAACATGCCAGAGGCTCAATAAGAGCACCTGCAGCATAGCTTACGGTATCAGGTAGCTTTACTACGTTGCCGCTTTCAATGCAGACCTGTGGAATTAAAACATATTCCTCAAAGCCACCATTGAACTCATAACCAATTGCCTGTCTGTGAAGACATGCATTCTCTCTGCCGGATAAACATGCTGAGCAATGTCCGCAAGGGATAACATTGGCAATTGCAACTCTATCTCCTACGGCAAATCCTTTAACATTCTTGCCAACCTGCTCGATTAGACCGCAGATTTCATGTCCGACGACTGAATCCTTGCGTACACCTTTTGTCTTAGCACCAGTGAAAATTCTTTTGTCGGTACCGCAAAGTGCAGCTGCCTTCATCTTTAACAGAATATCGCCATCACCGCATACAGGCTTTTCAATATCCATAACTTCATAGTTGTTTGGATAATTTTCTGGGCCATGTAATACAACAGCTTTCATCTTTAAAACTTCTCCTATTTCAATATGTTTGTTTAGAGAGCATTTATCTTGTGAACTTTAGTGTTAAAAAATTATAGTGTTTAACCAGTCTTTAACTTATTGAAAGAACACAAGTAAAACTTAAATCTAATCTTTTGTTTTCGAAAAACTTGATAATCTTTAACACTTAAGTTGGTTTTCATGATATTCGTCTTTTCACAAAATAAAAGTGACATTTATCACATAATGTTAAGATTTGTTAAAATATTATAAAAAAGTATTCAATATCACCAATATAAAAGCAAAATCTTAATAAAGGTAATTTGTTTTCACATTCGCAAGAGTTTATCCTGGAATTGTGTGATCCTTATGCTTTATGCAAGTTTTTGCATAAGATATTTTGACTAATATCTTGTTTAAGAATGTTTATAAATGTCTTATATAACAATGAAATAAATGAAACAAAAAAACTATAAACAACACGAATAACTAAAAAATTACGGTGAGTCTTTCTATTGATATTTATATAAAAATGCAAGAAGAAGAAGGATTTATCGAAGATTTTATGTCGAGTTTTCTTTTGAATTGTTATAAATGATGTGATTATGTTTTTAGAGATTTATGTTAAAAAGTTATAATTATTTAAAACGAATAAATGTATTAAAAACAAATAGATAATAATATATGTGAATTAGATAATAGTGATATATGTTAAATATTGGTAAGAAAAATATAGGTTTTGAATTCAATTCATAACAATTATGTTATACTGCCTTTAGTTTTAAACATTTTTAAATATTTATTTGGCAAACAAAGGGTATATAAGAATAATGATTCCTGCCGAAAGACAACAAAGAATTCTTTCTCTTATAAAAGAGAATAATGGAGTCTTAAGTATTAATGATCTTGTCAGGCTCCTGAATGTATCTCATATGACAATAAGACGTGATCTTCAGATATTGGAGCAGAATAAACTTGTTGAATCTGTGACTGGTGGTGTGAGATTGCCAAATCAGCTGATACATGATCTTTCTGTTCAGATTAAAGAGAATTTTGCGCCTGAGGAAAAAAACAGAATTGGTGAGAGAGCTGCCTCATATGTACAGGATGGTCAGTGTATCTATCTTGATGAAGGTACTACTTCTTTAGCTTTGGCTCATCACATTACAGATCGCAAGAATCTTACTGTGGTTACCAATGATTTTGACATTGTCGGTTTTCTTGCTCAGAACAGTTCTGCCAATATCATTCATATAGGTGGTGAAGTAAGACGTGATACTCGATCATCAGTAGGAATATTCGCATATAGAACTTTAAGTTACCTTAATATGGATTACGCTTTTCTGTCATGCTCTTCCTGGGATTTAAGAGGAATAACTACTCCTGATTCGGATAAGGTTCTGGTCAAACAGGCTGCCATGGATTCATCCATGCATAAGGTTCTTATTTGTGATTCTTCTAAATACAATAAGGTTGCTGTATACAGAGTGGCAGAGCTTACTAAACTTACCGAAATGATTACTGATATTGGCCTGCCTGAAGATGCAAAGACAGCACTGGTTAATCTTGGAATTAAGCTTACTTTGGTTGAGGATGCCTGATTCTTCTTCTGAATTGTAACTAGAATTCTGATTTGATTTTCGTTTTGATTCCAATGTCATGATGTTTTTTTAAGATCAATTCACCTTTATTTTTATTAAGCGAACAGAAAATAGCTGACTATATCAGAAAGTTCCGATTAAATTAGAAAACAACAAAACACAATGACAGAATCCAAATGAACTTCTAAGTATTCAATGTATTGATTTGGATATCGATGGATGGTGGAGGTAAACGGGATCGAACCGATGACCCTCTGCTTGCAAAGCAGATGCTCTCCCAACTGAGCTATACCCCCACTTATGTGGTTCAGAATGAACGTACGTCCATGTCTGAAAGCCGTTACATTATATAACTTAAAAAACGGTCGTCAACTATAAAATGAAAAAATTTTTTTTATACCTTCTAAAATAAGCATTTATATGCGCCTATCAGGTATATCAAAAATTGAATGACTTTTTTCTAAATGTCAAATGAAATATACAAACCTCTTGATAGACCATTCAATTCTGCACAAATACTCTTCGAACTTTAAAAACTTGTGATCTTCAAGTATCACAGAACATCTTTCTTTCAAATAAAATCTCAGTAGGTATGTCTGTATTTTCTCATTGAGTTTTTTCTTGATATGGGTAATAACAATTCTAAAAGTCAACAGATCCTAGATTCGCTTTTTGAGGCTTTTTCATACGTATCCTCTGCGAATTATGTGTATGTATGTGATATGAAAAAAGACCTTTCTCGCTGGAACAGGGATTCGGTTAATTATTTCTCCCTTCCTTCAGAATATATGACAAATGCGGGAGAAATCTGGGCATCCCATATTCATCCTGATGATAGAGAAGAGTTTATTTCCGATGTAAAGAAATTGTTCAATGGGGATCAGAATTCGCATAATCTTCAGTATAGAGCTCGTAACAGATTCGGTGAATATGTGGTATGCACCTGCAGGGGGGTGGTGCTAAAAAATGAAAAAGGAGAACCTGAGTATTTCTGTGGAGCTATTACCAATCATGGAATTGAAATTCAGTATGACATGCTGACTGGACTTAAGAATCAGTATGGATTCTTCCTTGATCTCAATACAATTCTGTCATCACGAACCTCATGTAACGTGATAATGCTTGGTTTTACGCAGTTCCTTAATATTAACAATATTTATGGCTACACCTTTGGAAACAGGGTGTTACAGCACGCTGCTAGACTACTTCAGAGAATATCAGATCCAAATGATCAGGTATACCGTCTTGATGGAACCAGATTTGCGATAATCACCGAGCATCAGTCTATTGAGCAAATACACAGAGTGTATAAACAGGTTCAGGAAAGAATGCGTTCCTACTCTGTGAATGGTACAAGAGTTACACTGTCTTTATGTGGCAGTGTAATGAATCTTGATTTCTTTAATATTACTAATAAGACCATCTATTCCTGTCTAAACTATTCATATCAGGTTTCAAAAAATCAACGGCATGGAGCTCTGGTGGATTTTAACGATAAATTAGATCAGTCTGACAGAGAAAAACTTATTAAAATCAACACAATAAGAAACTCTGTGGTTGATAACTTCAAAGGCTTCTTTTTAAAGTATCAGCCTATAGTTGATGCTGTGTCTGAAAAAATAAGGGGAGCAGAGGCTCTTATAAGATGGGAAAACAGCCGATTGGGAGAAGTTTATCCGGATGAGTTTATTCCGGTACTGGAGAATGATAATGTCTTTCCGGTACTGGGTAAATGGATTTTAAAACAGGCAATGCTTGATTCTCTTGAAATAGTGAAAGCCAATCCGGATTTTATTGTAAGTGTTAATCTGGCTTATTCTCAGTGTGAACAGAGCAACTTTGTAAATGATGTAATTTCTCTTGTTGAGTCGACAGGTTTCCCTCCAAAGAATCTCTGTCTTGAGGTTACAGAACGCTGCAGGCTTTTAGATATGGAGCTCTTGGCAAGAATTGCTTTCTCTCTTCAGTCTTTCGGTATTAGGCTTGCTCTGGATGATTTTGGAACCGGTTTTTCTTCCCTATGGGTTGTAAAAAATATTCCTTTTGACATTATCAAGATCGACCGTGCTTTCGTACGAGATATATGCGATAACGATAAATCTGAGCTATTTATAAAAAGTATAACAGAAATAGCTTCTGCATATGGTGCAGGTGTCTGTGTTGAAGGAATAGAAAACGAGATGATGCGTGACAGGGTCAGAAAATATCAGGTTAGGAGCATACAGGGCTTTTTCTATTCAAAACCTGTTATTTTTGACGAGCTTAAGGCATTGATAGAAAAGGAACTTTTCTTTTAGATATATCGAAGACAACGTAATATATTCAATTATAAATACACAATTCTGTATATTAAATGTCAGTCTTTTAGTTTTTTTAGATAAGGTTTTGCCATTACTAGGTATTTGTCCGTTATATTTCTTGGACTTTTCAGCTTATAGATATTACAGCTCTCTTCACTGATGTTGTCATTCAAATAAAGAACCATACTACTGGTAATGTTTCGTTCTAGCTTATTGATGATACTTTTTCTATGTCCCTTTGTAGCGAATAAGTCTAGCTGTTTTTCAAGATCGAATACGGCGTGATTTCTCAGATCAAATAGACAGAAATCTTCCGGATAATCCTTATCAGCATAGGTTTTAAGAAATTTCTGATAGGCCTTTACGAGCTTTTTGTAGCCATCTTCCTGTGCATTTACAGCCATAAGGTATGTTGCAAGGAATTTTGCCACCAGTTCTTCGTTTTCTGCAGCAAAGTCCTTGTCTACTATTAACATAAGAGGAATTTCTGCTTCAGCCATACGTGCTGAGGTTACTGATCTGTATCCCTGCTTTTCGGCATCAAATGTATCCGGTGACCATAAGGCCATTCCCTCTCCTGTTCCTCTGTTCATTGCATCCAATGCGGCCATACCAGGCTTATCAATCACCACTATATCAGAAAAATCCAGATCAAAGATTTCCAGCCATTTTGCCAGAACATATTCGCTTGAAGTCATTCTTTTTACATAAAAGGTTTTTCCTGAAATAGTGTCTGGAGAACCATAGACATTTGGATAGTCTGCATTCCAGCCCTTGTGCTTGAGAATTTCGCTGTCAGATCTTACAAATACCTGTGTAGAGGTTGATTCATCATTGGCAAGTCCAATGATTTCAAAAGATGAATTATTGCTGGCGGTTATAAGTGGTGTGCTTGAAACAGATGTGATATTCCAGGCTTTGAAATTATTATTGTGCTGATTCATGATCTCAACTCCGCTTACATCGCAGATGTTCAGCTCAATTTCAAAACCTAATTTCTTATCCCAGCCGTTTTCCTTTGCGTACCATGCCAGAAAGCCCTCATGCTCCAGCAACATGGTGACCTTAATCTTAGGAAGTTCTTCTGATTTCTTTTCATCAGCAAAGACAGATGTTGTTACAAAACATCCCAGACAGAATAAGCTGAAAATTTTTATAAGAGAACGGACCATACTTATACCACATCATTCAGAAGAGTCTTTACCATATAGTTTAGGTTAGAAGCATTACAAAGCATAAATATAAAACTTCGTAAACAGAACCTGCCTCTAAATTTTTTTGCAGAAATAGGGAAGAGAGCTTAGTGTTGTTTTGTTTTCTGAATATTATATTATAAGAACGTATGGAGCGAGTGACGGGAATCGGACCCGCGTTAGTAGCTTGGGAAGCTACAGTTCTACCATTGAACTACACTCGCATTAGTCTTAAGTGAACCTGTACATAATACACCAAAAAAATTCTAAATGGAATCAATTGGCTAGCATCTTAACAGAATAAATCCATGTTGGTTGGTGACGGTTTCCAACATGGACTAAAAGAAAAATCGCTCAATTTTTAAATTGTAAGTTTTCTCTTTAGATACTGAATACTGTCGGTGATAGTGTTTGTATCAGTTGCAGATGAGGCTGAGGTTACACATTTTAATCCTGCATAATCTCCGTCTATCATTTCACCATAACAGGTTAACGGAAGAACCTGTCCTAGAATCTTTAGTCCCATTGACTTTAATTCTCTGCAGGTTGCCACTGTGAATTCAGCTCCTTTTGTGTATAACGCCTTGATATCAGGTCGTTTTTCAAGAACTTTGGCGACAATCTGTCCATAGGCGGTAGCAATAATATCAATAGCCTCGGCCTGTGTTCTGTTGGTTTTTAGGAGCATCTCCTGATATTCAGGTACCAGCTGATTGTTGATCTCCATATTGTCTGATACTGCAAATGCGATGGTAAAACTGTTGAATTTAGTAACTATTTCATCAACCACGCGGTTTATCTCAGCATTTCTTCTCTGAAGATCTTCTAAAAGCTCAAGGTTTCTTACCATTACAATCAGAACCTTCTCTTCAAGGCGTAACTGTTCTACCTGAGCTGAAATCAGCGGATTAACTCCACCTACGATTCCAAAGATTTTGGTCTCTGAGGCCTGTTTTGCAACTTTCTTAGGTCTCATTACCTTTCTTGCAAGAGTTGCTGTAAAAGGACCTGGATCTACTGCGATAAACTTAATCCCGGAAAGCAGAACAGCATCTGCAATCATGTTGATATCTTCCTGAGAGGTACAATCTAGCACGATGGCTCTTACACCTTTTTTTGCCATTTTTTTAATGGTATTGGCAAGGTTTTCTGTTCCTTTTAGGTATTCCTTTAAATGAAGAGCCTCTGCCTTATACTGGAATTTTTCAGTAAAAAGATCTGCTACACGTCCGGTTTCTGCAGGGAACAGATCTTCAAGACCTGCAAGAGATTTCTGTAGAGGCTTACCGTCAACCAGAATATAACCGCCAACATTGGTTCTCTTAAGAGCAGGGAATCCTGGAACCACAATTGCAACTCTGTCGCTATCACCTAGAGCATCTAAAAGGGCTACAGTTTCAGCACAGGTATTGCCTCTCATTGCAGGATCAATTCTTTTGGCGTAGATTTTTACTTCATCTGACTTTAACAACCTAGCGGCAGAGAACACCATCTGATAGCTCTGCTGATCAGTTAGGTTTCTTGAGTTGGTAGAGTAGACCAGACAGTCGTAATCTGCAGTGAGCGGATCTTTTAGTCCTCGGGCATTCATAAGAGAGCACACTGATGTCCCGTTTTTTTCAAGCATTGCTCCAACAGCGCTTCCGCCTGTAATCTCATCAGCAATAACTATACATTGAGGCATTTTTATCTCCTTTAACCCGATTCCCTGTATCTATTTGATTAAATCTGTTTATTTTGTGAATCGGGCGGTTAATCTTTATCGTCGGTACAAATAATATTTTTGTTTTAGCCTAGAGTTGCAATCTTTGCTCTGATGGTTAATACACTTGATGGTACAACCGACATTTCATCAATTCCCAGCTGAATCAGTTTTCCTAGGAAGTTTTCATCGGATGCCAGCTCACCGCAGATACCTACCCAGATACCGGCAGCATGACCATTTTGAATTGTCATTTCAATAAGTCGAACAACTGAGTGGTGGTATGGATTGAGGTATTTAACCAGATCGGCATTCTGTCTGTCTGCGGCCAGTGTGAACTGTGTCAGATCATTGGTTCCAATGCTGAAGAAATCCACGTAAGGAGCCAGTTCGTCCGAGATTAAAGCCGCAGCAGGTGTTTCAATCATGATGCCGAACTCAACTTCATCTTTGTATTCAAATCCCTGTTCTGAAAGTTCCTTTTTCACATTCTCTATAATCTTTTTGGTTTCAGTAACCTCTTCAACTGACGTAATCATAGGAACCATGATTGATAGATTGCCGAAAACTGATGCTCTGTAAAGAGCTCGAAGCTGAGTTTTAAAAAGAGCCTTATTGCTTAGGCACAGTCTGATTGCTCTAAGTCCCATGGCCGGATTATCCTCTGGCTTGAGCATAAAATACTCTGCGGTTTTATCTGCACCAATATCCAGAGTTCTTATGATAACCTTTTTATCTCCCATGCCTTTGAGCACTTCTTTATAGATTTCAAACTGTTCATCTTCGGTTGGGTAGTCCTTAGACTGCAGATAGATATATTCACTTCTGAACAGACCTATACCCTCAGCATCAGATGCTTTAACGAGATCTATATCCGAGAGTGAACCTGAGTTTGCATAAAGCCTGATTTTACGACCAGATCTGGTTTTAGTCTGAACACCACGAAATTCTTCAAGATGTGAATGCTGGGCATCATCTGTTTTTTTGATTTCAGTGAATTTCAGGATGGTTTCTTCATCAGGATCAATGTAGACCGTTCCTGAATTTGCATCAATAATTGCAAACTTTCCTTCATAACGTTTGGTAAGTTTGTTTCCTATACATACAACTGTAGGAATTCCCATGGTTCTGGCAAAAATTGCTGTATGTGATCTGTCGGACCCCTTTGTGGTGATGATTCCTGTAACAGTATGCTGATCAAGCTGAACTGTTTCTGATGGAGCCAGATCGTCGGTTGCCAGAATAACCGGGCCGTCACTTTCAAAGGAAATTCCTTTTCTTTTGATTTTTCCGGCATGCATCATCAGAATTTCGTTGACACGGCGTGAGATATCAATGACATCAGAGGCTCTTCCTCTCATGTAGTCATTGTCCATCTCTAAAAACTGTTTTTCAAAGCGTAATGCGACTTTATGGACAGCGTATTCTGCGTTTGCTTTCTCTTTTCTGATGACATCGTTGATAGAGGAAACGTAGTCTGGATCATCCAGCATCATCTGATGGATCTGAAACAGTACCGCATTCTGTTCACCTAATTTTTCGAGGGAAGCTTCGTAAAGGGCGGTAAGCTGGGTTATAGCGTGCTGTCGGGCTTTCTCAAAGCGCTGACATTCCACTGTGACGTTTCTGACTGTAACTTTATCGAATTCAGATGCTACTCTTTTGAGAAAACTGATTTTTCCAAAAGCTATTCCTTTGTTTGCTGTTGTACCTTTTAATGTAAGGTTGTGATGCTTTGCGTTCAAAATATCACCATTTTCCTGCTGACAGTTGTAGGTTTTTTTAAATTATACATTTTAAAAGTGGTTTGCAATCAGATACAGCTCTAAATCAGAAAAAACTGTATACAAAACAAAGTTGAATATCATTTTTATTCGTATTTTGGGGATAATGACGGGGGTGATGTTTAATATACTGGACAAAATAAAATCAGAATCTTTGTCAAAAAATCCAAATAAAGAATGTGACCATTTTTTTAATTAGTCAGAAAAGCGATTTACGTTTTTTCTGTATCAGCAATAATTAGACAATACTTCAAAAGAATTTATTACATAAGGTGCTTTATGAAACTCTCTAGTTCTGATGATACTTTTCTTCTTTCTGACGGAAATAAAATCCCATGCATTGGCTTTGGAACTTTTGGACTTGATAACAATAAAAAAGGGCAGGGGATAATTAAGACTGCCATTGATCTTGGATACAGGCATTTTGATACGGCATCCCTGTACGGTTCCGAGGAAATTCTTGGAAAGGCTGTTAAGGAATCAGGTGTTTCAAGAGATGAATTCTTTCTAACCAGTAAAGTCTGGAAAGATGATATGGCTCCCGGGGATATCAGAAAATCCTTTGACCGAACTCTTCATGCTCTGGGAACTGACTATCTTGATCTGCTTCTGATTCACTGGCCACGTGTTAATGAAACTGATGAAGACTGGGAGGAGCACCTGTTTCTGGCATGGAATACCTTTATTTTTCTGAAGCAGGAAGGTAAGGTTAAATCAATCGGCGTATCAAATTTCCTTCCTCAGCACTTTGATGTCATCCGTTCCTGTTCAGAAAAACCTGTAGTTAATCAGATAGAGTTCCATCCTGGCTATATGCAGACTGGCACTGTTGATTACTGTCAGCGCCATTCAATTGTGGTTGAAGCCTGGTCTCCTCTGGGGCGTGGTGCTCTATTAAACCACCCTGTTGTTGAGGAGATTGCTAAGACTCATAATGTAAGTACTGCAAAGGTTCTATTGAGTTTCTGTCTGGCTCACAATGTTCTTCCTCTGGTTAAGTCTTCCTCAAAGGAGAGACTTAAAGACAACCTGTCTCTGTTTGATTTCAAGCTTACAGAACAGGATTTGTTCGCTCTGCGAGGAATCGCTGAAAAGACTGGCTGGTCAGGACAGCATCCTGATTTATCTATTCCAAGTGCAAAAGTAGGTGATTTTTAAATTGTGATTTTGAGCCCATATATACCTATTTGTGATAGAATGGTGCAAATTTTTTATATGGGAATTAATCATGACTGTTAAAACCAGATTTGCACCATCTCCAACCGGCTTTCTGCATGTAGGTGGCGCTAGAACTGCATTATTCTCTTGGCTATATGCTCAACACTGTAAGGGTGAGTTTGTTTTACGTATTGAGGATACCGATAGAGAACGCTCTACTCAGGAAGCTATCGATGCGATTATCGAGTCCATGAAATGGATCGATTTAAAGTGGGATGAAGGTCCATACTATCAGACCAAACGCTTTGACAGATATCGCGAAGTTATTGACCAGCTTTTAAAGGAAGGCAAGGCATATAAGTGCTACTGCTCAAAAGAACGTCTGGAACAGATGCGTGAAGAGCAGATGAAGAACGGTCAGAAACCTCGTTATGATGGTCACTGCAGAGATGACCATTCAGAACATGCTCCTGACGAGCCATATGTAATTCGTTTCCGTAACCCTGATGACGGTATCGTTGCTTTTGACGATATGGTTAAGGGTCACATCGAGGTTAAGAACAGTGAGCTAGATGATCTGATCATCCAGCGTTCAGACGGTACCCCAACCTATAATTTCTGCGTGGTTGTTGATGACTGGGATATGGGCATTACTCATGTAATTCGTGGTGATGATCATGTTAACAACACTCCTCGTCAGATAAACCTTTACAAGGCTTTAGGTGCTCCTGTTCCTGTATTCTGCCACCTGGCAATGATTCTTGGTGACGACGGTGCCAAGCTTTCCAAGCGTCACGGCGCTGTTTCAGTAATGCAGTATCGTGAGGATGGCTATCTGCCAGAGGCTCTGGTTAACTATCTGGTACGTCTTGGCTGGTCTCACGGTGATCAGGAAATCTTTACCCGCCAGGAAATGATTGATCTGTTTACCTTAGATGCTATTACCAAGTCTGCATCTGGCTTTAACACCAAGAAACTTGAATGGCTGAATGCTCATTACATGAAGACTCTTCCTGCAGAGCAGGTTGCTAAGGAACTTGTATGGCATCTGAACAGAATCGGTATTACCGATCTTTCAAATGGTCCAAAGCCAGAGGAAGTTGTTCGCAACTACTGCGAGAGAACTCATACTCTAAAGGAAATGGCCCAGAAGGCTGCCTGCTATTATCAGGATATTGCAGAGTATGATCCTGCGGGTGTTAAGAAATGGATTAAGGAAGGCTCTGTTGATGTGCTTAAGGATTCTCTTGAGGCTCTTAAGTCATTGGCAGACTGGAATGCTCAGTCCATTGACAAGGTTTTAGAGAACGTTGCTGCTAAGCGTGAGATTGGTATGGGTAAGGTTGGTCAGCCTCTGCGTATCGCTGTTACCGGCTCCGCAATGTCTCCTGGCATCGGTGATACCATGATTCTGGTAGGCAGAGAGCGTACTTTATCTAGAATTCAAAAAGCTATCGAGCACTTCAGTGCTTAATTATGATCAAGGCAGGTCTTACCTGCCTTTTTAATCCGGATAATTTATGAAATACATATATGTTCTGGCAGCTTTATTGCTATCTGCCTGTTCTAATTACGAATTTAAGAGCAATTTAAATCCATCCAACTTCAAAGAGTATTTTAAGCCATCTGCTGTTACAGAATACTCTGAGGAAGAGCTTGCTGGTGTTCCTAACCGCTCTCTTGGAGTGGTAAGCGGACTTTCCTGTCAGATCAATGAAAGAGATGATGTTGCAACAGAGGTTAAGGCAAGAACCGATGCTCGTCTGAAAGCTGTTGATCTTGGAGCAAACGCTATCAAGTTTGGCAAGTGTGTGACATTAACAAACACTCCTGCATGTAAGGTCTCAGTAACCTGCTATGCTGATGCTCTGATTGTTAATGACAGAAAATAATGAATTATCCATTTCTCCAATAGGTTTTATAAGAAGTCCCTATAAGGAGAAATTTGCCGTTCCCAGACAGCCAGGCTTAGCTCCTGATGCTGTTTCTGTGATTGAGTTTTACCCTCCTTACAATGATGAACTTGCTTTTGAAGGTATAGACGGGTTTTCTCATATTCATGCGATTTTTCTTTTTGACAAGATTGACTATAAGAAATTTAAGCCAAAGGTAAGACCTCCTCGTCTTGGTGGAAATGTCTCCGTAGGTGTTTTTGCAACCAGATCTCCATTCCGACCTAACCGTTTAGGCCTTTCTATTTTAAAGATTCACAGAGTTATACGCGAGAAGGGCAAGGTTAGCCTTGAAGTTTTAGGTGCTGATCTGGTAGATAATACACCGATTATTGATATCAAGCCTTATATTCCTTTTGTCGACAGTGTCCCTGAAGCGGTAGGGGGATTTGCAAGTGCACCTCCTCCTATGTTTGAGGTACTCTTTGAGAATGATACTGAATCTGTATTAAAAACTCTAGGAGAACAGAAATTCAGAGCTGTATGTCAGACTTTATCTCAGGATCCCCGTCCCGCATATAAGGACGCAACTGATGATAAGGTTTATGTAGTCAAAATCTACAGTTTTTCCATCAGTTTCAGAGTTAAAGACAGCAGAATTCACGTTTTCGGTGTAGATGCTAATGGAGATCCTTCATGTTAGGAAGATACTCTCATGTACTGTTTGATTTAGACGGTACCATTTTTAATACTGAATTTGCCTATACAAGTGCACTGTATGATGTGCTGAAGGCAGAACGTCCTGATACGGATGAAACCTATGAGTCACTAACCAGATTTATGGGCTCAACAGCAGAGAATACTCGTATAGAGCTGAATCTGCCTTTTGAGGACACCAAACGTTTATCGGATGCCTGGATTGAGCGCGTAAAACTTTATGAGGATTCAATCAAACCTTTTGACGGTATTATTGCTGTGATCAGGTATCTGCATGAGAATGGGATAAAACTTGGCATTGTCACTTCAAGAGCTAAAACCTACGAGAATGTGCTTGGCGAGATTGCTTCTCCTCTGCCTACTGTGCTAAAGCCTTACTTTAATTATTCAATAAGTGCCTCTGATGTGAAGAATCCTAAGCCTGCTCCTGATTCAATCTTAAAATACATGGAGATAACCGGAGCTAGAAGGGAAGAAATACTTTTTGTTGGCGACACTCTGTCTGATATTGAGTGCGCTCATTCTTCAGGGGTTGATTTCGGTCTTGCAGTCTGGGGCTCTAGATTAAAACGCTCAATCAGGTGTGCCCATTATTTTATGAATCCATGGGATATCATCAAGGCTGTATTCATGCAGGATGAAATGAATTTTCAGTGGTATAAATGGGCCAAGGAAATCCAGGCAATAGGTCAGATTGGTCTTACCTATTGTACCAATGTTTTTGATATCGAGCGTTTTGAAAGATTACGCGAGCTCTCCTGCGAAATCATCTCAACCATGACTGAAACTCCTTTTGAGAAAGTCAAAGATGTGATCTGCATGGATAAGGGATATATCACTCCAAAAATTGATACCCGAGCTGCTGTTTTCAATGAAAAGGGGCAGATACTTCTGGTTAGGGAGGCCAAAAATGGTTTATGGTCTCTTCCTGGGGGCTGGTGTGATGAAGCAGAATCTATTATTTCCAATACCCTGAAGGAAGTTCGTGAAGAGGCTGGAATGCTGGTCAAACCGGTTAAATTTGTTGGAATGATTGATAAGAGTAAATGGAACAAGTCCTCTCAGCCGTTCCATATACTAGCCTCTTTTACTGTCTGCCTTGAAGGAGAAGGGGAATTTACTCCAAATTCAGAAACTCTTGAGAGAAGATTTTTCTCTATAGACGAGGTTTCTGATGAGATGCTTAGACTTGGAACAACCACAACAGAACAGATTAGAATGTGTGCCGAGGCCTTCAACTGTAAAAACTGGGTCCCAGTAATAGATTAGAACACAAAAGGTTAGAATTATGCAGTTTTTTATTGATCTTCACACTCATACCATTGCGAGTGATCATGCTTATTCAACTATTGTTGAATGTGTGAACTATGCTAAGAACAATGGTATTGTAATGTTTGCCACAACAGATCATGGTCCGGCTCTTGAAGATGGTCCTCATCCTTGGCATTTTAACAATCTCAAGGTTGTTCCAAGGATCTGCGATGGCGTAGCCGTGCTACGCGGTATTGAAGCCAACATTGACTGTAATGGAGATATTGATGTAACTCAGAGCCAGCTGGATAAGGTTCTGGATATTGTGCTTGCAGGATTCCATCCTTCAAACCCACCTTCAGATGCAGAGTCCCACACCAGAATGTATCTTAAGGTAATTGAATCAGGCAACGTTGATGTTATCTCCCATCCTGGTTGTGCTGCTTATCCTTGTGATTACGAACAGGTTCTTCTGGCTGCAAAAGAGCACAATGTAGCCATCGAAATCAATTCGTCATCTGATGTTAATACCCGTTTCGGTTCTCATGACAATTGTGTTGAGATTGCCAGACTTGCAAAGAAAATCGGTAATAAAATTGCCATTGGCTCTGATGCCCATATCTGTTATTACATGTGTAATTTTGAGCCTTCAATTGAAATTATCAAAAATGCAGGCATTACTGAAGAGCAGATTCTCAATACCTCTCCAAATAAGGTTCTGGACTTTCTGGAATCAAGAGGTCACAAACCAATCCCTCAGATAAGAGAATTCTTCAAAAACAGGTAGTTTTCTCTATCTGTCATTGCTAATCTTAATCTCCTGTCCCATATTCTGCCCTTTGAGACAGGAGCCCACTTCTTTAAAGTTGAGTTTCCAGTAAAAAGTTTTCATAAGACTGACGATTTTACCTCCGTTTTTTTAGCTCTATTGCTGATCATTTTCTTAAAAATCTAGGGTTTATTTAATAGATTTGCGATAAAGATCGCCCTGCCTTTATGCAAAGTCTTAATTTAAAAATTATATTAGAAGTGGTGAGTAGTGTTTTTGATAACGCTTATCAAGCGTATAACGGCAAAGAACTTCACTTACATTTTGGCTTTATGGTGGGATTTAAAATGTCAAAATTGAAGTATATAAAAATAATCTCGTCAGAAGTAGTTTTGTTCTGTGGACTTTATCTTGCAGGCTGTTCATCAAGTACGCCTACAAGTGATATTGGAATATATCTGAATGAGGATGTGCAGGATTTTTATGGTTACTGTCCGACACTTGAAGTTGATATTGCAGGACTGACAAAGGCAGAAGAGAAAAGACTTGCGGGCTATGATGTTGACAAATATTTCTCCCCTCCAGAGCAGTTCCGAAAGAGCCTCGGTGCGGTTACGGTTAAATTTTCTGATAAGGATATGGTAGGAAAGGTTTTACCTAGCGGTGATGGTATATGGGACAAATGGAATGACAAGGGCGTAACCCACCTTGCTATTATTGCCAATTTGCCACTTGTAAATACGATAAAGGATGTACAGGCTGATCCAAGAAAGCTGATTATTGATCTTAATGAAAAATTCATCAGCCCTGGTTCTCATTACATTGTGATTGGAGGTAGTGGCGTTGTTGAAGTTAGAAACGAACCGAAGGATCAGAAGACAGTCAAGATCAGCGGTGTAGAAAAGCCTAAGAAACAGGAAAAGACGGGTAAGTAATTATGAGATTTGAAGAACAGGTTCACTGGAGTGAGGGGCTATTTATTCAGCCTCAGCACCTTCAGATGATGCAGGCAAGTTTGACTTCTCTTGCTAGAGTTCAGAGAAAGTTGTTCGTGCCTTTTGATTATGGCTTTTACGATCTCGAATTAGATCCTGAAGCGCTTATAACCAGACGTGTTGTAATAAAAAGATTTTCTGCCGTAATGCCGGATGGAACAGAAATCAGTATGCCTGGTAACTGTAAGGTTGAAACTTTAGAACTGACTATGGAGAATTCAGGTCAGACTGAAGTTAATGTTTATCTAACTGTTCCAATCCGTTCTACTGTTGGCTCAAATCTTAAGTCTGACAGTAAGTCAAACGGGCGCTATACCTTAAAAGAGAATCTTGTTGTTGATGAGAACACCGGCGAGAATGAAATTCCTTTAATTTCAAGAAATATCAATGCGTTTTTACTTACTGACGTAAAAAATGCTACAGACTGTTCCTATATTCAGCTATGTAAATTACGCTGGGTATCAATTAACGCTGGACAGCCATCTCTTCAGATTGTAAGTGATTACATGCCTCCTTTTGTATCTTTAAGTCGGGACTGCCCTTTACTGAAGATATCAAGTGAGCTTATATTCCAGTTAAAGGCTGTAAAAAACAGTATTCTTGATCAGTTTGATACAGATATTTTTGACCCAAATAACCTGTCAGGTTCAAAGCTTCTGCAGATTGCAACTTTAAGAATCGCTTCTCTGTATGCAAATCGTTTTGATTCTGAGCTTGTTCCTGGACGTATATCAACTTATACCCTGTATCTTGAGCTGGTTTCTCTGCTCTCAGAACTTGAATCTCTGACACCTAGCTCTCTGTATAAGCCTGTTCCTATATACGATCATGATAATTTAAAACCTGTTGTCGAGATTCTTCTCAAGAGGATTCGTGACATCCTGCTTCGTGGTGGTATCAGCTCTGCTCTGGCATTTGAATTCTTTGAAAAGAATTCTATTCTGCAGCTGGATGAGTTGGACGAGAGAATATTTGAGGCAAAGGAACTTTTCCTGGCTGTTCAGTTTACCGGCAATCTGCGTGATCGTGTAAATGATATTGAAATAGGAGATAACTTCCGTCTTATTGATAAGAAGTCATTATCGGATCGTATCCGTGGAGTCAAGTTGCTTGAAATTCGTAATCCGCCACAGTATCTGCCTAATATAGCGCATACTCTTTGGTTTAGGCTTGACTGTGAAAGTTCTGAGAGGATTTGGAAATATATTAAAGAAGAGAAGAATATGGCTATAGATTGTGCAGCAGCTCTATTCCCTAATTTAACAGCAACACTGTACGTGGGTGTAGATACGCATTAAGGCTTTAATGTAATTAATTTTATTGAGGATAAAGGATTATGGATCAGAAAATTGAAAATATTCTTAATCCTATTTTTAAAAAGATCTGCGAATACTATTCATTTAAAAAAAGCGGATATGAGGTTCCTAAGGAATTTATTCTTTCTGAGTTAAAGAATGAACTGACTAACATTAGTCACAAGTGTGCTTCATATCCTATTCTTCAGCAGCAGTATTCTCAGATTGAGAAGCCTCTAATATTCTTTATTGACTATTCCATAAAAGAAGGTGGCTTTAGCTATTCAGATAATTATCAGGAAATAGCTAGAACCTTCAATGAATTCTCTGGAGATGAAAAATTCTTCGATCTGCTTTCGGAATGTTTAAAACGAAGTGATGACGAAGCGGTGGCAAAGCTTTTCTACATTATGATGGGGCTTGGTTTTGACGGTTCTTACAAGAGAAACCGTACTGATGTTCTTGATATTATGAAGAAATGTGCAGAGAAAGTTCATCTTGGACCTGACTTTCATAAGGATAAGATCTCTCCTGACATAATTATTGAACAGGATTTTGAAACGGTTAATCATGATAAAAAGGAGCTGTTCAGACAGTCAAAGTTTTGGATACTGTTATTTGGTGGCTTAGCCTTTCTTTCATTTGTAATTAACTGGATTAGCTTTGCTTCCTCAATCTCCTCATATGTAGATGCTGTTGACAGAACTACATCTGCGGCCATGAGTAAATCCAGTATTAAAAACACTGGCCTGTATGAGGAACTTAATGACAGTAATTCTCATGAAGATGTTCAGGATGGACAGTAGAGAAAACATCATAGCTAACATAATAAGAGAGTAATCAGGTATGAACGAAAAAGAAGTTACCTCTCAGGGTGCGGATGTCGGTTTTATAATGGCTCACCCAATATGGACAGTAGTGATCATTCTGGGAATTATTATTTTTATATTCCTAATGATCAGATTTGTTTTCTTCCTTAACAGAAAACGTCAGAAAACTGTTGAAGTTGCTTCTCTGAAAAAAGACCTGATGATCTGGTCAAGACTGTCTTCTTTTGTTCGAGGCGGAAAAGAGACCGATAAGGCAAAGCTTGAGCTGAATAACAAGCTGGTTACAATTGACAGTCTGTTTAAGGACTGTTCTACCATTCTCAAGGTAAATCGCAGGCTGTACCGTCATAATCTGACCTGGCATCTTATTGTAGGTGAACCAAACTGTGGTAAATCTGTTCTTCTTGAGAAATCCGGTCTGGATTACAATCCTTCCTTTAATGAAGGAAAGGATAAGCCTCCAGTAAAGTTCTATATCAATTCAAAAGAAGTTGTTGTCGATGTTTCTGGAAAGGTCTTTTTTGATAACTGGGCAGGGGGCTCAAGTGCAGAATGGAACTACATCTGTAGCAAGATAAGAAAGGCCAACAGGAGAAAACCTCTTGAATCGATCGTTGTTACGATCTCTGCTGAATCCCTGATAGCAGACAATAAGGAACTAACCTTGAAGAAGGCTCATCTGATTGTGGATGAACTTCTGCATCTGGCTTTTGTTCTTCGAATGAATCTGCCATGTTATGTGGTTATTACAAAACTTGATACAGTCTTAGGCTTCCGTGAGTATTTCAGTGTGGCCAATGATTCTATCACTAATCAGATTGTGGGTTATCAGCCAAAGGTTGAAGACGGTTTCTTCCACTCTGACGATTTTAATATCAGCTTTGATAAGTTAGTTCAAAGACTTAAGGCTGGCGCGGTAAATCAGCTGATGCGTCCGGATGTGGTTGATCTGACCAACAAAAATGAAAGCAGAATGCCTCTTACAGGAAATATCTACTTATTTGCTGATGGCGTTAGTGAGCTTAAAGATAATCTGATCATATATCTTGAAACTATTTTTGGTTCCAATTCACTTAGAGGCAGGGCTATTCTTCCTTTTAAAGGTGTTTTCCTTACCTCTGCAGAGGATAAAGGTTACTGTCTGAGTAACCGTTTTGCTCAGCTGCAGAATTCAACTGTGGATGATGCTCCAATAGTTGATAATAATAAGCTCAGTTCTGCATTTTTTATTAAAAAACTGTTATCTCTAAAGGTATTTGGAGAAAAGAAAGATGCTATTTTCACCAAACGTGAACTCTTTATCAGAAATCTTCCTTTCTATTCCTGCTGTGGCGGACTTATTCTGATTTCACTTATTTACTGGTACGGCACTCTGTTTAAGGCTGGTGAATTTGAAAAGAAACTAGAAGATGGAACTTTTTATTATCAGGAACTTGCTAAGGATATTGAATCTGGCGCTGTAGATTCTGCTCAGCTGTTTTCGGTCAACGATGATGGAAAAGTCATTAGGAATTTTGATATTCCGATGCCAAACTCAAACTCCATATCCAGATTGAATTTCTTTTCACAGGCTCAAAAACGACTTGTCAGACCTGTAGATGCACCATGGCAGTTTTTCCCTCAGTCAATGGTTCATTTTGACTGGAGTAATGACAGCATCTATGGTGACAATTACTTTATCTATGACTATATTCAGACTAAGATGGCATTTTTCCCGGTTGTCGATATAGTTGAGTATAATATGATTAAGTATGGCCATGAGCCATATGACGAGCATAAAACTGACGCTCTGTTCAATCTTATGGATATCTCTTTCTTTAATTTATACCACAAGAATGTCTATAAGAATGATGCCTACTCTTCCTCTATTATGAAATCCTTTATTAAATGGATTCTTCCTTCCTTTACAGAAGTACAGTCTTCACAGTTCGAGTATTTCATCCCTGAGTATGATTATTCAAATAATACGACCAATTCTGCGATTGTACTGGATGAGAACTATTCAATTGCATGTAAGGCTGGTATTGAAGGTTTGGTTTCCAACTGGAGAAATTTAGGAAATTATTCAAGTCATAATTTTATCCAGCTGAACTCTTACATTAATGCGGCAAATGACATGCTCAATTCTTATGAAGAGCTTGAAGAAATTGCAAATCAGGATTACAAGGAAATGGAGTATGAGCATGTAAAGAGCATGGTTTATCGTGCACGTGCCGCAGCCTCCATGTATTTGACAAAGAGCCCTGTTATTGATGAACTAATGAAGTATGCGACTGTTGATACCTCTTCATCTATCAAGAGTACTCTGATTGAACAGACAGAAAAAGTTATTGGTGAAAAAGGTAAAACTGATGCTAAGATCGAAGTAAATCCGTTTTCATCCAGACTTTCATCTGCATACAGTTCATATAAGGCTTTGCTTGATAGAGATTTTGGTCAGCTTAAGAACTTTGAGAAGAAACTGCATATTCTAGATGATAATGCCGGAGGACAGACTGTCCATTTTGGAGGTGTCGATTTTTCAAGCTTTGATACTGTAAAACATCAGGCCTTAACTTTAATCGATTATAAGAATGAGGAAATGAAAAAATCTCTTATCAAGATTAATCAGTCCCAGCTGTTTACACGTGATAAGAAGACAAAGACTCAGAAAAAGAATGACACAGATAAATCTTCTGAAAATGACATTAATCAATACAACTATAATCTTTTAAGACAGATTATTCAGTTATCAAAATTATCTGTAGTATCTGGAAAAATGGAGCAGTGGACCTTAGATGAGCTTGATAAAAATACCACCATTCTTGATAGTGAATATGAGCGTAATATAGAGAATTTAACGTCTATTTTGAACGATCATCAGGGAAATGAGCTGGTAACTCACTGGATAACTAACGCAAAACGTCTTCTTGCAGCTGATTATTCGTTGCAGTATGTGGATATCATAAAGCAGCTTCAGAATCTGTATCCATATGATGAATCAGAATATAAGATTCTTTCTAATCTGTCAGTAATAATTGCCAAGGATGAGGTAAACCGCAGTGAGGCACTGAATACTAAGTACCAGTCTGCAAGAGAGGTACTTGGAGACTTTAAGATTAGAGATGAATATAATCCAGAGGTATTCTTCCGTTACTTTGAGCCTCTTGTTTTCATCAAGAAAGCTATGGAATCAAAGTCTAAGGAATTCGTATTTGCCAAACGTGTTCTTGCCTCTTCTTCAAGACTTAAGAAGATTCTGAATGCTTTTGCAACTTATTCTTCAAGCTATATGAAATACTGGTATCACCTGCCTGATACTGTTCATATGACAGCCAACAGCTATGCTGAATTCTATGATATAAGTTCAGATCTTAAAGCTTATATGGTGAATAATGAGCTTCAGCGTCTTTATACAGACAGCTATGAGATTATCACCAAGATAGATCCGATAATGCTGAATAAATCAGATGTTGAGCTCAGAAATAACTTTTTGACCCAGCTTGACTCTCGTCGTAAATTTATCGATCTTGATTTTATTGATATCTGTAATGAAACTCTTACGGAGTGGAGCCTTCTGTCTGGCGATGCTACATATGCCAATAACCTGGTTATGCAGATGTCTCAGAAGGAGATCAATGAAAAACTTCTGAATCTGAGCAAACCTCCAAAGGGCAATGCTTATATCCCTTGGTGGTCAGATTTTACAAAACTTGGTGTTAAGCTCTTAAAGCGAGATGCATCACACGAGGCCAGTCTCTCTCTTATGCAGTTCCAGTCTGAGTTAAAGGTATTCCCTATTGTAAAGGATGCAGATCCTCAGGAAAGAATACTGAGCAAGAACGATATCAAGAGTCTTCTGGTTATCTTTAAATCCTTTGGACTGTCAGATACTTCATCAGAAAAGGCTTCAGATCCTCTTGCAGCTTTTGCAAAACAGAATGATGCCTTAAAGAAGAATGATGATCTAAAGAGTCCTCTGATTTTCAGTCCTGAAACAAACAGACAGGCTGATTTCAAATCCTGGGCTTCAAGTATTTCCAATATCCTGGGTATCCTTTCTGGCAGTGGAAAGAATATGCAGTTTATGATCGGTCTAGTTGACGCATCAGATCAGAGCCGTCTTCTGACAGCTCAGAACATCAACAGTGAGCTTGCAATTGCAAGATATCGTTATTTCGATATAACAGTAGGGGATGGTAAGACTACACAGAAACTTCCTGCATTTGTAAACGGAAATAAGAATATTGCAATTTCTTCTGCTCCTATTGATAACAGTGAGATTGTTTTCAGATTCTATCGCTTCTCAGATTCTGCCGATCCTGACTGCCAGGTGGTAATTGATGGCGGATATCCTGCTTTGCAGCTGTATCTTGATGAAAGGGGAGAGTATAACGAGGATACAAAATCAACCTTTGTTCCTATTGAGATTGTTCCTGATGAAGGTGAGCCTAGTGTATTCTTCGTATCACTGGGAATTGTCGGAAAGCTTCCAACTCCTGAGGAATGGCCTGGTTCCGATAACTGGCCTGCAGCGGATAGTTTTGCCAATTACTAAGGAATGTTGTGCATGAAGATTTCCTTTAGAAAAACTGTAATATGGCTAATTATGGTCTCCGGAGTTCTGCTTTTGTCATCATGCGGTTTATTTGATGAGAAAAAAGTGGTCAATCCGGAGATTGTTGGAGATAACTCCAATGATGATCATTATGTTTCTGACTCCGTAAATCAGAAGACTATCTCTGCTGGAAAGCTTTTGGATGATATCAATTCTGGAATACAGAACAGACTTCCATCCGGATACAACCTTATAAGGTTTCCTCAGAAATTCTCAAGCGTATTCATTAAACAGACTGTCAGAGAACAGCAGTCTCAGGCCTATAGCTTAGCTGAGGCTGGAGCTGTAAACAAGGCAGGGCCTCTCAAGGAGACCTCCATTAAAAGAATGGTACAGAACTGTAATATAGAATCTCTTCCGGATTCTATGAATTCAGCCTTTGCAGTAGTAACCAAAAAAACTCCTCTGCTGCTTATGCCATCTAACGATGTCTGGCATAAGGATAAGAAAACTAAGGACAGAAATCTTCTTCATCTTGATTACCTGTCGATTGGTGATCCTGTTGCTGTTTTGTCTGTAAGTGCGGATAAGCGCTATTATCTGGTTCAGACCAGATACTTAAGGGGCTGGGTTCCAATTGTAAATCTTGCTTTTACTAGGTATTTAAACTGGCTAAAAGTCGTTAAGCCTACAGATTTTGCTGTAGTTAAATCACCTGTTTATACAATTACTCTAGGAACAAAGGATAAGAAAACCTATGATTATTACATGGGTGATGTAATTCTGCTTGATGCTTCCAAATCAACCTTTGAAAAACCAGTCGGCATGCTTCCGGTAAATGCTGGAGGGGTATTATCCTATAAAAATGCAGACTTATCCTCTGAGAGAGTAAATGTCGGTTATCTGGATTTAACACGAAAGAATATACTCGCTCAGGCCCGTCAGTATAAGAATCTATCCAGATCTGAATATTCTTATCTTCCTGAACTTTATTCAAATTCACGCATTATTGCAAGATCTTACCGTTCCGTGGGAGTCTATATGCCTTTGGATTACAGCACCATGAAAATGGCATCTCCAAAAACAATAGAACTTGTAGGAAAGCCATTTGATCAGAGAATTAGTGCATTTTCACAGGCTAAACCAGGTGATCTGCTCTTCTTTGACAATGATGTTGCGCTATTCTACGGAACTCTTCCTAGATATTCTAAAAATATTAGGGAGGTTATAGCTTATCTGTATGTTGATACTGTTATTAATGAGATTGACTATAAAAAGGTTGAGAAGAAATACGACAGAATTATGGTATCAGATTTAAGATATCAGAGACCTTCTGGGCATACGGCTCTCAATGAGGTGGAGTTTATAGGGCAGTTCTTCAATCATGATGAAAACAACTTAAAGCTGCAAGGCTCTGTTTCCAGCTCTGAATCTTTTGAAGAGTACGATCCTCTGTATATTGATGAGCTTGAAGTTACCAAATGAGCGCGAGCCCTAAGTCCTTTCTTTTGTAGTGGAGTTCTATAAATTATTTCTTACTTATTACTACGCTATTATTTTTGTATATTTCTTTAGAAACATAATGTGTTCTCTTGAATAAAAAAAACACTCATGCACGAAAAACACATTATATATATTTTTTTAGAGGGTTCTTTTCTTTTTTTACTTTGGAAATAAGGCAATTCTTACTAACGGTTATAAAAAAGACTCAAAAAACTCCGAAAAAGGAAATAGAAAAAGCTAAAAAGTACAGAGAAGATTACCTAAAAAGGGCTATTAACTGTTTTAATAAATCTATAAATTGTTTATAAAAACTACAAAAATTTAGTAGGTTTCAGTTTTATCTGCTTTATTTGAAGCTTTCCTAGAGGTAGAATATTTGACCTGTTGAATGACTAAAAGAAGCAGCAGAAGCTGACAGGTAACAATAAGAATGATTGTAGGACAGGTTATTGAGCT
>NZ_FPAH01000070.1 GCF_900116345.1 Succinivibrio dextrinosolvens | reverse complement strand
CTATTTGTATTATAGAACATTAGAAACATTATTACAAATAAAATATACAAAATTTTGAGATAAAAAAATAAGACTTTTCAAAGTCTTATATAGCTATTTTCTTCATTTAAAAAAGGTCAACTGTCGAACTTCCGAGTCTTCCACTTTATTCACGCTCTTTTATATTAATAATGCTTGCACTAATTTACCATGAATCAATACTTTTTGATACGAATTGATAGTAATTTTGTTTTATCGCTGTGATTTTTGTGGGCATTACCTGTTAAAGTGCAGTATTTATGCGCCTTAAAAATACATAGAAAAATTTTTTAATAAAAAATTGTGAAAAAAGTCGCATTTTCTTAAAAAAACAACTAAAATTACACCGTGAATTTTTAATGCACTTCACCTTCATATTTATATGACTAAAGTTAAGAAAGCAGTCCATAGCAAAAATTTTGTGTACATATGTGTAGCGATTGTCTCATGTATGGCGACTATTTTCGGCTTTAATCTTGGGGCTATTCTATCTAGTAAGGTTCGTCTTATCAATGTGTTCATGCTGGAAGTTTACAATGTAGACAGCATGATTAACACCTTCCTTTTGGGAGCTCTTGTAGGCACATTTCTTGGTGGCAGACTTGTTTATGATACCGGTCGTCTACAGTCTATTTTAGGTGCTTTTACTTTCGGAGTTATTGGTCAGTCAATTTCTCTGATGTCTCCAACTTTCAGTACTCTGTTTATTTCTGAATTTGCAGTTGGAGCTGCTTTTGGTGTTTATCTGATTTCTTCCGTAAGCTATATTACGGAAATATCTCCTTCATCATATAGAGGCGCATGTTCCTCTTTAGTTGCTGTGTTTTTTACTTTAGGCTTACTTCTTTCATCAATCTTAAGAGGCGTTATTCCAAATTATGGTTTCTCCTGTGTCTCAGGAATAGTGCTATTTTCTCTGCCTCTTTTGGTTTATTCCTATCTTCGTCTTCCTGAATCACCACGTTGGCATGCTCTGACAGGAGCCTCTGATAAGGCTTTGACCGAGCTAATCAAACTTAGAGTTTCAACTTCTGAAGCTGCAAGAGAATTAGCTGCAATCAATGAGTGTATTTTAGGTGAAGAACGAGGTATGGCGCTATTCTTCAGAAGTCCTGTTTTCAGAGCTGTTCTGTGGTTCTTCATCTTTATAAGTATTGCCTGTCAGTTTTCTGGAATGGCAATTCTTCCATATATGTCTTTGCAGCTTATTAAGTCATTCCAGTCTGCAATTACCCTAGGTGTTATATCCCATACACCTCAGTCTGATATTAATTTCGTCTTTTTGAGCTTTATTCTGTTATCAGCCTTCATGGGGGCTGTGTTCACATTCTTTACAGTTGATAAAATTGGCAGAAAGAAACTGTTTCTTTTTTCTGTATTCTCAAATGAAATAATCATCGCTGTAATCTATGTGCTTTTATATGGACACTTTAGAGAATTAGGACAGTATGTAGTCGTTCTTCTGATGTGCCTTTTTGTATTCGGTTCTACCATTTCCTTAACTCTTGTCTTAACCGTTCTTTCTTCTGAACTTTTAGCGGTAAAGGGAAGAGAATTTGGTTTAACTGTTATTTATTTATTTAACTTTGCTGCAGTTATGATGGGAATGTATTTCTTCCACAGAGCTGTACAGAGTTTAGGCCTACTAATGCTTCTGAGTTTCTTCCTGATTGCAGGAGCATTTCTGTTTTCTTTGATTTATTCTGGCCTGCCAGAAACAAAAGGAAAGCTTCTTGAATCAATGGAAAATACAATTTTTAATGGCCGAAATCTTTTAGCGATTAAATCCGATTCGCGAGACTAATAGAATTACAAACTTTATTAAACTCTGTCTTTTTAGATAGAGAGGAATTTTTATAATTTTTTATTTTAGGTAAGAGGCAAGTGTGCCAAGGATTGTCAGATGTCAGATATACCGACAAATGCAAATTCATCAATTGCATCACGCATTGATAAATTCTTTAAATTAAAGCAGAGAAACACTAGTATAAAGACTGAGTTCTTAGCCGGTCTAACTACATTCTTCTCAATGGCCTACATTATATTTGTTGTGCCATCAATGCTGTCTGCGGCTGGTATGCCAAAGGATGCTGCTCTTGCTTCCTGTCTTCTTACTACAGCTCTGTGTACCATTTATATCGGTGTTTACGCTAATTACCCTGTGGCAGTTGCTCCTGGAATGGGCCTAACCGCTTTCTTTGCCTTCTATGTATGTGGAAGTCAGCATCTTCCATGGCAGACTGCTTTAGGCGCTGTTTTCATATCTGGTATTATCTTTTTTATCTTGTCTGTTACAAAGATTCGTCAGCTGATTATTGATGCGGTTCCACCTAGTCTAAAAACTGCAATTGTTGTAGGTATTGGCTGTTTTATTTCCTTTATCGGACTTCAGGGCTCAGGAATCATCGTTGCAGATCCTGCCACTAAGGTTACACTTGGAGATTTAACCTCGTTAAATGTTATTCTCACTCTGTTCGGTATTTTATTTACTGCAGCTCTGATTTCAATCAATGTTAAGGCTGCAATTCTGATTGGAATTATTGTTGTATCCATTATCAGCATGATCATTGGTAATTCTGCTGTGCCAACCTCTATGGATGATGTATTCAGCTTTGAACTACCTGATTTTGCTGGAACCTTTATGCAGATGGATCTGATCGGAGCTCTGCATTACGGCATTATTTCTATTATCTTTACCTTTACAATCGTTGAACTTTTTGACACCATCGGTACCTTGATAGCTGTTACTAAGATGGCAAACATGGTTGATGAAAACGGAAAGATTGAGAATATTGATAAGGCGCTAATATCTGATTCTGTAGGAACTATTGCTTCTGCTGCTATTGGAACCTGTACTGTCGCAACCTATGTGGAATCTGCAACCGGTATTAACGCTGGTGGAAGAACTGGTTTAACCGCAGTGTTCGTTGGTCTGTTATTCCTGCTAGGCTTCTTTATTACTCCTCTTGGAGACCTGATCCCTGCATGCGCAACAGCTCCAGCTCTTATCATTGTTGGTGGTTTAATGGTAACCAACATCAGTTCTATTGATTTTAAGGATTTCTCTGAAGGCTTTCCTGCATTCTTAACAATTATTATGATGCCATTGACCTACTCAATTGCTAATGGTTTTGCCTTTGGTTTCCTAAGCTACTGCTTTATTAAGGTGTTCTCTGGAAAAATTAAACAGATTTCTCCAACCATGTGGGGAATTACCATATTTTTAGCTGTTAGCTTCTTCCTAAGATAAATTCTCTTTAAGGTTAAGCTTGTTGCAGGCTTAACCTGTTTTCTTATCCGAAACCTACCTTTTGTTTTTTCTATTCTAAACTTCTTTAATTTAGCTGATCTAATGCATAATTTTGCGTACATCAGTGTATTGTGCTAAAATTGTTCGTTGCGAATTTGGTAAATAATGGCTAATAAAAGCTAGTCTTTCTCAAGTTCGGGGGCTTTATGAATACTTTTTTTTCGTTTGATTATTTTTATATCGAATCATTCTGACTAAAGACTATTTCATAAAGATTAGACCTGTAGTATTGGATTTTTCGGTTCAAAAGCAAGCCTCGTGGTTTACTCTCCGAGGTGTTTTTTTGCCAATTTATTGCTGGTTTATTTTCGATTAGTTTATCCGTTTAGTGAATCTATGCGATTCGGATAGACTTTATTCTGCTGAAAATTAACCGAATGTCTTCTTTTATACAGAAGTCTTGAATGGAGTTCTTTTTGCTTTATTGTCTTCTGTTTTCGGAGCTACTCCTTTCACTGCTATGGAGTTTTCTTCTATTGAGAATTGAAATTTTCAAGGGTGAATGAAATCTGATTCTATGGATTAAATCTCTTTAAGTTTTCTTAAGGATAGAGCGCCGTTTTATCAAATTCACGTACGCGAATACCTCGTACTTTTAGTGCGAGGATGAAGCGTGCCTTAAAAGCTGTGGATATACAGCCAATGCAGATGAAAATGCAGCGAAAAATATCCTAAGGGCAGGGCTGGCCCGGCTAGCACAGGAAGTGAACTCCAAAAGGAGTCAGCACTGTGAACCCACCGAAGCTGAACAGTAATGTCAGCAGTAGGAATCCTCTTGCTTTAGCAAGAGGAGGTGGTCAATCGGTTAATTAAATAACACTCTGTATCTGCAAAAAAATTTTGTATGTTTATACAGAATATAAGAAAAAAACTTAACAATGAAAACATCTAACAATTCTATAAGAGAGATGACTCTCAGAGGTATTATTCTTGGTACCTTAATCACTTTGGTTTTCACTGCATCTAATGTTTATTTAGGTCTTAAAGTGGGAATGACCTTTGCGTCCTCAATTCCTGCAGCTGTTATCTCAATGGCTGTTTTGAGAATGTTCAAAGATTCATCTATTCTTGAAAATAATATCGTTCAGACACAGGCTTCTGCTGCTGGATGTATTTCTTCTATTATTTTCGTAATGCCTGCAATGGTTATGATCGGCTACTGGAATGATTTTCCTTTCTGGCAGACCTTCCTGATCTGTGCTGCTGGCGGTACTCTTGGTGTTATCTTCACGATCCCTTTAAGATATGCCATGGTAGTAAAATCAAATCTTCCTTACCCTGAAGGCGTTGCTGCTGCTGTTATATTAAAGACTGCAGACAAAAAGACTGCCGATGGAGAATCTCAGGCACAGAGTGGTGTTAAGCTTCTTGCTCTAGGCGCTGGCTTATCATCAATCTTTACTTTCTGCACCAGTGGCTTAAGAATTCTTTTTGACGGCTTTACTATGACAGGAAAGATTGGTGCTGCAGTGTTCTCACTAGGAACCGGCTATTCCTTTGCCTTATTAGGAGCAGGTCTTCTGATTGGTATTGGTGGTGGTTTCTCTCTGCTTATTGGTACTATCTTATGCTGGGGTGTTGGTATTCCTGTACTAACCTCAATTCTGCCTAATCCTGATGCTCTTCCTCTTGAGGATTTCTCTTCAGTGGTTTGGGCAACTAAATTAAGATTCGCAGGTGCTGGCTGTATTGCAATTTCTGCTTTATGGACATTGATTGTTCTAGTTAAGCCAATCCTTAAAGGTCTGAAGGATTCAATGGAACTTGCCAAAGAGGCAAAAGCTGGAGAGATCGACTCAAGATTCACTGACTTAAGCTTTAAGCAGATGCTTTTCTGTACAGTAGTTTCTATTCTGATTATCTGTGGTGTGTTCTATAAGTTCACAACTAATATTGATATTCCTGCACTGTGGTCTTGGTCATTTGTAATTCTTGGAACTCTACTGGCTGTACTTATTGGGTTCTTACTGGCAGCATCCTGTGGCTATATGGCTGGTCTAATTGGTTCTTCCTCAAGTCCAATTTCAGGTATTACCATCATTTCTGTAGTTGTTATTTCTCTAAGCTACCTTCTATTATCTGGAGCTCAGGGAATCTTTAATATCGAAGGCGGAAGAAACTTTGTTACAGCCTTTACTCTGTTTACAGCAACTGTAGTTAATGCAACAGCATGTATCTCAAACGACAACCTTCAGGACCTGAAAACCGGTCAGCTTGTTGGTGCTTCTCCTAAACATCAGCAGGTTGCTCTGATCATAGGTACTATCATTGGCGCTTTTGTTATCGCACCAGTACTAGAGCTTCTATATAACAGCTATGGATTCCCTGGTGCTATGCCAAGAGAAAATATGGATCATAGCCTAGCATTAAATGCTCCTCAGGCTACTCTTATGGCTTCAATTGCAAAGGGAATTTTCAACCATCACCTTGAATGGACTTATATTATTATTGGTCTGATTTTAGGTGCAACTATAATTGTGCTTAACCTTTTCATCAAGAAGGTTTCCAAGGGTAAGATGTTTGTTGCTCCTCTGGCTGTAGGTCTAGGTATTTACCTTCCATCAAGTGTTAATGTTGTAATCATTATTGGCTCGATTGCATCTTATTTCATTGTTCTCGGTATTAAACGCAAGTTCACTGATCAGGGTGAGTTAAAGGAGAAATTAACTCTATTGGATAGCCGTAACAATCTTATGGCCGCAGGTCTGATTGTTGGCGAAAGCCTGATGGGCGTTATTATGGCCTTAGTTCTGACTGTTTCTATTTCAGCTGGTGGCTCTGATGCACCTCTTGCTCTTGATTTAGGAATTAATTCTTCAGTTATCAGCGTAATTTCATTTGTAATCTTCTTTGGCGGATTAGTTTATGTATTACGCAAGATTTCTTCTGGATCATCTAAATAGTCAGGTTTGACCTGCAAAATTAACTCCTCTTGTTGCAGAGAGGAGTTTATTCCCCTTCTTTATTCCTATTCACCCTATTTCTCTAGCCTAGAGAATCGATTGATAATATCTATTCATCGTTTTTGACGAATTGTAATCTGCTCCTGGATGCCATTTTGAGAGAAGATAAGAGCTTCGAGCATTTGAATGTTTAAGACTGCATTAGCAAACCTAGCTATTAGTTGCTCTCGGAGACAGGGAAGAATAATGTGAAAGAGAAGAAACAACAAAGGAGAACAGATGTTCTCCTTTGCAATAGAAATGCTTTTGAAAGAATAATTACTTGTTTTTTAGACTGCTATTGATTTCGTTGATGTGTTCAACCTTCAAATCACCCTGAGTGTATAACAGATTCAGTCTTGAAAGAATATAATCGTATCTTGCCTGTGCTGACTGCTGCATTGCACTATACAGATTCTGAGTTGCATCAAGAACATCTGTCATAGTTCTGGTTCCTACATCGTAACCTGCCATAGTGGCATCTAGAGCTGATTTTGCTGATGTAACAGAGTTCTTGTATGCAGTAACTTTACTGATAGCCGCATTTACATCGTTAAAGCTGTTATTAACGTTGGATAATAGTGATCTGTGGGCGTTTTCTAACGCTTCTGACTGAGCGACATAATTTGCTGTAGCTTTGTCAACTGCTGCAGAGGTTGCTCCACCGTGATAAATTGGTATATTCAGAGTAAGTCCAACAGATTTAGACCATGAATTGTTATCTACCCATCCTGCTTCAGAGACTTCATGTGAGTAATTTGTATAGCCGGTCTTTACACTGGCATTAAAATCAAGAGTTGGCTCGTGACCTGTTCTGGCAAGAGTAATATTATCCTTCGCAATATCACGTGAAACAACTGCCTTTTGAAGTGCGATATTGTTTTCTTCTGCTCTCTTGATAAGCATCTTAAGTGTTTCATTGACCTTTGGAGTATCAAACTTGCTGATGTCAAGTTCAGCAAGCTGATTTGCGGTAACAGTGTTTCCGGTCAGAATACGAATCTGTTCGTATGAATTACTTAGGGCATTTTCTGCTGAAATAACTTTTGCTGTAGAAAGATCATAGGCTGCCTGAGCTTCAAGTTTATCTGTTTCAGCAATCAGACCAACGTTCAATCTCTTTTCTGCCTCATCTAGCTGTCTTTTTAGTGCCTGATTGTTTGCCTGTTGATACTTAAGTGTTTCTGCAGCATTCAATACATTGAAATAAGCAGTGCTTACTCTAAGAACCAGATTCTGCTGAGCATCTGCGTATGCAAGGTCATTTAAGGTTGCTGTTTTTTCTGCAATTGAGCGATTAACCCAGCTTGAATGTCTCCATATAGCCTGAGATAGAGTGGCACCTGCAGAGGCAACCTTATTGCTGCCTCTAGCATTATAGGCATCAACGTAATTGGTTCTAGTCTTGGTTAAAGATCCTACAACATCAATCTGAGGTAAAAGAGCAGCTGTTGCCTGGGAAATTCCGGCGTGAGCAGCATCAGCATTTGCTTTAGCCTGATTTAATTGGGTATCCTTTTGCAGGGCCTCTTTATAGATATCCATAAGATCCTGAGCATTTGCGCTGAAAATTGCCAATGAACAAGCAACAGTTAAAGCTAAAGAAGAAATTTTTAGATTCATAAATTATTGCGAAACACCTTCACAAATACAGTGACGGGAATTCGCCCCTCCTGTTAAATAACCGATCGAGCTGCTCTCTGAATATTTGTTATTCAAAGCTGATGAATTTCTTAATAACATTTCAAATTCCGGACAGGGGTCATCAGAAACTAATCTGAAAACTATATTTCCCGTTCTGGAAGATAAGAAAAGAATACCCCTGTAGATTATTTTAGTTATAAAGCCGTAGGATTATAGCAATACAAATCACAATGCGTAATTTATAAATTGTGATATTGAGCAACAAATTAATATTTGAATGTAATAGATGGTGGAGGTAAACGGGATCGAACCGATGACCCTCTGCTTGCAAAGCAGATGCTCTCCCAACTGAGCTATACCCCCACTAAGGGATCTTGAAATGGTGGAGCTAATCGGGATCGAACCGATGACCTCTTGCATGCCATGCAAGCGCTCTCCCAACTGAGCTATAACCCCATATTTCAAAACGAGATTCATTATATATGATATTTGAGATAGGTCAAGGAATTTTAGATCTTTTTTTTTGAACTATGTGTTTTATGCTGGTGCGTTTAGAAAAATGATAATGATAATTAGTTAGGTTGTATCCTTTTATTATATTGATTTATAAGGATATTTGTTAGGTATAAGGGAAC
>NZ_FPAH01000084.1 GCF_900116345.1 Succinivibrio dextrinosolvens | reverse complement strand
CTTTAATTGAAGCAGACAGGCCCAAAGGGCGGTTATCATAAGCCCTGATATAGAGATGGTCATAAACTGACGATTAACCAAAAGAGAGCACTCTTATGAATAGAAAAAGGGTGATCTCTTTTCTTTTATAATCAGCAATATCAAAAAAACAAAAGCCTTTTAAGGCGATGCGTCATCAGCCCGGGGCTGAGCGCAAGATGATTATAAAAGGAGTACAAAGATGACCACCCACAGCTATTCTACAAGTCCACGAGCCATTGTTGCAAGTCTAAACGAGACAATAAATCAAAATAATTCAGACTCTGCTGTATCTGTAAACATCAACATCGGCAGAACCATTACACTTATTGATGGTCTCAAGCCAATGGGCATTGATCTCGCCGCAAGGAAATATCAGATTTGCTATCAGGACAGTATGGGTAGACTGATAAACAGAGAAGTCTGCAAATCTGAGTTAAGACAGTTTCTAATCAATGCTGAGGATAAATACTTAATCTGTATTGAAGCCTGTTCAGGGGCTTCATACTGGTCAAGATTTGCACTGGCTTATGGACATACAGTAAAGGTTGTATCAGGTAAAGCAACCAGAGCATTAAGCTGGCTAGGTAATAAAGATGACTTTAATGATGCCTACAGTCTATATCAGTTGCTGTTTATGCCGGGGTTAACCTCATGCCAGATACGAACTGAGGCGGAGCTTGCTATGAGTGCACTTATCAGTGAGAAAGAAGCTCTTATAAAGAATCTGAATGAACAGACCAATAAGACGAGAAGTTTTCTCCTAGAAACAGGTGAATACGATGATGTCGTCAGAGGTGGTCCATCAGCAGTATATGCAATTGACCGCTACCTGAACAATCACCAGAGCGATTACTCAGAGCACAGGTATTCCATACGTTGTTTTGAAGTATTAAAGGAAACGATTGTATTCCTCTCAAAGAGGATTGATGAGATAAATGAACTTATCTGTGAATATGCTCAGCATAATGAAAAGGCAAAACTGCTGATGACTATTCCCGGAATAGGCGCAGAAACTGCAGTTCCGATTGCCATAGGCGCAAAAGACATAAGCAGATTTGACAGTGCCCGTCAGTTTCAGGCGTTCTTTGGTTACCATACCTGTCATTCTGGCTCAGGTGGCAAGGTGGTTATGGGAAAGATGGCATCAAATGGGGATAGAGCTGTAAAAAGAAATCTGTATGAAAGTGCTCTGTCTGTTTACCATCAGGGAAAGAGTAATAATGAGCCTCGTTCAGAATGGATTGCAGCCAAGGCAGAACAAAACAAGGCTGCCTTTAAGAAAGGAATGATTTGTATAGGCAGCAAAATCCTCAGAACCTCCTATGGAGTACTCAAATCAGGCAAACCATACAATCCTGCTGTTGATAACAGTTTAGGCAGGATGAAAGCCAGACTTAACAGAAGAAGCAATCCTAAATACAGAGAACAGGGATTGGATGCAGTACTGCAGAGTCAGTATGAGCAGGAGCTAAGTTTAACTGCTTTAGATTGACTACCTATTATTTAAAAGATTTCTAAAAACAATTTAACAACAAACAAATCCTGATTTACAAAGCTACACGAAACCTTTACTCCGACACGCATGGCAAATGATAGACCTTAAGAGTCTTAAAAAGAGAATTTAGCGGTGGAGTTTCAAAAAGAATGATTGATCTCAAGATAGAGAAACAGCTCGACTCATGATTATAGAAGTTTCATTTGTAGGTAGAATAACCGAAAAGTCACTGGCCAGGTAATTAAGGATGAGTTACAGAATAAGGACGAACTATAGCCAAAAAGTGATCCTGCCCTAGGGCAACTGCTCCTGTCCGAAGGTATAATTGGATTAGCTTCCAATATATTTTTATTGTCTGAAAAGAAATCAAAATCAGGCAGACAATGCCTGATTTAACAATGAGTTACGATTGAAGTTCCGCAATGGACAGCGCCAGTCAAAAAGTTTTACAGAATGATTGACATCCGAGGTGTCACCATATAGCCTGTGGAGCTGACGGCTCTGTTATCTGATTTAGAAATAAATGGGATAGCAACCAGCAGTGTTGAA
>NZ_FPAH01000019.1 GCF_900116345.1 Succinivibrio dextrinosolvens | reverse complement strand
TCTTTTTCTAAAGCCTGCAACTTTGAGTAAACTACAAAGACCAAGAACAGAAAAAAGAGAAGAAAATGTATCAGTAAAATTGCTAGAAGAGGTATTTTTAGGTATCATATTCATGGTGTGTTTTTTTATGTTAACTTTTTGTTTTAGCAGATAAAATTATAACATATTAAACACACCTTTTCATCGATATCTATCAGATATATAAGCCTTTTTTGCTTATAATCACACCTCTTCCCAAAAATAAATCAATACAAGTTTTTAAAGAGCATCAAACCTAGAGTGAATCTAGTTTTGTTTTAAATTTCCATGTGGGAAACTAGAGTTAGTAATAAATCCACAGTCTTTTAGCCTGATTGCCTTTTCTGGGGGATATTCTCCACTAAGGAAACTTTCAACTATATTCTCTGTCATTTTTTTCACATCCCTATTCTGTTTGTTATAAAAAAACTTTATAAATTATATAGATAAACAAAACGGTTTAAAAGATTTTATTGATATATAAGGATTTTTTTAGACTAATAAAAATGCTCTGAGCTTTGTGCTGTTAGAGGGATGGAATTCTTATAACTTGCTGATTTACTGATTATTTTAAGTTTATTGAAAAGACTTATGCAGGAAGGTTGCCCACCAGCTTTCACCGGTGAGCAGTACATGAGGTAAGGATTACAGCTTTGAATTAGCCCATCTGGTCAGAGGCTGCTCCAACAGATGATGAGCTGCAACTGCGGCAGCCAGAATACCGATACATACTAGGGAAATCAGCAGTACAGGATTCTCATAGCTCCACTTAAGGTCTGGCAGATTTACATAGTCTCTTAAAGCTCTGATCACAATGGTGTGAACCAGGAAGATAGCGTATGAGTACTTGCCTAAGGTTACTGACAGAGGATTGTTTAGACCTCTTGAGATGAAACCGCGGTTGCACAGGAACAGCCAGAACAGAGCCACAAAGCAGATCTGAAGCCATACTCCGTCTAAAGCCCAGCGGGTCAGCTCAGGGAACCAGGTCTGAGCGGTGAGAGTTGCAATCTGATCTGGTGGCACAGTAAGTCCCTCTGGGGTAGGAATTCCGGTTGAACCTCCGAAAAGACTGATAACTATTGTTAAAAGCAGAACCGCCTCAAGCGCACTAACCCCAGGATGTACCTTTGTCTGTGTCTCTGGCTTTCTGTCTGCGGTATATGATTTCCATACCTCACAGAGCAGGATGCCGAAACCGATGTAGGCAAAACCTCTTACCATAGGGAAGATGAAAGGCACGACGATAAATACACGTCTTGAATACATGTAGAAGCAGATAAAGGTAATGGTACCGATTGCCAGAAGAGCCTTGTCATGACCTAATGCTTTGAAAATACAGAAATATATTACAGATACAAAGAACAGGGCATTTGCAAACCAGGCTACATACAGGATGGTTGCATCAGGACCGAAGTGATGGGTATTCCAGTCTAAAAGCAGCAGAGAGTTGAAGATGTTGACGGACAGCGGATACTGCATGATGTCAAAACCGGCTGCAATATAGCCTACTATGGTCAGGGCAATAATGAATGGTGCCAGACGTAGCCACTTTCTTAATGCAAAGTGAAGCACAGTCTCCTCTGTTCTTACCTTGTAGAACAGGAAAAAGCCAGACATCAGGAAGAACATCTCCACAGCCTGCCAGCCGGAGGTCCATTTTACAAGCCAGGAGAACTGCTCGGCCCCTGACAGGTTCAGGTAGGCGATATGTACACCTACTACGGCCCAGATTAAAAGAAAGCGTAAAAATTCGAGGTTTTTAAAGCCTCTTTCACTGTATTTTCTCATTTGTTATCTCGATAATCTTTGTTTTTATGAATGTTTGCTGGTTAAGAAAATTGTTGGGAGATTGTATATGAAAACGTTTACATTCAGTGTTATTCAGATCACACATTATTAAACTGCCAAAAAAATTGCCTAACTGAAAATACAGCTTGAAAGCTACTTTTGGTCAAAATAGACTACAATGTCTTTCGGTATTCAGAACGATTTAACAATGGTCAGCCAACGGCTGCACCTGGCAGATTTTTATGGAATTTCTAACAGAACACGGCCTGGAACTTTTTACTACCTTTTTAGGCCTGATTTATCTTTACTATGAGTACAAAGCCTCTATCTGGCTGTGGCTTTTAGGTATCATCATGCCGATGATTGATATCTACCTGTTTGCTACCAGCGGCATGTATGCCTATGCCTTCATTTCCTTTGTATTCGTGCTGGTTGCAGTTTACGGTGTATTAAACTGGAAGTTTGGCGGAAAGGGACATACCGAGCGACTTATTACTCATATGACGTTTAAAAAGATTGTCCGTTATCTTCTGGCGACAGCTGTTATTTTTGGAATTACTTATCAGGTACTTGTCACCTTTACCGACAGTGAGGTTCCTGTAATGGACAGCTTTACCACAGCTGCCTCCTTTGTCGGTGTATTTGCGCTGGCCTATAAATATGTGGAGCAGTGGCTCGTATGGATTGTGGTGGATATTATTTCGGTGATTCTCTTTATCCATCAGGGCCTGCCTTTTAGAGCCGCACTTTATGCATTTTATGTGTTTGTAGCAATTCAGGGATATCGTAAATGGAACAGCATGGCAGTAACATTCCGGTAATTCTGGCAAACGGTGATTTTCCAACCCACAGAATTCCTCTGGGCATTCTAAAGAATGCCGACTATCTGGTCTGTACCGATGGCTCCTTAAATGCGCTGTTAAGATTTAAAAAGGAGCATTTATCCGATCTCAGCATTGTAGAACTTGAACCTTCTGCTGTGGTTGGAGACGGAGACTCTCTGTCAGATGAGCTGAAGGAAAAGTATTCTCATATCTATGTCGAATACGCAGAGCAGGATTACAACGACCTCACCAAGGCTACCCGTTTCTGTATAGAAAAGGGCTACTCTGAGATTAACTATCTTGGAATCAGCGGCAAGCGTGATGATCATGCCTTGGCCAATGTCTCTCTTTTAGTCTGGTATCTTAAGAACTTTAAGATAAAGGTTCGTGCCTATACCGATCATGGTGTCTTTATTCCCTGCTGCGGTGATAACACCTTTGAGGCGAAGAAGGGCACACAGGTAAGTATCTTTAATTTCGGAGCAAAAGGTCTTAAGAGTACAAATCTCAAATGGGATATCTACGATTTTGATGAGCTCTGGCAGGGAACCTTGAATGAGGTGACCTCTGAATCCTTCTCCATTAAGGCTGAAGGCTACTATCTGGTGTTTCTGAACTATTAGGCTTGGCTTTATGATCTCACGAAATAATCTCACCACTCTCTGCTATCTTGAACAGAACGGCTGCTATCTGATGCTGCATCGAACCAAAAAGGAAAAGGATATCAATAAGGACAAGTGGATCGGGATCGGTGGACATCTTGAAGAAGGAGAATCTCCTGAGGAATGTCTTGTCCGTGAGATGAGGGAGGAGACCGGTGTGACTCCTCTGTCACCAAAGCTTCGTGGAATCATCACCTTTGTTTCGGACAGGTACGGAACTGAGTATATGTTCCTGTATTCAGCCGAAGCTTATCAGGGGGAGTTAAGCTCTGACTGTCCTGAAGGTGATCTTCAATGGGTTGAAAAGGATAGAATTTCCTCTCTGCCTCTGTGGGAGGGAGATAAGATTTTTTTACGACTCATGTCTGAAAATCACCCATTTTTCTCTCTGAAACTCTCATATCAGGGGGATAATCTTGTCTATGCGGCCTTAGACGGAGAGGAGCTTAGGCTTTAATCTGTCTCTGGCCATATCTTCACAAAGAGAGGTTCGCATGATTAAGGTTTACTGCTACGAGAGGTGTACCACCTGCAAAAAGGCTCTTAAATGGCTGGATGATCATGGTGTCAGCTACGAGCTGCTTGATATCAAGACCGAGCATCCGGATGAGAAGACTCTAAGGGAGCTTCACGCTAAAAGCGGTCTGCCTCTAAAACGCTTCTTCAACACCAGCGGTCTTCTCTACAAGTCTCTTGAACTTTCCAAAAAGCTGCCTTCAATGCCTGAGGATGAGCAGTACCGACTTCTATCCTCCGATGGTATGCTCGTTAAGCGTCCTCTGGTGGTAACAGGATCTTCTGTACTGGTTGGTTTCAAAGAGCCTGAATGGCAGGTACTTCTGAAAAAATAGTCTATACAGGACTTCAGTGTTTAATTGAAGATTCGGTATTCTGGAGTGTAAGTGAAAGGTTATGACGTTATAGGTGATGTTCACGGCTGTTATGATGAACTGTGTGAGCTTCTGGATAAGATAGGGGAATCCTCCGAGCGTAAGCTTATATTTGTGGGTGATCTAATTGACCGCGGTCCTAAACAGAAGGAATGTGTCACTCTGGTTCGAAAGCTTGTGGAGCAGAACAAAGCTCTGTGTATCATGGGTAACCACGAATATAACGCCATTCTCAAACGTATGAACCTGAGACTTAAAAAAGATCTGTTCGCCCTTCCTTTCTGCGATTTTGTAGATTCCGACAGGGATTTCTACTATGACGCCATTGAGTGGATGAAGACTCTACCTCTATGGCTTGATCTACCATCTCTGGGTGTGGTTCATGCCTGCTGGAACTCCCGTCTGATGAGAATTCTGGCCTCATATCTGGACTCAGAGCGCCGCGTTAAGAACGATTCCTTTTTTGTTGATTCCTCTAAGGAAGCTTCCGGCTGTACTATCACCAAGATTGCCGATGCTGCTGAAATCATTCTCAAAGGCTCTGAACTTATCCTGCCTGAAGGGGAGTTCTTTGTGGATAAGGATGGCAAAAAACGTAAGGAAATCAGATATAAATGGTGGCAGACGGTAACAGAGGATACCCGCTACTGCGATATTGCCCTAAGTGTTGGCGATGCTGTAATCACCGATAAAAAACTGGGGCAGATAAAGGGCTGGATCGGCAAGGAGCCGCCTAAGCTTATTGTTGTAGGTCACTACTGGCTTCGCAGCCGTTCCCCGGACAATGTTTCTCTTGAGGATGCGGCCTTTTCTGATAAGGTCTTCTGCAGTGATTTCTCCTGCGTGAAACAGGGAAGACTTGCAGCCATCAGAGTTGATCTGAATTCTGATGACAGTGTAGGTGGCGTGTCTGTGGAAAGTGTGGCTTCAAGAGAGTTTTAACTCATAAATCTGCATAAATTTCACGATTTAAGAGGATTTTCCGTTATTTCTCCTCAATCGGAAAAGAAAATATATTTCTCCCAACATAAAAAAGCTCTTTTTCTGTTTTCTTTAAATTTCCATACCCAGGCTTTAAAAGAAAAATCTCTTAAGGACCTGGGTATGCTAAATTTCATTAAAAATGACAGAAAAGAGCCTAAAAAACACAAAAAATCTAATAAAAATGAATAAAAACGCTAAAAAATCTAAATTCTAGCGGTCGTTATTCATTCTCCAGGTGATACATCTCTGCAGATACTTGACGTAGTCAGGATTCTTGCACATTTCCTTGCCCTTAACATCGGAAATCTTGGCTACATCCATGCCGTTGCAGGCGGTAGTCTTCATTACAATGTTCAGAGGTTCCACCTTGGTATCATTTGACAGATAGGTGCCGATACCAAAGGCTACCTTGGCCTTGTGCTTGAAGTAGTGATACAGATCGTTTGCTCTCTTGAAATCCAGACTGTCACTAAAGAGTAGAGTCTTGTTCTTAGCATCAATTCCCAGTCGGTTATAGTGGGCCAGCATCTTGTCTCCCCACTCGAAAGGATCACCTGAGTCATGACGGGCTCCTGAGAACAGGGTAGCGTAGGTAAGCTGGAAGTCTCTTAAGAAACAGTCGGTGGTGATGGTATCGGTCAGACAGGTTCCGTTTAGAACTCCGTACTCCTTAACCCAGGCCTCCAGGGCAAACCAGTTGGAGTAGGCTGGATTGTGCTTGTGATTTCCCTGACCTACACACATAATCCACTCATGGGCCATGGTACCGATAGGGGCAACATTGAATTTCTTAGCCAGATAGACATTTGAGGTTCCGGCAAAGAAGCTGTCCTTAAGGTCTGCCTCTTTAAATCTCTGAACCACCATAGCCTGTGCCTCAGCAGACAGACGACGTCTTAAACCGAATTCACTGAAGCTTGAAATCTGGTATTTTCCGCTTGAAAGCCATTCAATCTTTTCATCAAGCTTGTCGCTGAAACTCTTTAGCAGATCGTCATAATCGTACTGATATCTGAAATAGACCTCATTGATGATGGCCAGGGTTGGAATTTCGTACATACTGGTGTTCAGCCAGGTACCCTTGGTCTCAATGGAAAGTCCGCAGTCACCTTCGTTGGTGATGGTGAAATCCTCATAGCGAGGGGACCAGAGTCTTAAAAAGTCCACATAGGAACCTTTAATCCAGCGGATCTTGTGGAGGTAATCCAGTTCCTCCTCGGTAAATCTCAAGGAGCAGTAAAGCTGAATCTGAGCTTTGATTTCCTCAACCATTTCAGGGGTGAAGAAGATCTCCTTATTGCGGCATTTGAAGGACCAGGTGGTTTTGTAGTCACTGAACTGGTGGTAGATAGCCTGTCCCATTGAAAACTTGTACATGTCGTTCTCAAGCAGGCTGGAAATAATCTTGGGTAGTTTATTTTCTAGCATAATATTTTTTTAGTTATATTTAATAGTGAATTCGGATTCCTCATCTTAACGCAAAAACGGCATTGCGGTGGGATTTTTATGTATATTTTGTCCCAAATCCGTGACCGGTCACAAATGTGAGGCTTCTCTCAGATTCATCCCTTGTTTAATAGAAAAAACACTCCTTCAGAATTTTCTGTTTTCTTATAAATCAAAAGGATATTGAGAATTCACGAAAAAAATAAAGCCTTATTTTCCGCCCCTAAAATTTCAGCCTTATGATCGCGGCCTCTATGGGGGAAAAATGCGACAGAGTAATTTGGCAAAATCAGATCCTAAAAACATCTACCTTTTTATAATGATCTTCAATTTAAGCTGGTTTATGGTGAATTTTATATTCACAGACCTGCTTTTTATGGTTTTTAACGGTATATTTCTATGTTTTACCGTAATTTCCTGTACCGTGTTCCTGGGCTTTGAGGAGTTCTACTTCTCCTCGAAGAATGTTTCCTCATTTTTTGAAATATCGGTTAAAAAACTTCAAAAAAAGCTCAAAAATGAGCTGATTTCTTTCAAAAACCGTAAATTTACCTCAAAACCTGTATATCTTGGGGTGGGCTATGAGTTCAAACCCAAGCACAGCAGAGAACTTCATACGCTGCTTGATCATGGCCTGACTGGGGCTACCGGTCCTAATCAGGGCAGCTTTCAGATACAGAATCTAGGCAGAAACAGAGATATCTTTACCCATGTAAAAGATCTTGAAGGTCATACCCTGATCTTCGGAACTCCAGGCTCGGGCAAGACCAGGTTCTTTGATCTGCTGATTACTCAGGCCATCTTCAGGGATGATGTGGTAGTTGTGATTGATCCTAAAGGAGACAGTGAGCTTAAAGATAAGGCCAAAAGGGCAGCAGAGAGTATGGGCAAACGCTTTGAGGTTCTGGATACCTATACTTTAGAGAACAACACCTCAGCCTTCAATCTTTTAGGCTCCTCCTCAAAGCCTACAGAGATTGCCGATCGTCTGACCTCCCTGCTTGATACCAAGTCGGATTTCTCCAACTACGCCTCGGAGGCTATCTGTGCGGCGGTGATCTCCCTTCATTATATGAGAAGAGCGGTTACCATCTCTGCTATCAAGAACGCCATGTCGCTGAAGTTCTACTTTCAGGGGCTGATTGCAAGGCTTATCAGCTATGCCTTTGAGAACAGCTCAAAGGAGGCGTTAGAGCAGCTTGCAGCCTTCTTTATTAAGAACAGAATACCTTTCTCTGATTTTCCCAAGCTGGAAAAATACATGAATATAAGCGGAAAGGATATTGAGGTTTCAAAGTCTGAAAAGACTGAAAATGCGGATACAGAGGAGGATAGTGCCGAGGAGGAGCCTAAGTCAGGGAAAACCTTAAGAAAGGGGACAAAAAAGAGTGCATCAAAGTCGGCCTCCTCCTCTGATCCCTATTCAGGGAGCTTAAAGACCAAGGCCAGACACCTCTATCAGATTTATGAGCTTATCCGCTCCCAGAATAAAAACAGCTCTCCTGCCGAGGAGGAGTTTGAGCATCTGTATTCCATGTGCTGCAAGGATGAGACCTATTTCCTCAAGGTATCCTCTTCGGTCAATCCGATTATGAGTACCCTGTCCATGTCCTCGCTGAGTACCTATTTTTCAAAGGAGAGCGGGGCTATCAGTATCCGTGACATCTATATGTCCAATGCGGTGCTGTATGTTTCCCTGAATTCCCTTAAAAACTCGCTTTTATGCTCCTATGTGGGAAGACTCATTCTCTCTGATCTCTGCTCCTTCTGCGGTGATATCTATGCCAGAAATCATCATGGTCCCAATATCAGTATCTTTGTGGATGAGGCCGCCGAGGTCTGCAACGAGTATCTGGTGCAGCTTTTAAATAAAGGTCGTGGTGCTAAAGCCTCGGTCACCCTGGCAACCCAGACCTTAAGTGACTTTAAAAAGAAGTTCGGATCGGATTATGCGGCAACCCAGTTTATAGGTAACTGCAACAACATGATTGCCCTGCGCATCAAGGATGCCGATACCGCCAGAGCCTTTACCTCAACTCTGGCTAAAACCTCGGTATACCGTCGCTCCAAAGCCGTCGCCTCAAGATATGACGTTTACACCCGAGGTGTCTCCGAGACCTGCAACTATGGAGTCTCTGCAGGGGAGGAGCCTATCTTTCCAGACTCAGCTCTTATGATGCTGCCTAACTTTGAGTATGTGGCAAAGCTCAATGACGGACGTTTCATCAAGGGAGTAATTCCGGTAGTGACTGAGTAGGAGGCGACTATGCTCTTTTATGTGATTGAAAAGCTTTTCTTCTTTACACTAGCCTGTGTGCTCTTTTCTCTGCTCCTTATGGGGCTGGATTTAAGGGATGAGCCTTCGGTAACCTTTATTTATCCTGAGCTGGATACTCTTAACAACTGTTTTGCCGAGGTATTCTTTGACAGACTTAAAGCTGCCCATCACCTGATGGAGCCTTTTGTCTTTTTAAGGAATACCGTGCTTTATGACATGCTGAACCTTGCGGTTATGCGTACGCTGTTTTTAGTATACGGCCACCCTCATATCCTTCTGCAGGTGCTGCTTTTAGGTGTCAGCTTCGGCTATGCCCTGGTCAGTATGTTCAGAAGCTCCATGTTCTCCCTTAAAAGTACCATCACGCTGATTAACTTCTGCTACAGACTTTTAAAGTATCTCTCGGTCTTTCTGCTGTTTCAGTGTTTTGCTGATCTGATTTATCTGACCGCCTTTGTGCTCCTGTTAAGTCTGTTTATCTTCGGGTGCAGGCTTGCCGTGATTTTCTTTGTAGGCTAGATACAAAATTTAGTGAGTTTTATATGTTTGATTTTATTAAGAATATATTTAAATCCTCCGAGAGAAATGTACTTATTTCAAGACAGGTTATCTCCCTTGAGGATAATGTGTTTGCAGACGGTTCCGTGTTTTACTCTGCAGAGGGAGACTGTGTCAGACGGGTAAGGGGGACCGAGGAGCTGATGGAGGAGTACGCCTTTTTAATTGAACTTATTAGAAACAGGGCCTTAAGCTCAGACTGTTTTATTGATTTTGAGCTGGAGGTACTGCCGGTTATAAGACGCTTTATCAGCATTGTAAGTATTGCCCCTTCAGAGCATGCCCTGAGCAATGTCTTCTCCACTTCTCTCATCCGTCAGGCGCTGCTGGGCATCCTGAGATTCTCAGATATCTATGACCGATCATCTCTGGCTGTCTCCACCGGCTCTCAGAATTTCTTTGAAAGTCTGTATCTGATGCTGACCTTAAATCTTTATCGTTTCTATAACCGCTTCAGGATAACGACTCCGGGGCGAAACTATGAATTTAAACTCTTTCGTCACGACTCCCTTGAGGAGTTTATAAGAATTCACAAAGCTACGCATTTAAGGTTCTATTTAAAAAAGGCCTTTGAGCCTGACATCAGCTTTGACAACTGCTTTATGCACCTTGCCGCAAAATGTGCTCAGACTCATGAGAGCCTCAGACGCTCACCTGAATATCTTAAAATCAGGAATCTAACCGCTACCCTTTGTTTTACAAAGGATGAGCTGCGCTTTAACTCGCCGGAGAAAAAGCCAGAAATTGATAATCTCTTTTTAATGGAGAACAACCTTAAGAACATGCTCTTAAAGGCTGATGAAATCAGTGCCTTTCTGTGTGCCCATGAGGGAGATATGGTTCTTGATCTGGGCGTCTATTTAAGACGCTTTTTATCCAGCGGTATTATCAGTGAAAAGACAGAGGGGGCCTTTGTACTTGAGGATGGCTTTGTCATCGAGGAAGGTTCGCCTGCGCATTTTCTTATCTATAAAGCCGTGGAACGTTATTACACGGATTTGAGCTTTTTTGCTGATTTTAGTGAAAATCTGAAGGATTTTGACCTGAAAAATGAATTTTCAGAGCTAAAAAATGAAAAATTCAGCAAAATTGATATGGAGGATAGCAGAAAGAATTTCTATGAACTCATTCTAAACAGTGAGTATCTGTTTTCCAATCTCTATAAAAAGAAAGCCCGCTGGATTTCCCTTTTAAGACAGCGTAAAACCTATCTGGTCCGAGGTTTTGAGATATATTTTGGTCATAATCAGGAGAGTCTCTCCGCTGATCCCTATACCGTGGTGGAGCTTCGCAGCATGAATGATCCTGCTCCTCTTTTAAAGACACTGCGCTGTACCACCATACGTGCCTATGATCCGACCTATATCGAGTTTAAGTCCATGAAAGGTCCGCTGCATTTCTACTTTTTAAAGGAGCCTTTAGACTCACTTATAGAACTCGATAAAATCCGCTTCTCGGTGATCCCTGAGGAGAGCGCCCTCAAGGTTAAAAAGGCGACATATGAGGAGGTGGAGGAGTTTATGCTGGATAATGCCGCTTTTAGTGATGAGGCTGAGACTAAAGCTGATAAGGCGGAGGCGGGAGCTTCAGAGGAGAAGAGGGGGTCTTCTAAGAGTGCCTCCTCAGTGAACAGAAAAACTAACTCAAGAAGTAAAAAGGACAATGTAAAAAGTGAAGCTGCCGTCAGTGCAGCAGAGATTAAGGTTAGTGCTGCCTCCTCAATGTCTGACTCTACCGGCTCTGATCTCAGTACCATGTCCTCGGAGGAGCATTGTGATCTGGAAAGATCACTAATTGAGAGTTTCAACTCAGAGCATAAGCTTGATACTGAGGCAGAGCATGTGAAGACTTCTGCATCTGCCAAAACTTGTCGCAGAACCGCCTAGTAAAGTAAGATGTTTCACTCTTTTGTAAGCCGCTGTCTTAAGCTTTATCATCACAATCCTCTATCCTCGGAGAGAGGGGCCGGATATTCCTTTATCAGAGGAAAAAGGTCAAAGGCTTCTACTGGTCTCGAGGATAACCGCTTTGAGGATTATAAACTTCTTCTAAAGGATGGCAGTGAGCTTTTTGAGGTTCTGCCCATAAAGCGTCTTATTGAGAATAACCGGGCACTTATCGCCTCCATAAGAGAGCGCTCCATGCTCGATGAGAGACTGTACATAAGGTATATAAGACCAGCCATCTGGACTCTTGCCGGCACGGTTTTCAATGCTCCGGCCTCCCATGTGCTGCATGATTCTGAGTGCGGAGGGCTTCTCTCCCACTCTCTTTTAACCGCTTTTCTGATCCTGGATTCCGCCCGAAGATTTGAGATCTTTGAGACTGTTTGTGCGGAGGATTATGAAAGGCTGGAGGTGTTTTTACTTATATTAGCCCTGATGCATGATGTGGGTAAGATAATATCGGACTACGAAATCACCACTCCGGGAAAGAAATATGTCTTTAGGACGGATGATATCTTAAAGGATACTCTGGAGGCTTTTGCCAGATACCATCGGGCGGATTATCTGCGCTATCAGTTCAAGGCAGGCCGCTCCAAGGTGCATGACAGGATTTTCTCGGTACTGATGCTGCAGTATCTAAACGACCGTCCAAAGCTTTGCAGCTATCTCTCCTGTGTCAGAAGAAAGGATGGCTCTACCCTAAACCTGTATCGGGAACTTATTGATTTTGATGAAAAATCTGAGTTTTATGAGGTTTTAAAGTCAGCTGATTCCAGAGCCTGCTGTGCCAGTATCTGCCGTTTCTCCTCCATGTACGGGGCAGGGCAGTATCTATTATCTCTGTTTTTAAATGACAGAATTGATCCTGCCCTGGAGGGCTTTTATCGTCTTAAAAACGGCTATCTGGTGGAGCATGGCTCTGAGGCCTATAGAGCTCTGGCGGTGGCCCTTGATCTCTATGGGGAAATTGAGCAGAAGGCTGCAGGCGCACTTGCCTTCTATGAGGAACATGAGGGAACTGAAGTTCCTGTGGCCATAAGAGATCACAGACAGCGCAGCTATGAGGTAAGTTCAGCCTACAGGAAAAGACTATTAGGCTGTGATTATGATACATATGCAGGTATAAACACCGATGTACTGGTCTTCAAGCGGGAGTCTTTCTTTAAAAGGCTGGCCTCCACAGGTTTTCTTATCAAAAAAGGCTACATCTCCTGCTTTAACTGGAATGAGGTGAAGTTCCGAGGTCAGAAACGCTATGTCTACGGTTTCTGTATCAATACCGGAAACAATCAGGGGGATAACTGCTATTCCCTTGTAGATCTTGAGTTTGACCGGCTGATAAAACAGCTTAAAAAGTCCATTCGTGTGGATAATGCCGAAAATATAACCTCTTTTTGTTTTAAAGAGGGGATGAATCTTAACAAGGTTCTGATGCATCTTAATGATCCGGATTATCTTGATCGGGCCATTGATAAAGACTCATTAAGGTTCAACTTCTATACGTCAATCAGAGCGTCTGAGCGTATTCGCCAGAAAAGATAGCGTACAGAAGTGCTCATTTTTTTCCTGGAACAGGAGCATTTTTCTATTCCTGCAAGTTCAATTTATAAAAATGTGAAATACCTTGCAAAATAACCTTTCATCATTTTGTTTTATAAGGATTTATATGGGTAGACTGTAGTGTAAAAAGATGCGTTAAAACGTGATGTTTATCTCATCTTTTAACAAAATAAGATTATCTTTAAAAGTAGGTAAAATATACGAGAATTTTTGTATTATACTTAAGTCAAAGGTTAAGGAAAGGAATCTGATTAAAACTTAAAAACAGCTTCCGCAAAGATTTTCTACATTAATAGGTGATTATCATGACAGTTTCAGCAGTATCTACTTCAGGTGTTAATGCAATCAAGGGTACCGAGTTCGAGGGCATGTCAATCCAGATGATGGCCGCAATGGTTATGCTGGAAGTAGGTGCTACCAAGAAGAAAGAAGCCGAGATGAAGATTTCTGATATGAAGGGCCAGAACGATAAAGCAAAGGCACTGAATAATCTTCTGGACAGAATGAATGCCAAACTTGGTGGCGTTACCAAGGATGAGGATTCAGATAAAGTCACAAGAGGTGTTATTCTTGGAACCTTTATGAAAGAAGCAAAAGATTTAGGTATAGACGTATCAGGCTGGAATAGCTCAAAGAGTTCAGAGCAGGTACGAGCAATTACCTCAGGTATCCAGCACATGGCTGAAAACTGCAACTCTGACAACCAGACTCAGATGGTTAAGCTTCAGGACTTTATGGGCCAGTACAACAGCTTTATCAGTGGCGCAAGTGATCAGGTTAAGAACGCCAATCAGATTCTGCAGGGGTTGGCAAAGAACTAAAGAATATAATCACCTTAGTGGAGGATGCCTTCAACACACAAAAGGCATCCTTTTTTATGATTTAAAAAATAATTAACTATCAGTTTCTTATAGCTTTAATAAGCTTATGTGAATCCTGTTACAAATCTAATCTAAACAGATAAAATTATCTAAAGTAGATGCAACAAATATAGAAAAGTATACTATACTTAAATCAAAGAGTTTTTAAGGAAGCTGTCTTTTGTACTTCCACAAAGTTTTTCTTTCAAGAGGGCACGACCATGACAGATTCAACCATTTACACTTCATATGTAAAATCAACCACAGTTGCAGATGTACAACAAATAGGCGTTAAGATGGCCACAGTGGTACATCTAATGGCAGCGTGTGGATCTGAGCAGAGTAAAGCCGTGGCATTTGTGAATGAGGTTAAGTCTGAACTCGGTAAAGCTCTGAAACTGAATGACTTTGCCTTCAGAATGGAGCGTCAGCTGAACAATGTTACCGGTGACAGTATTCAAGACAATAAGGAGAGACAAAGAATTATTAGCTCTTTCCAACAGGAGGCTGATGCTTTAGGAGTTGATACTTCTTCCTGGAAAGGAAACTCTGGAACAATTGAAAAGGATAAGTCTCAATCTATCGTCAAAACTATCGAGAATATGGCAAACAACTGTAAGGACAATGTCAAGAACACGATCATTAAGGCAGTAGATTCTCTTGGTAAGCTTGACAGCGTTATGAACAGTACAATAGAAGCCTTAAAAGAGTTTTAACCGCAGTTATCCGCTCTAAAAAAGATGTCCCATATACGGGATGTCTTTTTTTTCTGTCTGATACACTTCCTCTCTTATAGATCACCTCAAAATCTGACCTTATACAGATCCTCGGATTTTTAATGTGATTAAGGTCAATTTCTACTACTTTTACTAAAACATGAATCAACTCTATCACTTATACTGTATAATATTCCATTGCAACGTATTTCGACATAAGAGAGCTTTTATGAATACCGATTACGCAGAATTCAGTCGACTTGTAAGGGAGTCGTATCCAGATACCGTAGAAAGCAATGGCGGTGTGCTGTCACTGACCTTTGATACAGTAAGCCTTTCTATTATTCCTGTTCCTGCAGATCCTAATGCCGTACTCTTCAGACTCAGAGTACTTGATCTAAGAGGCCTCGCCCGTCCTTTTGAGTTTGCCCTTGCAGCCTTAAAAGGTAATTTCTTCTGGTCAGGAACCTCTGGCGCCACTCTTTCTGTAGGCAAGGACAACATCCTGTATCTAACAGAGAGACGTTATCTTAATGAGTTTCCTAATGCCCAGATTCTTGAGAACTGTTTTGAAGAATATGCACGCAGTGTCAATGACTGGCGTATGAGAGGTCAGACCTATGCTTAGAGATCAGTTTGCATCAGTTTTAAAGGAATTCGGCTCTCTGGTAATGGAAGATCTTTCACTGGATGAGACTGACAATACTGCAACCTTTACCGTGGATGATGACATCATCATCAATCTTAACTATCTGAATGAATCCGATACGATTCTGCTTTTCTCGCCTGTGGGTGCTTTTGGTGACCTTAATGCCTCTGATGCCGGTCAGAAGGCTCTGGCTCTTTTAAAGCTCAATGATTTAAGCGGAGCTGCCTGTGAGGTTACCCTGATGCTCGATGGAGAAGGTGAACTTGTGCTTGCCGCCGACAGACGCAGTGCCAATACCATCAGTTCTGCTGATGCCTTCGCCGCATGGGTGGAGATTATGGTTCGCTCAGTCAGAGCAACCAGAGAGTATTTTGCAAAATATTTTCCTCTTGAGAGTTAGGAGGATGAGCTATGAGCGAGCGTATTAACAACGGCCTCAATCCAGGCTTAAACAACATTATTCCTCAGGGTGAGAATGTCGTTAACAATAATATTATCAATGATAATTCCAACCCTAACGTTCAGCGTCAGGAGCAGATAAACGGAAATCAGCCTCCACTTGTGAATGAGCCTGATTCCGGTGTTCATGACTATCTGAACGGTAATGCTAATTCCTCGTTCATAGCAGGAAGAGGTCAGGCCCAGAATTTTGCCAACCGTCATGAGGTTATCTCCGGCAAGGACTGGGACTTTACCGATGCTGAAAATGTAAGAGATCTGGTCAAGGAATCCTTTAACAACATCAAGAAATCCATCGAAGGAACAGATGTATTAAACGAGCTTGATAAAAAGGTTTCCACCCAGATTGCAGAGCTTCTGAAAAACAACGGCATGACCGACAAATTCAATGACAAGCTCTTAGATGATCTGACAAAGGTAAAGCAGGACATCAGTAATCTGAGAAAAGCCAGAGCCAAGCTTACAAAGGGATTATCCTCTGATGGAGGAAAAGATCCTATTGCTGATCTTGCGATCATGAAGAAGACTCTGCGTGTTTTCCGTTATGAAACCCAGAGTATTCTGAACAAGAACAAGCCTGGCTCCAAACAGATGGATTTCTTTGAGGGCAAGCTTCGTGCCATTCAGAATTTCTTCACCTTTGGCATAAAGGATCATGTAACCGAGCAGGACTTTGCCGATGTTGCCGCTCTGGAGAAGAAGCTTCAGGACAGTCTGGATGCTCTACAGTCCAGAATGAAGGTGGCTGATTCCCAGGCTAAGCCTATTAAACTTCCGGAGAAATTCAGTCTTGAGTCCTCCATTGAAGATACTTTAGAGCTCTCTCATCGTACCAACGATCAGATCCGTATTTTTGAGAAGGAGCATTCTGAGAAGGCGGTTCTAAGAGAGATCATAACTCCCTATGCAGAAAAGGGCGGCAAACGTACTGTAGAATTTACCGCTGGTGTCGGTGCCTTTATCGGTCTTGGTTTAGAGTCTGTGAATGCCGGTGTCCGTGCAGGAGCCCGTTTCAGGGTGATTGGTGAAATCAACTGTAAGGGCAAGGGACATCCTCTGGAGGTTACCTTCAGAATCGGTGGCGGTATTGAGGCAAAAGCCCTGGCCAAATTCGGTAACGAACAGGCTAAGACCGGAATTAAGGCAGAGGCTGGTGTGGGCGGTCAGATGACCTATTTTGTTACCCGCTCCTATCCAACCGTAGAGGATATGCTCCTTGATTGCGATCGCTGCAAGCTTGCTACTTCAAGAACCTTAGGTGCTGCGATACTTGGCGGTTTGAAGAAGTTAGGAAAAGCCGTAGGCGGTCTTGGCGTAAGTTTCTTCAAATTCCTGGGCCGTCACTCAGGTGAGGTTATGCAGAGCAACAAGGAATATCTTGATAGCTTAAAGACCCGCGGTGTGATCAACGTGTTAGATGCTGTCATGGCCAAACGCGCAAATCCTCTGGTTGTTGCTGAGCAGACAGGCTGGACCGGACAGATTCTGGAAAATGCTTCAGCTAATTTTGGTCTTGGTGTCACCGGAAGTCTTGGCGTCGGAGCCTCGGCCACCCAGGCGCGAGATTTCAATGTTCAGTCAAAAATATATGTTCCTTTTGCTAAGATGGTTACCTCAGCCAAGGATGCGGATAACTTAAAGCAGCTTTTAAGACCTGGACCAGATGGACAGACTGTACCGGTACTTCCTGGTGATAACGAGGATCTGTCTGTATTTTTTGATGAAGCTGTCAAGGCTCAGCAGGATAAGGAAAAGCCTACCACTGAGGACTGGGCTAATTTTGCCAATAAGATCCGAACTCTTATGGTTGCAACCGAGCTTCGATGCCGCAGTGGAAATATGTCAAGAGAGGTTGCTGACCGACTTTTAAACCGTATGACTTCTCCAACGGTAAAAATTCCTCAGGATATTTTCCGTGAGTATCTGATGGAAGGATCACCAGCAGGAAAACCTCCAAAGATTAGAACCTCAGCTCAGGTTAAACTGAAACTCTCTGTATTAAATGATGTTACCGGCGGCATGACCAAGGGTATCGGCAATGTCTTTGTGAAGGCGGTTGCTGACGGTGCTGTAAAGGAAATGCGTCACCAGATAGGTCTGGATTCCTCATATCAGTATGTATATAGCACGGAGATGCCGGCTCCTTCAAGTCAGGATATCAGACCATGGGAGCAGGATAATAAATCTTCCCATGCTATTGTTGTCACCAACACCGCTCCTTTCAGAGCCATTATTGATATTGCAACCAAAATTGCAGCCGGAAAAGGACAGCCTCCTGAGCTTCAGGAAGAAAATACCATCCTGAATAACGCCAAGCAGGCGGGTATTGATTCTCTTAAGGATGCCGGCAAGGGAGCCGCTACCAAGATGATCATCAATACTCTTATCGCAGGTGTCAAGGAAGGAGCAAAGGCGGCAGTTATAAGCTGGCTGTCCAATCCTGATAATATTGATAAGCTTTTTGCCTGGCTTGAAAAGAATGCGGGAAAAGCCTTTGATATGGTTGTCAATGTTCTGGAGTGGGTTGCAACTCATCCTGAAAAGGCACTTGCGATTGCCGAGCAGGCTGTTGCCATGGTTAAGGGTACCAACGTTATTATGGATTCGGAGAGAACTAAAACAGTCAGGTTCGACTTTGTGAATGGTGAGCTTGAATCTGTGCTGGTTTCCACTAACCAGAAGTCCGATCTTGGAATCAATGTTGATCCTTTGGGCGTTGGTCTGGGCGTGGGCTTTGATCTGAAGTACAGCGTAAGCGAATCTCTCAACGACCGTCGTATTATGGTTAAACCAACTCTCAATACTCTTCTGGCCAGAACCGAGAGCTATACTCTGAGCGATACCTCTCTGAGAATGGTTGAGAACAGTGAGCCTCTCAAGAATTATCTTGCAAAGAATCTCAGCTCTATCAAGGATAATTTTGAAGCCTTTACCGGAGAGAATGCTACTAAGACCTATAATCAGGCCAGAGCCTTATGCTCAGGTGATCCTCTGCTTTTAGAGAAACTTGAAAGTTCCTGGGCTAAACTTAAGGGGGTAAACGCGAATACTCCTGACAATGAGCGCGTGGATGCACTGCATGATTTTCTGATAGCTACCACCAGAGCCTATCGTATTACTCTTCCTGTGGAGGAGGCTCCTGTAAAGCAGAACAACGTGAATGCTGTACCAGAAAATCGTAACAATCCTGAACCTCCTCAGATTCAGCAGCAGATTCTTATGGTCTGACCGATAGGGAGCAGAAGAAAGGCGATGCATTTTGCATCGCCTTAAAAAATCTTTTTGCTCTTGTCTAGCTTTCCGCATCAAGGAATCCACTGTCCTCTATAAGCTCTCTCATATTATCCTTATCCACAAATTTTGGAGAACATAAGAGAGTAGGTATCCTGTTTTTTCCATCGGGAGTGTTACTTTCGGTAGCGTTGACCTGTACAGGTTCTCCGTTGATGAGCTGCAGCACCATATGAGCTGCTGAGTAGGCCAGAACACGGGCATCCTTGAAGATACACATGGACTGCATACCGCGCTTGATGTATTTAAGGTTGTTAACCATACAGTCCTGTCCGGTTACAACCGGGAAGTTGTTCTTTCTGTAGCCTGCGTTGGTATAAAGTGCCTCTATGACACCGATTGCCAGACCGTCACTGTGACAGAGTACGGCATCAAGACTGTTTTTTCCCTCATCAGGTCCGATGTTCAGCTGATCGATAAGGCTTATCATTCTCTTTTTTGCCTCATCTGGAAGCCAGTTTGGGGTATAGGTTCCTTCCTTGGCTTCTACTCCTGAGCGGCAGAGCAGCTTTCCCTGATCAAGATAAGGCTTTAGTATTTCCATGGAGCCGTTCCAGAAGGACTCAACATTGTGATCGTGCTGGTCTCCTGAGAAGAACTCAATATATTTAGGATCATCGGAGGTATTCTTCAGATTGAGTTTCTGTTCCAGATAATCTCCAAAGATCTGACCAACCTTGTAATTATCAAAGGTAACATAGTAGGAAACAGCATCTGAATCCATAATCAGACGATCATAGGAGATGACAGGAATGTTCTTTGCCTTGGCCTTTTTTAATACCTCGGTCAGTGCACTGCCGTCCACAGGGATAATTACGAGATAGTTACAGCCTTCATCTATCAGGCCTTCAATATCCTTAATCTGGGTTTCTACAGTTCTGTCTGCTGTTTTGACAACCGCCTCATGACCGTTCTCCTCAATTTCACTCTTCATGACTTCTCCGTCCAGATTAAAACGTGGTTTATCCGGGTTAGGCAGGGAAATACCTACCTTCTGTGCTTCAGATGGAAGCGAGAATGACATCAGAGTAACGGATACGGCCACAGTCAGGATTTTTTTTACAGAAGAGAACTGCATGTTATGTACCTCGGAAAAACAGTCACACTTCAAGTGTAGGTCAGATTCAGCAATAAGGATAATAGGTAGACGATCTGAATTTTGTTCTGCTGAAAAGCAGTTGAGAAAATTAATCACAACTTAATTGTTTTGTATTTCAAAAGGATCGGAATTATTTTGAATTTTATAATATATTAAACAGGAAAACTTGACGAAGATCACCTATAATACTGCACAAAGGTTTGAGACCTTTGTTTATTTTTCAATCCTTCACGGAGAGTTTATGAGTTTAGCTATTTCTACTTCTGGTCTTGATGTTAATCAGTTTAGAATGAACAGCACTGGTCACAATGTTGCCAATGCAAATACTGAGAACTTTCATGCTCAGCAGGTAGTATCATCAGAGAATGCTTCTGAAAAAAATACAGCTGCCGGTACCTCTGTAAACGCAGTAAAGAAATCAGCAGAGACTGGTGTAAACATCTCTTCAGAAATGACTGATATGAAGCAGAGCGAAGTTGTCTACAAGGCAAATGCTAAAGCTGTTCAGGTTCAGAACAAGGCTATGGGATCACTTCTTGATACCGTGGCTTAACTGAATACCACAGATTTTTCTATCTCCAAACTAATAATAACAATGGCAAAAAAAATAATACACTGACCTAGAGGCAACTTTAGGTCACGTATTTTTTAGATTCTACTCAGGAGAATTTATATCAATGCTGTTAATGTTATCTCTACTATTAGTGACTGTTACCGTAACCAGATTATTTACTCCAGCTGCAGCAAAGGCTGTTAGCTCAAATCGTAATCGATAATCTTTTTTCTCTAATCTCTAAGAATACCTTTGGTAGTGCAGGCTTTGGGTGTGCACTATTTGTATTGTGAATAAGCTGATGATGTATACAATCATGTATATGTGAAATGATGTAATTATAAGAGATTGATTTCAATTACCAGTCGATTACATCAAAGAACTCATCTAAGTTACTGTTTCTTTGATTTAACATATCCTCGTTATAAACGGTGGACTTTATTGTTATCTCAAAAGTCTTTTTCTTGATTTCATATCAGTTTTTTATCAGTTTTTCCTGATTGCGAATTGTCTCAAGCATATTAACAAAAGACTTCCTTCCTGAATTTAAAAAATCATATATCTCAGTGTTATTCTTGAATGAATCAAGATCCTTATATTTCCAGTTTTTCTCTATATAATTTTTTGTATCCTGACCATTGTAATCATTGTCATGGAGACAGGCTACATATTCAAAGTCAGGATTGTTTGTAATAACAAATATTGCAGTGTTTCCTTTATTGTTTTGAATTTTGCAGTATTCCAACAGTTTCAGGAAGTTTTCTCTTTCGCCTTGAACCTTTTGGATCCTGTCTGCATCAACAATAATAAATTTGGCTAAGTAATTTGACTGTGATTCTTTTTTTATCTGCCGAAGAAAATTGGAATATCCTCCGCCTCTCATATTAATAGGCTTCAGTACAAGCTCAACTCCTTGATTTTTTCTCATCTTTTCGGTGTAGTTGTATTCGGTATCGCCTTCGCAGAAAATGGCATACCGTTTTTTTAGTACGCGTATTTTTCTACTCAAAAGCAGTTCCTCCCAAAATACCTTTCATATAGAATTCGTATATTTTTGCTGTTTCGTATCTTACTTCTGGAAAGTCTGCCAGAGAGTAAAGTTCAGAAGTAAGGAATTCCTTATTTTTCGTTACAAAGTATATTTGTTCTTTCATATAGGTCTTTAAATTCAAATGGAGCACGTTATGAGTTGAGAAAACAAATTGTCCCTGATGTTCTGAGCCATTAATAAAGGCAACAACTCTATCTGAGAGGATTGGATTTAAAACTCGGTCCATCTCGTCTGCAAAAACAACTTTGTTCTCATAGACTACACGGAATATCTGCACCGCCCACGCGAAAAATTCTTTAACACCAGTAGAATCCTGCTGAAGTTCTCTTTTGATCTCATTTCCATCAGAATCTTTTCTGATAATTAGCGATTTACCATAAGGTTTGTCGTTATCTACTTCTATCCTGTTGATACTGTAATCAACCATACGGAATATATCCAGATAGCGAGGATCTTTCAAAATTCTGATTTCATCTTCTTTGCCAGCGGGATCGTTTTCTCTGTCTTCTGGTACAGCTCCTGCAAGCAGGATGTCCTTAAACCAATATACTGTTTCGATTGCGTCCTTATTTCCTAAAAGAGCCATTTTGCTTACAAAGAGACCATAGCTATTATTACTGTTCTTTAATGCTACAGTCAGTTCACTCGCCTTTCCCTTCTTCTTTTCAAAGAGTCCTTCGGAGTTACGCTCAACTTCAAAAATACATGAGAAGGCGGCCCTTCTCTTGTTCTGTTTGCAGAGTGCTTCTTCGACAATGCCTTTCCTGTCTATAGAAAGAGCATATCTGTAAATCTGTCCTGACTTAGAGATAAATGTGATTTTAAATTTCTGGACAGGTTCTGTTTCTGAGAGGATACTCTTAGCATTAACATATGCTCCTACAGACTGAACCTGGAAATTGGTATCTACAAGGTTCTTAAGAAACTTAAGACTTCCTATGAAATTAGATTTACCTCCTGCATTTTCACCAACAATGACAGCTGTTTTAAGTAGATCATAATCTGTGTTTGTAGAGGTGAAATTATCTGGGAAGCGCTGTTTTATTTTTCCTGAAGGTGCTTCTAGGCTGAATTCACTGTTGATATTAAAAGAGCAGAAGTTATTAAATTTAAAATCGATCAGCATATGTTTTCTCCTTTTCAGGATCTCTTCTCTATATGTATTATATAATATTTTAACAACTAAAACGGATTTCTGTTTTAGAATAAGATTTTTGATGCTATTTGGAGATAATTTTTGCTAGTAAATGTTGATTTTTGCGTTTAGGTGTTAACTCTCCCTTTTATCCAAAAATGCTTATAGCAATGCTTTGTAAATGGCTGGTTGCAACTATTTGTTTTATAAATATATTTCTGAAAAATATCCTTTTTTCCAATAATATCTTTATCCGTTCACCAATTATTTTTAATTTCTCTATAAATGGTCCTCATTATTTTATTTATGTGAATATTCTTATCTAAAACAGCAAAAAAACTACAATAATTCAAAGGCTAATTCCTTTTGTTGTTGGATAGTGATCAAAAAAATATACAAAAGCCGGTGCTAGAATAATTTACGGTGCCTGAATTTAATCTTTATTTACAACAGACAATAACGACACATAAAGAAATAGGCTTTTTACACCTCAGTAAGGTTAAATACATTAAGGAGTAAACTATTATGCAACGTCTTTTAAACAAACCAGAGAATTACGTTGATGAGATGCTTGAAGGTTTATATGCAGCATCTCCTGACAAGGTTACCTATGTAAATGATGACAAGCGCTGCCTGGTTTCCAAGTATAAGAAAAAGGGCAAGGTAGGCTTAGCCACCGGTGGCGGTTCAGGTCATCTTCCTCTGTTTTTAGGCTATGTGGGCAAAGGCCTTTTAGACGGCTGCTGTGTCGGCGGTGTATTCCAGTCCCCAAGTCCGGAGCAGATGCTGAATGTAACCAAAGAGATTGATCAGGGGGCCGGTGTTCTATATATCTACGGTAACTATGGCGGCGATATCATGAACTTCGATATGGCCAAAGATATGGCTGATATGGAGGATATCGAAGTCCGTCAGGTGGTTGCAGGTGAAGATGTTCTGTCTGCTCCTAAGGATAAGGCTGACAAGCGTCGTGGCGTTGCCGGTATCTTCTATGTGTACAAGATTGCAGGCGCTGCAGCCGAGGCAATGAAATCCTTAGATGAGGTTGAGCGTCTGGCCCGCAAGACCTGTGAGAATGTCCGTACTGTGGGTATGGCTTTATCTCCTTGCATTATCCCAGAGAAGGGTAAGGCAAACTTCGAGCTTCCTGAGGGCAAGATGGAAATCGGTATGGGTATTCATGGCGAGCCTGGCATTAAGCTAGAGGATTTAAAGAGTGCCGATGAGATTGTGGATACCATGCTTGATCCTATTCTAGCTGATCTTCCATACAAGAGCGGTGATGAGGTTTCTGTGCTGGTTAACGGTCTAGGCGCAACTCCACGTGAGGAGCTTTATATCGTCTACCGTCGTGTAAGTCAGATCCTAAAGGAAAAGGGTATCAAGGTCTTCAATGTCTATGTTGGTGAGTATGCAACCTCCATGGATATGGCCGGTATGTCAATTTCTCTTCTGAAACTCGATGAGGAGCTTAAGACCTACCTGAAGATGCCTTTTGACACTCCGTTCATGACTCAGAATCAGCTGTAGTGAAAGGAGCTTGATATGGCATTTACCAAAGAGAATTTTATAGCCTTTCTTGAGGCTGCCTCCGCTCTTATGGAGGAGAATAAGCAGTTACTGATTGATCTTGATTCTGCACTAGGTGACGGTGATCTGGGCCTTACCATGACCGCAGGCTTTGCTGAGGCTCTCTCCTTTGCAAAGAGCAGTGCCGAAACTGATTTAGGCAAGCTTGCTGCTCAGACCGGTATGGCAATGTCCAAAAAGGTTCCTTCCACCATGGGAACACTTGTTGCCAGCGGCTTTATGGGAGCCGGCAAGGCTGTTAAAGGTAAGAGTGAGCTTAGTGATGAGGAGACTGCGCTCTTTTTCACTGCCTTTTCTGATGGCGTATGCAACCGTGGCAAGGCAGCCGTTGGTGACAGAACCATTGTGGATGCTTTAAAGCCAGGCTCTGAAGCCTTTGCTACCGCCATAAAGGAAGGTAATGGTCTGCATGAGGCTGCCGAATTAGCTTATGAGGAGGCAGAGGCCGGCAAAGAGAGTACCAAAGAGCTTTTAGGTAAGTTCGGCCGTGCCGTCTATTATGGTGATAAGGTACTAGGCGTAGTTGATCAGGGGGCTGTTGTCGGTGCCTTAATCTTCAAGGCTTTGGCAAAGACTCTATAAAGCATCGATATTAGAAATTTCTCCTTACTCAAGACTGTAGTTTCTGTTCTGGAAACTGCAGTTTTTTTTACTCGATCACAAAATCGAAAGAAAGTTCTTTCACCCCAGTTATTTACATAAAAAGGCAAAAAACCTTTATTTATCACGGTAGTTTTCTTAGAACATCGTTCTCTAATTTAGAAAATCGTTGTAATTTTTTTTACCCCAAAGATAAGAATATTCACCTTTTTTTGCTCAAAGCCGGATAAGGTTATAACTCGCTTAATTTTTTGGGAATCCGTCACACATCTGCGATTTAATTTAATCCAAACTAGAATTGTAAAAAATTTTTTCTTTAAGAAATTTTACATAAGGAGTTTTTACTATGTTAGGAAAGTTTGTTAAGTGCGCTCTAGTAGGTGCCTGCCTTGCTACCTTTGGTCTGCAGGCAGCTAATGCTGATGCTAATTTCCCACGCAAGCAGCTGAATATCGTTGTTCCATATGCTCCAGGTGGAGCTTCTGACACCGTAGCCAGAATCTACGGCAAGGAGATGGAGAAGGTATTAGGTAAGCCTGTAACTGTTACCAACAGAACCGGTGCTTCTGGTGCAGTTGGTCTTGAGTCTGTAAAGAACAGCCGTCCAGACGGTTACACCTTAGCTTACATGCCTGTTGAGTCAACCATGATTTCAGCTTTAGGCCTATCAACCATTTCAAGTGAAGATTTCACCTTCGTATGCCGTGTTATGACCATCCCTGCAGCTATCACCGTTAAGGCAGATGCTCCATGGAACACTCTTGAAGAGTTCTTAGCTGATGCCAAGAAGAACCCAGGCAAGATCATGGTTGGTAACTCAGGTGCAGGTTCAATCTGGCACGTAGCTTCAGCTGCTTTAGGCCAGGCTGCAGGTGTTCAGTTCAACTATGTTCCATTTGACGGTGCAGCTCCAGCTGTTGCAGCTTTACTAGGCGGCAACATTCAGGCTGTAGCAGTATCTCCATCAGAGGTTAAGGCTAACGTTGATGCAGGTCAGTTCAAGGTATTAGCAGTATTAGGCGACAAGAGATCAAATGTTGTTCCTGATGTAAAGACTTCTAAGGAATTAGGCCTAGACGTTACCGCTATGGGCTGGGGTGGCTTCGCTGTTCCAAAGGGAACTCCTGAGGACGTAGTTAAGGTTCTGGTTGATGCTTCAGCAAAGGCTGTTCAGACTGACGCTGTTAAGAACCTTCTAAAGGAGCGCGGATTTGAGTATGCATACCTAAACGGTGCTGATGCAGATGCTTTCGCAAAAGATCAGCTTGCTAAATACAACGCTCTAATCCCACAGCTGTTAAGCAAGTAATTTCAATAAAGCCCCTTGATAAACAAGGGGTTTTAAATTTAACCGCATATAACATCAAAATAATAATAACTAACAAACAGATAAATATAAGGAAAGTCTTATGAAGGGAAACGGAGATGCCATCATTGGTGGACTCTTTGTACTCGCAGGACTTGCGTTTCTGGTCCCTGCCATCGGGTACGGTCTGCTTCCACCTCCTGGTTTATTCGGTCTGGGAGCCGGTTTCTTTCCAACGGTAACTTCAGCGTTTGTAATCTTCTTTGGATTATGGATTGTCTATGACGCCATCTCCAAAGGCAGCAGTATCTATTTTCAGGGTGAGGAAGATCTGAAGAGAAAAGGCAAGATTATGGCCTTTATGTTTGCAGTATTTGTATCTTTCCTGGCTCTATGGGTAATTGTCGACAGATTTATGGAAAGCTCCATGGGGTTCTTTGTCGGCTGTTCAGCCATGCTTTTAACTTTTAATCATATATTCGGTAGAACCTTAAAGTTCAATATTATCTTTACCGCAATATTTATCGGCCTTCTATACGGAATCTTCTATAAGCTTCTGTATATTCAGTTTACATTGTAGGAGAACATCACATGGATCTGTCATTATGGATGAGCTCCTTGATGGCGCTTTTAACACCGGAGGTTATCGCCTTTAACCTGTTCGGTGTGGTTGTAGGTTTACTAATCGGTGCTCTGCCTGGTCTTTCAGCCACCATGGCAATTGCAATTCTAACCCCAATTACTTTCTGGTTTGAGCCTCAGTGCGGCTTTGCCATGCTGATCGGTGTCTGGAACGCAGCAATCTTTGCAGGCGGTATCTCAGCAATTCTGATCAATACTCCAGGTACTCCGGCTTCAATCGTATCAACCTTTGACGGTTACAGAATGTTCAAGCAGGGAAAGGGCGGTCTGGCCTTAGGACTTAATGTGCTGTATTCAGCCTTCGGCGGTATTCTGTCCACTATCTTCCTGATTTTCCTTTCTTTCCAGATTGCAAAGTTCACTGTAACCTTCGGTCCTACCGAGTACTTCATGCTGGCTTTCTTCGGCCTTATCATGATGATTTCGGTATCCGAGAACAATGTTGTAAAGGGAATGGCCATGGGCTTTTTAGGTCTGACCATTTCCTGCGTAGGTATTGATCCTATTCTGGCTTCAAAGCGTTTCACTATGGATACCACCGCTCTGGTTGCAGGCGTAAGCTTCCTGCCTGCCATGATCGGTATGTTCGGTATCGGTGAAATCCTCAATCAGATTTTCGAATTCAGCAAGAAAAAGGAAGCTGAGGCCAATGCTCAGATTGAGCTGGTTAAGAAAGGCGGAAATCTTGGTCGTATACTGCCAACCTGGGCTCAGGTAAAGCAGTTCTTCAGACCAACCCTGATTGCAGGTACCGAATCCACCATTATCGGTGCTATTCCTGCAGCTGGCGGTGACATTGCCTCAATTATCTGCTGGGGACAGGCAAAGCGTATGTCCAAGCATCCTGAGGAGTACGGTAACGGTTCCCCTGAGGGCTTTGCGGTGTCCTGTACTGCTAACAACGGTGTTTTAGGCGGTGCTCTGACCACTATGCTGACTCTGGGTATTCCTGGTGATGCCGTAACTGCAATTCTGATTGGCTCTCTGATGATGTACGGTATGCAGCCTGGTCCTAAGATGTTTACCGAGCACGCTGACTTTGTAATGCAGATTATGCAGCTGATGCTTTTATCCAACCTGGTATTCATCGTAATCGGTCTGCTCTCTGCAAAGCTATCAGCAAGAATCCTAAATGCAAAGCCTCAGACCATCTGGGTATCTGTAATTGCTCTGTGCGTGGTTGGTTCCTATGCTCTGAACAACTCCTTCACCGATGTGCTGATCATGGCTTTCTTCGGTATCGCAGGTTTCTTCTTCAAACGCGGTAAATATCCGGCAGGACCTTTCATCCTTGGTCTGCTTTTAGGTGGAATGCTTGAATCCAATCTGCGTAGAGCCCTGGTTATGTCTCACGGAAGTCTGATGATTTTCTTAGAGCGTCCTGTAACTTTAGTACTGTGCATCATGATTCTTCTGACCCTGTTCTATCCTCTGATAAAAAAGAAGCTCAAGGGCAAGAGATTCTACTAGCTCAGAAATAATGGAATAAGAAGGTAAAAAATGACTGTTGATAAAAACAACATCCTAAAGCAGATTTCTGAGATCGGAATGATTCCGGTACTCACAATCGACAAGAAGGAAAGAGCTCTGCCACTTGCAAAGGCTCTTTCAAAAGGCGGTCTTCCTCTGATGGAGGTTATGCTCAGATCAGAGGATGCTCTGGCCTGTATTGAGATTATTTCAAAGGAACTGCCTGATTTTATTATCGGTGCCGGAACTGTGCTCACTGTAGAGCTTGCCCAAAAGGCTATTGATGCTGGCGCTATGTTCCTGGTTGCCCCGGGCTTTAACCCTGAAGTGGTCAAATATGCCCTGGAGCGTAATATTCCTATTGTGCCTGGAACTGTAACTCCAACCGAGGTTGAGGCTGCAAGAGCTTTAGGAGTACATACCTTAAAGTTCTTCCCTGCAGTTCAGCAGGGCGGTCTTGATACCATGAAGCTTTTAAGCGGTTCCTATCCTGATGTGCGCTGGGTTCCTACAGGAGATATGACCAGAGATCTGGTTAGGGAATATCTTCCATTCTGCAAGATTGCTGCAACAGGTGGTGATTTCATGCTCAAGTATGACGATATCCACTCTGACAACTATGAAAAGATTGCTGCTGATGTGGAAGAAACCATTCTTCAGTATCTTGATCTGAGAATTGATCATTTCGGTTTCAATTCCAGCGGTTCTGTTGAGGCCAACGCACTTGCCTCAAAGCTTGGGAGTGTGTTCCATCTTGGAATCGATCATCATGCCCACAGTACCTTTGCCGGCAAGCTCTTTGAGGTCTGTCATGAACCGGTTGCTGAGTCTTTAGCTCATATCGGTATCGGTTCAAGGGATGCTCTTCGTGCCTATCACTATCTGAAGCGCTGCGGAATTGAGTTTGATGAGAACTCCCTTAAGTTTAAGGAAGATGGCCGTCTTTATAAGGCTTATCTTAAGGAGAGAATCGGTGGCTTTGCCTTCCATCTCTTCCAGAGCTGATATGAAAGAATAACTTTTAACTTTTTGTAAATAAGAATAAAAATCCAATAGGAGTAATATCATGAAAAAAATGTTTGGCGTTATCAATGCTATGACAACACCTTTCAAAGAGGATGGTTCAATTGATGTGGAGAGCCTGAAGAAGCAGGTTGACTTCCAGATTGAACACGGCACCAACTGTTTGTATCCACTGGGCACAACCGGTGAGATGTACCTTCTGTCTGTTGAGGAGCGTAAGCTGGTTGCTGAGACTGTTGTTAAGCATGCTAATGGTCGTGCCATTGTCTATATTCATGTTGGCGCTATGACCACCAAGGACGCCTGTGAGCTTGCAGCTCACGCTGAGAAGATTGGTGCAGACGGTATCGGTGCTGTAACTCCAAGCTTCTTCGGTGCCAATGAGAGAGCTCTTCTACAGTATTACAAGGATATCTCTGCTTCTGTAAGCCGTGATTTCCCAATCTACCTATATTCAATTCCTCAGTGCTCCGGTAACGATATTCTTCCAGAGGTTGCTGAGAAGATTGCCAAGGCTTGTCCAAATGTTATTGGTATCAAGTACAGCTACCCAGATATGGTTCGCATCTTAAACTACATCAACATCAATAACGGTGATTTCTCCGTTCTTGTTGGTCCTGACCGTCTGTTCTATGCAGGCCTGTGCTCAGGTGCTGAAGGTACAGTTTCAGGCTGTGCAGGTCCTGTACCAGAGGTATTCACTGCAATCTATAAAGCATGGAAGGAAGGCAAACATGATGAGTGCCGTAAGCTTCAGAAGAAGGCTAATGAGGTTATCTCCATCATCAAGGCCGGTGCAGACATGGGTATCTTCAAGGATGTGTTAAAGCGTCGTGGTGTTGTAGCTAACGGCTTAATGCGCAGACCATTGGTTGAGATTGAAAAATCTGAAGGCGATGAGATCTGGAAGGCATTACAGCCATACCTGGAGAAGTAATTCTCTTTAGGTTGTAAGTCCGTTGTTTGGGGAAGCAACGGACTTGAAGAAGGTCAGATGTAACAGTCTGGCCTTTTGTTTTTTTAATTTGTGTTCTGATTGTGTACAGATATGTGTAACTTTTGCTTTAATTAATAAAAAGCAAAGACTTTGAAAAATATTAAGTAGAAAAGGATATGGAATATCTTTGAACGAATAACGTTGATCTTTTCATCAAATCCATTGAGCAAAAGCGAATAAAGGATAATTTGTCATCCATTCATCGTTTCTATAATCTGACATAGAAAGTCTTGCTCCTTTTAATGGTAAAGACATTTATATGTATGACTTTATGTAATGTTTTGCATTTAAATGTAGGAGTTGGATAAAAAATTTAAATCGCTTGTACTATAATTAATATTATTCAAAGACTTTGAAAAATATTAAGTAGAAATTATATGGAATACAGAAGAACAAAATACGTTAATCGTTTAATAGATAGAAAAAATAACGGTCTGATTAAAGTCATTACCGGAGCAAGACGTTCTGGCAAGTCCTACTTATTAAATGAACTATTTTATTCAAGCCTTATTGCTCAGGGAATTTCTAAGAAAAACATCATTAGGTTCTCTTTTGATTCTGATGAGGATATTGATTTACTTGATGAGTACCTTAAAGACACTCCGTCAAAAATCAAAAGTACGAATAATGAGATAGAAGTTAATTCCAAAAAGTTCAGAGCATATATAAAAGACAAAACAAACGAAAACGAGGACTTTTATCTGTTTTTAGATGAGATTCAGATTCTTGAGAATTTTATCGGCACATTAAATGGTCTTTTAAAACACAAGAATTTTGATATTTATGTTACAGGTTCGAATTCAAGATTCTTATCATCTGATATCGCAACTGAATTTAAAGGAAGAGGAACAATTATTCATGTTTTGCCGCTGGTTTTCTCTGAATATGTGGAAAATACCCAGCAGGATATTACTAAAGCCTGGAAAGACTATATTGTAACAGGAGGAATTCCGCTTGTTGCAAATATGCAAAGCGATGAAGAAAAGAATAATTACCTTAAGCTGTTAGCTGAGGAAACATACCTTAAGGATATCATTCAAAGACACAATTTAAAAAAGAAGAATGAGATAGGGGATACTTTCAATATATTAGCCTCAACAATTGGAGCTCCATTAAATATCAGGAGAATAACCAACACCTTTAAAAGTGTTATGAATAAAGATATCTCTGAGTTGACCATTTCAAATTTTATTGATTATTTTGAGGATGCATTTGTTATTTCTAAAGCTCAAAAATATAACATCAAAGGAAGAAAATACATCGGCTCTCCATTTAAGCTTTATTTTGAGGATGTTGGAGTTAGAAATGCTCGTTTAAACTTTCGTCAGATAGAAGAAACTCACCTTATGGAAAACATTATTTACAACGAGCTAAGATATAGAGGCTTCAATGTTGATGTTGGAGAAGTGAATGTCAGCGAAAAAACAGAGCGAACAGATGTAAACGGCAAAAATATTTATGAACAGAAAAAACTAGAAGTCGATTTCGTAGCAACCAAAGGAAACGAGAAATATTATATTCAATCCGCTCTATCAATGAGTGATCCTGAAAAACAGCTTCAGGAAAAAAGAAGTCTTTACTATATTGATGATTCATTTAAAAAAATTGTTGTGTCCAGAACCGGACTTAAACCTTCTTTTGATGAGAAAGGAATTCTTGTTGTGGATCTCTTTGATTTCCTTTTAGATGAAAGGTATATGACTTAACAAATTTACAAAAAAAACCACTATCAATGGATAGTGGCAAAACATATGAAATTACAACAATGTAAGGTTAACTGGAAGCTTTCGCCTTCATAATGGAAAATCTTTCCTTAAGCTGTGGGCCTGCAACCTGAATCAGGATAACAATAATCAGGATGATTCCCTTAACAGCATCGTTGATCAGTGAGTCCATCTTCAGGGCGATAATAATCTTGTCGATTACGGTATATGACAGGGCTCCGAAAAGAATACCCAGACATCTGCCTTTACCGCCGGCCATACTGATACCGCCAAGTACTACTGCAGCAATTGCGTACATCTCATAGCCTGAACCTGTGGTTGCAGGATCAGAGGATGCGTTCATGGCAATCCACAGGAAGGATGCTACACCCACCAGACCACCGGTAATCACGAATACTGAGGTCTTAATCAGACGTACATTGATACCGGCCATAAAGGCACCCTTGTAGGAGCTTCCCACTGCATATACTTTCTTGCCGTACTTGGTTGACTCAAGGAGGTATACGAAAGCCAGGGTAAATACAATCAGTACGATTCCGACTATTGGCAGGGTGATGAACTTGGAGTTACCGAAGGTGAACATGCTCTGGAACATGTCATGCTTGGTGATCATTCTGTAAACTGAGCTGCCGCCACCTGCTAAAGCCTTGTCTATATGCTGGCAGATATACTGTGCAAAAGAGCGGAAAATCAGCATGGTAGCCAGGGTTACGATAAAGGAAGGCATTTTTACAATACCCACCAGTACACCGTTGATAAGTCCGCAGAAGCAGCCAAACAGAACTGAGAACAGCAGGGTTAAGGTAATACTGTCTGTGGCATTGAAGACTATAACACTAAGTCCGCTTACCATGGCCAGCATGGAGCCCACAGATAGGTCGATTTCTGCGGTTATACAGACCATACCCATACCGATGGCAATTACACCGATAACAGCTGAGTGACGCAGAATATTCATGGTGGCATTCAGAGTAAGTCCACTACTGCTTGAGGCGTAAACCAGAAATATTACTATAAAAACAAATACATAGCTGTATTCGCGCCAGGCACTGGCAAGCAGCGAATTATTCTTCATTTTCTACCTCTGTCTGTTCTTGTATTGAATTTGTTGAATACATCATGATGGTGTGTTCCTCAATCTGCTCATGAGGAAGTACCTTCACGATTTTTCCGTCGCAGAATACGGCGCAGTAGTCCGCCACCTTCTGCAGTTCCGGAATCTCAAGGGTATTAACCAGGATGGTCTTGCCTTTTTTTGCCAGCTCTAAAATCAGTTTATAGATTTCAGCCTTGGCACCCACGTCGATACCCTGAGTAGGATTGTCAAAAAGCAGGATCTGCGCATCAGTGTTCAGCCATCTTGCAATGAAAACCTTCTGCTGATTACCGCCTGATAAGGAGGTTATAGGCAGAGTTGCTGATTCGGCCTTAAGATTCATCAGATCACGATATTTCTTGTATTTCTTCATCTCTTCCATATTGTTGATATGGAATTTGCCTGCACTTAAGGTATGCTCTGCCAGATACATATTCTCAAGGATATTCATATCCGGAATTACAGAGTTCTCCTTTCGGTTTGCTGGGAGCAGGGCAATGCCGTGCTTCATGGCCGCATGTACGGAGGCAGGAGGCAGTTCGTGGCCTAAGACTTTTACGCTTCCGCCAGAGCGCAGAGTAGTACCGAACAGGCACTGCATCAGCTCACTGCTGCCGGAGCCTTCAAGTCCGGTCATACCGACAATCTGTCCTTTCTTTACCTCAAGATTTACATCATGGAACCCTGGACCTGTAAGATTCTTAATTTCAAGGACTGTTTCACCGGTTTCACGTTTTTCATAGATGTCAGAAGAAGTTCCGCTTTTTCCGACCATAAGTTTGGTAATCTCGTCCGGAGTGGTCTCGCTGATTTTTCCTTCAGCGATATACTGTCCGTTTCTGAATACTGTGTATGTATCACAGTACTTAAAGATTTCAGGCATCTTGTGGGAAATGAAAATAAAGGAGATGCCCTGTTTCTTCAGTCCTTCGACGATGGAGAACAGATGTTCTACCTCTTCGTTGTTGAGCGCGGTTGTAGGCTCATCGAGAATTAGAAGTTTTGCTTTGAAAAACAAAGCTTTGCTGATTTCCAGAAGCTGCTTGTCACTGGTTTTCAGATCAGCGACCAGAGCCTTTGGATCAATTGATACGCCAAGTTCTGCAAAGAGCTCTTCGCATCTTTTAATCATCTCCTTCTTTTTCAGATGACCAAGAAAACCGGAGAGTTCCTTACAGATAAAAATGTTTTCAAATACCTTCAGATCGTTGAAAAGATTAAGCTCCTGATGCACGAAGGCTATGCCCAGCTCTTCAGTTCTGCTTACGGAGAGCTTTTCAAGTTTCTGACCTTCAAAATAAATCTCACCGCTGTCCTTTGGTATGGTACCGGTAAGAATATTCATCAATGTAGATTTACCTGCTCCGTTTTCACCGAGAAGGGCGTGAACTACGCCCTCCTCAACTTCGAGCTCTACATCTTTTAGCACAGGGACTCCGTTGAAGGATTTACAGATCCTGTGCATCTGCAGCAGAGGCATAATCAGTATCTCCTGATCTTAATTGAAGGACTTGAAGTCTTTAACGTTTTCAGCGGTTACGTTGTGGCACTCGATCACGTGATCCTGAGTAACCTTCTTGCCGTCAAGATAATCAACCATATCCTGCTCAGCAGTCTGGATCATTGATGGGCTGTAGGTAACTGACATGATGCCGCCTAGCTTTGAAGCGATATCCTTGTAATCTTCACCGCGGATTACGCTGTAGATTTCCTCAAGACCTCCGCAGCCGGTAATGAAAGGCTTGTGAGAGTAGAACTTGTCCTTGGTGCTCTCATCGATACCGCCGCCACGCAGAGCCTCTAAGATACCCATAGCCAGCTCGTCATCCTCAGCGTAGAACCACTTGATGTCAGCATTTGAAACTTCACCCATTAGAGACTCAAAGGAGGTCTTGGTGGATGAACGGCTCCAGTTCATAGCACCTGAGTAGGTTATGTTCTTTAGCTGTTCCTCTGTCCACTTCTTATTGTCAGCAATCTTCTTGCCGTTGAACTCTTTCTTGCCGGATAGGTACTCAACAAAGCCTCTGTTGCGAAGTGTGGTAACAGATGAGGTATCACCCTCGTAAACGTAAATCTTGTCACCTGGTTTCAGACCGTTGTCAACAAAGTATGAAGCTGCACCGGCACCGATACCCTCGTTGTCACCCTTAACGTTTGAAACAGCGGTATTGGCAACGCCGTCAATGATACGGTCGAAGGCAACATATGGGATCTCAGCGTTTACAATCTGCTGGATGCCTGACATTACGGTATCATCGATAGGCTGAATTACGATACCTGCAAGCTTCTTGTCGCCCTGAGCGATGATATCCTCGATCTGATTGATCTGATAGCCGGCGTTGTCACAGGTGATAACATTAACGTCATACTTGCCCTGAGCTGTGATTTCCTTTGCCTTCTCCTTAGCGAAGGTTGCAACTGAACCTGTCCAGCCGTGATCTTCTGGTGAGGTTAAAACAATGATGTTCTTGTCTGCAGCAAAAGCAGGTGCACTGAACATAGCGGATAAACCGCCGGCAACAACTGCTGCAATAACGCTTTTCTTGAAGTTATTCATATGTAGCTCCTTAGTTTGTCTGATTTTTTAGATAACGAAATTTCTCATATAGTGGTAAGACAGTTTGAGGCTGTCCAGAATTCTTTCCTTTGAATCCTCAAAGGCGCGATCCTCGACCTCTACACAGGCGTAGCCGTTGTAGCCGATATCGGTAAGAGCGCTTACAAATCTTGAGAAGTTGACATCGCCAAGACCTGGCAGCTTAGGTGCCATGAAATCCAGAGGATAGGCAAGAATGCCGACCTGGTTGAGCTTGCTCTTTATAACCTTGAGGTCTTTGAAGTGAACGTGGAAGATTCTGTCCTTAAACTCATAGACAGGCTCAACATAGTCAATCATCTGCCATACAAAATGGGAAGGATCGTAGTTGATTCCCAGATTGTCATAGTCAAGGATTTCAAAAATCTTCTTCCAGTTGTGAGGGGTGGTCATCAGATTCTGACCGCCCGGCCACTGATCCGGACCAAAAAGCATAGGGCAGTTTTCAATTGCGACCTTTACTCCCTGCTCCTTTGCAAGATCCATAATCTCAGGCCAGACTTCCTTAACAATCAGAAGGTTATCCTCAAAGTTCTTGGTCTGGTCACGTCCGATGAAGGTGGTTACCATGTTGATGCCTAGAGCGTGACTTGCTCTGATGACATTCTTTAAATGCTCTACATTGTCGTGACGTTTCTTTAAGTCAGGATCAAGTGTATTTGGATAGAAGGCCAGAGATGAGATTTCAACCCCGTTGTCTTTTGCTACAGTAAGCACATGCTTTGCATAGCTTTCATCCTGTAATACCTTCTCACAGTTGATGTGGGATACACCTGCATAACGTCTTTCTGCCTTAGCCTCAGGCCAGCAGGCTACCTCAACACACTGATAACCGATTTTCTTGGCTGTGGCCATCATCTCTTCGTATGAATAGCCATCTAAAATAGCACTGACAAATCCCAGTTTCATATCTGCTCCTAATCCTTAATCTCGATTCTTCTGCCGCTCTCTGAGGACTCTATTGCGGCAAATACCGCCTTCATGGCTCCAAGCACGGATTCACCGTCAATTAAAGGCTTGTGACTGTTTTCAATGCAGTCCACAAAAGCATCGATAATGCCGGTGGAGGTCTGATTGTCATTGGTCTGAATCTTGTCCAGATCGTATTTGACGGTGCTGCCGTCAGCGCCTACAAGTTCAATTGAACAGTCCTTTGAATCATAGATTCTCAGTATTCCCTTCTGTCCGTAGATAATTGTGGAGTTGTCCTCTCTGCCGTAGAAGGTCCAGGACGCGGTCATGGTGCCGATTACTCCGTTCTCCATTTCATAGATACAGAATGCATTGTCATCCACGCTTACAGGATTGCCCTTGGCATCCTTCTTATCGATGGTTGCAATCTTTGCGGTGACAGCCTTAATTCTTGAGCCCACCAGATAGGAAATCAGGTCGGTCTTGTGAACACCGAGATCACCTAAAGCGCCCATTGCAGAACGATTCTTGTCAAAGAACCAGCTGGTAATGCCCGGATCAATACTCCAGGTCTCAGGACCGCCGTGACCGAAGGTGGTTCTAAAGGAGATAATCTTTCCGATTTCACCTTTTTCAATAAGCTCTTTTGCCTTTGCATGAGCCTTGGCCAGACGCTGGTTCTGATCAATCATGAGCTTGAGGTTGTTCTTCCTGGCAAGCTCAACTATCTTTATACAGTCCTCAAGACTTGTGGCCATTGGCTTTTCTAAAAGCACATGCTTATGATTCTCTAAAGCCTTCAGAGCATGCTCAGCGTGTACGGTATTGGCACTGCAGATGCTGACAGCATCAAGCTTTGGATCTTTAAGCATTTCATCCAGAGAATCATAGGCCTTTCCATGATATTTCTCTGCAAGAGCCTGTGCTCTTTCTTTGTTCAAATCGAAGAAAGAGGTAATTTTTACATTATTATTGTTAAGATATTCTGGAATATGGCGAATCTGTGCGATCTTGCCGCAACCGATTATTCCTACATTCAACATAAAATCACCTTTGTTTGTCTGATAAGTTTTCTGAAATATTTTGAAATAATTTCATAAAATTTTCAGTAAATATAATTTTTAGAAATCGTTTTTACAAATGAATTAGTTTTATAATTGGCGTCAAATCACAGTTTAAAGATTATTTGAACTTAAAATGGATTATTCTGAAATGTTTCATGGATTTTGAAATATGATTTTGCTTTATAATATCTGCCATTATTTCTGAAATCATTTCAATACAAGAATTACATAAACCAAAAATACAAACTGGGGATATATATGAGAAACACACGCTATAAGACACATGAGATTGCAAAGCAGGCAGGAGTTTCACCTGCAAGTGTTTCCCGCGCCATCAATCATCCTGAGCTTCTAAGCGAGGAATCCTTAGAGAAGATCAAAGCCACCATGCAGGCTATGGGCTATGATCTGAATGAAATCTTTCATAATGAGTTCAAGGACATCATTCTTATCAACTTTCCTCATGGAACCAATCCTTTCTACGAGGAGGTTATTGCCGGCATAATCAGTTCCGCTGAATGTAACGGCTATTACACTCTTTTAAACTACACCAAGCTGGATGAGAACAATATCGACGACTTTATCAGAATGCTGCGTGTGGCCAAGGTTAAGGGAATTATCACCCTAAGTCAGATCTCATCTGAGATTCTGTACATGATTAACGCTGTGGTACCGGTGGTTCAGTGCTGCGAGTTCAATGACCGCACCACACTTCCATATGTAAGTATTGATGACTATATGGCAGCAAAGAATGCGGTTAAATATCTGATTGCCTCGGGCAGAAAGAAAATTGCCTTTTTAAACGGACCAAAACGCTATAAGTATTCCCGTGAGCGTCTTAGAGGTTTTCTGGATGCCTTAGCTGAAGAGGAAATCACCATTCCTGAAGAGTGGATTATGCATGTTCCTCATATTGAATATCAGATGGCAGATACTCTTATCAGCAGGGTGCTTGCAGATGACAACAAACCTGATGCCGTATTTGCTTCCTCGGATGTTCTGGCTGCAGCTGTGGTGAACCGTGCTGTCTACAGTGAGCTTAAGGTTCCGGATGATCTGATGGTAATCGGTTTTGACAACATCTCTTTGTGTCAGGTTGTAAGACCTTCCTTGACTTCGGTACATCAGCCTAAGCACAAGCTGGGCTTTACCGCCTGTGAAATGCTCAATGAGAAGATTAAGGGAAAGACTTTAAAGGTTAACGAAGTGCTGCTCTCTACAGAGCTGGTGATAAGAGGCTCAACAGAGCATCAGTAATCTCAGGTTGCAAATCCATTAATGTAAAAAGGCACAGAGCATTAAATACTAATGTTTCTGTGCCTTGTGGTATTCTGAATCTCTGTTATTTCTGTCCGGGCGGCTCCACTCTGGAGTCAGTCTGTAATTTGTATAGTGTTCCATAAAGGTCATTTGCATTCTTATATAGCTGGCATCGGTATTCGCAGTTTTCAAAGGTGCTGCTGTTTTCTCTCAGCTCTTTATCGTACTTGTTTCTGGCTAGAAGCCTCTGATGTTTATTGTAGATATATTCAGCAGTGAACACGTTCTTATTGAGTATCTCATCCAGATCAAGGGTAATTCTGGCTTCATTCTTTATAAAGAAATATTTCTTTTCAACCCAGGCTGCGCCTGAGAACTTATAGTTTCTGACAACATTGTTATCGTCTAGCTCAAGAAATATATTCTTGGTCATCTTAGGGATCAGGGTAGATTTCTGACCGAAGGACATGGTTCCTTTTATGACGTTGTTGCTGAAATCCTCAGTAAAGGCTTTGTTTACAAGGTTAAAGCCGGCAATCTTTCTACCATCTTCGGTAACTGAGATAAAGGCAGGCTCTCCTAGTAACAGCATGGCATCACTGAGAGTGGTTTTGTTTTTCTCGATGGAGGCTGCAACACGTCCTGCATCGAGATTGTTATCCTGGTTGGAGGTGTTCTTGCAGCCGGAAATGAGTGCAAGAGCTACTCCTATAGGAATAAAGAGTTTTAGCATGTCCAAAATCCTTGAAGTTCAAATATTTTTGTTCTAATTATTTTCTAAGTCTTTTCTGATATGGAAAATCAAAAAAGCGCCTAATACTAGCACCTAAAAATATGTTTGACAATTAGATTTTGGGGCAAAAATTAAAAAAATATTATTGAATAATAAAGAAAAATTTAAAAATATTTACATTTGCACTTTAAATAAAAAGTGCAATATTTATTGCCTTTTTAGCTTAAAACTGCAATCTATTAAGATAGGGTAATATGTATTTTTTTATATCTGAATCTCAACAAAGTGTGATTTAACCGGCATCTGAAAGATAAGTATGGTGAATTTTGTTATCGGTTATATGAATTTTTGTTATAGATTATTTTCAGTTGAATATTATGTATTGTCGGGTTTGTATTGTTTAATATTCATAAAAAATGACAGGCTTAAAGCCTGTCTCTAGCAAAACTTAGGGAAATGAGAATATTACAGAATCTCACCGTCAGTCATGGTATAACCTTCAAGTGAGTTGCGCTTGGTCTGAATACAGATGTAGCAGAGGCCTTTATCTCCTGATGACAACTTGCGCACACCTTGTGGATCAATTCTCATTACAGATCCTTCCTTCAGTGAATAATCCCTGCCATCTACGGTCATGGTGCCGTTTCCAGAAAGTACCAGATATACTTCTTCATTGAGCTTGTGTTTGTGAGAAAATGGTCCAACTGAGTTTGGTTCCATGTAACCAAAGGACATTTCCATTCCTGTAAATTTCAGAAGATCCTTTAAGAAAAGCTTTGCATTCATGGTCAGTTTGGCATCAGGACACTCCATGACATAGTCCTTAATACCGGTAAATTCACCGATATCTGCAAAGGATACGTTCTCTGCATTAACCTGATTCTCTGGTTTCTTTGAGTTTTCGGATAAGATACATTCTAATGACATTTTTTGTTTCCTTTAATTTGAAAATCCTGATATAGCCTTTTCGAGAAGTTTCTCCAGAAGTAAGGCCTCATCTTCTGTAAGATTCTTTGTAACCTTGCGATTTATTTCTGTGCCGATCCTGTTAAATAGATCTTCGTAATCCAGACCTTTCTGCGTAAGAGTTACCAGGGTAATTCGACTGTCCCTGTCAGATTTGCTTCTCACGACAAGTCCTAGTTTTTCCAGTTTGTCTACAAGGACAGTTGTTGTTGCTTTAGTCCTTTTTATACGTGCTGCCAGTTCCTGCATTGATAGAGTCTTGTCATGATATAGGTTTAAAAGAATTCCTCCATGAGAGGGTACAATTCCTTTAAGCCCATTATCTTTTAGCAGTTCTTCGATATATTCGTTTGCATAACGTCGAAGATTTGAGGATAAATCAACAATATTGTGTTCCATAATAATCTCAATTACTTTTTGAATAGCATGGATGCGGACATTTCCAGATAGTTCTCTCCTTTGTATGAAGGAAAGGCTTCTTTTACCGCACTAATGAATTCCTGTCGGTTTAGGCTTTTATCTGCAAGTTCCTTAACTTTCTTAAGATAAACCAGCTTCTGCATAACACCTGCCTGGGTTTCCGGCATATAGTGTGATGTCATAATCAGATCATAATTATCATTCTGTATCTTTTCAAATCTTAAAATTTCAGATTCGATAGCTTCCTTTGAAGGCAGAATGTTGTGAACATCTGACCCCATCATATGCGTATAGACTGCATTGATTTCTGGAATAGCCACATCAAAATGACCTTCGGTGGTTTTACCGTCAAGGATCTTGAAGTTTATTCCTGCAAGAGAAAGTTCATCTCCGATTTTTATTTTGTTTGCTGTTTCTGGCATATCAGAGGCCACTTTATCTTCGCCGAATCCTGATACAAACTGTTCGGTCAGAGACTTAACACTGCCTTCGTTCCAGCTTTTTACAGCTCCGTCAGTGGCGTAGACGGTACTCTTATAAGTCGTGTAGCCATTAGGATGATAGGATAGAAGTTCACCTTTCAGATTTTTATTAAGTCCTTTCAGGTAGTCATTAAAGCATTCGACATTCTTCTTTAAAACTGTGGATTCTAATAGCACCAGACCTTTGTCTGTTTCAAAAGCATATAAGACATCACCCAGAGGATCCTGTGTATTGTATACGTGCATTTTTATATTTTTGTAATCATATACATAAACAATGCCCTCAGATAGCTTAGTCTCTGTAACGTTGTAGTCAGAAGCCACTGCAGCTGGACCGGTTGTTATAAGTAATGAAAGAGCAGAAAGCTTTAGTACGGAATTCATAATCATCACCTCAAAAGGAAATTACTAAAAAAAAGATTAGATGTCTAACTAACCTGTAAATAAATATAATTAGATATCTAACTAAATGCAAGTAAAAAATGTTATCTATGTCTGTTTCTGTTTGTTTTTGCAGAAAATATTCTTGATATAAATCTGTGTTTGAGAGCTTGATCGGTTAATTATTTTCTCTGTCTGTTAAAATTTTTAATTAGCTTATCTAAGCTAATATACCCATAAAAATAAAGACAGGATTTCAAGAATGATAACTCTGAACAAACTAAGTAAGGCATGTGTTGTCTCTTCTCTTTTATTTATGGGCTCTCTTGCTTACGCAGAGACTTCCTGTGTTGAGGGCTGGGATTTTCAGGCAGAATATTTAAAGCACAAAAAGTCTAATAAACACGTGGATAACTATAATCTGCATGTTTATAAACATTTCTGGAACAACGACTATCTTTCCTTCTATTACGGTGGTACCGCAACCATAGCAAACGGTTATATGAATAATAAAGGAATTAAAGATAATTCAGATGCTTTTGGTATCGGTCCTTCTATTCTAGGTCGTCTTGAATTTAATCCATTTGGAAACTTCTATACCGGTCTTGAGCTCGGAGGCACTATGCGTTTCTTCACCAAGTCTCATCCAGCAGGAGGCCGTGCCTACGATTTTCTGTGGAGAGTCGGTCCTCGTTTTAGCTATAAGCTGAATAATGATTCTGCAATTGGTTTAAGCTTCCTGTATGCTCATGCATCTAATGGTATGAGTTCACATAACCCTGGCTATGAGATGCTGGGTGTAAATCTTGATCTTGAGTATAAGTTCTAAGACAAAAAATGCCTGAAAGTCTCTTTCAGGCATAGGATACTGTTGGTTATTTTTAGTTCTCTTGCTTACTACAGGTAGGTCTTTACGATCTCACCTAGATCCTGCTTGGAAAGGGCTCCGACCTTTCTTAAAACTTCCTTTTTGTCCTTGAATACAAGTGTAGTTGGTATGCTGGTGATTCCAAAACTGCTTACAAGATCAGCTGCTTCATCTGCATCTGCATAGCACAGCTTAATCTCTGGATTTTCAGCTGAAAACTCCATTACGCCTGGTCTCATGACCTTGCAGTGACCACACCACTCGGCACCGACAAACATCATCTTGAAGCTGTCATCACCTAATACTTCCTTATCAAAATTATCAGAATTAACTGGCATCATTGACATAATAAATTCCTCTCACTTGTATAATTAACTTTACTGTGTATAATTATATAGTAAAATTTAATTGTGTCAAATTAAATCTAATAAAATATCAAAATAATTTTAGAGCAGTATTCAGAATAAGCTGTTCAAAGCCTGTAAAAGCTAGAAAGAACAGAGAAAACTGCTAAAATAAAAAACATAAGAGTGAATTAGCTCTGTCTTCAGGACAGAGGACTTAAAGTTTTTTTTCACCTTGGATTATTAAGCTATGACTAAAAAAGATAAGAACGATCCTCTGCTTTTGGAAAATCAGGTCTGTTTTCCCCTTTATGCCTGTGCCAGAAGAGTAGTTAACTCCTATGTGGGCTTACTTAAGGATCTTGATCTGACCTACACCCAGTATGTAACCATGATGGTGATGTGGGAGCATGAGAAGATTTCAGTAAAGGATTTGGGTGCAAAGCTTTATCTGGATTCAGGCACTCTGACTCCGGTCATCAAGAAACTCTGCACCATGGGACTTATCAGGAAATACCGTGATGAGACAGATGAGCGTGTGGTAATAGCTGAAATTACTGATGAAGGCCGTATGCTCAAGGCAAAGGCTCATGATATTCCCGAGAAAATCTGCTGCAAAATCACTGATAACTGCAGCAGTTTTACCATGGAGGATGCTCAGCAGCTCAAAGCCCTGTTATTAAAGCTGCTCTGCAGTGTGGACTAGCAGACATCCAGCGGTACCTTATGATCCGGGGCAGGAAAGGCCTGATTTAAAAGCTCCAGCTCCTCCTCGGATAAGGTAATGTTTCTTACCGCCGCATTTTCAAGAGTATGTCTGGCGCTTGAACTTCTTGGAATTGCAATCATATCTTCATTTGCCAGTACAAAGGCCAGCAGTACCTGAGACGGACTCAGGTTATGATTGCGGGCTATCTTAAGGACGGTTTCATCCTGAAGAATTCCCCTTGAAAGAGAGCCGCCCTGAGCTAGCGGACAGTAGCTCATTGGATAGATGTCCTGCTTTTTCATGTAAGGCAGGAGATCGTACTCAATTCCACGGGAGCCCAGATGGTATAGTACCTGATTTACAACGCAGTTCTTACCGCCGCTGTGTTCAACCAGCTCAATCATATCCCCGGTATCAAAATTGGAAACACCCCAGGAGCGGATTATCCCCTCCTCAACAAAGCGTTCCATGCTCTCTACCACTTCAGGGAAGGGAGTATCTCCAATCCAGTGATAGAGATACATATCAAGATAATCAGTCTGAAGACGTCTCAGAGAGTGCTCCAGGGCTGAACGGATGTGGTTGCGTCCGGCATTGGATGGCAGCACCTTTGAAACCAGAAACAGAGAGTTTCGGTCATAATTTTTGATGGCACGTCCGACAAAGGACTCTGAACGGCCCATACCGTACATTTCAGCCGTATCAATCAGTTTTACACCGGAATCTATACCCATGCGGATAGCCTCATATTCGCCGCGGGCTTTTGAGGATTCTTCGCCGATATACCACATACCCATGCCAAGACGAGGCATTTTTAATCCGTTCTTTAAGGTTACAAATTCTTTCATACAAATAAATAGCCTTAGGTTAGTGACTGGTGAAAGCTGTGTCTGCTCAAACTGCGGTAGAGTTCTTTTGAGCATTGTCTGGCTGATATATGCCGGAGTTGATTGCTGCGGCACATAATATTCATGATACCAAAGCAGTGCTTATTCGTCTTGTTTTCAGAGCACAGTTTTGAAATTGCACTGTTTTGCACAAGATAAAAGAACTAAATCCATGATGTATTCAGGACCATAACATATATATCCGCTAACCTCTTGCCAGACATGGTTCTAAGCAAGACCTATAGTCTTAGGACAGGTTCTGCAAAGAGAGTTTTTTTAACTGTTTCTCAGTTTTTATGGAAAAACAAAAACTTTTGTGACGTGAATTCAATTATTTATTTTCATAGGCCTTAGATTTATTTACAATCAAGATAGCTAGGAGAAAATGCATGGTAAATAACGTTACCCTCTGTAGAGAATATATTTATTTACGTGAACTATTGACTGCTGCACATTTGAAATACGAGACAGTTCGTATATCAGGAGGTCATAGATATGTGCACAGAGACTTTGTCACCCCGATGTTAAACAGTCAGACATTACCGAGCGCAGACCGTTACACTTTATAGTTAACGGTTTTTTTGTGCCCGTAAGGAGCAAACATGGTCAGAGTCAAACAGTTTTTAGACGACTTTAAGAGTGGGTCTAAAAGAAGAAAGACATCTCTAGCGTTACAGCAGTTTGAGGAATGGCAGCGACAGAATTCCAATGTCATGATCATCAGACTTGAAGAATATGGAGAGAAGGGGAAAAGCTCAGTGATCTTCGTGGTATACGACGATCTGATATAGCCTGTAACCTCTACTGATAATGCAACAATAATACAGAGCCTGAGGTTCTGTAAGACTCCGTCATCACAAAAAAGCGGCATTTAAACTGCTTTCTCAGACAATCCATCACATCTCTTTTTTTTTAAGCATTTCTAGTGAAAAAATGTAAAAAAGGGAGAACTGCCAAAAATGAGGCTGTTCTCCCGGAATTGAGTGCTGAGAAATAATTAAACTCTGAATCTTGCCACCATATCTCTTAGTGAGTTCAGATTATGTACGGAATCATTAACCATTTCCTGTGCGCTGTTGACCATGGCTCGCAGATCCTGAGACTCACCGGTGATTCCCTGCATATTGGTTGAAATCTCTGATGTTGCTGTAGTCTGCTGTTCAGCAGCTGTAGCAATCTGAGTGATCTGACTGTTTACACTGGAAACCTGATCAATGATGCTGCCCAGCATTCCCTGAATATTGGTGGTCTGTCCTGACAGATTATCCATATTCTGCAGAGACTGCATCATAGACTCATTGGCAGTGTTGGCATCATTCTGGATGTTGGTAACCATCTTGATGATATCCTGAGTAGAGGTTGCTGTTCTTGATGCCAGGGCACGAACCTCATCCGCTACCACCGCGAAGCCCTTACCGGCCTCACCTGCACGGGCAGCTTCAATGGCGGCATTCAGAGCCAGCAGGTTGGTCTGAGAGGCGATATCCTCAATTGTCTGAACAATGGTACCGACTTTCTGGGACTGATCTACCAGAGCCTTAATCTGATCTGCATTCTGTCTTGTAGCCTCAACCTGAGCCTGAATGCTTTCAATGGTTCCGTTGATTTCGCTTACACCCTGCTCGGTTGTATTATTGGCATGTTCAGAAGCTGAAGCTGCACTCTGACAGTTCTTGGCGATGTCTCCTGTGGTTGAAACCATCTCATCAGAGGCTGCTGCAACTGTTACAGCCTTGCTTTCGGTGGTTTCTGCTGAATTATTGATTTTTATGGTGATGTTATTGATTTCATTGAAATCTGATACTGCTGTTGCCACAGAATCCTTGATCTTTGATACCAGATCATTCAGTTCCTGACGCATCGCATCGGTTGCACGAATCAGGGTTCCGAATTCATCCTTGCTGTTTGAGGAAATCTTGTGGGTAAGATTGCCGTCAGCAATTTCAGTTGCAGCCTTAACAGCCTTATCCAGGTTGTTAACTGTATAGTTGGTTACGGCATAGGCAATGATAATTGCCACTATACATGCGAAAATCAGTAGTCCTAAGGTGCAGTAGAAAGGTACGGTTGAAGTGTTTGACTCAATAGCCTGACCAGCCAGCTGCAGATGTGCCTCACCAAGCTTTGACTGATTGGTTTCTGCAATTTCAAAATTAGGATAGATTACCTTTCGGTATATGTTGGTGGCTCGTTCCTGATTCTTCTCCAATACTGCTGGAAGAAATTCTGAATTGAAGGCATCGTTAATTGCATTTACAGAGCCTTTAATAGCATTGGTGATCTGTGGATCGGTCTTGCCGGTCATGGCTTTCATGGAGTCGACAATGGTTGTAACCGCATCCTTCAGTTCTGTAACCTGTTTGTCACTAAGAGAGGCTACATCCCACTGGTAGTTGAAGAACAGTTTTGAAGCCTTGGTTAGAGCCTGCTGTCGGTTGTAGGTTCGACCATGTTTTACATTGATAATCTCGTTGACATAGGCAGAGGCATTATTGAAGTTATTCATGATGATAAGCGCTGTGATACCGATTATCAGCGTGAATAGAATTACAAGAAAGAAACCGCCCATGACTTTGAGTTTTACTGACAGTTTATTAAACATCTAACACCTCATCAGGTAACATGTCTTGTTTTGACAATACAAAAACTTTCTCAGTTAAGAGAATTTTCATATAAACAGTATAGTTGGAAATTTGAGAATTTTTTTTAATCAGACCTAATTTATTGAAATTTATCTGTAAATTATTTTTCTTAAGTAAATCCCAATATTAGCCTTAAATGCTGATTAAAAAAAAACATCTTCCTTATAAAACAAATAATTATCCGGAATTCTCGAAAAAAATGATATGGTTACGCGTAGGCCTGAAAATTTGTCGTTTATTATTTTTGTCCTAATCAGTCTAATCATTTTTGAGAGATATATGAATGAAAAATTTACATAACGATAATCGCGAAAAAATAATTCTAGCTGAGATTAATGCTGCAGGTCATATCAGTACCACTAACGATGCTTTTGCCAAGAAGCTTTTCTCTCATAAGGACATTCTCATTGATTTTTTAAATGCTATCTTACAACGAGATGGTGATAATCTAATTACCGATCTTATTTACACCGATACAGAGCAGCACGCAGAAAATTCTTATGAGAAAATCTCCAGACTCGATATCTGCTGTTCTCTGGCATCAGGAGAAAAAATTGATATTGAAGTTCAGGTTGCAAATGATCGCGGCTGGATAGGAAGAAGTCTTTTCTACTGGTCAAAACTTTATGTAGGATCGTTAATTAAAGGACAAAGCTACGATAAACTTAAACCGGTTATCTGTATCAATGTGCTGAGGTTCAATATATTTAAAGATGATGCAAGTCAGAATCCTCACTGTACTGCTAAAATCTGTAACGTAGAGAACAAAAATCCAATTACGAATCTGCTGGAGCTGCACTTTCTGGAACTTCAGAAGTTTAAGAAAAAGAAAGTCTCTGAAATGAGTCGCGCTGAAAAGTGGCTTGCCTACTTTTCTGGTAAGCTTACAATACAAGAGGAAGAGGCGATGCAGAGCGACCAGATTCTTGGTAAGGCAATCGATATAAGGAATAGCTTTATGAAAGATCCTGAAAATTATGAAGCATATTTGAATCGAGAGATGGAAATTCTTGATTATCAGAGCATGATGAGTCAGAAAATAGAAGAAGGACGTGAGGAAGGTCGAGAGGAAGCAACAATTAAGCACCTAAGAAGTTTGGTAAAGAACAAAAAGTTCAGTGTAGAAGATGCATTGACTTCTTTGGATATCCCAAAAGACCAGTGGGAGTCACTGAAAGCAAAGCTAAAGTAATCTCAAAAAATAAGAGGCTGACTAAAAAGTATGTCAGCCTCTTTCATTTTTCAAACATAGAATTTTGTTATTTCTAGGGAATTGAAATTTTCAAATACGATTTTGTTGAGATATTTATTTTGATTGGAGATTTTTAGAACTTTTAGAGAGATAAGGTGGGAAGCTTAAGGTATTTCTTGTTCTTTTTTAACTTATTACCGCATTCATTTCATTTCTTATATTGGCCCATTTTCTTATATTATGAGCCAGAGCCACAAGCCCAAATTCAATTATTACCTTCGCTTTAGATCGCAGTCTGAATCTTTTGAAACCGTGATTATATTTGATATCACCGAATACA
>NZ_FPAH01000034.1 GCF_900116345.1 Succinivibrio dextrinosolvens | reverse complement strand
GTTCCAACCTTCAGTTTATAGAATAAAAGGTATAATCAGAACTAAGAAAGATTATATTCAAGGCAAAGAAAGTTAATTAAATAAAGCAAACGGAATTATCTGAGATGACCAAATCAATACTTGTAACCGGAGGCGCAGGCTTTATCGGTTCAAACTTTGTTCCATATTTCTGTAAAAAGTATGCAGATTACCATGTAATCAATCTGGATAAGCTGACCTATGCCGGTGACTTATCCAATGTAAAGGAATGTGAGAACGATTCCAATTATACCTTTGTACAGGGCGACATCTGTGATGAGAAGCTGATAGAGGATTTATTCACCAAGTATGATATCAGAGGCGTAATCCACTTTGCCGCAGAGAGCCATGTGGATAACTCAATTAAGGGACCAAAGGTCTTTATGGAAACCAACCTGATGGGAACCTTTACCTTAATTGAAACCGCAAGACGTCACTGGATGGATGCACCTGGCAAGGTGAAGGCTGGCTATGAGGATGCAAGATTCCATCATATCTCAACCGATGAAGTCTATGGAACCTTAGGTGAAAGCGGTTATTTCAAGGAGACTACTCCATATGCTCCTAACAGCCCATATTCATCCTCAAAGGCAGGTTCAGATTTTATTGTTAGAGCATATCATCATACCTATGGCATGAATGTAACCACCTCTAACTGCTCAAACAATTATGGACCTAAGCAGAATCATGAGAAGCTGATTCCTCATATCATTGAGAATGCCTTAAATCTTAAGTCACTACCTGTTTACGGCAAAGGATTGAATGTACGTGACTGGTTATATGTACTGGACCACTGTAAGGCAATTGACTTAATCTTCCACAAGGGCAAGTCAGGTGAGACCTACAATATTGGCGGTCATAACGAGCGTAATAATATTACTATCGTAAATACCATCTGCTCAATTCTGGATGAGAAGAGACCTCGTAAGGATGGAAAGTCCTATGCAGAACTCATAACCTTTGTGCAGGACAGAGCCGGTCATGACTTACGTTATGCAATCGACCCTACCAAGATTGTAAACGAATTAGGCTGGAAGGCTGATGAAACTTTCGATACCGGTATTGTTAAAACTGTTGAATGGTATCTTGATAAGTTTAAGGCTTAATCAAAAATTAACTGCATAAATAAAGCAAACGTCATTACAGTAAAGACATCATTTTTTTGATTTGATGTCTTTACTTTTTTGAGGGGAATTTTTTCTTAATTTCAGCTTTAACGATTTTTCTTTGTTATTACTGAAAGTGTAATTTTCAATAAGCTTTGTTCTAAAAATTGCCCAATCTACACAGTTATCCCCAGTTTTTCAAATCTAATGCAATCTGAAATGTTTTTTTATCTTTTATAACTTTTTTAAAAGGTGTAGAATGCTGTTGTTTTTTGTTTAGGCCTTTTTTATCCAATAGAAATATGGTTTTCACTTCATATCAGTATTTACTTATTTTCCTTCCTATTGTTGCCTTAATTTTCTTTTTGACCTCAAATAGACTGCAGGGCACACTATGTCTGATCTTATTCAGCTGTGTGTTCTATTACACATGGGGTGGAGTAAAGTACCTTAGTTTACTTATATTTTCTCTCTTGTTTAACTATACAATTACAAACTACGGTATAAATAAATACAAAAGCAAGTGGATTTTAACCTTTGGTGTTGTAACAAACATATCTCTTCTTGGGTATTTTAAATATACCAACTTTTTTGTTGATAGATTCAATGAGATCTTTGGTGTATCTATCAGTGTTGCTCATATAGTTCTTCCTTTAGCAATTTCTTTCTATACTTTCCAGCAGATTGCCTGGCTGGTAGATAACTATAAAAAAGAAGCACCTGAAAGTAATTTTATAGAGTATGCCTGTGCAGTTTTATTCTTTCCTCATCTGATTGCAGGTCCTATTGTTCAGTATCATGATCTTGTTCCTCAGTTAAAAGAACTTAAATCTTCAGTTAACTACAAGCTCATTCTTAACGGATTTTTTCTGATTGCAATCGGCTGTGTTAAAAAAGTCTACATTGCAGATTATCTATCAATGTTTGTTGATACCTGGTACTCAAGTTATACAGATTTCAATACGATAAAAGCCTGGCTCGCTACATTTGGCTATGCAAGTCAAATCTATTTTGACTTCAGTGGCTACTGCGATATTGCTATAGGATCTGCTTTAATTTTTGGTATTAAACTGCCACAGAATTTCAATGATCCTTATAAAGCAACTTCTATTCGTGATTTCTGGAGAAGATGGCATATTACTTTAGGTTATTTTCTAACCAAGTATGTTTATATTCCTTTGGGCGGTAATAGAAAAGGCTATAGAAGAACTCTAATTAACATCTTTTTAATGTTATGCATTTCCGGATTATGGCATGGCGCTGGAGTTACCTTTATTTTATGGGGCGCTTTACATGGTGCTGCTATGGTTATCCATAGAGTTTTTTCAGACTCAAAACTAAGTATCGTCAAGCCATTATCTATCTTCATTACCTTTATAACAGTGTGTCTTTTATGGGTAATGTTCAGAAGCGATAGTGTTGAATGTGCTTCATATGTATATAAAAACCTTTTTTCTCTGAATATCCCTCATGGAGTTAACTGGGAAATAAAATCAGGTTTTGATCTTCATGATTTAAGAAAATACTTATATGTACTGATATTGAGCTTTATCGTAGTATTTTTATTCCCTAAGGCTCAGGATATATTTGATAAGCACTGTGAGAAGTATTCTATTGTAATTTCAGTATTTTCTGTTATCGCAATCTGTTTAGCTCTCTTTAGAATTATCGTAAATTCCTACACTACATTTATTTATTTCAATTTCTAATAAGGACTAATAAATGAAGACTGTTTACGACAAATATAAAAAAGCTGTAATCACATTCATTTGTGGTCATTGTTTTGCTTGTCTGCTTTTATTCCTGGTTATTTTTCTTTTTGCCAAGTGTTTTGATCCTCTACATCTATATTCAACCTCTATTGATGAGGATAATCAGTATTTTTCTGTAGATGAGAGACTTCAGAATGCTGGCTATATCAGAAACTTTGATTTCGATTCTGTGATTATTGGCAATTCTCACATGCAGAATTTGGCTAATAGTAAAACAGGAGAATATTTAGACGGTAAATGGTTTAATCTGTCTGTTGTCGGAAGCAGAAATAATGAGCGCAGAATCATTTTAGAGGATGTTTTCAGACGTAAGCAGATTAAGAGTGTTTTACTACTTCTGACTAATGATCTTATTACCTTTAAAACATCTGATTTTGAGTTTCTGTACGATGACAATGATCTTAACGATATCAACATATATCTGAATGAGATGTATCTGAAGTGCTTTTTCAAATGGGTAAAAAGTAGTGTTACCTCAGGAAATCTAGATCCTGTTTGTCGCGGAGAAAAACTTAATGTTGATGAGCACAGTGCCTGGATATACAACCCACAGTATGCTTCAAGATTTGGCAATATGGAAAACTGGGCAGAGAACTATCAGAATCAGCATATGGTAAATGTATTGAATGATCTCAATAATTATTATTCAATACCCCCAAGAAATTTAAATAAAATATCCGATAAAGATAAAGCTGAAATAGAGAAAAATGTTGAAGAAAACATAGAGTCTCTAGTGAAAGCTCATCCTGAAACAACTTTTTACTGCTATGCTCAGCCTTATTTTAAACTTGAGTGGGCATTAGATCTTCGTCGTAAGGAAGGAAAAGAAATAGAGATTTACTTAGAGTTTCTAAAAGAATATGTAAAACTAGCTTCAAAATACAAGAATTTCAAATTATATGGTTTTGATAATCTTCCTTTTACTTTTGATGTCAAAAATTATAATGACACAATTCACTTTAGTCTGGAAATGAGTTATAAGGTTCTTGAATACATCAGGGATGATAAGTACCTGTTAAATTCTGACAATATAAATGATTACATTGAAGAGTTTAAAAAGGGCATTTATTCATTTGATCTTGTTAAGTTCCACGATGATCTTGATTTCTTTATTAAAAAAAGAACTAATAAGTAGTGGACTTCGGTCATAAACTGTACCTTTTTTATGAATGAGCTTTCTGTATTATGCAGAACTCATTCATTCTCTCTACGTCCTCTTTCTGTCCTCTTGTTATCTGTCCCCTCCAATAAAGGCTGTAATTAATCCGATAGAGAATTGTCTGGAAATTATTAATCTGTTTCTCTTATTTTGTTAATATCAAGTTGAAATCTCAGAATACCTGATTATTTTTAAATAAATTATGTACAATCTATAAAGAGAATAGCTGATTTCAAAAAAACATAATGTACATCTGTACGTTAGATATTCCTGCAAAACTTTTTAGGAGTTTTAATGAATATATTTTCTGATCCTCTCAAGTCCTTTGACCGCTTGTTTGATGAGATTTCAGATACTCTAAATGAGGGCGTCAATCGCCTTTTTGACAAGGAGATAAAGATTGGTGTCACAGGTTTTTCCAGAGGAGGAAAGACTGCCTTTATTACGTCTCTTGTTAATACCATTTTAAATTTTGGAAATGAAGGAATATCAGACAGACTTCCAAGATTCTCTGAATATGAGAAAGCTGGAATTTATTACGGAGGAATTGCCCCTAATCATGATTTGTCTGTTCCTGCCTTTCCATATCATGAATACTATGACTGTCTAGTTAAAGATAATCCACAATGGCCAGTTGCCACCGACAATATAAGTGAAATCAGGCTTGAGATACGCTTTAAAGAAAACCGTCTTTTAATGCCTGGAAATAACCGCAATCTTTATCTTGATATTTGGGATTATCCTGGAGAATGGCTAATCGATCTTGTTCTCCTCAATCTTTCTTATGAGGATTTTTCAAGAATGATGCTTGCTCAGGTAAATAAGCTCTCAAAGCTTATATCCTGCACAGAGCCCCTGTTAGCATTAGGCGAGAGACTTTCCCCATTAAAAACACCCGATCCTCGTCAGCTTAAGGATAGTGTTGCACTCTATGTAAAATGGCTTTTAGAGTGTAAAAAAGCAGGAATGTCTTTGATTGTTCCAAGCCGACAGGTACTTCCAGGAAATCTTGCAGGAGCTCCCATTATAGAATTTATGCCATGGCTTTGGGAGATTCCAGAGGATTATCCAAAGAATTCCTTATATGCCGTCATGAAAAAACGTTATGAGTCTTATAAGAAAGACATTGTGCAGAATTTTTATGAGACCATCTTTTCAAAGCTTGACCGACAGGTGATTCTAATTGACTGTTTCTCAGCGTTAGGTGGGGGCCGAGAAGCATTTGTAAATGTAAATGATACCTTTGAGATTCTGCTTAAAAACTTTTCATATGGAGAGAATAATCTTTTACAGAGGATTTTTTCTCCAAAGATTGATAAAGTGATTTTTGCTGCCACCAAAGCAGATCAGATAACCTATGATGAGGAAAAGCATCTTTTATCGCTTCTGCGCTCTATGGTCACTTCTGCATCTCATGAAATAAGAGGACAGAGTTCCAACTGTCAGTACATGGTTTTATCATCCATCGCCGCGACAAAATGTCTTGAGGTCAACTATCAGGGAAAGAATACCCAGGTTCTCTCTACAGGAAGAGAGGAGGATAAGTATTTTTATCCGGGCTCCATTCCCTCACAGTGGTCAGAGCAGAGCATGGAGGATTTTAAACAGCATTTCATTTTAAGAGAGCTGCAGCCGCCTGTTATCAGTCCCGGTGATCCTATTCCTAATATAAATATGGATGTAATGTTAAGTTATCTTTTAAAGGATAAGCTATGAGTAATTATAAAGCAGGCTTTGAGATCCCAGATGGTGCTGTAAAAAAGAATACAGCTGACGTCTTTAATGATCCTCTTGCAGAAGAAAGTGAAAGTTACAAAAAAGGTTTCTTTGTTGAAGGGAAAAGTGATTTTAAGGAAATAAAAGCATCAGAAATTCCCTCAGAGGAGCTTACAACTGTAAGCTATGATAAAGACGATGAAGATGATGCTGCAATCCTCAGAACCAGATTCTGGTCAAGTCCTGTTTTTATGATTCTGCTGTTGCTTATTGCTGTAGGTGGGCTCCAGGTTTACGAACTTATCAGTTTGGCATTTGAAAAAAGCTCAGTTGCTGGCTGGTGCTGGTCAGGCGGTATCTCATTTGTACTGATACTGGTTATTATTTCGATTTTCAGAGAGCTAAAATCAGTCTTTAAACTTAAAAACACCTATAAATGCAGAGTAATGCATGAAAAAATTCTGCAGCAGGGAAGTGCACAGGATACAATTGCTTTCTGTAAAAGAATCTTCACCTTTTCTGATTCATCATCAAAAGTGCATCTGGATTCATTTTTAAAGAAGGTAAAGCCAAATTTCTCTGCTGAAGACATATTCGAGCTCTATGAGCGGGATGTGTTATCCCATCTTGATGAAAAAGCTAAAGCCATTGTAGTAAAACGTTCCCGTGAAACAGGCGTTGTTGTGGCTTTAAGTCCTATTGCCTGGCTGGATATGGCATTTTCACTTGCACGTTCATTGCGGATGGTGCGTGAAATCGCTGAGGTTTATGGATATCACTGTGGTTTATGGGGACGTTTTGAGCTCTACCGCAAGATAATTCGCAATGTTGTATTTATAGGTATAGCCGACTTGACTACTGATGCCATTACAGATGCTGTTGGAGCTAAGACTTTTGCTAAATTTAGTGCAGCTGTAGGTCAGGGGCTTGCAGCCGGAATCTATTCCACCCGTCTTGGATATATGACAATAAAAGCAATCAGACCTCTCCCTATATCCAGAGATAAACTAAGGCTTTCTAATCTTCGTAAAGAAATGATTACTGGCATGCTTAATTTTTTTAACACAGAGAAGAAGCCTTAAGTTAGAGGTTAAAAACAGAACATCAATAAAATAATTACAGCGACAATGAGGAAAGAACGTTGGGTACAATTTTGGACAATGCATCAAAACATGAGCTGTTAATTTGATGTAAATATATTTATTCATCATTTCTTGCTTAAGTATCCCTTTAGCGATATACTTTTTAGTATAAGGAGATATTTATGCTTATCTATCATGGGTCAGATCACATCATAGAACATCCCGTATATAAAGGCGGTAAGCGTAATAATGATTACGGTTATGGCTTTTATACAACACAGGATCTTGAGCTTGCTAAAGAATGGGCCTGTTCAAAAAATCAGGATGGCTATGCAAATATTTATGAAGTCGATCTTGATACTCTTAGGATTCTGAATCTTAACAGTCCTAAGTACAGCATTTTAAACTGGCTGGCCCTTCTAACAAAATACCGAACCTACTGGCAGAATGGAAGTATATCCGAAGATGCCAAGACATATCTTCAGCAGAATTTTTTTATTGATCCTGAACCATATGATGTAATCATTGGCTATCGTGCTGACGATTCATATTTTTCATTTGCTCAGGATTTTGTTGCCGGGACAATCTCTCTTGCAAAACTTACCGAAGCAATGCATCTTGGAAAACTTGGTGAACAGATTGTTTTTAAAAGTCAGAAAGCATTTTCTCATCTTAAGTTTATTGGCGCTGAAGATGCTGTAGCTTCCATTTACTTTAAGAAAAAAGACGATAGAGATAAAGCCGCACGACAGGCTTATAGACAAACACGAAGTTCTTCCGACAGTATTGATGCTCTATTTATTTTAGATATCATGAGAGAGAATATTAAAAATGACGATCCACGCATACGATGAAATATATCTTTCGAGTGCTCAGAACGTTTTAGGGCATGCTGTTGATTTTGCCGTTATGTCACTGAATATTTCTTCAGACGACTTTGGTAAAGCCTTTGCTGTTTCATCGGTCTCCAAACAGGTTGCCATTGGGAATCCAAGATATGTTGCAGGAATGAATGGATGTGAACTAGCAAGAGAAGTTCTATCTCAGGTGAATTTTCCATATAAAGATGTTGATGATGCCATGTATCTGGATAAATCTCCAGAATACTGGGCAGGATGGGCTCTGGCGTTTTATCAGTGGTATTCTTCAAGAAGTTTCATGGAAATCTTAAAAACAGTACCTCTTTCTGAAATTATCAGAATGTATCCTGTATATCATGAAATGGATATCACTCAGTTTGCTGATAGGATGGATGAAATCTTTAAAGAGAAATATCCTTTCACAAGGCTTAAGTATAAAAGGCTCAACATAAATATGTCTCAGTCAAAACTGGCTGAATATTCTGGTGTTGCTTTACGACAGATTCAGCTTTTTGAACAGCGCCAGAGAAGTATTAACAAAGCATCAGCCGTAACTCTTTTAAAACTAAGCCGAGCCCTTTGCTGCAGTATGGAGGAACTGATTGAATATCAGGATATAGACTGAAAAAGGCAGCTCATTTAATACATTTTCCGTAAAAGGAATGAAATAGCTAAGAACCTGAAGACTATCTCTCAGGATATCTTCGACGAATATGGTCGAGCTAATGGATGTTATTCTAATTAAAAATTTAGGAGCGACCTGTGAAATTTTCAGTAATTAAATACAGAGAAAACACAGGTCAATCCTGAAAAATTACTTGTTCTGTTCAAGCTTCTTTACACAGCCAATTCTTGAATAGTTATTCTCATACATTGTTAAAGCTGTATTCAGATAACTGATTTCACGGCTGTAGTCACTTCCTTCTCTGATAAAATTCTTTCCTAGCTTATTATGCTTATAAACCGGAAATTCCATTGAAATTGAAGGCGCTAACAAAGTAAGTGTTTTAGTATCATAAAAGCCGAAAATCTCATTATAGGCAATGATAGCTCTTTGGGTAATGTTATCCTGAGTCAGATCCTGTCCTACGAGAGGAAATTCTCCTGAAACACCAGTCAGCGACAGTAGAGTAGGGAAAATATCAATCTGACTTACCACTCTATCATCTTTAAATGGCTTAATATCAGGACTTATGATTAGAGCCGGTATTGAGAAGTTTGTGAATGGAAAGGCGTCAATGCCTCTTACTCTTGAGTCATGATCTGCTATAACCACAAATACAGTATTCTTGTAGTATTCCTCTTTTTTAGCCATCTCAAAGAACTTGCCTAAAGCATAGTCAGCATACATAGCCGCAGTAAGTCTTTTGGGATCATCTGTTTTAACTGAATCCGGAAGCTTAACCTTTCCTTCAGGAATATCGAAAGGATCATGGAAAGAGCTTGTAAATACCAGTGAACAGAATGGTTCATTATTCTTTGATTTCTCTACAAAGAATTCATTAGCCTTCTTAAACAGATCTTCATCTGAAACACCCCAGGATGCAACATATTCTGGCTTGTCATAATCCTTCTGTTCAATAATCTCTTTAACACCGTTGTTAAAGAAATAGTTTCTCATATTGTCAAAATGACTCTCTCCTCCATAGATAAACGAGGTAGAGTAGCCAAGTTTTGAATATACGTTAGCTATAGTTGTAAGTCCATCAGGATGTTCTAGCTTTACCTGACTTGAAAGCGGCCCTGAGGGATACCCTGCAGTTACAGCCTCTATGCCTCGAACAGAACGGTGTCCAGTGGCATACATCCTCTCAAACCACCAGCCTTCTTCCTTGAGTTTTTCATGATTTGGAGCAACTGCATCACCACCGAGAGATTCCACATATCTTGCGCCAAAGCTCTCTTCAAGGATAATTACGATATTTCTCTTTTTATCCTGTTTGTATGCAGGTGTAATAACCTGATTGAGAGGGCAGGATTCATCTGTTTTCTCAGGCATTATTCTTGTGGACAGGTATTTAAGGTTGTTAAGAACATTCTCCTTGGTATCAAATGCATAGATTGATGATCTGTCCACTTCATTTACATTCATATGTCTTAGTGCATAGAAGGCAGTAAAACATGAATTTGGTGGAATTGAGTTTACAAGAGGGGTATTGCTGAAGCTTGCATTTGAAGGATTCAGAGGTTTATGAGATATGGTTCCTCTTATACCTAATGGAACAGCAATCAGAACAAGTAAAAGAATTAACGCATTTAATTTTCGAGAAACATTCTGGTAATCTGCATGAAGCTTTTTAGATATCTTCAGGAAACAGAAGAAAACTGCAGCGGTCAGCACAACACAGACAACAGATTCGATGATATGTCCGTTCAGGAGCATGCTGATAACTTCTTTAGGATAGATAAGATATTCAACATAGAGCTTGTTTGGTCTTATACCATACTCAAGAATAAAAGGTATGGTTGTAAGCTCAACAAAAAGCTGAACTGCAAGAATAACAGGGAGATAATACTTCTGAAGTGTGACTATAGGCTTAGGTGTATTTCCTGCAAATGCGCTTAGGATGCTTATTAGTAATACAGGTGCAAACATGGTGCAGTTAATGGAGATGTCGTATCTTAATCCGTATAAAAAGATCTCGGAAAGATTATCGACACAGTCATTAAACTTCCAGATGACAAGTCCTGTTCTAAAAAGCGAAAAAAGACAAATAGACAGAACGAAAAAAACAAGTATTGGAAAAATACTGTAGTTAAGCTTTAATTTACTGATAATTGACATAGTTTATAACAGTTTTATTAGTATCCTGATTTTTAATACATCATTAAAGAACAATATTTTACAATGAATTAACTTAGAATTTCCTTAAAAATACATTCTAATCGAATATGTAAACATCCAGAACAGAGCATTTTTCTAAAAAAACGATTACATTTAGTTTAACCATTTCAATAGAAAATTCCGCTGAAAAAAATTTGGTTATGACTGATGATATTTTGTCACAACAAAAAATAGGTTGTTAGCTTCATTGGATTTTCTCTATTCTTTATCTTTAACTCTTTCTCGTTCTTGTTCCGGTAATAACATTTTTTTTAAGAGGCTTTTTTGAGGTATATCTTACAAGATGTTTTTGTAAAGCCTTTTAATTGCGAGTTGAATATAATACTAACCATGAACGATATAATGTCAATTATGAGCGATATAATATCAACCATGCCTATCATGCAACAATCTAAAGTTTTAATTTCAAGATTTGGCTTCATAAAACATCTGAAATTTGATGTTTTCCCCTTATTAATTACCTGTTTTTAATATAAAATTAATCTGTAGAAAGTATATATTTATCATAAATCAGAATCACTATGGGCAGTTTAAATCCAGGAAACAGTGGCTTTTCTAGAGTATTAGCCGGAGATTATGTTGATAAGACAGAACTCTTGTCGCTTATTAACCAGTCAATTGAATCTTCAAAATATTTAACCTGCATCAGCAGACCTCGTCGTTTTGGAAAAACCTATGCAGCGCAGATGCTTTGTGCTTATTATGACAAGAGCTGTGATTCATCATCACTGTTCTCTTCTTTGAGTATTGCAAAAGATCCTTCTTATAGGAAACACCTGAACAGTTATGATGTTATATATATTGATATGACCGGCATCAAGCCATATACAGATCAGTATTCGAATATTACCTCATATCTTATAAATTCAATCAGTGAAGAGGTAAAAGCCGCATATCCATCTGTCGTCATTAAAGACAATCTGTCTTTAACCCTTGAAAATGTTGTAGCTCATACTGGAAATAAGTTTGTAATCATTATTGATGAATGGGATGCACCAATTCGAGAGAATCCTTCTGTACATAAAAATTATCTTGAGTTTTTACGCTCCTTGTTTAAGAACAGTTTAAGTACCTCCAAAATCTTTGCTGCAGCTTACATGACAGGAATTCTTCCAATAAAAAGGATGGTTCTGAATCTGCAATCTCCGATTTTGATGAATATACCATGGTTAATCCCCGTAAGTTCTCAGAGTATGTTGGATTTACTGAAGCTGAAGTTTTAGCCTTGTGTAAAAAAAATAATATTGATTTTTCTTTGATGAAAAAGTGGTATGACGGTTATTCTTTTCTTTGTAACGGTAACAGCATAGATACCTGTGACTCTGGTTTTATTTCAATTTATAACCCAAACTCGGTTATGAAAGCTGTTTACAATAAATCCCTTGAATCATACTGGTCTCAGTCATCATCTGCGGATAATCTTCTGAATTATATCAGCCGCGATTACAGTGGTCTGTCAAAGACAATCGCTGAGCTTATCGGAGGAATTGAAGTTAAGGTAGATACACTTGATTTTCAGAATGATCTGACTTCATTCTCTGGAAAGGATGATATTCTGACTCTTCTGATTCACTTAGGTTATCTTTCTTACAATTTTCAGACAGGAACAGTACATATTCCAAATGAAGAAATAAAACTAGAATTTCAGCGAACAATAAGAAAAACTACTCATGAGGAGACCTTATTAAGACTCCGTCAAAGCGATCAGCTATTTATGGACACTATTGAACAGAATGCTGATGCTGTGGCCCTGCAGATAGAAAATCTCCACAGAGAGGAGTGTTCTCCTCTTCATTATAACAAGGAAGACAGTCTTCGAAGTGTAATTAAGCTTGCCTACTATACCTATAAGGATAATTACCTGCAGTTTGAAGAACTGCCTTCAGCTCTGGGGTATGCGGATATTGTTTATCTTCCAAAAAAGAAATCAGACTGGCCTGCGTTGGTTATAGAACTTAAATGGAATAAAACAGCTAAAACAGCTATTGATCAGATTAAATCCAAGCATTATCCTAACGCACTAAAAGGCTACGGAGGAAAGATTCTTCTGGTTGGTATCAGCTATGATAAGGATAACGATTCTGATAAGAAGCATCACTGTTTGATTGAATGTGTTGATACCTCAGAATAGCAGTTATATTCTTTAACTGATAGTTTTATTGTTTGAGGAAATTTTAGATGGATATAAAGGATGAAATTCTTCTCAAACTTAAGAATGCATTAAATTCAAAAGATAACTATATTAAATATCTTCAGAAGCTCTTAAGAGAGCATGATGTTGATTATCAGGACTTTCAGTTAACTGATAAGCCTATTGGATCTAATTATTCTAAAAATAACAATGATGAAACATCTTCTGATGAGTATCCTTCACATAATAGTCAGCCACAAAATCAGGTATACCATCAGAATAGAGTTATTGACTCAGAGCCATCTGCAAATCCAACTTCACATCATCCTATAGAACAGGATAAATGAAATTAGTATTTATAAAAAAATTGATAATATTAAAAAAATAATTGCATATATTGTTTTATATTATAAAAGAACAATCTTTATTTAAGATATATATGCAAAGTTTTATTGCGTTTTATTTTTATTGATAGTATCATCTTTTGCGCTGTGGGGTGAACTATGAAAATTATAAGTGCGAGAATAGAAGGCTTTCGCAATATTGACAATGATAAGCTAACCTTTGGGGATGAAATAACTTCTCTGGTCTCTCTAAATAGCTATGGAAAATCAAATCTTCTGAATGCAATTCAGTATTCTGTAGATTTTATTAAAGAAGATCCCAAAAACAAAACTCGTATGATGTCTTCCTCATACGGCATTCCTTTGAATAAAAAGCTTGCGTTAAAAAATTTTGTGGCAGATCTGTATTTTTATATGGATATAGACAAAGTCACATATGAGATTAACTATGGGTTTGAATTTTCCTGGTTAAAAAATCAGAATAATCAAAAAAATGGCTGTAAGATTGAGAAAGAATGGCTTACTTATCGTGTTCTGCAGAAACACCAGAAAGCAAGCAGATTGATTTTCAGAGAGAATGGAAAAGCTTTATTTAAATCCTCAGAGACTGGTCGTTGTGCAAGTGTCATAAAAGTTGATGATAATGAGTTGGTTGTTAATAAACTGGCAGCCCTTGATGATTACTTTTATAAGGCCATTATAAAAAAACTCAACAGCATTAATGTTCATATAGAAAGAGATTTTGATGCAGCACTTAAGTATTATAAATCTCCTATTGTATTTAAGGACCAGGTTAATTTTGACTTAACAAGTGTTGCCGATATTCCAAGAGTGGTATATAAGCTTAAAGAATCCTCTCCAGATAGTTTCGCTTTGTTAATTGATGCTTTTAAACAGCTGTTCCCAAATATTCTGGAGCTTGATGTCAAAGAAGTTGATTTAGGTGATATTCATGATTTAAAGACTCCTGATGATGTTCCTTATATTATTACTAATAAAGTATATTCAATGTATGTTCAGGATATTAATTTAAATCAGCCTTTGGATTTTTTAGGTATGTCAGATGGAGCAAAAAGAGTTTTTCTAATGCTGACGTATATAATTCTTGCCAAGATAAACGGATATCATCTCATTGCTCTAGAAGAACCTGAAAATTCAATTCATCCAAGTCTTCTGCAGAGTTATTTGTCAATTCTATCAGAACTTTCAGGTGAATGTCGCATTGTCGTTTCAAGCCACTCTCCTTATATTATTCAGTATGTTAATACTAATAATATTTACATAGGTAAACCAAATTGTAATGGCATTGCTGATTTTTCAAGAATTGACAGTAAACGTATGAAATACTTGCTTACAGATGCTGCCGATAGCAATGACTCTGTTGGCAATTACATCTTTGAATTATTGTCCGGAGGAGATGCGGATAATGAAATTCTTTTGAGTTATCTGGAAAAATAAAAATGCCAAAGAATTCAAAGAAAGATAGTATTCAAAAGAAGATAGTTGTAGTCGTATTTGTAGAAGGGGATACCGAAGTTGAATTCTACAAGAAACTTATAAATCACTTGAGAGCTCTTTGTGGTGGAAGACTGACCTGTGAAGTTAAAATTCACAATTTGAAAGGTGTCGGTAATTATCAGTCTACGGCAAAACGCATTTTTGAGAAGAAAATAAAGCAGGATTATCCTGCCAGTACGTATGATTACAAAGTTTTTCTAAGTTACGATACAGATGTTTTTGAATTTGCCAGAAAACCGCTAGTAAACTGGAAGAGTGTAATAAGCCTGTTAAAAACTTTAGGCGCCAAAGAGGTGTATGAGATCCAGGCTAAAAGCTCCATTGAAGATTGGTTCCTCTATGATAGGAATAGTATTCGTGCCTTTTTGAACATTTCTAAAAATATCGATATTTCAAAATGTAACGGATTATCAGGATTAAAAAGTCTATTCAAAAATGCGAATAAAACATATGTAAAAGGACTTAAGAGTACAGAGCTTGTTGATTCATTAAATATGAATGTGATTTTTCCAAAAATATGCTGTCAGATTTTTACATTGTGTAACGCTGTTGGTGTAGATTGTAATGGAAAGCAGTGTCCTGTAAGAAGATAAAAACCACGCCGAAGACGGTAATTTCTTGTAAAGTCAGAAAAAATAAAGAGTTAGAATCAATATAAACGTGAACTACATCTGCAAGCAAGGAGTGCCTAAAATCCTAAAGATTCGTGGCTGGGTCTAGGATATAATCTTATTTAGAACTTATTTTTGCTGCATCGTTCCTAAAAGCCTTGCTCCATAGATCCTGTCACTGCACCTTTTGTCTAAATTCTTAAGTGATGTCTAAAGTTTGGTGAACTTCATAAAGATATGATATATAGGCATAATAAAAATATTAAATACAGATAAAGAAAAATAATCTTCAAAAGTAATGTGATTTCTGACATAATATGCAAAAATTTTTCATTTAACTAACAGAGAAAACTCAATTATGGATGAGATACAACTCTCTGCGGCCAAAAAAACAGTGATTGGAATTCAATTTCTGTTTGTTGCATTTGGCTCGACAGTTTTAGTCCCTCTTCTTGTAGGACTTGATCCCGCAACAGCGCTGTTTACAGCAGGAATAGGTACCTTACTCTTTCACTTGGTGACTGGTGGTAAGGTACCTATTTTTTTAGGCTCAAGTTTTGCCTTCATTGCTCCTATCATTGCTGCAACCAAAGAGTGGGGAATGCCAGGAACCATTGCCGGTATATCTGCAGTAGCCTGTGTATACTTTGGCATTTCCTTCCTAATTAAATGGCAGGGAAAACGAGTTCTGACCCGCATCTTCCCTCCGGTGGTAATCGGTCCTATCATTATTCTTATCGGTTTATCCTTAAGTGGAGCCGGTGTTGATATGGCCAAAACCAACTGGACATTAGCAATAATTTCCCTTGCAACAGCAATTGTAGTTCTGACTTACTGCCGCGGTATGCTGCAGCTTTTCCCTGTAATCTGCGGAATTATTGTTGGCTATGCCTGCGCTGTGTACATGGGAGTTGTTGATTTTACAGCTGTCAAGGAAGCTCCTTGGTTTGCACTCCCAAGCAGTATCTCCAATTTCCATCTTCCTGAGTTTGCCTGGGAGCCTTTCGTATTTATGATTCCGGTTGCCATCGCACCTGTGATTGAGCACATCGGTGACGTATACGTAATCAGTGCAGTTGCCAAAAAGGACTTTATTGCTGATCCTGGTCTGCACCGTACCATGTTCGGTGACGGTTTAGCCTGTCTTGTAGCTTCATTCCTTGGTGGACCTCCAGTTACCACCTACTCTGAGGTTACCGGTGCAATTCAGATCACCAAGGTAAGTCATCCTCAGGTTATCCGTATTGCAGCAGTCACAGCGTTAGTATTCTCTGTATTTGGTAAGCTTTCTGCACTGCTACAGAGTATTCCTCCTGCAGTTTTAGGCGGAATCATGCTGCTTCTGTTCGGAAGCATCGCATCAGTTGGTATTCAGAGCATGGTCCAGAAGAGTGTAGACATGAACAAGACCCGTAATCTGATTATCGTCAGTGTTACATTAACTATGGGTATCGGCGGTGCAGCTTTAGGTTACGGTTCCTTTATGTTTACAGGAATCGGCTTATCTTCAATTGTTGCTGTGGTTCTAAATCTGGTACTGCCAAGAGGCAGAAATTAGTAACCGGTCTAGGGTCTAGTCAAGCGGATAAAAAACGACAAATTAGGAAAGGGAGCTATTTAGCAGTAGCTCCCTTAATCTTTGGTTGGAAATATATTAACTGAATATTCTGCTTAGAAGTTATCCATGTGAACTTCAAAGTAGCTCTGTGGATGATTGCATACAGGGCATTTCTCTGGAGCCTTGGTACCAACTACAATATGGCCGCAGTTACGGCACTCCCAGACGGTAACACCTGACTTCTCAAAGACTTCCTTAGCCTTTACATTCTCTAACAGCTTACGATATCTTTCCTCGTGGCGTTTCTCGATGGCTGCAACACCGCGGAACTTTTCAGCAAGCTCTGTAAAGCCTTCTGCATCAGCATCTTTTGCCATCTGATCGTACATATCAGTCCACTCGTAGTTTTCACCCTCTGCAGCTGCCAGAAGATTCTCTTCGGTGGTGCCGATACCGCCTAACTCCTTGAACCACAACTTAGCGTGTTCTTTTTCGTTATCTGCAGTCTTTAAGAATAACTCTGCAATCTGTTCGTAACCGGCCTTTTTAGCAACTGATGCAAAATAGGTGTATTTGTTGCGAGCCTGAGATTCACCTGCAAAAGCGGTCTGAAGATTCTTTTCAGTCTTTGTTCCCTGATATTTATTTCTCTTTGCTGCATCCTGCTCTACAAAAACATTTTTGTAATGACAGATTGGACACTCTTCTGGAGCCTCAGGACCCTCGTGTACATAGCCACATTTTGTGCAAACAAATGACATAGTATTCTCCTTAGTTAAAGAATAAGTTAAGCATGTGTTATGGAGTTATCTCTTTATCTGTATTTACACTCCAAAATAATAAATACAGTGAAAATCTATTTTTATAATAATTGTATTTAGAAAAGCTTATTAAGCGTCAGCCTTGTTTTTACATATCTCGCAGATGCCCTCTAAAAAGACATTGCACTTTTCAATTTCATTATTGGTCTGACTTGCAAAGACATTTGTAATCTTAGAATAATCTTCGATAAAAATATCGCTGACCTGCTTACACTTTTTACAATAAAAATGTGCGTGAGGCTGAGGATTCGGATCAAAGTGAGTAATTCCGTCACCAACTTCAATGGCCTGAATCTCACCGATCTCGTTTAAGAACATTAGATTACGGTAAACAGTACCTAAAGACATCTTTGGGTACTCTTCCTTGATTTCGTTATATAGTTTCTCTGCGGTAGGATGATCGATACGTCCGCATAGATATTCTCGTATCACGTTACGCTGTTTACTGTTTCTTCGCTGTAGCATAAAGGGTGAATCCTAACTGTAAAATTTTCACGTTTAGTCTTTATTAGTATAAAGACATATTTATGATTATAAAGAAATAAAAAGCAATTTTGTTAAGTAGGTATTGTTATAAATAGTAAACATTACTGTAATAAATTAAAAAAAATTATCTTTATATACAATATGTTTAATAATTTACGTTACTTAATAGTAATAATTTTTATTAAGAAAATCAAGAGGCTTTTTTATCATTTTGTCTTATACGGTTTACCATAAATAAATAAGAAAAAATGGTAAATAATAGGGCAGAGGCTAGAGCAAAAACAGCTCTTTCCCCAATAAGCATGATAATTACAGCACTAAAGACAGGACCTAGAATATTACCGCACTGAGAGGCACTGTATAGAACAGAGAATGCTTTAGTCTGATTCTGATGATTTATGTGTTTTGCAGTAATAGAGTTGGCTGCAGGAATAGTTGCACAGATACATAAACCGAAAACAAACTGCATGATACTGAACATCAGAATACTGCTCATCTGATACTGCAGCATATAGGCAACCGCAGCACCCAATGTACTTAACATCAGAACTTTTAAAAAGCCTTTTTCAGAACCGAATCTTGACCAGAGCGGGGCTGCCAGTACACCTGCAATACCACTTAAGGAGAAAATAATGCCGGATAGGGCCAGAGGCTCATTAAATGTAGTCATGCTGTCCACATAATCAGCAAGCATCGGTACGACCATCATGATTACAGCCGAATTCACTACAATACAGCAGCAGAGCGAAACAATAATAGGATCTTTTAATATCTCTGATAAAGGCAGAATCTCACTTATGCTGTTTTGATGCTCATGAACTGGAGGCTCCTTTAGAAGCAGGATATTGATGAGACATACTACAGCTATAAGAATAAAGATACATAAATAGCTTTCACGGACTCCAAAGAATTCAGCCATAACACCGCCCACAGCAGGGCCAATAATAGTTCCCAGAAGATTGATGCTCTGTACATAGCCGATTCTTAACTGAGTCTTTTTATGATCTGTAGAGAGTGAACTTGTAAAGGCCATAATCGCAGGCATCATACCGCAGGCAAAGCCCTGTACGGCTCGGGCAATACACAGTATCAGAGGAGAAGTGGCAAGATAGGCGCACAGATAAGAGAGAAACAGGATAAATGATACTCTTATAAGCATCTTCTTTCTGCCGAATTTGTCTGCAAAGTGTCCCCAGACAGGGGAGATAAAGATATTAACCACAAAGGTTATGGAGTAGCATAAGGTAGTATATAAGGCCAGATCGGATGACTCTGCTCCTAAATCCTGCTTAAGATAAACCGGAAGAAAAGGCAGAACTAAAGTGTTCGAAGCACTTATTACAAAAACATTTGCATACAAAAGGATCAGGGTAAAAAGTGCTTTATCCATATATTAACCCTAATCCTGTTTTGGCTGAATATCTGTAACTTTGATCTGATTTGCTGCTTTTTTAAAGGACTCCGGAGCAAAGAACAGAATATAAATTCCCATACAGAACATTAATATTCCGGAGAATACATAAACATAGCTGTAGGAGGTCAGGGTTACAATCAGACTTCCGATAATAGGGCCTAAAGCACCGCCAAGCATCTGGGCTGAAGCCATAAGACCAAAGCCGATTCCTCTTGAGGAGGCTGGTGTAATCAGTACCAGTATTGAATTGGCAGAAGGGAATACTCCGGAGAAGCCTAGTCCGCAGATGAACTGGATTGCGCCAAAGATAATCAGGTTATCAGGAATTCCCTGCATAGTCAGCATGAAGCCTGCAAATAAAAAGGCTACTGTTATGGTTTTGGCAAAGCCTTTTTTCTGTCCGGTTCTTCCCCATAAAGGCGAGGCAATAGCTCCGGCCAGACCTCCAGAGGAGAGAATAAGTCCTGCAAGCAGAACAGCATCATCAGCATTATCAGCCATACTCTGTACATAGAGCGACATAATAGGCTGAATTTCCATAATGGCAAAATTGGTCAGTCCTACACATAAAAGCAGAATAAGAATATTTACATTCTTAAGACAGTCCATTGTGGATACTGTTTTTTTCTCAGCTTTTTTAAGTTCCTTATCTGCAGGAGGCTCCTTTAAGATAAAGATACTCAGTACACAGATGGTAAACAGGGCTGCAGAGCCTATGAAAAAAGAATTTCTCATGCCAAAGGAAGTTGCAAGAATTCCTCCAAAAAGAGGACCTAAAATACCGCCGCAGATGTTGGCACTCTGCATAAGTCCCATGCTTAATCCCAGCTTATTCTTTGGTGCATAGGCAGAAATCATCACCAGACAGGCAGGCCAGAGACCTGCGGCAATACCCTGAAAGGCTCGAACCAGAAATAGCTCAAAGGGGGAAGTAACAATTCCACCTAAAAAGTAGGTGATGGATAACAGGATACTTGATCTGATAATCATAGGCTTTTTTCCCATCTTATCAGAGAGCTTGCCCCAGATTGGGGACATGAAGGCACTTACAGCAAAGGTGATGGAAAAGGTAAAGCCTGACCACATGGCAATTTCATCACTGGTAGCCTTCAGTTCATTCTGCATGTAAAGAGGAAGAAACGGTATCAGCATGGTGTAACTTGAACTCATCATCAAAGCAAAAGTTACCATCAAAGCTAATACTACTTTCCAGTTCATCGTATATCCTAATTTATTCTTATATATTTCTTTATTCTATTTATTATCTGCCTGTTGTTTCTTTATGACAGATTTTTAATAATTAATCTAAATTTTATGAGGGAAGAATATCTTCAGTCTGTCCTTTGAGGTATCCGGGAAGATATAGCTTCCAATAACACTGAAGATTAAACCGCAGGCGGTACCGATCACAATATTGTGGAAGGACATGAATTTAAAGCCTGTAGCCATACACACTGTATAGACGCCCAGACCAAAGATTATTCCTAAAAGAGCTCCACCGGCATTCATTTTCTTCCAGAAAAGTCCTAAAACCAGAGGCCAGAGGAATGCAGATTCCAGTCCGCCAAAAGCAAACAGGTTAACCCACACTACAATATCCTGTGGATACATGGCTAATAGGATAGCAATAAATCCTATGAAGGATGTAATAAAAATTGTCACAAACTTACTGTTTGCACTAAATTTATCTTTTTTGCTCTCTTTTTTATCATGCAGCTGCGAGTAGATATCAGATACCACCGCAGAGGAGGCAGAAATCAGAAGCGAGCTTACTGTACTCATGGTCGCAGCCAGAGGTCCTATGATGGTAATTCCTGCTAAAATCGGATGCATATGAGTTGCAATCAGGATAGGAATAACGGCATCAGTTCCGTTTTCTGGAAGCTCAAGAATCACACCGCGGGAGAGCACTCCTAAAAGGGTCATGCCAATCATAAGTGCACCGCAGACTACAGTTGCAACAAACATGGCCATGTGCAGATCTGAGGTGCTTCTGTAGGAGAGAGCTCTTACAGCAGACTGAGGCAGGGCAACTGTATAAAAGCCAACCAGTAGCCAGGCTGAGAATAAAAGAGAATATGGCAGAGCACCATTGGCTGTAACCTTAAGATTAGCAGAAATACCATCCTCGCCAACATTGGTATTGCGGATAACCTCCATGATCTGAGTTAGTCCGCCTCCATCCTTTATGATTACATAGCCTAAGGTAATCATACCGGTAATCATCAGAAAGGCACACAGTGTATCAGTCAGCACCACCGCCTTAAAGCCTGAGGAGGTATAGATGACAGTAACTGATGCGAAGATCAGAAGACCTAGCTTGTAATCAAGACCTGTAATGGCAGTAAATATCTGTGCGCCGCCAATAAACTGTCCCACCACCATAGCGGTAAAAAAGATTAGAAGCACTATGGATAAGAGCAGCGTCAGGGATTTGTTGGCATAGCGATAGTGAATGACATCGATTATGGTGTAGGCTTCAATTTTTCTGCCGATAATTGCCAGTCGCTTGCCAATCAAACCTAAAAGTAAAAAGCCAGTGATAATCTGAGGGGCAGCAAAGACTACCCAGCCAAAACCAAGATTCCAGGCAACACCGGGGCCGGAGATAAAGGAGCTTACCGAGCCATAGGTAGCAACCAAAGTCATAGCCAGTACAATACCGCCTAAAGAACGGTTGGCTATAAAATACTCTTTTTTGAAATCTTCTGCTTTTTTAAGATCTTTTTTGGCATAGACTCCAATCAGGATCATCAGCGCAAGAAAAACGAGAACCGGAACTAAGGTCATTTGTTATCATCCAAATCAAAGTCTTTCATAAAGTATTTAATCAGTACGGCAACACCCACTACTGACAGCAGATAGCCGCCAATGCAGGAAACCACAAACCACAGAGGCATCTGCCATAAAGACACCTGACAGTTCTGCAGAATAAAAATGGCGCCCCAGAAAAAAATGAAGATTACAAGGGACAGGATCAGCGTATAAAGCGCTTCCTTATCCATCTGTACAAATTTTTTTGCATACTGATTATGTTTACTGTTCATAGCCACTCTGACTCTGTAAAAAAGCTTATTTCAAAACAAATATACTTACAGCTAACTAAAAGTTTAGTTTATTTATAAAGAAAAAAAGCAGCTAATTTTTGTTTAGCTGCTCTTTGCAGGAAAAACAGAAATTATTTAACCAGTTTCTTTACAAAATCCTTTACGGAAGAACCAAAATCAGGATTTCTTAAGGCATATTCAATAAAGGTTTCCACATAACCAAGCTTATTGCCGCAGTCATGGGACTTACCCACGATATTATAAGCCTCAATATCCATCATATGCATAAGAAGTTCGATTGTATCGGTAAGCTGGAACTCTCCGCCGGCACCTATAGGAGTCTTCTTAAATAATGACCAGATTTCTGCAGGCAGAACATAACGGCCAACTACAGCAAGATCAGATGGAGCCTCATCTAAGGATGGCTTTTCAACCATCTGCTTAATCTTGCAGGACTCACCTGGTTTTAGAGTCTTGCCTTCAATATCCACAATACCATAGCTTGAGACGTTCTCATGAGGAACTTTCTCTACCATGATCTGAGGAGCACCGGTTGATTCAAATTTTCTGACCATAGCAGACAGATTGTCTTTTTTAGGATCAGATGCCATATCATCAACAATAACGTCAGGCAGAATGACCGCAAAAGGATTCTTTCCGACAATAGGGAACGCACAGGAAATTGCATGAGCCAGACCTTTAGACTCACCCTGACGAACATTCAGGATAGACACATCTGAAGGAATGATGTTCTGAATCTCAGATAAAAGCTGTCTTTTAACACGCTTCTCTAAGGTTGCCTCAAGCTCAAATGAAGTATCAAAATGGTTTTCGATGGCATTTTTGGAAGCGTGGGTAACCAGAACAATATTTTTGATTTTTGCTGCAATGGCTTCATTAACCACATACTGAATCAGAGGCTTGTCCACCAGAGGAATCATTTCCTTTGGAATAGCCTTGGTTGCTGGTAGTAATCTTGTACCCAGTCCTGCAACAGGGATTACTGCATATTTAATATTTCCATAATTCTGATCTGGCATTGTCTTACTCCGTATATTCTATTTTTCTAGATTTTTCATTATTTCCGGGTACTTTTTAAGCAGTACAAAACCGCAGATTAAGGCAAACACTCCATTTAGTATGGCATTGCCAAAGGTCTTGTAGTCTACCCAGATTTCCTCTGCTTCTATCTCAGTTACTCCGATTAGAGCAGGAAGATAGAAAGCAATGACTATATTTAAAAGTCCTGCAAGTACAAAGAACACCATCCACCACAGGCTTAGGGTGTTATAGGCCTCTTCAGGCAGAGGCAGCTCCTTTTCAAAAAGGAAGGCAAAAGGATTTTTCTTGAGAATAAACTGAAATACAAAGATTGTGGCAGCAAAAAGCATATTAACCACAGTGACCTTCCATTTGATAATGGCAGGATCATTTAATAAAACGGTTGGCAGACCAAAGATAAGAATAGCAGCAACTAAAAAGATCTGCATTCTTGAAAGCTGTCTGGTCATAAAGTATTCAATAGCAGTAGTAATCAGACAGGCAACTACAATAACAGCTGTAGCCAGTATCAGATTTGAAGTCATCTTATAGGTGACAAACCATAAAATGACAGGTAAAAACTGTAGAATTTTTAACATGTTATTCCTAATTACTGCATAGACTCACCGTTATTCTCAACGATGTTCTGTGTTGGGGCTGAGCTTTCGCTTTGAACATCCTCAGAGGATGCAGCTCTGTTTTCATTTTGAGTAGAGGCTATTTTATCACTAGATTTGACAGTTTTGTCATTCTCTTTGGTTTTAAGTTCCTGTTCAAGCTGTTCACGGCTCAGAAGATCATTAACCTTAAGTGCAGGAGGCTCCATTCTTGAGTAGAAAATACCTTTATTATCAGCCTTTAGGATCTTAATCTGCTCATCGAGGAATCTGATTTCATCACCAAAGGATAAATCATAGCTTAAGGTTGGTTTGGAGATGGAAGAGCAGTCATTTACAGCAAATTTTAAAGTATTGCCATCACGTCCGAAATAAACAAGCGATGGGGCACATAAACCTTCAGTGGTATGACTTTTCTTGGTTACCACATAGCTGATGCTGTCATCTACAGCACAGGAGTTCACCTTTAGCGCAGATTTTACACACAGTGTCTTTGGTGTATTTTTTCTAATAACAAGATAGTCAATAGGATCACATACCGGACAGCTTTTTACCTTATGGCCAGCTCCGTTATCTGTTGTAAAGAGAACTTCCTCTTCGTCAATGCTTACAGCTCTGTATTCTCCCTGTGGAATAGTTATGGCATTTGATACGGTATCAAAAGGAATAATCAGATAATGATTGGTACAGGTTTCATCTGCAATTTTCAGAGATGAACCTACCGCAGCAAATGCGGTTTCATTTGTTTTAGGTCTGTAGGAGAGACTGCAGACACTAATCTCAGATGCCTGCACCGGAACACTACAGCATAATGCTAAAGGAATAAGTAATAATGACACTATTTTCATACAGTTACAGTATAGCAAACTTACCTGAAACAAAAATGTAGGGAGGATAAAAGATTGAGAATAATTTTATGATTTTTAGAGAAAAATCATAAAAAACCACGGACTTTGCCGTGGCTATTATCTATTCTTTGAAAACACCGAAGTGTTCCATTGAAAAAGCGACTCTCTCCTTGATTGAAAGTCGGTGTTTCTTGGTGATAGCCTCAATCAGACGCAGTCTTGGCAGAAGTCCTGCATTGTTACAGATCTGAATGGCAAGACCTGGACGGGCATTAAGCTCAAGCAGCATCGGACCTCTGTCTCTATCAAGAACAATATCGGTACCGATATAGCCAAGTCCTGACATATCGTAGCAGGAGGAGGCCAGCTCTAAAACCTCATGCCAGTGAGGTACCTTAAGTAAACTCAGATCCTTGTCGGTATCAGGATGAATTGTAACCGGCTCATTGAACTGTACAGCACGTACTGCTCGACCGGTACGCAGACAGATACCAACACCCACAGCGCCCTGATGCAGATTTGCCTTGCCGTCTGATGCTGCAGTAGACAGTCTCATCATACTCATGATAGGGAAGCCCTGGAATACAATTACACGAGTATCAGGAACACCGTCATAGCTGTAGCCTGAGAACACATTATCAAAATGAATCAGATCCTCAATCAGAGCAATATCCTGCTTGCCGCCTAAGGAGAACAGACCGGCCAGAATATTGGTGATATGTCTTTTCAGCTCATGGGTAGGAATTTCCTGACCTGATGCCTTTATAAAGTTACCGGAGGTCTTTGATCTGTCCTTGATAACCAGAATACCCTTACCGCCAGAACCGTGGGCCGGCTTGATACAGAATTCAGTATGATCACCTATGATGTTGAAGATATCCTCAACCTGATGCTGATTCTCAACAGAACCAATCAGTACCGGAGTATTGACGTGGTTTTCAAGCGCAATCTTTTTAGTCAGAAGCTTGTTATCAACCAGAGGAAACAGGGAACGCTTGTTGTATCTGCCAATGTAATTGACATTACGCTGATTCATTCCCATGATACCGTCGTCTCTCATTTCAAATGGAGAAGCGTAACGGTTCTTAAATTCCTTTATCTTTTTAAGAAGATCCATTTACTCATGATCCTTCTTTGTTTCTTCCTCTTCAACCTTAAGCTGAGCCTGTTTTTTCCAGGTTCTGTAGGTATTGTGAGGATCTGCCTTAATCTCTTTTAACTCTTCCTTTAATCTTACGGACTCAAGTTCAGTTTCATCACCGTTTCTGAAGTTCTTGATCTGAACAGCCAGAGGCTTGAAGCGTTTCATTTCGGAGAGTCTGAAACCGGTATAGTTACCCATAATCAGAACTAAGGACAGCAGAATCAGCTGCAGGCCTAAGAAATTGAAGCTTAAGTGCTGAATAAAGAAGCTGCTCATGGTCAGATAGGCACATACAGCAACAAACAGAGAGCCGCCGCCCTGCTTGATAACTTCCTTATAGCCTTCTTCTTCCCACAGAATACTCATTCTCTCAATGGTCCATGAAAGAATAATCATAGGGAAGAAAGTAATCTTGACACCTTCGGTTAGACCAATCTTATAGGTAAAGAATGAAATAAAGCCGATGAGGGCAATAACCGTAATAATCACCGCTGAAATTCTGGCAACCAGCAGCAGATTCAGATGAGACAGCCAGGAGCGTACAATCAGACCAACACCTACGATTGACACAAAGCCAATCAGACCGATCCATAAAGAAGTCTGAAGGAAGGACATGGCAATCAGTACTGGCATGAAAGTACCGGAGGTCTTGATACCAACGATAACACGCAGGAATACCACGATTACAACACCAATAGGCAACAGCAGCAGAGTTTTGAACAGTGACTGTTCTTCAACAGGAAGCGCCTGAAGTGAGAAAGGAATCAGCTCCTCACCTGCAACCATATCAATATTAGCTTTTCGATTACCGGCTTCAATTGCACTTACTGAATTGCTTATGGTGGTAAAGCTTACTGAAGCATGCTTACCGCCGGCTACATCTAAAATTGAGGTTCCGTTATCAGTCCAGATAATCTGATTCTTCTTAAGTCCGCTGTGACCGGTGTTAGGATCAAAAACCTTGTACTCAGACTTGTCAAAAACGGCAACATAATTATGAAGTCTCTGGTTTCTTCTGCCATCTTTCAGATCAAGCACACCAACGGTTCTGGCATGAACATGACCGATGTTCAGAATGTGAACCAGAAGTTCTGGCTTCTTGTATTTTGAAAGAAGCAGAGAGGTAATCTCATTGTCTAAAGACAGCTCATGGATAATCTGATTTGCAAAAGAGTATGGATTTGAACTTCTTGAACTTGCAGTTGAGGCAATCTCTCTCATTGCAGTTGCATATGGTTCTGACTCAACACTTTCCTCAAGAGCAGGAACAATCATTGAGCTTTCTGAGGAATCCTGATCAACCAGAATATCTGCTGTATAGTAAAGGATTTGTAGGCCCTGAGGATTTCTCTTGGTCCACTCAACAAAAGTGGTACCATCTTTTTTTACATAGTTAACACCATAGCCTAGGCTTGCAGTATTCTGCTGCAGCTGGGTAAAACCAGGCTGAACAGCTGGAAGGGAGAGTTTAACCTCGCAGGCCTCTCCAAGATTAGGCTCAAATTCAACCTTAGCCTCAACGGTCCAGATTTCTCTTGCAAGATTTGGAACAAATGGGACACTGAATGTAATTCTCTGATAAGCAATCAGAAGAATACCTGCAAGAAAAAGAATAGCTGTTACAAAATAAAATAATCCGCGGGAAACCATTTTCTATCCTTGATATCTGATCTTATGAACGACTCTTTTTAGAATTTCTTGAAAGCTCTAAAGCGGCCTTCTCCTTTTCAGTCAGTTCCTTTTTCTTCTTTTCATCTTTTTTCTTGTCTTCACTGGTCTTTTTTACTGGATCTTTTTTGATAGCAGGTTTGCTGCCGTTTTCTGTTTCAATTTTGTCTCTCACAGATGGCAGTGCCTTGTCTGGATTGGTTCCAAGACTCTGTGCATTGTCTTTTGACAGAGTAGCAGTCTGTCCGCCGGCATTTTCTTTCTGCAGCTCATCATATTTCTGATTTACATCAATACCTTTCTTCTTGTTATCTTCGTAATCATCAATGGAAAGGATCAGTAAACCATCCTTATCAGTACGTTTCTGTACATTGTTTCTGGCAACATCAACTACAGCAATGTCAGTTAGAAGATTTCTTCCGATAAGAAGGGCAAACTGCATCTGGGTTCTGTCAATCAGATTGAACTCAGCTTCAGTTGAATAGTCACCGATCTTGATATTAAGCTTAACTACAGAACGGTAGCTGTAGCCTTCGATTGAGGACTGTCTTAGGCGGGTCTGTTTTACGTATGGAGCTTCAACATTAATAGTGCGATCATTATGGACAATATTGAATCGCATCCATTTTTTACCGTTTCTTTCAAACTCAACCACATCTGAGGCACTGATGGAAGACTGAGAGGCACCGGTATCAATTCTGGCATCAATAGTTGCGTTGGCTTCTTTTACATAGACATACTCTTTCTGACCTAAAATCATCTTTCCGTCAGGAGTCTGCAGATTATAGTTGCGCAGAGGTTTGATCATTTTTCCTCCAAGGCTTTCGCGTTCTGCAAGAATAGCATCATATACATACTGATTCTGTCTCTGTACTGATTTCAGTTCCTCTAGAACCTGTCTTTGCAGCTTCAGATTAGAATTTTCAATCTCGGATTTGATTCCGCTAAGGGTGGCTCTCTGGGAATTCAGTTCACCATTGATACTGTCAATAGTTCCATTTAATTTGGTGAATTTGTCATTGATATCATCATCTGTAGATGCTGCCAGAGCAGACTGGCATACAAAAAAAACGGCAGTGGCTAGTATTTTTGCATTAAGACGCATTTTTATTGTCCATTATTGTTCTTGGAAATTTCCAACCGTGAAATATAGCACAAATCACAGTTAGCGATTAAGCTTAGCCCAAAATAAATAAAAATAATTTAGTTGATTTTTTCTATTTTTTTGCTTGTTTGAATGATTAGGACTGTCATTGTAATTACTTTGACTTAGATCTCAGTTAGTTAATATTGATAATAATAATTATTACTATTTATTGATTTAATTTTTTTCTTTATTTAATATATAGATAGTGAATAAACATATTTTTTTGAACACTATCTTAGATTTTCTCCACTTATTAAATAAGTAATTCAAGGTACAGATTATGATTAACAATAATGTAAGCAGATTAAGACCTGATCCCAGCGGATGTGTCGGAAAAGGTGTCCCTTTCCAGAGAATCAGACGTGTTACTGGATATCTGGTCGGGACTTTAGACAGATTCAATGATGGCAAAAGAGCAGAGGAGTCTCAGCGCGTAAAGCATATGCATGTTGCCTGATATGCTTTAATATAGGATCTTTAAATTTTCTCTATTGAATTTCATGACTTAGGTCATATAATGGTAAAAAATCTGTTGAAATTATAGGTCCTATAATAAATGAAAAAATTATCTCTTCTTTTTATTGGTGTTGCACTATCCCTAAATGCTTCTGCTGCATGGCACTTTACTCCTTACGGCAGTTTTACCTCTAAAACCAAGGTAAAGAACTCATATAACAAGGCATCTTATTCTGTATACGGCTTTGATGCAGGTAATGAGAACTTCACTTTTGGTTATAAGAGAACCACTTATGACTTTGACTGGAAAACCACAGGATTTGAGCATCTGAATCTTATCTATGCAGATGCACACTATGCTGGTGAGATTACCGGAAATCTAGGCTATGATGTTGGTACTTATCTATCCTTAGGTTATGAGAATTCCATCAAGGTTTCAAAAAGCTATGATCTTGTTCCTCACGCCGTTTTAACCTATGACTTCCAGAATGACTGGTCAATGGTAGCCGGTGCTGGAGTTTCATTCAACAAAGCAAACAATTATGGTTTCGGTATTATCGGCTTTAAGTACAGAAATCCTTCAGATTTGGGATTTTCTGCATCTCTAGGCTATCCAAAAACATCTGCAAACTACAGATTTACCGAGTACTTCGCATTAGGTGCTGATGCAGGTGCAATTCAGGGCGGACATTATTATCTTGACAGGTCAAAGGTGTATGCACAGGAGAAAGGATATAACGCCAATCTTTTTGCTCTGATTACTCCATTTAATCAGTTATCTGTTAAGGCTGGTGTTGGCTACAACATTGACAGAGAAATCAAGTTCTACAGAAACAGAACCTATTTTGGAAATATGAAGTTCGATAACGAGGCAAGCTTTTTCGTAAACGGAACTCTTGCTTTCTAATTATCTTCATCCAATCCTTCAAATCTGTATGGCAGTTGCAGAACATCAGAACTGTAACTGCCTATTCCTAGTCTTTTCTGATCATTCTGTATACACCTTTCAGCGTTAATCCCTGTACAACTGTGGTAAAGAAAACAATCGCATAGGTTGCGCCCATGATGTACTGGAAATGCTCCTCACTGACCATATTCTGTGTACTCATGGCTAGAGCAATACACAGACCACCACGAAGACCTCCCCAGGTCATAAGCACGGTAAAGCCGTTTCTTGTGAATTTATCAGGTATTTCCTTAATAAAGAAAGAGCAAATATAAACACTTGCGCCACGACCAATGAGATTACTGAAAAAGGTTGCAAGACAGATAACCACTACGGCATTCATTCTCATAATCATGAGCACAGAAAGTCCCATAATCACATACAGAACAGAGTTTAGAAAATGATCAATAGCTTCCCAGCAGATATCAAAACTGCTGAATGAATTCTGTACTTCCTCGCTCTGCTTTTCTCTCCAGTCTGAGAACATAATGCCGCATACTACACAGGCAATAGCTCCTGAACAGTTGAAGTACTGACATAGCAGATAGGACAGAGAAACACATAGAAGACTGATGTAAATCCTCTGTTTGAAATCATCTTCCTTACTGAGCAAGCCGTAACAGATAAAACTTACAACCGCACCGATCACCATGGCCCCTGCCAGTTGATGAATCAGTACAGAGAAAACGGAGGTGTCAGGGGAGGCGTTGGCGATAACCATTCCCGAGAAACAGACAAAAACCGCAACACCTACACCGTCGTTCAACAGAGATTCTGCCTCAATTAAAAATCCGGTTTTCTGAGGCAGGCCGAATTTGTTGAGAATGCTTGTAGCTGCTATAGGATCGGTTGGTGAGATTATACTGCCTAACATCAGACATTCAGCAAAGGATATCTGCATGGAAAAGGCAACGGTGATAGCATAGAAAATCACTCCATAGATTACCGCACCTAAAAAAGTAGCGACAAAGGAATATATGCCGACTGAACGGGCCTGCTTTAAAAAATCAGAAATCTTTAGATGACAGGCTCCGGCAAAAAGCATAAAACACAGAGCACCATCCATCAGAAATGATTCAATGTTGATTGGCTGAAGTCTCTGCATCAGTTTTATGACAGAGGTATCTAGAAAATACTTGCTGGCTCCCACGTATATTGCTCCTAGAATAGTTGCAAACAGCATCAGGGCAATTTCATAGGAGAAATGAAAGAATTTGCGGTTAATTAAATTAAATATAATTACCAGAAACAGCAGGGTGATTATAAGTGGAAGAAATCCCGTCATAAAACATGTCCTATAGCTACACCATATATGGGTATTATAGAGTCAAGTCTTATATATAAGGTGTGGGGATTGTACTGTTTTGAGAGCTTGCATACAAAGAAACATCAAGCAAAAGAGAATTTTGTGACATTGAAAAAGCGTGAATTAAAAAAATTTGCAGCCAATCATATTTTTTTCGGGTCTGTACAGAAAAGTGTGGGATGGTAATAAGAGCGTGAAATAAAAAAAGGGTCTACGTTATAATTTTAAGTGAACAAAAAAAACAAAATTAAAACGAGACCCAAGAATGAATATTACAGATCTAGACTCATTTAAGCAAGACCATGGTTACATTTCTGTTGATCCTTTGGAAGGCTTCATATCTTTACCTTCAGGTTTAGATTGTTTTAAACAGACTCACTGCAGACTACAGAGAGTCAACAGAAATGATGGAACTAAGGTAAATCCATTAGTTAGAAGGCATGATGAGTAT
>NZ_FPAH01000009.1 GCF_900116345.1 Succinivibrio dextrinosolvens | reverse complement strand
AATTTTAGTTGTTTTTTTAAGAAAATGCGACTTTTTTCACAATTTTTTATTAAAAAATTTTTCTATGTATTTTTAAGGCGCATAAATACTGCACTTTAACAGGTAATGCCCACAAAAATCATAGCGATAAAACAAAATTACTATCAATTCGTATCAAAAAGTATTGATTCATGGTAAATTAGTGCAAGCATTATTAATATAAAAGAGCGTGAATAAAGTGGAAGACTTTAAGAAAGATAATATTCAAACCTCAAACAGACAATTTTCAGAAAAACCATCCGATCACAAGCGACCAAGTGGAAAGATCGGAGGAAAACCTCATAAGAATGGAGGCAAAGGCAAAGATCGTCAGAAAGGTATGGTTAACGCCTTTGTTCAGGGAAAAGGACAGAATGCTGCTCTAAAATGGCTGATGGATTCCCGTACTCCAGTAAGTATCTTTTTAATCACCGGTGTTAAATTTGAAGGACTTGTAAGTGCCTTTGACGCTTTCACTATCAGTATTACTGATGTAAAACATCACCAGCAGATGATTTATAAGGACAAGATTTCAACAATAACTGTAAAGAAAGCGGAACCATCATCTTCACGAAACAGCTTCGGTCATCAGAAAAAAGATGACAACGGAGTTGCAGCTGTTCCTACAGATAAAACAGCAGAATAACTTTTTTTTGAAAAAACATATAAAAAACTCTCCGATTTTGTGGAGAGTTTTTTGTTTGGTAAGCACTGTTCTTACCAAAATAGAAAAGAACAGTTCCTATAACCTAGTTCTGTTGAATTTTCTTGACAATACTGGTTGTTGATTTACCCTCAACAAATGGAATAATCACAACCTTACCACCATTCGCAATAACTTCTTTGTGACCTGCAATTTCCTCAACCTTGTAGTCTCCACCTTTTACAAGAATATCAGGAAGAATTCTTGAGATAAGTTTCTGAGGAGTATCCTCTCCAAAGGAAACAACATAATCAACAGAGGAAAGTCCACTGAGAACAGCAATTCTGTCTTCCAATGTATTTATAGGTCTTGAGTCACCTTTCAGACGTTTTACAGATTCATCAGAGTTAACCGCAACAATAAGCTTATTGCCAAGAGACTTAGCCTGTTTCAGGTAGGTGACATGACCAGGATGAATGATATCAAAACAGCCGTTGGTCATCACAATCTTCTCTCCGCGTGACTGGAGCTCTCTTACAACCTTATAAAGCTCGTCCTCAGAGAGTTCTCCCTGTGACTCGGTCTTCTTGCCTAAAGCCTTTTCAAGTTCAGCTGGAGAAACGGTAGAAGTACCAATTTTACCAACAACAATACCTGCTGCACTGTTAGCATACTCACATGCAGTAACTATATCCATTCCGCTTGCAAGACAGGTTCCCAGAGTACCGATTACTGTGTCACCAGCACCAGTCACATCGTAAACTTCACGGGCATATGTTGGCAGGTGAACTGCTTTCATTCCTGGTCTGATCAAAGACATACCATCCTCAGATCTGGTTACCAGCAGCATCTTAAGGTTAAGCTTGCTGATCAAAGCAAGAGCTTTCTGCTCAAGATCTTCATCGTTAGCAACTTTACCAACCACAGCCTCAAACTCAGACATGTTCGGAGTTAAAAGTGTTGCTCCTCTGTATTTCTCGAAATCGGTACCTTTAGGATCGATTAGACTTGCAATACCAAGAGAGGATGCAATCTCAATCATCTTGCTGACTGAAGCCAGTGAACCTTTTCCATAGTCTGAAAAAATAACAACCTTTGAGTTTTTTACAGAAGCCTTAAATGACTTTAGAATCATCTCTTCATCAAGATTTGAAAAGGAATCTTCAAAATCCAGACGTAGCAGTTGCTGATTTCTTGAAAGAACTCTGAGCTTGGTTATAGTAGGATGATCTTTAGTCAGCACAAAATCGGTTTTGATAGAATGAGATCTTACGATTTTCTCTAAGATCTCAGCATTCTTATCTTCACCAACAATACCAACCAGATTACATGGCGCACCAAGAGAGGCAATATTAATTGCAACGTTTGCAGCACCACCAGCGCGTTCTTCCTTGTCTGTAACTCTAACAACAGGTACAGGAGCTTCAGGTGAAATTCTGCTACTTGGACCTTTCCAGTAGCTGTCAAGCATAACATCACCAACTACAGTTACCGCACCAGTAAAATTAACAGTCTTATCAGAACTCATTTTTATATTTCCTAAATAATTCCAGCCTGCATTAAATCATGAAGATTAAATGCTCCTATTGGGTGATTTTCGTTATCAGTTACAATCATGGAGTTAATCTTCAGTTTATGCATCATTGCAAGAGCATCTGCAGCAAGAGTATCAGAGCTTACTACACCGCGAACGGTTTTACTCATCAGATCTGCAATGTTTGCATCAATAGTGGCCCCCTTTTCAAGAGAGCGTCTTAAATCACCATCAGTATAAACACCAACAAGTTCATGCTTATCATTAACTATACAGATAAAACCAAGGGTTTTCTGTGTCATTTCAAACAGGGCATCTTTTAAGGATACATTAGATTTAACCACAGGGATTTCATTTCCCTTGTGCATAATATCCTGACAGTGAACAAGTAAACGTCTGCCTAAAGCTCCACCAGGGTGGCTCATGGCAAAGTCTCTCTCAGTAAAACCTCTGGATTCAATCAGAGCAACAGCCAGAGCATCGCCTAAAGCCAGCTCAGCGGTTGAAGATGAGGTAGGTGCAAGATTCAATGGACAGGCTTCTTTCTCAACATGGGCAGAAAGAGTTACATTTGCAGCCTTACCAAGACTTGATTGGGTATCACCTACAATAGCAATAAGAGGAATACATCTGCGCTTTAGAATTGGAATCAGTATTTTTAACTCTGAGCCTTCACCAGAATTTGAGATTGCAATTACACAGTCATCCTTGCCAATCATGCCCAAATCACCGTGAGCAGCTTCTCCTGCCTGAACAAAGAAGGACTGGGTACCTGTACTGGCCAGAGTAGAGGCGATTTTAGTTGCAATATGTCCAGATTTACCAACACCTGTTAAGATTACTTTTCCTTTGGTATTTAGAATAATCTGACATGCTTTGACAAAGTTTTCATTGATTGAAGGAATTAAATCAAGTATAGCCTGAGCCTCTTCTTTTAAGACTCTTACACCTGCGTTAATACATGCTTGAGATGACAAAATAGTAACTCCTATCTTCACAAAGAATTTGGGTATTTTATCACGCGACAGCAATTCATTGAAAAATATTTACGTTCAGAAAGGAGATATATGGTGAATTTAGAGAAATCAAAAAGCTGGGAATGAAGTGTCCTGACAGAAAGAATCAGGACACAGAAAACGATTAGACTCTAGCGGTTTCTTCTAACAAAATATTTGTTAAACGAAGATCAAGTCCTAAAACAGATAAGGCTTTAATATAATGACCCATAGAAACTGAAGGTAGACCATCTTCGATTGAACCTAAAGTAACACGTGTAGTTTCCATTAGTTCAGCCATAGAAGTTGCAGTAATACCTCTTCTGATACGAGCAGTTTTGATGCTTCTGCCTAATTTCTTTAAAGCGCTCTCAGCACTAGCAGATAATTGAATTTGTTTTTTCATTATAATCCATGCTTTATTATTCTAGTGACATCCAACCTCTCTCATAAGGGAGAGATTTCCAGAAGTGAAACTCACTTCATTTGGTTCATGTTCGCAAATAAGACATTAAAGGCTCAATCACAAACATACAGGGCAAGTCCTGCCCAAATCATCGGAAAAAATATACGATATGTTTTAAACAAAACAAACAATCTCTAAAAGAAAACAACTAATCAAAATTTTTCTGTTCAGCGATTGTTCCGTATACCGACAATTTTCTTCTAGGAAGAATTGATAAAAACAAACACCAACCAAATTACTTAATTGGTATTTATAAGCACATTCTTGAAAGACGCGCATATTATATTAAAAATATTGCACAATGTAATGACAATAATTGAGATATTTTTTTAACATCCCAAAATACAAAGAAATTTTGTTTACTTGTTGTAGTATAAGGATTTACTAATGACAGAACTCAAAAAAGTGTCAGTTATTTTATACAAAAACAATAGGACTAATTAGGAGTTTTATCTTGTTTTTGGAGTCAGGGAAATTTGAACTAAGGATGGTGCCCAGAGACGGAATCGAACCGCCGACACGGGGATTTTCAATCCCCTGCTCTACCGACTGAGCTATCTGGGCAAAAAGAAGTATATTTGAGATGGTGCCCAGAGACGGAATCGAACCGCCGACACGGGGATTTTCAATCCCCTGCTCTACCGACTGAGCTATCTGGGCAACGGCGGTTATTAAACCATATAGCCGTATTTCAGTCAAGCAATTTATAAAAAAAATCTAAAAAAAACTTGAAAAATAAACAAAAAGACCTTGTCCAGTTTCGGTCACAAAACTGGACAAGGTCTTAGAATACGTTTTTTAAGCGTTTCAGTTAGATTTAAACAAATCTGCCATGACAGACTTTATATTTTTTTCCAGATCCACATGGACAAGGATCATTTCTTCCAATATGCATATTTGCATAAAGTTTAGCTTCCTCTCTCATTTTCTGCTCTTCCTGAGCTGCTTCAAGCTGGGCTCTCTCTGCCTCAGCCTCTTCAGGAGACTTTAAACGAACCTGAACTCTGGAGAGGAATGAAACAACCTGAATCTTTAGATTATCAAGCATCTTAGTGAAAAGATTGAATGACTGAATCTTGTATTCATACTTAGGATTCTTCTGAGCATAGCCCTGAAGACCGATGCCCTGACGCATATAATCCATTGCAGATAAGTGCTCTTTCCACAGGGTATCAATACACTGCAGCATAATCTGTCTCTCAAGCTGATGCTGATTATCTGGTCCAATCAGCTCACATTTTGCAGCATACTGCTTATGAGCAATATCGATAATTCTCTGACGAATATCAGATTCAACCAGTTTCTCATCTTCCTTGAGCCACTGATCAACTGGAGCATCAATCAGGTAAGCACCTAAAAGCTCTTTCTTCAGACCTTCAATATCCCAGTTCTCAAGCAGAGAATTTGGTTCGATATATTTTGAGATAACGTTATCAATAACATCCTCAAAAATAGTATGAATGGTTTCAGAGATATCCTCGCCATCCAATACTGCATTACGCTCCTCGTAAATAACCTTACGCTGCTCGTTGGCTACATCGTCATACTCAAGGAGGCTCTTACGGATATCAAAATTTCTGGTTTCAACTTTTCTCTGAGCAGATTCAATTGCCCTGGTGATGAACTTATGCTCCAGAGGCTGGCCATCATTCATACCCATTCTGTGCATGAATGCTTTAAGCTTCTCTGATCCAAAGAGCTTCATCAGATTATCATCCATTGACAGATAGAATCTAGATGAACCAGGATCACCCTGACGACCGGCACGACCTCTTAACTGATTATCAATACGTCTTGATTCATGTCTTTCAGAGCCAATGATATGTAAACCACCAGCCTTCAGAACAGCATCATGTCGCTCCTGCCATTCTTTCTTGACCTGCTCGATTTGTTCTGAGCTTGGATTTTCACCTAATGCAAGAATATCAGACTGAAGGTTACCACCTAAGATAATATCTGTACCACGACCAGCCATATTAGTAGCAATTGTAACGGTACCAGGGCGACCGGCCTGAGCAACAATATGCGCTTCCATTTCATGGAACTTAGCATTAAGAACCTGATGCTTAATTCCAAGCTTGGTCAGCAGATGGGATAGTTTTTCTGAGTTTTCAATTGAGATGGTACCAACCAGAACAGGTCTACCAGTCTCGATTGTCTTCTTGATATCCTCAACTATAGCAGCATATTTCTGATCTTCTGTCAGATAGATAAGATCTGCCATATCCTTACGGATCATAGGTCTGTTGGTTGGAAGAACAATAGTCTGTAGACCGTAAATCTGCTGGAACTCGTATGCTTCAGTATCAGCAGTACCGGTCATACCTGCCAGTTTCTTATACATACGGAAATAGTTCTGGAAAGTAATAGATGCCAGGGTCTGGTTCTCTGCATGAACCTCAACCTTCTCCTTTGCCTCCACTGCCTGATGAAGACCATCTGACCAGCGGCGACCTTCCATCTTTCTTCCGGTATGTTCATCGATAATCAGAACCTCACCGTTCTCAACTACGTAATCAACATCCTTCTTAAATAGAGTGTGAGCTTTTAAGGCGGCCATTACGTGATGAAGTAAAGAAATGTGCTCTGAACTGAATAGCTTATCTCCCTTTGGAAGAAGACCTGCTTCAATCAGACGCTCTTCAATTTTGATCTGACCACGCTCTGTCAGGAAGGCCTGCTTGCTCTTTAAATCAAGAGTATAGTCGCCTTCACCAGTATAGGTTTCAGTGTCTTCCTTTTCCTGATAGATAAGTCCAGGAATAAGTCTGTCAACTGCCATATAGGCCTGAGCTGAATTCTCTGCAGCTCCAGAAATAATCAGAGGAGTTCTTGCTTCATCAATCAGTACGGAGTCAACCTCGTCAACAAGAGCATAATTTAGTTTTCTCTGTACCTTCTGAGAATTTGCATATGCCATGTTGTCACGAAGATAGTCAAAGCCGAACTCATTATTAGTACCGTAGGTTACGTCACAGGCATAGGCTGCTCTTTTTTCTTCAGGAGACATACCAGGAACATTCACACCAACTGTCATTCCCAATAAGGTATAAAAAGGTCTTGACCAGTCACTGTCACGCTTTGCCAGATAATCATTAACGGTAACAACATGAACACCGTTTCCTGACAGAGCATTAAGATAGCAAGGAAGAAGTGCGGTTAAGGTTTTACCTTCACCAGTTTTCATTTCAGCAATACGGTTAGCGTTTAGAACAATACCACCCATCAGCTGAACATCAAAAGGTCTTAAGCCAAGGGATCTTTTTGCAGCTTCTCTTGCTACAGCAAAAACTTCAGGTAAAAGAGACTCATAGGTCTCACCGTTCTGAATACGTGATTTAAACTTTGCGGTTAATTCCTTGAAATCTTCGTCTTTGATATCTGCAAACTGTGGCTCAAGAGAGTTAATAACTTTAACTATCTTTGATAGCTTTTTAACTGTTCTTTGATTTGAACTACCAATAATCTTGGTAACAATAGAAGTGACAAACATTTTTTTTATCTTTTAAAAATTGATCAATTTAATTATGTAAAACTAGTTTCTAAAATAACTGAGATTATACCTTATTGAAACTCAGCACGAAAGTCATAGAAAAAACGGATTTTACAACCTTATTTTTAATAAACATTATTTAAAGTCAAAAATTGTGCACTAGCACGCAGAGGAAAGACAAAAATGGATAATTTATTATCTATTAGACAATGAATAAAGAATTAATCTTGATGAGATAAGGACTAAGGGTCGAGAATAAGAATAAACAGAAAAAAAAAGATTTGCCTAAGCAAATCCTCTAGTTTGGAGCGGGAAACGAGGTTCGAACTCGCGACCCTAACCATGGCAAGGTTATGCTCTACCAACTGAGCTATTCCCGCATCCGATGGTGCCCATTATAGATTATTCTTACAAAATGTCAATATTTTTTTGATTTCATAGGTTACAACACTTTCCACAAGCACCTCTCCCACCGGAAAATTTGAAGTTAAACGCAATTTAGTTAAAAACTTTGTCTTTGTACTTTTGTTTTTTTGGTAGAATCTAACGCTTACTCAAATATCTACTAAACTTTAAGAGATCTGCACCACAGATTTAAAGAGGATTAATATGACTTTTACGTCTTTTTTATTAAAAACAGTTGAAACTCTTACACCATTTACAACATTAACATCGTTATCAGCTAAATTAACCGATGTTCCTATGGGTAAGTTTACTCAGTTTCTAATAAAAAATTTTATTAAAACCTTTAACATTAATCTTGATGAGGTTGCTGATACAGATATAACCTCTTACAAAACTTTTAATGATTTTTTTATCAGAAAACTAAAACCAGAATTAAGACCAATAGATAAAGAGTGTATAGCAGTGTGTCCTACAGACGGCACAATAGGACATGCAGGAATAATCAATGCTGGACGACTGATTCAGGCAAAAGGGCTGGATTACTCACTTAAGGCACTGATCGGTGGAAGCGATCAGGATACAAGATTATTTGAAAAAGGTAGGTTTGCCTGCATTTATTTATCTCCAGCAAACTATCACAGAATTCATATGCCAATCGACGGCAAACTCATAAAAACAATTCATGTACCAGGAAAGTTATTTCCTGTTGGAAAGAAAAACATTTCCAATATGCCGGATTTATACACAACTAACGAACGACTGGTCTGTTTCTTTGAAACATCACTTGGCACGCTTTGTGTTGTAATGGTAGGAGCTGCACTGGTAGGTTCAATTCATACATCTTGGTCCGGTACAATCGACAGAAAAGTCGGATTGGATATCAGGAACTACGAATGTGATGATATTCGATATTCAAAAGGCGATGAAATCGGATATTTCAAATACGGAAGTACAGTTATAACTCTTTGGCCAGAAAATGGCGGAGAGGTTGCAAAGGATTTACAGGAAAATCTACCTGTAAAAATGGGCCGATCAATGATTGTGTAACAATCGTTGAATCATAATGTGTCACATTTGTGATATACCGTGGAATTTAGACAATTGTCTAAAATTGTAGATTATTTTTTATTTTATATTTCAATATGTTAATAAAAACAGACATTTTAAATAAAAATAAACTTTAATTTACAGTTATAATCATGCTGTTTTTTTTGCTTGCTAACCTTGGTAAATGTCGCTTAAGACAAAATATCCAATAGGTAATTAGGAGATTCACGTGGAAAAATATCAAGCCGATGTTGCGATCGTGGGTGCTGGTGGAACTGGTCTTCGTGCTGCTATTGCAGTTGCTCAGGCAGATCCTAAACTAAAAGTTGCACTCATTTCCAAAGTTTACCCAATGCGTTCACACACTGTTGCCGCTGAGGGTGGTGCTGCTGGTGTAGTTCGTGACGACGATTCTTATCAGAAACACTTCGAAGATACAGTTGCTGGTGGTGACTGGTTATGTGAACAGGACGTTGTTGAGAAGTTCGTTCGCCAGGCTCCTCAGGAGTTATACCAACTAGAACACTGGGGCTGTCCTTGGAGCCGTAAACCAGATGGTGATGTTAACGTTCGCCGTTTCGGTGGTATGAAAGTTCCACGTACATGGTTCGCAGCTGATAAATCAGGCTTCCACATGTTACACACCCTGTATCAGACTTCTGTACAGTTCCCATCTATTCACCGCTTTGATGAGCACTTTGTTTTAGATCTTCTAGAGGAAGATGGAGAGTGTCGCGGTGTAGTTTGCTACGACCTTCAGAATGGTGTATTCCGCCAGATCAATGCTAAGGCAGTATTCTTAGCAACCGGTGGTGCAGGTCGCTGCTATCTATTCAATACTAACGGCGGTATCGTAACCGGTGATGGTATGGCTTTAGCTTATCGTCATGGTGTACCTCTACGTGATATGGAATTCGTTCAGTATCACCCAACCGGTCTTCTAGGCTGTGGTCTGCTGATGACCGAAGGTTGCCGTGGTGAAGGAGGTGTTCTGTATAACAAGGATGGATACCGTTACCTACAGGATTACGGTCTAGGCCCAGAGACTCCTGTTGGCAAACCACAGAACAAGTACATGGAATTAGGTCCTCGTGATCGTCTGTCACAGGCATTCTGGAATGAGTCAAAGAAAGGACGTACCATCAAGTATCCACTAGGTGAGGCAGTACATCTAGACCTAACCCACTTAGGTGAGAAATACTTACATGAGCGTTTACCTCTGATCTGTGAACTTGCAATGACCTACTCAGGTGTTGATCCTGTTAAGGCTCCTGTTCCAGTTCGTCCTGTTGTTCACTACACCATGGGTGGTATTGAGACAGACGGAAATACCGCAACTCGCATGCCTGGTCTATATGCTGGCGGTGAGTGTGCTTCAGTTGGTATTCACGGTGCAAACCGTCTAGGTTCTAACTCACTAGTTGAAACCATCGTATTCGGTAAGATCGGTGGTGATGCAATGGTTGAAAGGGCTCACAACGTTAAGGACTTCGATTCTGCAGAGCTGACCCGTCAGGCTGAGGCTGCTGAGAAGAGAGCTCTAAGCCTATTTGACGTTAAGGGCACAGAGTCTATGTCTAAGATCCGTCACGAGATGGGTCAGTCAATGGAAGAAGGCGTTGGTATCTATCGTGAAGAAGAGTCAATGCAGAAGACTATTGATGTTCTTAAGAATTTACAGAAGCGTATCGTTAACGTTGGCTTAACAGATCGCGGTCGTGTATTCAATACTGAATGGATGAATTTAATTGAGTTAGGCTATACCTTAGATGTTGCTCAGTGTATGGTTCATTCTGCAATTAACCGTAAGGAATCACGTGGTTCACATCAGCGTTTAGATGGTCCAAATGGAGCATACAAAGAGCGTGATGATGTAAACTTCTTAAAGCACTCATTAGCATTTAAGTCAACTGACGGTGCCGATGAGCCACGCATCGATTACAGCGGTGTTAAGATTACAACCTTCCAGCCTGCTAAGCGTGTATATGGTGCAGAGGCAGAAGCAGCAGAAAAAGCTAGAAAAGCAGCACAGGAGGCTAAATAATGGAAGCTACTCAGAAGACTATGAAAGTAACTGTTCTACGTTACCGTCCAGAACAGGATAAAGAGCCTTGGGAGCAGACTTTTGACGTTCCTTACCACAAGGATACATCAGTTCTAGAAGCTCTTTTCTATATCAAAGATAACTTTGAACCAAGTTTATCATTCCGTTGGTCATGTCGTATGGCTGTTTGCGGTTCATGCGGTATGATGGTAAATGGTGTTCCTCATCTTGCATGTAAGACTTTCCTTCGTGATTACGAAGGCAAGGATATGAAGATTGAGCCTCTTGCAAACTTCCCAATTGAAAGAGATCTTGTAGTAGATCTGTCAGATCTGATTGAGAAGATTGAGCGCATCAAGCCTTACATCATTCCAGATGCAAAGAACGCTAATATGCCACTGAACAAGAACTTCAAGCAGACTCCTATGCAGATGGAAGCTTACCTACAGTTCGCTCAGTGTATTAACTGCGGTTGCTGTTATGCAGCTTGCCCTCAATACAAGCTAAATCCTAAGTTTATCGGTCCTGCAGCATTAACATTGTTATATCGTTACAATACCGATAACAGAGATGCTGGTGCTAAGTTACGTGCTCCATTCCTAAATTCAGAGGAAGGTGCATGGGGCTGTACATTCGTTGGTTACTGCTCAGAAGTTTGTCCTAAGCATGTTGATCCATCTTCAGCAATTCAGCTAGGAAAGAAGATGAGTGCAACTGACTACGTATTTAACATGATCAAACCGGAGCATTAAAATGAGCGAAGTTAAGTCATTCCGCAAACCATATAATCCTCCAGTCAATAAAATGACCTGGTGGTTAGAAAATTCATTCTACACAAAATACATGATTCGTGAAGGTACTGCAGTCTTAGCTTTATTTGCTGTTTTAGAGATTGTTTTCGGTATCTTTATGTTGGCTCTATGCGACATTGGTCCAATTCCAACCTTATCTGGAATTGCTCCATATGCATGGTACTTACAGAGCTTCCTTGGCAATCCTGTTATTATTGCCTTAAACGTAGTTGTACTAGTATCTCAGTTATATCATGCAATTACCTGGTTTGCTCTGATGCCATCAGCTGTTCGTGTATTTATGAACAAGAATTCAACCGAACTACTACCTAGATGGGTTATTACTGCAGGTCTGTATGCAGCTCTAGCTGGTGCTACTGTTGTAATCCTTGGCGTAGCATTTTTAACCGTATAAGGAGAATTACAAATGCGTCAATTTCTTCCAACTCGTTCTGATGAACCAATGTACTGGTTAATGTTCGGTGCTGGCGGTATGGTAGCCTCAATTGTATTACCTGCAATTGTTGTTGTTTTGATCGCTGCAGGCTTAACCTCTGATGATTTACAGCATGGCGTGTTAAACCTAGGACAGGTAGCAAGCATTTTCTCTAACTGGTTCCTAAGCCTTGTTGTTTTCGGTGTTGTATTCCTACTAAGCTTCTATGCTTTACACAGAATGCACCACTCAAGCCATGACTTTGGAATTCACTCTAAGTTAGTATGGTACATTGCATACGGTTCAGCAGCCGCTGTATCCTTTATTTCATTAGGCTTACAGCTGTTAATGTATGTAAAATTCTTCTAAAAAAGAATGAATTAGCAGTAAAAAACCGAGCTTAAAGCTCGGTTTTTTTATCTGAAAACAAAACTAACATTATACATATGAAATCCTTTTACTTTATTAAGGAGGTTAATTAAGTAAATTTACAGAAAATATTCATTCTTATCCGTTGATTTTTAATAGTTTTTAATAAAAATCAAATGATTGGTTTTATTAACTTTCACTTTGTAGTCTTATGTGATGTAAATCACACTTTTTTCTCTTTCCATAATTTTTAATTCTGTTATAATTCAGCTAAAATTTTTTAGAGACTGGGGTATTTATACTAGGCTTCTGATAAAGGAATTCCGGAATAAATACAGCTTTAAAAAAACATAACTATAAAGTTATAAGTGTATATGACATGTCAGATGGATTTCTGCAGAAGGTAAGTCAGATTACAGACCAAATCTCCTGCCACGATTTGTTGTATAAGAACACCAGATAGCTTATGAAGCAATTCAAGAGCACTTGGTAAGTGAATTTGTAGGGCATCAGAACTGTCCATTCATTACAGCCTCTATAGAAAAGATGACAGATGCTTTTTAAAAGAGGAAGTTTCTAAGTTCGTTAGTGAAATTTTAAAGAAACAGTTCTACTTATTTTGAATTAATCTTGTTAACTCCGTTTGGGAGCCTAAAAAATGAAAAAAACTAAAATGGTATGCACTATCGGACCAAAGTCCGAGAAACGCGAAGTAATGGAAACCTTATTAAACTCAGGCATGAACGTAATGCGTCTGAACTTCTCTCATGGTGATTTTGAGGAGCACGGCGGTCGTATTACCAATATCAATGCTATCATGGAAGAGACCGGTAAAGTATTTGCTGTTCTTCTAGATACCAAGGGCCCTGAGATCAGAACCTGTGACTTAGAGAACGGTGAAGATGTTGAGCTAAGCACTGGTGATAAGATTACCTTAACTTCAGATGCTTCTTTCGTTGGTAACAAGACCAAAGTTGGTGTAACCTATCCTGACCTTGCAAAGGACTTAAAGGTTGGTTCAACCGTTCTTTTAGACGATGGTCTAATCGGTTTAACTGTTACTGCAATCAACGGTAACGATGTTGAGTGCGAAGTTCAGAACAATGGTATGTTAGGTGAGCACAAGGGTGTAAACCTTCCAAATACCCACATTTCAATGCCATTCTTATCAGAGAAGGATAAGGGTGACCTACTGTTCGGTATCAAGAGAGATGTTGATTTCATCGCTGCATCATTCACCAGAACCAAGGAAGATGTTCTAGACATCAGAAACTTCCTTGATGCAAACGGTGGTAACGAAATCAAAATCATCTGCAAGATCGAGAACCAGGAAGGCTTAGACAACTTCGAGGACATTCTTGCAACAGCTGACGGCATCATGGTTGCTCGTGGTGACATGGGTGTTGAGATTCCTGCTCAGGAAGTTATCTTTGCCCAGAAACACATCATCAAGCGTTGTAACGAAGTTGGCAAGCCAGTAATCACTGCAACTCAGATGTTAGATTCTATGATTAAGAATCCACGTCCAACCCGTGCAGAAGCTGGTGACGTAACCAACGCTATTTTAGACGGTACCGATGCAGTTATGCTATCAGGTGAGTCAGCTAAGGGTAAGTACCCACGTGAAGCTGTTAGAACCATGAACACCATCTGCGAGAGAACCGACTCATACTGTGAAGAGTACGCAGACGAAGTTTATCGTTATGTAGAAGCAGCTCCAACCGTAACTGATTCTGCATGTTTAGCTGCAGTTGAAGCTTCTGAAAGCTTAAATGCTCCAGTTATCGTTGTTGCAACTGAGCACGGTAACTCAGCACGTGCAATCCGCAAGTTCAACCCTAATGCAGTTATTCTTGCATTAACTCCTAACTACAAGGCAGCACGTCAGTTATGCTTAACTCGTGGTGTTCTACCTAAGATTGTTGAGAGAATCAAGTCAACTGACGAGTTCTTCAAGTTAGGTAAAGAGTTAGCTGTTGAGCTAGGTTTAGCTAAAGCTGGTGATAAGATCATCATGGTTAACGGTGCATTAGTTCCATCAGGAATCACCAATACCATGTCTGTTCAGACTATCTAATAGTCAAGCTTACAGTTAAAGAAAAGGACCTGAATTCAGGTCCTTTTTTGTTTCTAAAATTGGCTTTTCTCGAATAGAAAAAAGCTTAAAAAAATTTTAGGCCAGAGTTTTTTTGTCTCTGGCCTATTCTATTGAATTGTTACTGCGGATAATAATTACTTATTAGTTAACTTGGCATTAACTTCTTCCTTTACATTATTTGGAATCTGATCCCACGCCTGCTTAATTGGAATCAGAAGATTGATACACTCATCAATAGGAGCCGTTTCAAGCGAAATGGATGCAGTTGTCAGACGATCTCTCATGTATTCATATAAAGCCAGCATTCTATCGTATAAAGCAGGATCTGCATTTCTATCTAAGGAATTCTCAAGACCATAGATAATACCCTGTGCCTTAGCAATCCTGTCTGCCTTGTATGAAAAATCGTTTCTTAGAATCGCGCCCTTAGCCTGAGACAATCTTTCTAAAAGACCTTCATAAAGCATCTGAATAATTCTGTGAGGATCTGCAACTGCTAATTCAGCCTCTATATTAGTCTTCTTATAGGCTTTTAAATTACGTCCGTACATAATTAGCTCCTGCATTTTATTTATATAATCTTAAAGCATTGTATTTATAATTAGTTATCGGCTGAATCCGATTTTCTTTAAGCTTTTTTTTTATATAAATTATAGGCAAAAATAAAACCGCCATAATTATAGCGGTTCTATTTACACGGGAGAGAGAGGATAAAAACGAACTAAGCTTTGTCGTCGAGGAGCAGACCTTTGATCTCATCCTTGTCCAGAGAAAGCGAGCTCTGGTTTTCCTCTATCATCTTATCCAGTTTTTCTGCGAATTCTAAGAATTCCTCTGAAGGGATCTGACGCACAAGTTTCTTTGTGTTCATATCAGTTACCTTAATCAAAGTATTATCAGAATCATCAAATGAGAAAGACAGACCAATATTCTGCTGGTTCAGAGCATACATACGTTCCTGAGCCAATTTCTCATTTCGCTCCTGAAGAGCTTTGGAAATCTCTTTATTCTCTTCAACTTTGTCCTTGCTACGTTCGCTTAGACTCTCTGAAGATTTCTGATCATCATCCTGTAATGAAGATACCTGACCAAACCTATCCTTGGTCTCTTTGCTATCTCCACTCTTGAAGACTTTCTTTTCCTCCTCATTGTTTACGGTATTTTCAACATCCTTAAATGCTGTTCTTGAAATACCGAATAACGAGGATATGGCATCCTTAATACTAATATCGCTCATTTTTCTATCCCCCCTCTATTTTGAGGAGTAAATCAATTCTCTCCTGATGAAAAAGTACAATTACTCTTCCATTTGTATAATTTATCGGACAATTTAATTAAGAACTTTAGAAAAAAATCGATAATTTATAAAAAAATCAAAACTTTTTTATAACAAATTGATTTTCGGGATAAAAAAGATAAAAAAAATAGTATCGGTTAAGAGGATAGAGAGAGGAGACCGATACTATTTTAAGAATTTATGACAATAGACTTGCTGCATCAAATGGGCTTATATTTGACTGAACTTTGCCGTCAGACTTACTTAATAGCGATGCTATGTCAGCAGCAATATTCTTTGCATTAACTGAATTTACAACAATATTATTCTTATCATTAGTTCTGTTAAGATTGGACTGCAGATTAACCACAGTTGAAGCTTCACTGCGTGAAACCGCATCTGAAGTTTTCTCGCTAATCCTGTTATTAGTCTGCAGATTTGAATGAACGTTATTTACAACATTAGAAACATTATTTAAGTTAATCATATTCTCACCTCATCTCTCTGTTATATGAAATCGAATAGGGACTGTTTATTTAACATACTGTAAATCTGTCTTGAAACTGTCAGCTGATTCTGAGCTCTGATAAGTTCAGATGCAGCATCAAATGCATCCACCTCTGAAACATTCGCCTTAGACTCAACTTTAATTGCAGATAATGACTCGTTTGCATTTAAAACATTTTCAATCGCATTCTGTCTAGCACCAATCTGTCCTCGGTATGAGTCATAGTGGGATAGAGCAAGTTCCACATCAACCTGACATTTTGTAATAGCAGCAATTTTGTCAACATTAGAAACAGAATCATCATTAATGGTTGACACAATATCGGTAAGGATATTAAGCATATTCTCGTTTTTTGGCTTCTCAAGTTCAATGTTAATGTATCCATTTTCATTTGCATTAGCAATAGTGAATTCCATACCTCTTACAGAGATCTTGTTGATACTGGTAGAGGTATCCACAACTCCAGTATCTATTACTCCACCATCGGTTCCGTACAATGTAAAGTTGCCAGTTCCATCTAAATAGATTCTTAGCATATTACCTGTAGCATTATTTCCTGCAGGATCATAATTATCCTCAAAAACCTTGTTAAAGGTTCCATAAGACTTGATTTCGCAACGTTCATATCCTGTTATAGGTGGATATGTCGGATTTGGATTAGTATTGACGTTTATTTCATATGCTGTCTTACAGTTTTCAAAGATATCAAGACCAGAATCAGAAACCTGAACATTCACACTTGGGGCTACAACAACGCCACGGGTTGAGCCGTCAGCCTGACATATATATTTACCTGTTGATGTCAGAGTATATGTTTCAATATCACTTTGAGCACCTGTGAAGATATACTCTCCTTCAGTATTCTGAGTATTCATCAGATCAAACAGGTGATCTCTAAGCTGAGCAATTTCAGCTGACAGAGCTTTTAAGCTTGAGCTATCATTAGAGCCATTCACACACTGCTGCAGTCTGGTATGAACACTGGATAAGGTATCCCACATGGAGGATAAAGCAGTTTCTTCCTCTGACAGGCTGTTATTTGCAATACCACCAGCCTCAATATACTGTTTATAAGCTGCAATTGCTCCCTCATATTTAACCTTTGAGGCCATTCCAGAAGGGTCTTCACCGGCACACTGAAACTTTAGTCCAGAGTTGTATTTTGTCGCCTGCTCATCTACCTTGGAATTAGAGTTTTTAATATAACTAAGACTGTTGGTATACTGCATTGTTGTTGAAATTCTCATACAGATACCTCCTCTAGAAAGCCGCAATCAGCGCATTAAATATAGTTTGAGATGCTTCAATAATCTTGGCACAGGCCTGATAGGACTGCTGGAACATCAGTAAATTGGTAGCTTCTTCATCAAGATTTACGCCTGAATTAGACTCAAACATTTTCACTGTCTGCTCATATTTAGCCTCTGCAGCTTCAGTGTTGGTCTTTGCTGAATTTGAAGCAGAACCGATCTTTGCTAAAAGGTTAGCGTATCCTTCATTTAAAGTTGTAACCTGTTCAGATCCTGTTGTTCGCGTTAATTTTTCACTTCTTAAAGCAGTTAAGGCATTTGCATTTGAGTTGTCTGCCTGGCCTCCAGAATTTATCTCAACAGTGAATACATCATTCTGCTTTACGGTTCCCGCAATTGAAACCTCATAACCTGGGTACCCACTGGTATGCGCAGTATTCCAGACAGTATTCGCAAAAACGTTAACACCTTTACATGAAGCAGGGGCTGTACCTAATAAGGTATCAGTACCCGTTGTGGCATTATGGAAATAAACATTGTAATCGCCATTTGCATCAATAATAATTTTGTTTGGAGCACCATTATTGAATTCAGGCTCACGAGTTGTTGTATTAACTGATACACCATAATCGGATCCTGTTGCATAACAGGAAGTAAGAGATATTACCGCATTACCGTAATTATCATCTCCAGTTCTGGTTCTTACAGCAGAGGCAAATGCAAAATCTTCTGGCTTATTGATTAAAGAGTACATTGTACTTGCGGCAAGAACTGTCGGCTGTACATAGAACACAGTTCTTGAAGTTCCTGTTACAGGCAAATTAGAAACATCTGTTCCAATATCAAAGTAAACACCATATAAATCCTCACCGTCGATAGCTCCGTTCTCTTTTAAATAAATTTTTGAACCATCGATAACAGCTAGATTTGAAACATCAATTCTTTTATCATCTTGATCTCTGAGATAAACCGAAGGCTTAGATGCTCCCTGAACAAAAATTATCTCAAAATCATATGCCTGTACATTCTCACCTTTACCTTTAATAAAATTACAGGTTATACCAACTGAACTATCTGAACTTACGCCTTGAACATTTTCAATCTTAAGAAGGGCTTCACCAGCTTTATCTTCCAAAGTGAAACCAGCCTTATTCTGTTCATTGATTGCATCTGCAAAGGAAACGGCAAGCTTTCCAAGCTCTCGCATGGTATCTCTTAATTCCTTGGTCGCATTAAGGTATCCTCCTAAAGCTCCACCGATGGAATCAATAGTCAGCTGTACTGATGCGATATTGCGACTGGCATCCTCTGTATTCTCATAGCTTAAATAAATATGGCGCTTAGTAGAATCAAAAGAATCTCTCTCATCGGTAAGACAGCCATATGAATCACCGTTAGCCAGCAGCATACCTGTACTCATGTAAATTTCATAAGTACCATCGTCTTGCTCAACAACCTTAACGCTCATAAGCTTTGAGAGTTCACCTGTCAGACGATCTCTCTCATCAAGCATCTGCAGATAAATTTCATTATTAACATGATTATCTGACAGAGCCATGGAACGGATTTCGTAGTTAATATTTGCAATTGAGCGAGTCAGAGAGTTAATTTCAGTAATACTGTCATGAATTCTGTTGTTAACATCATTAAGAGAATCAAACATACTCTCATTGGCAGTCTGAAAACGATTAACTACAGTTTCAAGTTTTGCCATTGCAGCCTGACGGTTTGCTGTAGAAGTAGGAAGACTAGCTGCAGTTGACAGCTCGTCAAAGAAATCTGACATAGAATTTGCTACAGACATATTCTCATCTGAAAGCAGTCTGTCTGTTGTATCTAGACCTTCAGCATAGGCCTTGTAGTAATTGTAGTCACTGCAGTCAGAATACATTTGACGCTGTACATACTGATCGTAGATACGACGGGTATAAGTAGCACCTACTCCCCAGTCAACACAGGAAGTATATGTCTGAGTTTCTTTACGGATAAAGCCAACAGTATTTACGTTATTGATGTTATTTGAGGTAGCATTCAATAACTTCTGCTGGTTAAGTACACCATATTTACCGGTGATAATCAGATCAGTACTACCCATTCTAAAATTCCTCTAAAGTGGCAATAATTGCCTATATCCTATCCTCTATAAACTTACATGCTATTTGTATGCCATAAATGCAATCTTTCTTGAAATATTCTTAAGTTTCTCTGCATAGTTTGGATCTGTTGCATATCCAGCCTTTTGAATTTCCTCAAAATATTCATCTGGAGAATAGCTTTTATCCACAGCATTTTTGTATCTTGGATTATCTTTAATAAACGAAATGTAATCCTTCATGCTCTCAAGAACGTCAGAATATTTTCTAAAAGCACTGACTTCATTAACCATTTTTCCGTTTCTGAATTCCGGGGATGACAGTTTTTCGCTATCTCCCTTCCAGGTAGAATTAGCCTTAATACCGTAATAATTGTTGCCAGAAGAAACATGTTTGCCCCAACCGGTTTCGAGTGCAGCCTGAGCCACCAGAACCAATGGATTAAAACCTAAGCCCTCAACTGCCTTAATTGCATAAGGCATCATCTTCTGCACAAAATCCTCATGAGATTCAAAATTCTTCATGGAGTCAGGATCAGGAAGACCTGCATAAAGTTTTCTCAACTTAGAAATACTTGCCTCTCCATCCACATGAGAAGAAATGAAGTTTGTAAGTTTAGGAACAGATGAACCTTTAATATGACCTCCGCGTCCAGATACCGCAAGCTTATCGAGTTCGGCCATTAGTTCCTTGCCTTCATCTCCTAAGGACTTGGCAAACTGTTTTGTCAGAAGGTATGTAATAGAATTCTTGTTAATACCCGAATTAGAAGTCATAGCAGAAACATTCTGTTGCGCCAGCATATCCTCAAAGAATCCAGAATACTTGGAGTGAAGAGGAGAATCTGGATTCAAAGTATCATTGGATTTTCGCATAGCATCAACCCAGTACTGATTAAGTAATGACTGAAACTGTTCAGCGGCAGCCTTAAGAGCTAACGCCTGAGACTTCTTATCGCCTAATCCAAGTTTTTTAATCTTGGATAAGTTACGATGATCTCCGATCAATCCTATATCGAGATCAGTTTTCGTATTGGAAGAGGAAAAATCAGTCATAACTACACCATAGCTGTTCAAAATCTGTTGTAAAAATAAGACAGCAAGGTTTATGCCAGAAAGAAAAATGAAGGAAAGCTTAATCTAAAAACAAGGAACAAAAAAACGTAATTTTGACGATTTAGTTATGCAATAAACCACCTTTAAAAAGAAAAATTCGACTTTTTTTTGAAATTTTAATAATTAGTGATACTCTATGAAAAATAAAGAAAATTTTATAAATTAGACAAAAAAAATTTTTTTTTGACTCTTTTTTTTAAGGACATTAATCACATTTATATAATCTAAAATATGTCAAAAATTTGTCATTTTTTTGTACAGATGTATTATTAATAATGAGTCAAAAAAAAATACATTTTTAGGTTGTGATATTCATTCAGCAAGTCAAAAAAACAACATAAAAGGCTGAGTGAATGCATTTTAAATCAACAGAAATTTCTAATCAGTATAGTCGGGTTTCATAACACTTAAATAAGTGCAGTGTATCTGTTTATCGATAAAGAAATTTACGGATCAATGAAGGTGATACATGCAATTTTCAGGAAATCTCCTAATTCTTGAGAAGGATAATCACAAACGAGAGTCTCTCGAAACAATTTTCTCCTTTTTAGGATTGGTCTGTCAGAGTGGCGACGTAGAAGACTGTATATCTTACTTTGATGCAGAGGATTCGAATATTGACATCTGCATTCTGGGAGATATAGATAATTTTAAATACAATGAATTCATTGAATCCCATTCAAATACGGCCTTTCTTCTATGTTCAGAGAATACAAAAGAAGATCTCAAAGAACAGGCAAATTTCATGGGAAAGATCAGTAATGATCCTAATTATGATGAAATTGTGTCCCTTTTACACTACTGCCAATCTTTCCGTTCCATGAGAAAACTCTCTAGCAAATCTGGAGATGGAGCATCTGCTCTCATTAAGATGCTGGTGGGTCAGGGAAAAGCGATTACAAATGTAAGAAGACTGATTGAACAGGTTGCAACAAAAGATACTTCTGTTCTTATTTTAGGAGAATCAGGAACAGGAAAAGAAGTCGTGGCCAGAGCAATTCACGAGCTTTCAGACAGAAAAGATAAGGCATTCGTTCCTGTAAACTGTGGAGCCATTCCTGCTGAACTTCTCGAATCAGAACTGTTCGGACATGAAAAAGGAGCTTTTACAGGTGCAATCAGTGCTCATGAGGGTCGATTCGAGCTTGCAGAAGGAGGAACTATCTTCCTGGATGAAATCGGAGATATGCCTTTCCAGATGCAGGTTAAACTGCTGAGAGTTCTACAGGAACGACAGTTTGAGAGAGTTGGATCAAACAAACCAATTAAATCTGATGTCAGAATCATTGCCGCTACCCATCAGAATCTTGAGAAAATGGTAGCAGAAAAAACATTCCGACAGGATCTGTTTTACAGACTAAATGTATTCCCAATTGAAACCCCTCCTCTTCGAGAACGAACTGATGATATTCCTCTTTTAGTTCAGGAATTGGTTAATCGTCACAGCAAAATTCAAAAAGCAACGGTACGATTTACGCAGAGGGCAATGCTTCAGCTGATGTCATGTCCATGGCCTGGTAATGTCAGAGAGCTTTCAAATATAGTTGAAAGACTTCTGATCCTTCATCCAAATGAAATCGTTGATGTTTCTGAACTTCCTGTAACCTACAGAGGAGGAAAACTTGAGGATGATCCTTACGAGGAGAGAATGGCTCTCTTAGATAACTTCTCTGTACCTCTTCAGGGGGATGAGCTACAGGAAGAAGGATTCTTTGAGGATAATGACAACAGACCTATTGACCTTCCTCCTTTACCTGTAATTGAAGGAGAACGAGATATGGCTCAGGCATTTATGCCAACTCTATCTCCAGAGGGAATCAATCTTAAGGATATGGTTGCAAGCATTGAAATAAGCATGATCAAACAAGCGTTAACTCAGAGTAACGGCGTTGTTGCAAAAGCCTCAGAAATTCTTGGCTTGAGAAGAACCACGCTGGTTGAGAAGATGAAGAAATATGGAATTGCATCCGCAAACTAAAGGGGCCATTTTACATGAAATATAAAAAAGAATTGGAAGAATTCTTAAAAGCCAAAACTATTTTAATTACAGGCGGAACTGGTTCCTTTGGAAATAAATTCGTTGAGAAAATTCTTAATAACTACGGTGTAAAAAAACTTATCATCTATTCTCGTGATGAACTTAAGCAATACGAGATGTCTCAGCGACTAAAAGATTATTCCCAGAAACTTCGTTTCTTCATAGGTGATGTCAGAGATCTAGAAAGATTAAAACTTGCCATGAAGGGGGTTGATATTGTTATCCATGCAGCAGCCTTAAAGCAGGTTCCAGCTGCAGAATACAATCCAATGGAATGCATCAAAACCAATATCAACGGAGCCAATAACGTAATCGAAGCTGCAATGTCAAACAACGTTGAAAAGGTTATTGCTCTGTCCACAGATAAGGCAGCAAATCCAATCAATCTTTACGGAGCCACCAAACTGTGTTCAGATAAGCTTTTCACCGCAGCAAATAACCTCGTAGGTGAAGGTAAAACCAGATTTGCAGTTGTTCGATATGGAAATGTTTCAGGATCCAGAGGCAGTGTTGTTCCTTTTTTCAGAAAATTAAAAGAGCAGAATGCAGAGTTTATTCCTATCACGGATATGGAAATGACCCGATTCTGGATTTCCCTGGAGCAGGGAGTAGAATTCGTTCTGACAAGTCTCTTACGCATGCATGGAGGAGAAATCTTTGTACCAAAAATCCCTTCCATCAGAATTTCCGATCTGGCTACAGCAATTGCACCAGATATTCCACAAAAGGAAGTAGGTGTAAGACCTGGTGAAAAAATTCATGAACTTATGTGTGCCAGAGATGATTTCCAACATGTAATCGAATTTGATGAATTCTTTATCATCAGACCTTCTATTGTCACCTTCTCCAACGCAGGACCGCTTAGGTATCTGTCTACAGAATTAGGGGAGAAGGGCTGTCCTGTAATTAGAAATTTTGAATACAATTCTCAAACTAATCCTGACTTTATGGATGTTGAGCAGATAAGAGAATTCCTGAAGAAGGTCTAGTTAAAATGATCCCTTACAGCACTCAGACTATCGAAGATGATGATATAGATGCCGTAAATGCTGTTCTTCGCTCCCCTTATCTAACCTGCGGTCCTACCGTCAATGAATTTGAAGAGCAAACAGCATCCTATGTTAACGCCAGCTATGCCGTTGCAGTTAATTCCTGCACCTCAGCTCTGCATATAGCAATGATGGCTTTAGGTGTAAATAAATCAGACCGTGTTTTTGTCAGTGCCATAAGTTTTGTGGCTTCAGCTAACTGTGCCCGTTATCTTGGAGCCGATGTAGATTTTATTGATACAGATAAATACACTGGAAATCTTGATGTTAACCATCTTGAAGAAATGCTTATAGAGGCAGACAAACAGAACCGACTTCCCAAGGTAGTGGTTGCGGTTCACCTTTCTGGTAGACCTGTAGATCTGGAAAAAATATATGCGCTAAAACGCAAATATGGATTTTATCTTATTGAGGATGCGGCTCATGCACTAGGTGCAGTGTATAAAGGCCATAAAATCGGAGACTGTTTCTTTTCTGATATTACTGTTTTCAGTTTTCATCCAGTAAAAATCATTACCACCGCAGAAGGTGGAATGTGTCTGACAAACAATGAAGAACTATACAGAAAGATGCGACTCTATTCTAATCACGGAATAGAGCGTGACTCTATTTATCTTACTGATAAGAACAGACCAAACTATTATTATGAGATGCAAGCCTTAGGCTTCAACTATCGAATGTCAGACGTTCTTGCCGCACTTGGATTATCTCAGCTTGCAAAGGCCGATGATTTTCTAGCCAGAAGGAGAGAGTTTGCAAAGGACTGGGAAGAAATTCTGTCAGCAGATAAAAATCTCACCCTTCCAGTTGCAGATAGTGAAGACTCGATAAGTTCATGGCATCTCTATCAGGTTGGTATTCCTTTTGGTAAGCGAGATTATGTTTACAATACGCTAAGACATCGAGGGATCTGCGTTCAGGTTCATTACATTCCTATCTATAGGCACCCATATTATCAGAGTATAAAAAATTACCCTGCTCTTCCCGGTGCGGAGTATTTCTTTGAAAGAACTCTTTCCCTTCCGCTTTATCCTAAATTAAAGAGGCTCGATCTGCAGATGTGTGCAGCTACTCTGTTAGGACTGATTGATGAGAAAAGAATCTAGATGAGTATTTATGCCTGTATTCCTGCCCGTGGAGGCTCAAAAAGAATTCCTCATAAGAATATAAAGGATTTTTTAGGAAGCCCTTTAATCTCTTATCCAATTAAAGCAGCGCTCAACAGCGGATTGTTTAAAGACGTAATCGTATCAACTGATGATCAGGAAATAGCAGATATTTCAGAAAAGTACGGAGCAAAGATTCCTTTTTTAAGGGATAAATCTCTTGCGGATGATTTCACTGGAACTTTCCCTGTTACAGTTGATGCATTCAGAAAAATTCAGGAGTCTGATCCTGAAATCGAAGCAATCTGCTGTATATATGCAACTGCACCTTTAATCAAAGCAGAACATCTGACCGAAGCTTACAACGATTTTATAAACAGTGGTTGTGACTGTGTCATGTCAGTATGTGAGTTTTCCTTTCCAATTCAGAGAGCACAGGTTATTGACGACAAAGGATATCTTAACTATAGAGAACCGAAATATGCCCCATGTCGTTCACAGGATTTGCAGAAATGCTATCAGGATTGCGGGCTTTTTTATTTCTATTCTAAGAAAGCAATTGTAAATGGGACGGTTAAAACAACCAGACCATTTATCATGCCAAGATATCGTGTTATAGATATTGATACTCCAGAAGACTGGAAAATGGCATGTGCTTTAACCAAAGCAGTTAACGAGCTGAATTATGAATAAAAATCTGGTGGTTGTTCTTAAGGCTGATTCCCAGATTGGAACAGGTCATCTTATGAGAGTAAAAGGACTTCTCCCTTATTTAAACGAGTACAATTTATACCTATGCTCAGACTCTCTTTCTGATGAACTCAGATCTCAGTGTAATGAGTACACAGATATCATCATAACCGCAAAAGACAAGCTGTCAGAAACAGTTCTTTCCTTAAATCCGCAGCTCGTAATTGTAGATCATTATTATCTTGATGAAGAATTCGAAACTCCTGTCTATGAAAAAACCAAAGTTGTTGTCATTGATGATCTAGAAAACCGACGTCATAAATGTCATCTTCTAATAGATCAGTCAGAAGGTCGAACAAAATACAGAGAACTGGTACCTCCAGAATGCAGACTTTGCCTTGGTTATAAATATAACTTTATAAAAAAAGAATTCTTTGAAGTAAAAAGGTCGGAAAACTCATATGGGAAACCAAGGGTTCTCGTTAACTTTGGAGGAGCAGATCCTGTTCATGGATGTAAGCTTATAGCAAAGTCCATCATGGAAGGAGAACTGTACAAGGAATTCATATTCACAATGATAAGCGGACTATCAAATCCAGACTTTGGTGATATAAAAAAAATCATTTCATCTAACAGTGAAATTACTCTAATCAGAAATTCTGCAAAAATTAATGAAGTATTTTCAAATACAGACCTTGCAATTGGGGCCTGCGGAGGAATGTTCAGAGAAAGAATTGCGGCAGGGATTCCGTCTATCAATGTAGAAATAGCTGATAATCAGGCTGGCACATGTAAAGGTGTAGTTAAAAAGTACAATCTTGGTGAATGTGCCACTTTATCCGATCTGAGTAACCCAGAGCTAATCAAGGATAAACTTAATAAGCTTAATAAGAACTATACCGTATTCGAGAAAAACTGCAGAAACTTTATAAAAGAGAGAGGAATAGAGAATATAGTACGAGCAATTCGTGAGCTTATAAAATAGAAAAGGATGAGTACCATTTTAGATACTCATCCATCAATTCACCTTTATGAAAGCTATCATCTTGGATGGTTCAATTTGGGGAAGAAACCATCTAAACTACATAGCGTGATTATGTTATCAAAAACGATAATTCAATTTAGAGACATTCGTCACATTTTCTTCAAATAAAAGTAAGATTTTAACGATTCTAAAAAAATCTATCGACCTTTATCAAGTTTTAAATGATTTAAACTATCTATTTGTTATTTAAGGTTTAATTGACTTATAACTGAGATAATGACACTTTTTTGATTTTTGTATTTATATAATAAAATTCATATTATGAATTTTATTTTTTATCATATTCTTTCAAAAAATTACACAAAACAATTATTTTCAGAACTCTGAAACAACTATTCAGAAGCTAACTATCAGAGATATAAGGATAAAAAAGATAATTTAGTATACTGTAAAATTTTCATGCAAACGGTTTAGTTGTTTTACTATTTTTTTATAAACTGATAATAATAGGCAATAATTTACTAGACTAATAAAGCCACTAAACAGCTTTAAAAAAAATTAAACTCTTTAGATTTACAAGATTTCAATACGAAATCGTTTTCAAAGTTCCTCAGTTCCATCCAGAAAAAGAGGCAATCTCCAGTCAATTGGAGAGATACCCTTTGATAAAAGATACTGGTTAGTTCTGGAGAAATAGTGATTTCCAAAGAAGCCTCCTCTGTTGGCAGATAAAGGACTAGGATGAGCACCTGTAAGAATCAGATGTTTTGAGGGATCAATTCTTGCACCCTTTTTTTGAGCATACCCTCCCCACAGAATAAATACCAGATTCTCACACTTCTCACTTAGCGTCATAATGACATCATCGGTAAATTGTTCCCAGCCCATACCTCTATGAGAGCCAGCCTGATTCTCATCAACACTCAGAACTGCGTTTAACAGAAGAACTCCCTGTCTTGCCCATGGTATAAGATTGCCGTGATTTGGAATCTCAAAACCAGGAATGTCCTGCTGAAGCTCTCTGTATATATTTCTTAAGCTAGGAGGAATAGCTACACCTACCGGAACTGAAAAGCTCAGCCCCATAGCCTGACCTTTCTCATGATAAGGATCCTGACCGATAATGACAACTTTTAGTTTTGAGAAAGGAGTATAGCTAAATGCATTGAACAGATCTTTCTGAGGAGGAAAAACATTTATACCTTTCTGACGCTGCTGTTTCTGATAATTATATGCATGAACAAAGGCATCGGTTTTCTTCAGCGGGCCAATTATGTCTTTCCAGTTGCTCATAGTTTTTCCTTTCTAACTCTAACTCACAAAAATCGAATATAAGTATAATTGGAAATCTTCATTTCTGTATAATTTCCAAATAAAATAAACAGGCATACTTTAAAAACACTAAAACGATCCGCATATATAAATCAGGATCACTAAGTTAAGGAGAATATAATGCAGTCATCTAATCCAGCAATTTCAGCAATGCGAAACGCTGCTGGTGTGTACAACTTCGGTGGTGTGGAAGCAGGTGCAACCATCTCTGGTACAACCACAAAATCAATTCTGCTGGTTGGACTTACCATGGTTGTTGGCTATCTTGCCATGAACTACACTCTAGCACAGATATACAGCGGACAGGGAATTTCATCATTACTGATGTATGGTTCAATTTTCGGAGCCCTGATCGTAGCTTTTATAACCATCTTCAAACCAAATGTTGCCCCAATTACAGCTCCAATTTATGCTGTTCTTGAAGGTGGTGCTCTAGGAACTCTTTCAGGAGCATTTGAATTCCAGTATCCTGGTATCGTAACCACTGCTGTTATGTCAACCTTCGTAGTTGTTATGACAATGCTCTTCCTATGGAAATACAAGATTGTTGTTCCAACTCAGAGATTCAAGTCAATCATTACAGGTGCTATTACCGGTATTTTTGTACTTTACATGATTCAGATTGTGTTCTCATTATTCGGCGGCAGCCTGATCCCTCAGACTGGTCCAATGTCAATTATCGTTTCTCTGATTGTCTGCACCGTTGCAGCATTCAGTCTGATTCTTGATTTTGAGAACATTCAGATCGCAGTTGATGAAGGTTTACCAAAGCACTTTGAATACTACAATGCATTCTCTCTGCTGGTAACAATCTGCTGGCTGTACATTGAAATTCTAAAACTTCTTTCAAAGAAAGAGTAAAAAAATCGTTCAAAATAATGCAGACACTATGTCTGCATTTTTTTTGTTGTAAAATACAGAAAAGTTAACAAAGATAAGGATGATCATGCGAGATTTACTGCAGTGTAGAGAAGATATAGACAGCATTGACAGACAGATACTGGACCTTCTTGAAAAAAGAATGGATGTAGCTAAGGATATTGCTGAATACAAGTTATCACACAATCAGAGTATCACTGATACATCTCGTGAACATATAAAGCTTCAGAAACTAAGAGAACAGGCTAAAGACCACGGCCTTCCTGCATCATATATTTCAGATCTTTATAAACTGATCATGAAAAACACCTGTTCAGTAGAACAGCAGCATATTATTGCAAAAGCCAACAGCTCAACCATTGTAAGAGACACATCCATAGCCCATTTAGGTTCAACCGGTAGCTATTCCCATGTTGCAGCAATGCGCTTTTTGGAGGGATTCAAAGGAAACATCACTGCAAGTGGCTGTGACACTTTTGAACAGATTGTAGGACAGGTAGAAACCGGAAAAGTTGAATTTGGAGTTCTGCCAATTGAGAATTCAAGTTCAGGTTCAATTAACGATGTTCTTGATGTTATACAGAATACAACAGCTTCAATAGTGGGTGAACTGTTTGTTCCTATTGATCACGCAATATTAGGTAATACAGAGACAAAGCTTGAAGATATAACAGATGTTTATTCTCATCCTCAGCCAGTTGCTCAGTGCTCAAACTGGTTAAAGGACATTCTTCCAAATGCCAATATTCACTACACGAAAGCAACCTCAGAGGCAATGAATATCATAAGAGAAATGAATTCTCCTCATCATGTTGCAATCGGTTCTCATATGGCTGCAAGCTATTATGATCTCGTGCCTATTGTTGATAACATTGCCAACAATACCAACAATTACACAAGATTCATTGTAATTTCAATGACACCTATCAGCGTCCCATCTACCATTCCTGCAAAAACTTCATTATCATTTGGAGTTCAAAAATACACTCCAGGTTCACTGATCTCGGTTTTAGCAGAAATATCAAAACACCAGCTGAACCTTACAAAGCTTATCTCAAGACCAAGACTTGATAAGAATAAGGACACCTGGGAAGAGATCTTCTTTGCGGATATCGAAGGAAATCTGTCTTCACCAGAAATGCAGGATATTCTTGAAGACGTAAAACCATTCACTTCCTCATTAAAAGTTTTGGGCTGTTATCCTAATTCCGAAGAAAAGAACAAACAGCGCTGATTTCAGAGTTATCTGGATTAAACAACAAAAAATAACACTTAACGCTAGACAGTCTGATACCTGGATACTGTCTACTTATATACACAAGACTACTGAGCCAGAGGTATTTTATGCCTTCAAACAATCTTCAGAATATTCTTAAAATACTTCACCGTCAGCCTTCCTCTCAGGTAGCTTTATGTAAAAGCCTAAACCTGAGTAAAGCTCAGATTCACAAACTGACAAATAACCTGCTTGAAGCAAAACTTATCGACAAGCACGAGGATACAGACTATAAAACCAATCTTGGAAGACCAAGACAGATCCTGAAGATCTCCGATAATATGCAGTACTGTACTGTGCTTATCATTCATACGCAATCTGATTTCTCTGCACATGTCTATGTTTTCGGGCACAAAAGAGAACTGGCAGCAGTTACTCTGCCTCATGTGGAGAGTGCAAAAGAGTTTGCAAAAACCATAGATGTTGCTGTTGATACCCTAACCAAAAACTGTTTTATAAGCAGAGCTCTCATTAAATCAATTGTGATTGCAACTCATGCCACGGTTGAGCAGGGAGAGAAAGGTGTCATGTACAGAAACAATAATCTTACTGACGAGAATATTCTTTTAGGCCAGATTGTGTACAAACAGACAAAAATAAGAACCTTTATTTACAATTTTGCCTATGGAACCCTTCTAAAATTAAAAAACAGTTCAGAAATCGACACGGAGAACGCGCTCGTTATTAACAACGGAGAAGGATCTGTTGCTCTGGGAATATTTCTTAATGGAGAAATTCAGCTTGGTAAAAACTGTTCATTCCCAGAGTGCTCTCACCTGCCCTATCCTCACGGCTTTGAAAAATCACTTGGAAACTACGGAGAATATACAGAGGATGCACTGTATTTTGCGATCAGTGTAATGGCTCCAATTTATAATCTGTCAAATGTCATTATTACCGGAAACTGTTTTAAAGAACATCTCGATACACTTGAGAGTATAAAAGAAAGATTAAAGGCACAATCCGATCCTAGACTCCATAACATTGAGCTTACATATAGAAAGATTTCGCTAAAGGACTGTATAGATGAGATGGTCTATCTGAGTTTTGACACACTTGTTGATGTACTAAACCCACAAATGACCAAACAAAATCTGCAGACAATAGTGTCAAAAATCAAATACACAAATTAGAAATGAAAAGAAGTTTGCTTCTTAAGATTTAGAATAAAAAAGGGAAATTAAGGATGGTGCGGGAGAAGAGACTCGAACTCTTACACCATAGGCGCCAGAACCTAAATCTGGTGCGTCTACCAATTTCGCCACTCCCGCAAAATCAGTGCTTAAGATGGGGTGGCTAGAGGGGCTCGAACCCTCGACAACCGGAATCACAATCCGGGACTCTACCAACTGAGCTATAGCCACCATTGTATTAAATCATTGAGCGTTGGCGCGTCCTAGAGGAATCGAACCTCTGACCCACAGCTTAGAAGGCTGTTGCTCTATCCAACTGAGCTAAGGACGCAAAGGTAAGGAAATTAGGACTAAACCTAACACCACACTTCATAACGCTGAAGTGATTTAACGGTGTGATATGATACAAGAGAGATATGAGTACGTCAACAAAAATTTTGACTTTTTTCTCATTTTTAACTTTCCACTTTCTATCAATATAAGATAAACGTCATTTATATCGGATCTAATACCGACCCCAGACGCAATTCGTAGTAACAATACTTTTCCAGTTTTCTCAGAAAAAATCTCTTAATACACAACTCTTTTAATCATCATTATTGAATTACTGTAAAATAGCCTTGTTTTTTTAGTTATTGATAAATAAAAGGAGGGAAAATGATTTTAGGTATTCCCCTATATGAACTAATTGAAACAGTTATTATTCTTGCTTTATGTGGTGTTGTGGCAGGATTTTTAGCAGGATTACTTGGTGTTGGAGGAGGAATCATCTTCGTTCCTTGCTTTACCTTTGTATTTACTGTTTTCTTTAAGGCTCCACTGAGTGTTGCAGTAATCATTGCAACCGGAACTTCCCTGCTGTGTATGATCCCCACATCTATATCTGCAGCAAGATCCCAGAATAAAAAAGGTAACACCGATATAAATGTTATAAAAGCATGGTCAGTCGCAATGCTAGTTGGTGTATTTGTAGGAATCATGATTTCTAAATTCCTAGGTGGAGCATGGCTGACAATTCTGTTTGGCGGCGTGATGATTTTAAACTCAATCAATACTCTATTCAGAGCAAAGGCAAAACCTGCATTTGACAGCCTTCCAGGAAAATTTGGTCAAAACTGCATTGCCTTCTGTATTGCATGTTTCTCATCAATGCTGGGAATCGGTGGCGGTACCCTCACAGTACCTGTATTAAATGCCTGTTCTGTACCTCCACATAAGTCAATTGGAACTTCCTCCGCAGTATCACTATTTGTCTGTGTTCCTGGAGCTCTACTGATGCTTTTCACCAATCTAAACTCTACTCCAGCAGGTGCTCCTTTAGGAACATTTGGACTTGTGAATGTTCTAGCTGCAGCATGTGTTGTGCCAATTTCATATTTCTGTGCACCACTTGGAGTCAATATTGGTAAAAAAATAGCTCCTGTAACATTAAAACGCATTTTTGCTGTAGCTTTGTTTATAATTAGCGCAAACATGCTGTACAAAGGAATAACTTACTACACTAAGGTTACTCAAACTCAGGTTGTACAGCAGATTGAAGAAACAGCCCCTGAACAATCGCAGTTTATCGAGGAGAAATAAATGACAGCCCAAATCATTGACGGTAAGAACATTGCAAAACAGTTAAGAGAAGAACTCAGAAAAACTGTAGACGCTAAGGTTGAAAAAGGTTTCCGCCGTCCTGGTTTGGCAGTCGTTCTTGTTGGTTCTGATCCTGCCTCTCAGGTTTATGTCAGAAATAAAAGAAAAGCCTGTGAAGATGTTGGTATCAAATCATTTGCCTACGATCTGCCTGAGAATACAACTCAGGCTGAATTGGATGCTCTTATTGAAGAACTGAACAATAATCCCGATGTGGACGGAATATTAGTTCAGTTCCCTCTTCCTGCACATTTAGACGAATCCAGAATTGTTGAGCTTATTTCATCAGAAAAGGATGTTGACGGCTTCCACCCATACAATGTTGGCCGTTTAGTTCAGAGAATTCCATACATCTGTGCCTGCACACCTCATGGTATTATGACCCTTCTGAAGAAAACCCTTGGTGAAGATCTTAAGGGATTAAACGCAGTTGTTGTTGGAGCTTCAAATATCGTCGGAAGACCAATGGCTCTTGAGTTACTGCTGGCAGGCTGTACAACAACAGTTACCCACAGATTCTCTAAGCCAGACGATCAGAAGGCACTAATCAAAAATGCCGACATTCTTGTCGTTGCAGTTGGAAAAGCAAAATTCCTAGATGGAGATCTGGTAAAAGACGGTGCTACAGTGATTGATGTTGGTATCAACAGACTTCCAGATGGTAAATTATGCGGTGATGTGGATTTTGAGAAGGCATCTCAGCACGCAGCCTACATTACCCCTGTCCCTGGCGGTGTAGGTCCTATGACTATTGCAACTCTAATGCAGAATACTGTTACCTCATATCTGAGCAGAATTTAAGCTGAATTTAAATCCTGCCCAAAATAATAATGCCAGCCTTCAATTTAGGTCTGGCATTTTGTTTTCTTAAGAATACTGATATTAAGAATTAAAGCATATTCTCAAGGTTGTCCATAGCAACATCTGGATTTACGTCTGCAGCGTAGTCAACACCTTCTACATCAAAGCCGAACAGCTGTAGAAACTGTTTCTTGTAATCAGCATAGTCTGACATCTCAAACAGATTCTCTGTTGTAACCTTAGGCCATAATTCCTTGCACTTGCTCTGAACTGAATCACGAAGTTCCCATGAGTCCATACGAATACGGTTCATATCATCAATTTCAACTTTCTTTGAATAGATTTCAGAGAACATTCTGTAGATATGCTCAATTACTGACTCGTAAATACCCTGCTCTCTCATAACCTTGAAGCATAGAGAAATGTATAGAGGCATTACAGGAATAGCAGATGAAGCCTGGGTAACAACACTCTTCAGAACAGCAACCTTAGCCTCGCCGCCAAGAGAAGCAAGTCTCTCTGAATTAGCTTTAGCTGCTCTATCAAGATCTTCCTTAGCCTTGCCTAAAGCTCCGTGCCAGTAGATTGGCCAGGTAATTTCTGTACCAATGTAGCTGTATGCAACAGTCTTGCAGCCTTCAGCAAGAACACCGGCATTCTTCAGGGCCTCAATCCATAGCTCCCAGTCCTGACCGCCCATAACCTTAACGGTATTCTCAATTTCTTCCTGAGTTGCAGGCTCAAGAGAAGCGGTAATAATCTCATTCTTGTTGGTATCAATCGCAGTAGAAGTGTAGGTCTGACCAATTGGCTTTAGGGAAGAACGAACAACTTCACCGGTCTGAGGCATCTTACGAACAGGTGCAGCAAGAGAGTATACAACAAGATCAACCTTACCAAGATCTTCCTTAATGATCTCAATAGCCTTGCTGCGGCACTCATCGGAGAAGGCATCTCCATTGATGTTCTTGGCGTATAAACCAGCTTCCTTTGCATATTTTGTAAATGCACAGGTATTGTACCAGCCGGCAGAACCAGGTCTCTTCTCTGAACCAGGTTTCTCAAAAAATACACCTAGAGTAGCTGCGTTAGAGCCAAATGCAGCACTGATACGTGAAGCCAAACCATAGCCGGTTGATGCGCCAATTACCAAAACTTTCTTAGGACCGTTTGCAACTGGACCTTTCTTTTTAACTAATTCAATCTGCTCTTTTACGTTTAAATCACAACCTGTTGGATGAGTTGTTACACAGATAAAACCACGTGCCTTTGGCTCGATAATCATGAAAAATATCTCCTTTATGAGCGTATTTGTAAAAACTGCTGTGATTTTATCATATTTTAGACACAACGACCGCTAATGCGTCACAAACACTGTGACATGCCGTTTAAATCACCTCTTAACAACAATATTTGGTGTATAATTCTCCGCTAGAACATTAGATAACCTAAGATTACGTAAAAATGAACAAATATTTAAAACTACTTGCTGCATCAGTACTTCTTTATTCATCTTCATCCATAGCTATTAAATCAACTCCAAATCCAATTCCAGGCTCTCAGATAGGTGTCGCTTATCTGAGACCAAATGACAACAATATTTATGGAAAAAATATTGATACCTATATGCATCCAGCCTCGACCTTAAAGGTAATTACAGGTCTGGCAGCTATTCTGTATTTAGGTCACGACTACCGATTCAAGACCAACCTTGAGGTTTCAGCAAAACTTGTAAGCTCACAGGGTAATATCAAGGTTGACAATAACGGCGTTCTGCAGGGAAATGTCTTAATAAAATTCGACGGTGATCCAAGCTTTACCACACAGTCATACAGAACCCTTTTAAATACTCTTGCCTCTGCAAGAGTTAAACAGATTTCTGGTGATGTAATTATCGATGTCAGCAAGTTTGCAGGAATGTCCAAGGGTGAAGGCTGGTCATGGAATGATCTGCCAATCTGCTTCACCTCTCCAGCCAGCACGGCAATTATCAACAGAAACTGCGTGTTCGCCCAGCTTCAGCCAAATGGTATTGGTGAAATTGCAACAGCAAAGTTAAACTCCGCAAGTCCAATATCTATCAAGTCTGATGCAATTGGAGTTAAACAGTCAAGCTACGGTGGAAACTGTGAGCTTGAAGCAAACCTTTACATGAAGAATCAGTACCACATAACAGGATGCGTTCCTGTTATCGGTAAAAATCAACCTTGGCCTTTGTCTCTATCTGTCTCAGATCCTGACCAGTGGGCCGTTGACTGGACCGACCAGATCCTAAAGGAAAAAGGGATCAGATTTAAATCAATTAAAATCGCACGTTCAGAACAGGATGGCTACACCACAGTAGGCTCAATTGAATCAAAGCCTATGTCTGAATTGGTAAAATATATGCTGTACCGATCAAATAACCTGTATGCTGATGCGATAGCCAAAACTGTAGGAGCAGAATTCTATAAGCTTCCTGCAACCTATCCTCGTACTACCAGAGCATTAAGAGCTGTTCTTCAGAAATACGCAAATATCAATCTGGGAAACACCTACATTGTTGACGGCAACGGACTGTCTCCTCACAATCTGGTAACTCCACATAAGATGCTAGAAATTCTTGAATTCATCAATCTTAACGATGACAAGATCGGTTTTATCAAACTGCTTCCTGTTGCTGATGAATCAGGAACTCTGCACTGGAGAGCTTCAACTAAAAATCCACCTCTTGGCAAGAACGTTGCGGCTAAAACCGGTTCTTTACAAAATGTTTCAAATCTAATGGGCTTTATGAGAACAAAATCAGGAACCAGAGTTCCATTTGTGTTCTATACAAATTCTCTGTCATATGATCAGAAGACCAGAGATCTGGTTAAGTATCATAAGATAGCATCTCCTCATTTAGGATATGAACGTTATGTTCTAGAGCAGATTTATGATGAGAAGGTTATGGGAAGAGACTTCTGATCTGACCAATTTAATTGGTAAGCCTATGAGCTTCATGTTCACTAATCAGGCTTAATGTTGTAAAATCAAGTTTACTCAAAACCAATAATAACTACGGTGTAAAACTTAATATGAAATTACTACAAAAATCTCACAAACTTGATAATGTTTGTTATGACATCCGAGGAAAAATCCATCAAGAAGCTTTACGAATGGAAGAAGAAGGACAGAGAATCCTTAAATTAAACATCGGTAACACCGCGCCATTTGGTTTTGAGGCGCCAGAAGAAGTAGTCCGCGATGTAATCAGAAATATTCCAAACTCTCAGGGCTACTGCGAATCAAACGGAATTTTCTCTGCCCGTAAGGCCATTGCCCAGTACTATCAGCAAAAAGGCTTAAAGAATGTTGATGCTGATGATATTTTTATTGGAAACGGCGCATCTGAGCTTATCACCATGACAATGAACGCATTGTTAAACAATGGTGATGAAGTTTTAGTTCCAGCACCTGATTATCCTCTATGGACTGCAGCTATCAATCTTGCTGGCGGAAAGGCAGTTCACTACATGTGTGATGAACAGTCAAACTGGTACCCAGATCTTGAGGACATGAAAAAGAAATTAAGCTCAAGAACAGTAGGTATCGTTCTCATAAACCCTAATAATCCGACTGGTGCAGTTTACCCTACTCCAATTCTTCAGGAAATTGTTGAGTTTGCAAGACAGAATGATCTGGTTATTTTTGCAGACGAAATCTACGACAAGATCCTATATGATGATGTTGCCCACAGAAGTATCTGCACCCTTGCAGATGACGTTACAATTGTAACGTTCAATGGTCTTTCAAAGGTATACCGTGCCTGTGGATTCAGAATGGGATGGATTCTGATTACAGGTCCAGAGAAGAGAAACAAGGGCTTTTTGGATGGCATCAAGATCATGATGGCTATGAGATTATGCGCCAATGTTCCTCTGCAGCATGCAATTCAGACAGCACTAGGCGGATACCAGAGTATTAACGAGCTGATTATTCCTGGTGGACGTCTGTATCAGCAAAGAGCTGCAATGTATGAAAGACTGAACTCAATTGATGGTATTTCAGTTGTAAAACCTCACGGTGCATTATACATGTTCCCTAAGCTTGATAAGAAGTTCAATATTAAGGACGATCAGAAATTCGCTATGGATCTGCTACGTCAGGAAAAGATGCTGATTGTTCAGGGAACAGGTTTCAACTGGCCAGAGCCAAACCACTTCAGAATGGTGTTCCTGCCTTCAATTGACATCATCAACGATGCCTGTGACAGACTTGAGCATTTCTTAAAGACTTACCGTCAATAAGCTACGTAATAATCACATTATTAACAGAAGGGACTGCCTATGCAGTCCCTTTTCTATGATAAAATTGTCATAAATAAAGTAATTATAATCAGCATCTATTTATGGCAGAAAAAGAAGTAAGTTTTATAACAGATCTTCAGGGCAAAAAAACACATGCTATTTTGCCTATCAACGTATATAACCAGCTGATTGCCCTGCGTGAGCTTGTAAAAAACACCGCACCTTTGGGAGCTCACGAAATTTATACATTCAGTATCAGAAACATAAGTGCCAAAGGATACCCTGAAGGGACACGAAGCAAACCACATTTTGTGGTATTAAAAGGTTCTCAGGCTGTTCTTCAGCCAGTCGAATCAGTACCACAGAATATAAGCAATATAAGAGAAGATTTGCTTTCTAACGGAACTCTGGAATTAGATCCTGTAAATAACTGTTTTGTTTTTGCAAAAGACCTCAAGTTTAAAAGTGCCAGTGCAGCTGCCGCTATAGTAGCAGGCAATGTGAGAAACGGACTTGACGTATGGTTAAACAGAGAAGGATTTACATTAAAAGAATCTGGTTACGGACTAAAGAAAAACAAGCGTGCTAAATAATAATTGAGAGGTCATTATGACATTTGAAAAGAAAGAAGGCAGAAAAGGTTCTGCAAACTATAAAAACAAAAATAAAACTGTAGCACACTCAAATAATCAAAAGGATAATCAGACCGAATTCAAAAAGGACAAAAAATTCTCTGGAAAAAAGGATTTTGCAAGAAACAGCGATAACAAGAGAGCATCCTTCAAGCCAAGAAATAATGACAAGACAAGATTCAGAGAAGAAAGCAGACTTGCAGATACTCAGGCTCATACAGAACATGTAAAACGCAAAGGTTTTTCTGAATTCCAGCTAAGACTTGTAACTTCAATTCTTGAGGATGTACTGGTAATGCACAACTCTCTGGATAGAGCATATGCATTCTGGTTTAACAAAGTAAAGATTGATCCGGTTGAGCAGGGTTTCCTGATTAAACAGATTAACTTCATGTTCTCAAGATTATCTTTATTTGCTTTTGTTTCAAACCTAAAGAGACCTTCTGATTTTGAACGCCATGTTGGCAGATTAACCTTTGCATACTGTGCTTATAAGGACTGGCCTCTTCCTGAACTTGAGGGAGAAGAAGGATTTGATCGCCGAGGTCTAAAAAAGCGTATTGCCGAGGCAAAAGACGATCCGCTATACAATGACGGATGCCCACTATGGTTACAGGAACTTGGCTATTCTGAACTTAAGGCAAAATGGGACGAGGAGCGTAAAGCATTAGGAGGCGAATCTCATCGCTACATCAGAGCCAACACTATCAAGGGAACTCGTGATGAACTTGCACACAAGCTGACAGAGGAAGGGGTTGTAACCAAATCTGTTGCAGGAGTTCCTCTTGCTTTAGAAGTAACATCTAATTCTGCCCTATTTAGAACAAAAGCTTTTAAGGATGGTTTATTCGAGCAGCAGGATGCAGGTTCTCAGCTTATTGGACAGTTTGTGGACGCAAAGAGCGGAGAGAGAGTTATTGATGCGTGCGCAGGCTCTGGCGGTAAAACCCTTCAGCTGGCAGCATCCATGGAAGGCAAAGGCGTAATCATAGCCATGGATACAGAAGCATGGAAACTTGAAGACCTCAAAAAGAGAGCCAAGAGAGCCGGTGCTTTTAATATTGAACCAAGACTTATTGATTCAACAAAAGTTATCAAGAGAATGGTTGAATCTGCAGATAAGGTGCTTATTGATGCTCCATGTTCAGGAACAGGTGTAATCAGAAGAATGCCTGATTCAAAATGGAGAGATGGTCGCGAACACCTAAAAGAGCTTCGTGATATTCAGGCGGATATTCTTGAAAGATATAGCAAAATGGCTAAGATTGGAGGTTTTGTGGTTTATTCTACATGCTCCATTATGCCATCTGAGAATGAAAAGCAGATTGAAAAATTCCTTGAAAACAATCAGGGTAAATTTGAGCTTGTGGAAGATAAACACATCATGCCTTCATCAGGTTTCGATGGATTCTACATGGCAAAGCTAAAGAGAATCGGTTAGAAAAAAGGCCTTACGGCCTTTTAAGTTCATAAAAAATCCCACTAATGTGGGATTTTTTATAGCTGATTCTTGGAGTTAGAATCCCTCTCTTCTTCCTGAGAATGATGATCTGAATCCTGATTTAGAGCCTTTATCGCCACGCTTTAAACGGCCTTTATCAGAACCAAAGTCTAAGCGTTCTCTTCTATCAGAACGACCGCCTCTTGAGCCCCCTTCAAACTTTCTGAAATCTCTTCCAGAATGCTGTCCCTGACGATCAAACTTATCATCGCCAAAACGACCGCCCTTTCTATTTCTATCTCTGCCGCCACGGGAACGTGGTGGTTCAGCTGTATATAAACGAAGATCTAATGGTCTGCCGCAAACTCTTGCCTGAGCAAGAATATGCATGGTGTCCTTTGGCATACCGTCTGGAAGATCAACAGTAGTAAAGGTATCAAAAATTGAGATTTCACCGATAAACTTAGACTCGATGTTACCCTCATTAGCAATTGCTCCAACGATCTGGCCTGGCTTTACACCATCCTTTCGACCAACAGCAACTCTGAAGCGAACCATTGCCATTTCAGGATATTCGCGTAGAGGAGCAGCCTCAGCTGAAGGCAGACCTCTTCTCTGACCTCTTTCCTGATAATTATCATCATCAAAGGTTCTCATACGAGGCTCTGGCTTGGAATCATCTAAAAGCAGAGTTCCATCTTTCTGAACCATCTTGGCAAGTGCGGCACAAAGAGTTTCTACTTCGATTGAATCATCTGACAGCAGCTCTGAAATAACCTCTTCGTACATCTCTAGATTTCCCTCGGCAATGGTCTCCATTACCTGATTCTTGAAGTTCTCAAGACGGGCCTTGTTAACATCTGCAACAGAAGGCATCTGCATAGGTTCAATCTTCTGACCGGTTACTCTTTCAATTAAACGAAGAGCTCTTCTCTCACGAGGAGATACGAACAGAATAGCCTCACCGGTTCTGCCGGCACGACCGGTTCTACCGATACGGTGAACATATGATTCTGCATCATAAGGAATATCGTAGTTAAATACGTGGGTAATTCTATCTACATCCAGACCACGAGCAGCAACGTCAGTTGCAATGATGATATCAAGATGACCAGCCTTCAGTCTGTCAATAATCTTCTCACGCTGACGCTGAGGAATATCGCCATGCAGTGCAGCACATGCAAGACCGCGAGCCATAAGCTTGTTTGAAACATCCTCGGCATCGGTTTTGGTTCTAACGAACACGATTACAGCATCGTAATTCTCTACCTCAAGAATACGGGTCATTGCATCAATCTTATGAGCGCCAGATGCAATCCAGTATCTCTGATGAACAGTCGTTGCGGTAGTAGTCTTTGACTCAATTCTTACATCAACAGGATCGGTTAAATGATTTTTTGCAATCTTTGCAATAACAGGAGGCATGGTTGCAGAAAACAGCACTGTCTGTCTTGAATCTGGAGTATTGCTTAAAATCCAGTCCACATCATCGATAAAGCCCATTCTAAGCATTTCGTCAGCTTCATCAATAACCATAAATGAAAGGTTAGACAGATCGACCTTGCCTCTCTCGATCAGATCAATAAGACGACCAGGGGTTGCAACAACAACCTGAGCACCGTGTCTTAAGGTTCTGATCTGATTCTCATAGGAAGCACCACCGTAAATAGGTGCAACTCTGAAATCCTTAATGTACTTTGAAAAACTCTGACAGGCTTCAGCTGACTGAATAGCAAGCTCACGGGTAGGCTCAAGAATTAAAGCCTGAATACAGTTTCTCTTACAGTCAATTCTGGAAAGAATTGGCAGAGAGAAAGCTGCTGTTTTTCCGGTACCGGTCTGAGCCTGACCAATCATATCTTTTCCAGATAGAACAACTGGGATTGACCTTTCCTGAATTGGGGTAGGAGACTCAAATCCTAGGTCGTGTACAGCATGAAGAACTTCTTTACTTAAGCCTAAATCGTCAAATGTAACGATTGCCTCTTCAGACTGTGAAACCAATAAACTCTCTTCGCCACCAACAGTAGTAGCGACATTTTTTTCAATTAACTCTGACATTTTTGCTCCGATAAAAGAGGAGCGTCCCTTCTTAACGATATGATCTATATGACCTATAGATTAATTAATCTGAAAATACTATACAGACACACATAAATGAGCCAAAAACCCGCGGCTCAAGAAAAGAAAAATAGACACGCCTCAAAACTAATCGTGCAATTATACTTAAAATGTGATCTATATTGCAATATTTTATTTATTTAATTATACAAAACTAGCTTACTCTTTGATATTTCAAACCAAACTCCCCAAGTATTTTTAAAAATTACAAAACAATTAACTTTTGTATACGACCATCCAATTTTAATTTTTCATTGTTTTTTTTACAAAATCATAGCATTTTGCAATCATAAAACTGCACTAAAATATTACATATTTATTTTATATTGTATTTTATTTATTCTATTTTTCAGGTAGTTAGTATATATTTATTTATAATTTTGCAATTTATTTTTGAATTGCAACTCTCTAGTGTTATGATGTCAAAAATACGATACATTGTTTAATCTATTTTTTTACAAAACAATACGGTTTTGCAAAATAAGGAACGGTAATATGGGAACTTCAGATAAAAACCGAGTCATTATTTTTGATACCACACTAAGAGATGGTGAACAGGCACTTCAGCAGTCTCTTACATCAAAACAGAAACTCCAGATTGCATTATGTCTTGAGCAGCTTGGAGTTGACGTTATTGAGGCAGGATTCCCGATTTCCTCACCAGGAGACCTTCAGTCCGTAAGAGAAATCGGTCTGGCCGTAAAAAACTCTACAGTCTGTGGACTATCCCGAGCGCTTGATAAAGACATTGATGCCTGTTATGAAGCTCTCCATGAAACTGATCATTATCGAATCCATACCTTTATAGCCACATCAGATGTTCACGTAAAAGACAAACTGAAAAAAGGCTTTGACGATGTCGTAGAAATGGCGGTAAGAGCAGTTAAAAGAGCCCGAAACTACACAGATGATGTTGAGTTCTCATGTGAGGATGCAGGTAGAACTCCTATAGATCACCTTTGCCGAATGGTAGAAAATGCAATCAAGGCAGGAGCCACTACCATTAACATTCCTGATACTGTAGGCTACACTCTGCCTTATGAGTTCGGTGGCATTATAAAGACTCTATTCAACCGAGTTCCAAATATCGACAAAGCTACAATCTCCGTTCACTGCCACAACGATCTTGGTATGGCAACTGCAAATTCTCTTTCAGCTGTAATGGAAGGAGCCCGTCAGATCGAGTGTACCGTAAACGGACTAGGAGAGAGAGCCGGAAATACCTCATTAGAAGAGGTTGTAATGGCAATGAAGCTTCGTGAGCAGTACATGAAAGGTGTTTACACCAACATTGTGACCGAAAATATAGCCAGAGCCTCTCAGGTTGTTTCAGGTATTACCAATGAACCAGTACCAAGCCACAAGGCTATTGTCGGTTCAAACGCCTTTGCCCACAGCTCTGGAATCCATCAGGACGGTGTACTCAAGAACAAGAGCACCTATGAAATTCTTACCCCTCAGAGTGTTGGATTTAAGGAAAACAACATGCATATGACAGCCCGCTCAGGCAGACATATGATCAAGGCAGTTCTAGAAAAACTTGGCTATAGAGAGAATTCATACAACCTTGATGATGTTTATGCACGATTCCTGAAACTTGCTGACAGAAAAGGTCAGGTATTTGATTATGATCTTGAAGCTTTGCTGTTCCTTTCCCACGAACAGGAAGAAGAATCTCAATTTGAACTGGATAACCTTACTGTACTTTCCGGAGGAAAAAATATCATTCCTACAGCAACCGTAAGACTTAAGATTGGCAAGAGAACCCGTACCGATTCTGGTACAGGCAATGGTCCTATTGATGCAGTATTCAACTGTATTGCAAGACTTACCGGCATTAAGCTTCAGCTTGATAATTTTGTAATTTCGGCAAAAGGCTCGGGTATGAATGCGCAGGGTCAGGTGGACGTGGACGTTATTTACGATGGCGGTCATTACCACGGCAAAGGACTTTCAACCGATGTTATTGAGTCATCTGCTCTGGCACTAATTTCAGCATGTAACAGTATCTACAGAGCCCAGCTTGTTAAAGAAGAAAAGAATGAAAAGGAGAACGTATAAAATGGCTAACAATTATAAGATTGCAGTTTTGGCTGGTGACGGAATTGGTCCTGAGGTAATGGCAGAAGCATTAAAGGTTCTTGATGTTGTACAGAAAAAATTCGGCTTTACTCTTGAATACAAAAAGGAACTGGTTGGAGGATGTGCCATTGATGAATGTGGAACTCCTCTTCCAGAACAGACTATGGCTGCCTGTAAATGGGCTGATGCGATCCTGTTTGGTTCTGTAGGAGGTCCTAAATGGAATCACCTTCCAAATTCTCAAAGACCAGAGGCTGGAGCCCTGCTTCCTTTAAGAAAAGAATTCTCCCTCTTCTGTAATTTCAGACCAGCAAAGATTTATCAGGGTCTAGGTTCTCTATCACCTCTTAGAGCTGATATAGCAATGCGCGGATTTGATATGCTCTGTGTTCGAGAGCTGACAGGAGGCATTTATTTTGGTCAGCCAAAAGGCCGTGAAGGTACAGGACCACAGGAAAAAGCTTTTGATACTGAGATCTATCATCGTTTTGAGATCGAACGTATTGCAAAAATCGCTTTTGAGGCTGCACGTCTGAGAAGAAAGAAAGTTACCTCTGTAGATAAGTCAAATGTTCTTCAGAGTTCTGTTCTATGGAGAGAGGTAGTTAATGAGATAGCTAAAGACTATCCGGATGTTGAGCTTGAACATATCTATGTAGACAACGCCACCATGCAGCTTGTAAAAGCTCCATCTCAGTTTGATGTAATGCTATGTTCAAATATGTTTGGCGATATTCTTTCTGATGAATGCGCGATGATAACCGGCTCAATGGGTATGCTGCCATCCGCTTCTCTAGGCGAAGGCGGTTTTGGTCTATATGAGCCTGCAGGTGGTTCTGCTCCTGATATTGCAGGAAAGAATATTGCAAATCCTGTAGCACAGATCCTCTCTGCAGCCCTTATGTTACGTTATTCACTCAAGGAATATGACGCTGCGCAATGTATTGAAGATGCCGTTGCCAAGGTACTTAAGAACGGTTATCTGACTACAGATTTAATGGAAAGCGGAGCTTCACCATATCCAGCACAGTCAACCTCAGATATGGGCGACAGAATTGTCGAAGAAATAAACAGATAAGCTCTTATAAAGAAATTAGAACACATAGGTTTTTAAAATGGGAAAGACACTTTATCAGAAGGTTTATGACAGCCATATTGTCTTTGAACAGAAAGGCGAGTTACCAACCTTATATATTGACAGACAGCTTGTTCACGAAGTTACATCTCCTCAGGCCTTCTCAGGAATAGAAAACTCTGGCAGAAAACTTCACAGACCTGATTTACATCTGGCAACCATGGATCATGATATCTCCACACGAGAACAGTCCATCGAAGCATGTTCTCCAATGGCCCAGGAACAGATCCGAGCCCTAATAAGAAACACAGAAAAGTTCGGTGTAAAATTCTTTGGCTTTGGAGATGATAATCAGGGTGTTGTCCATATCATCGGACCACAGACAGGCTTTACCCTGCCAGGTACCACACTGGTATGCGGAGATTCCCATACAGCAACTCACGGTGCATTCGGAGCTTTGGCCTTTGGTATCGGAACCTCAGAAGTTGAGCATGTCATGGCAACCCAGACCTTGAAACAGGGACGTCTTAAAACCATGAAGATTAACTGTAAGGGCACTCTTAAAAAAGGCGTATATGCAAAAGATCTGATACTTGCCATCATTGCCAAACTTACCACTGCAGGAGGAACCGGATATGCAGTTGAATTCTGCGGTGAGGCTGTAAGAGCTTTATCCATGGAAGGAAGAATGACACTTTCCAACATGGCCATTGAATTTGGAGCTAAAGCAGGCATGATTGCTCCAGATGAAACAACTTTTGAATATCTTAAGGGAAGAATGTTCTCTCCTAAAGGAGATGAATTTGATAAGGCGGTTGAGTACTGGAAGACTTTAAAATCAGATGATGATGCAGTATTTGACAAAGAGGTAACCATTGAGGCATCAGAGCTTGAACCATTTGTAACCTGGGGAACAAATCCTGGTCAGGGATCCCCTATCACTTCAACTGTACCTTATCCTGCTGATTACTCCGATCAGGTTGTAGCAAAATCCTGTAAAGATGCCCTTGATTATATCGGACTGAAAAGCGGAGATAAGCTCATAGGAACTCCTGTTGACTACGTCTTTATAGGCTCATGTACAAATGGAAGACTTGAGGATTTCAGAGAAGCAGCAAAAGTCCTAAAAGGACATAAGATTGCAAAAAACATTCAGCTTGCTATTGCTGTTCCAGGATCTGGATGGGTTAAACGTCAGGCAGAAGCAGAAGGGCTTGATAAAATCTTTATCGAGGCTGGATTTGAGTGGAGACAACCAGGATGTTCGATGTGTCTTGCCATGAACGATGATAAAGCCCCTTCAGGAATTCGTGTAGCTTCTACCTCAAACCGAAACTTCGTAGGTAGACAGGGTAAGGGTTCTAAGACCCATCTTATGAGTCCTGCAACCGCTGCGGCATGTGCTATTAAAGGTACATTGGCTGACGTAAGAGAATTTATCTAGGAGGAAGATATGCAGAAATTTACAGTTCATACCGGCGTTGCAGTTCCACTAGACTCAGCAAATATTGATACTGACCAGATTATTCCTAAGCAATTTCTTCTAGCTGTGGACAGAAATGGCTTTGGAGCACATCTTTTCCACGACTGGCGATACCTTGATGACGAGGAAAAACAGCCTAATCCAGAATTTAATCTGAATAAGCCAGAATTTAAAGGTGCAACTATTCTGGTTGCAAGAGACAACTTTGGAAATGGATCTTCAAGAGAACATGCGCCATGGGCTCTGATGGGATATGGTTTTAGAGCTGTTATAGCTCCTTCATTTGCAGATATTTTCTACAACAACTCTCTGGGAAATGGACTTCTGCCACTGAAACTGACAGCACAGGAGGTGGATGAGATATTTAAGGTTCTTCAAAAGAAACCAGGAACAGAAATAACCATCTCGCTTGAGGATATGACAGTTACATGTGGAGAGCTACACTTTTCATTTGAGCTAGATCCTTTCCGCAGACACTGTATGTTGGAAGGTTTGGATGCTATTTCTCTAACCCTGCAGCATGAAAAGGAAATCAGCGAATACGAGTCAAGAATGCCAGTATGGATGGCTCACGGAACCAAGTAGAACAACTCTTAATTCAGCACCTCATCTGGTGCTGAATTTCTATTAGAGAAAATCCCAGCAGAGCCTGGCTTCAAATAGAATAATTACAAATAGCATTATCAGCTTTGTTCCCTTCATTCCCTTTCTTACAAAGAACGAACAGCCGACATAATTTCCTGCAATATTAAACAGGCCTGCAATAAATCCCATATATAAAATAACGGAACCGTGGCTTACAAACACAGATAAAGCCGCTATATTAGTGGTCAGATTAATAGCCTTCGTCAAACCGTTGGCATTCTGCACAGAATACTTTGCAAAAGAACAGAAGCCAAGCAAAAGAAACGTTCCTGTACCAGGACCATAGATTCCATCGTAAATACCCACAAAGAAAGCAATAGCAGCACAGGTTGAGATTACATACAGTCTGCTGTATTTGCTCTGATCTGGCTCACCAAACTTTCGATATCTTAAAAGATAAAAAGCGGTTAAAGGCAGAATAACCATGATAGTTATCTTAAGAACCATATCGGAGATCCACAAAGCTAGTTCGGCTCCGATGGATGATCCAAGAATAGCAAAAATAACTGCAACAGCAGCATCTTTATATCGGATATAACCAAGTTTTGCGTATCGTAAAGTCGCAAGAAAGGTACCCATGGTGCTTGAGAGCTTGTTTGTTCCCAAAGCCAGATGAGGAGGAAGTCCAGATAAAAGATATGCAGGAAGAGATATAAATCCGCCACCGCCTCCGACTGCATCAATAAATCCAGCCAGAAAAACGAGAGGACAGACAATAATAAAGAAATATATGTCTAAAACCATTTTTTACCTCAGTCTTAGGCATACATTTTACAGGATCTACAGTTGGATATAGATCCTGCATACATAAAAATTAGCTGAATTTATAAATAATTGACTTAACCAGAGGCTTCTCTGGAGTAACAACTGGATTTAAATCAGCAAACTGTGGAAGATGAGGACAGTCAGGGTAGAACTCAGGTTCAATGCATACAGCACACTGATCCTTGTAAATTAAGCCGTTATCTCTTGCCTTGATTGCACTATCGCCCTGATTTACATAATTTCCGGTATACATTTGGAATGCTGGATAATCAGTAAACATTTCAAGAGAAAGCTTTCTGTCATCAGATGTAAGCTTAATGAAAGGCTTGTTTAAGTCACCTTTAATCAGGAATGGATGGTCATAACCTAAAGCAGCAGTCATCTGATCATCTTTTCTGAAATCACGAGCTAAGGTTTTCTCTGAGGTGAAATCGAAAGCTCCACCTGCAACTTTTCTTACTTCTCCGGTAGGAATTGAGGTGTCATCTAATGGAAGAAATTCTGTTGAATCCATCTTAACAGTATGATTTAGAACAGAACTGTTAACACCGTTCAGATTAAAATAGGCATGATTAGTGATACATGCATAGCACTTGGCATCACACTTTCCAACGTATTCAATCTTCAGTTCATTCTCCTCTGAGACTGTATAAACTACAGTTAGATCGAAATTACCAGGGAACCCCATATCTCCGTCAGGAGAATGCAGAGTATAGGTTAATGAGCTTGCAGATTTTGACTGCAGAGTGAAACGTCTCTTGTCAAAGCCATCAACACCACCATGAAGACAGTGTTTTGCACCTGAGTTTAACTTATACTTCTTACCGTCAATTTCAAATTCTGAATTTGCAATTCTATTTGCAAATCTTCCAATAGTTGCGTTAAAGAAGCAGCTCTGTTTTGACCAGTCAGCAGGATCCTCAAGACCTAATACAACTTCTCTTGAAGACTCACCCTTTACAGGAACCTTACAGGAGATGATGGTTGCACCCCAGTCCATTACGGTAACAGACATGCCCTTAGAATTTGAGATTGTTTCCAGATTTGGATTAACTGAATACTGTTCGCTCATTTTGTATTCCTTATAATACTGTCTAATTATTGTGAATATTTTTATATTCTTTTTTTACATACAGAATGCATTATAAACAGAAAACTTCTAATTTATGTAAACGTTTACAATAAATAGTGATACGCATCAAAAAAACTAATAATTTCTCTCAAGATACAATAATTATTTACCAATTTTTTGTAATAAAATATCAAAAATATTAATAAAGAAATGCAATCAACTTTGGAGATAATTATGGATTTTCTTGATATTTCAAAGCAACGCTACACAACAAAACACTACAATCCAACAAGAAAAATTTCAGATAAAGATATGAAGGATTTGCTGGAAGTGCTCAGACTGGCCCCTTCTGCAGTAAATATTCAGCCATGGCATTTCTACGTAGGTTCTACACAAAATGCGAAAGAAAAAATTCTACCAGCGATTCCTGACTTCAATATTCCAAGGATTCAGGATTGTTCCCATTTTGTTGTGCTCTGTTCTAAAACTAAAATGACCGATCAGGAGTTAAGTGCAATTACACAAAAAGAAGATAAGGATGGAAGATACCCTAAGTCAGAAATCAGAGACACTGTAGATTCTCACAGAAAAATTTTTGCACATATGCATGAGGACCAAGGGGATTTCTCGCAATGGACCGCTAAGCAGACCTATATTGCAATGAGTGCTCTTCTATATGCAGCAGCCTCAAAGGGAATTGACAGTACTCCAATCGAAGGAATGGACTTTGATAAGACAGATGATATTCTTAATCTGAAGAATAAGAACTTAAAATCTGTTATGATCGTCGCTCTGGGTTATCGAGCAGACAACGATTCTAATGCCGATAGACCAAAATCACGATTAAATTCTGATGAAGTTTTTTCATCAATTGATTAGGTATATAAATGTTTGAATACACAACTCACGGCACCTGCTGTAAGAAGATCTTTGTTCAACTAAATGGAAATACAATTGAAGATGTAAATTTTCTTGGTGGTTGCGATGGTAATCTTAAAGCAATCCGCAGACTTGTTCTAGGCAAGAATGCGAAGGAAATAATTGAATTGTTAAGAGGGAATGAATGCAGAAACAAGGGAACCTCATGTGCAGATCAGCTGACATATGCCCTTGAGGAAGCCTTAAAGACAAGCACAAACTAATCCTTTCCCAAAAGGGCCGTATTATGGACGATATTGAGATTCTCTTATCGTCCAACCTTCCATGAAACACAATTCATCTTACTGAATACAAAAGAATTCTAGCTTAGAGAAAATTATTAGATTTGGTGCCGAAGATGGGACTCGAACCCATACGCTTTTAAGGGCGGCGGATTTTGAATCCGCTGCGTCTACCAATTCCGCCACTTCGGCATGAAGATTTGAAAATTTGATAGGTAGTACTAAGTAACTCGCTAATATTACATTAAAAATTCAGCTATTTCAATAAAAATCTGAGCATTTGCTCTCTTCATTGATCATATGGAAATAGCTTGAATTCAAACAAAACCAAATGATAGTTATATTAACAGTGAATTAGGTCTTTCTCTTCAACAGGTATACAGCAAGAGCTAAAAAAACGGCAGACGCAAAGGTTGCGCCTATAATTGGGGGAACACCGTAAACAATTGAGAATGGCGCTACAATCTGGTTTAAAACATAATAACCAAATCCCAACGCAATACCGGACAGAATTCTTGTTCCCATATTCATTGATCTTAATGGACCAAAGATTGTTGATAAAGCCAATAGAAGCATTACCAGCATAATAACAGGAGCTAGGAGCTTATTATAAAAAGAAAGACGATATCGCGATGAATCAACACCGTTCTGCTCAATATAGTTTATGTAATCGTGTAGTTGTATGGCAGAAAGTTTATCTGAGATTTCATTCAGGATCTCAATTCGTTCAAGATTTACTCTTAAAGGCCAATTCTGGTTTTTATATTTATTATAAACAACCCCATCATCGTTAATAATCTGCTCAACCACATCTTCCATAACCCAGTGGTTATCAACATAATTACCAGTTAAAGCTGTTGCAAAGGATTTTAATTTTGTACCTTCATATTCATATTTAGATACACCTGCAATAGTTTTTCTATTTACCATTGCACTGACACTGATAAAAATATTGCCCTCTTTAATCCAAGCTCCACTTGTTGTAAAAGCGAGACCTGTTCCAGATGAACGACGGTAATACTCTCCCTCAGCAAACTTATCCAATTTTGGAACAAATGTTTCTGACAAAAAAACAACAACTAAAATTAAAGGGATTAAACTTTTAAAGCAGGATATACCAATACTTAGTTTAGATAAGCCAATGGACTGAATAATAATAATCTCAGAATTTCTTGCCATCATACCCAGTCCAATAACTCCGCCAATAAGAATTGAGACAGGGAAAAACTGAACAAAAACAATCGGGAATCTATAGCAGGTATATAAAAGGACAAAACCAAAATCAATATCACCTCTGCCGATAAATCTTAATGAATCAACAAGATTAATAAGACTAGCAAACAGAGCTAAGCAGACTGAAACAAATAATACAGAAAAAACTATATTTTTTCCGATGTATCTATCTAATATTCCGTACATAAAATCATTCCATGCAAAAACTGATTTAATTCTACCATACAAGCAATATTAAGATATTGAACAGTCATAATTATGATGGTTTTAAAAATATTCACTTTTAATTTTATTGTTGTTATATATTTCAAAATAAATTGAACAGATTAACGCAATTTGTACAGTAAAAATATAAAAAAAGTAACAATAAGATAATATCTTTAACAAATATTTACATTTTTAGATTATGAATAATTCTTAAAAAAAAGCCATTTTATAAAAGAGTAAAAATTTATTTAACCCAAAATGCGACAATATTCATAATAATGAATATAAAAAAACACCTTTTGTAAAAAATTCTAAAAATCCATGCAGCATTGTTTTATAATTTGTCACATAAATGGACAAGTAATTATAAAGAAAATAAAAAATGACACTAAAATTACCAATTGCTTTAAAAGAACGAACAATTGATTCACCATTCACCTATTTCCGCTATGACAGTGATGAGGACGATTTTGTCGTACCTTTTCATTATCATGAGGGGCAGCAGATTTTCAGAGTTATCGAAGGAAGTGTGAGTATTTCCATTAACTCAAATCCTTTCGTACTGAAAAAAGGAGACTTTGCTATTGTTCCGGAAAACTGTGTACATGCACTATATCCGCTAGAAAAAGGAACAAAGTTCGAGTCTGTAGCTTTCAGCTTAAGAGAACTTTTTGACCTCAGTCAGAGTCATTATTCTCTTATTAAGAAAATCATTACCCATCAGATTGAGATCAGTCTTTACTACAGTTATCAAGATAATAAAACAGTAACTGCTATTGCAGAAGAATTAACCAAAGCAGTCAACTCCAATGAAATGTGTTCTGGAATTATTGCCACAGCAAAGGTATTAGAACTGTTCGGAGAAGCAACAAAATTAAGCAGCTGCAAGATTTACGATAGAGATCTAATAAACAGATATTACAAGTACTACATTAAGTCTACTGTTATCTACAAGTACATATGTGATAACTACCGTAGAGAAGTGACGCTTGAAGAGTTGGCAAATGCAGTTGAGTTATCAGAGAAGTATTTCTGCAAATTCTTTAAGGAACTAACAGATCTTAGACCTATGGAATTTGTGAATATGTTCAGAATTGAAGCCGCAGCAATTGAACTTGCAATTTCTACAGACAGTATCAACGAAGTGGCTTCAAGATGTGGCTTTAAAGATCCTTGCTACTTCACTAAGTTGTTCAGAAGATTCAAGGGAGCATCTCCAAGAGATTTTAGAGAAAGCATCCCAAATCATTTTGAAAAATAAATTACGACAACTATCCTTATAGGCGACTTTACAGTCGCCTTTATTTATTTCTTTTTCTTATTAAAAAGTTACGGTCAATATTCAAAGGAATCAGAACAAAGATCGTAAATATCAGTGGAACAATATACATTCCTGGATATAAAGGGAACTTTTCAGAATTTAAAAGATTTCTAACAGATAAAAGAGCCAAGTAGTAACATACGAAAAGGATGATTGCAGGGCCTAATCTTGCAAATTTTCCCTGTCTAGGGTTAATCATTGACAAAGGAACCGCCATAATTGAAAAAATAAAGCACGCAAAAATGGGAGCAATTCTCCACTGCAATTCAATCTTTGCTGCATTTGACACAGACTTAATGAGGTCAATAGTAGGAATACTCTCAAGAGAATCATCTATAGCATCTTCATCTGATTCATATGGAACAGGAATAGACAAGGTATTGAAATCAACCTTTTCTAATTCAGCTGAAAGTCCATCTGACCTATAAAGAGAACCTTTTTCCAAAACAATCCATTGAGTTCCACTTCTATCCTTTGACATGTGTCCTGATGTTGCATTCAGGAATTCAAAGTCAGTAGAGAAAAGAGCTTTGGATTTTAATGTCCTAATAACAAAAACCTGACCAAGCTGTTTCTCTCCATTCATATCATTAACATCGTGAATATATATAGTGTAATCACCAAAATCAGTAAATTTTCCACTTTCAATCGGTAAATACCTAGGGTTATTCTTTGAAGAATCAGAAAGCGCATTCTTAGCCAGATTTGATGTTGGCATAAAATACAAGCAATTCAATGCAGTCACAGTTGCTGTTATTAAAGAAAGTACCATGCAAATCTTCATGAAAGACACACCAGAAAGGCCGCATGAACGCATTACCACCATTTCCGAGTCAGAAGACATTCTTGATAGAGAGACAATGATTCCGACATAAAGACTCATTGGCAAAAGAATAAAGCCAATGGATGGTAATGAGTAAATAATCATCTCAGAAACAACTCCAATAGGAATACTTCCAGTTGCAGCCTGACCTAAGATCTTAATAACTGTCTGGCAAAGAAATACAGAAAGCAGAACCACAAGCGTTACAGTCTGTACCTTCAGAATATCTTTAAATATGTATTGTTTTATTATCAAAATATATTCCTATATTTTCTTTAGAGAGTTAACCCACGCACTTATCAGCGAGACTGGAGCTCTGCTGTTTAGCATTGGAGAATCAGCTCTTATATACTTCATTTCATTATACGCATCAAGTAAATGCGATGCAGGAATTTTTATAAGTTTATCTAGTGAGTTATTCTTAAGTAATGGCAGAGAATCCTTGTCTATTCTAGCCTTGCATTTTAACAGTTCCAGAATAACTTCCTGCAGAATAAGGAAATTCTGTTCATTTGTAAGTCCCAGGATAAGAGATACCGCTTTTGAAGAATCTCCTTCATTAGAAATATCATCAATTAAAGCAGAAATAATATCTGATGCTTTTACATCAAGCTCTTCTTTATAGTATTTTAAAGCACCTCGGGGAGAGTTAAAGGATAAAGCCAGCGCAATTCTAGCTCGATCCAAAGAAAAATGATTTCCCAGATGAGATTTAAGATAATCCAAAGCAACGGACTCTGAAACCATCGGAATCTGAATCTTGAAGGCTCTAGAGAGAATAGTAGCAGGAAGCAATTCCAAAGTCTTGGTAAGCAGAATTATCAGAGTATTTGAGGTTGGCTCTTCAAAAGTCTTTAATAAAGCGTTAGCCGCCCCCTCTCCCATCAGATGAGCATTTGAGATAACAGCTACTTTGCCGTTACCTAGTACTGAGCCCTGAGAAATCCATTCCGTAAGATTTCTTATTCCATTAATTCTTACAGATTTGTTTCCCTTAGATGCCGTATTTTCCGATTCCTCTTCCTCAAGAGGAGTCCCCATATCAGCAAGCAGTTTTGAAAAACTATGGGTAAGCTCCTCTTCTCTGTCAGATTCTTCAGCAGTAGATGACAGCAGAGAAATAAAATCAGGATGGGATCCGTTCTGGAGATCATCAAAGAGATGACAGGATTTACAGACACCGCAGGCTGATTTTCTATTCTTATCAGAACATAAATACAGCTTTGCAAATTCAATAGCAAGAAAAGCCCCTCCAAGATCAGGAGCTCCGGAAAGAATTACGGAAGAAGGAACTCTTCCACTTTCAAATGCATTTTTAAAAGCCTGAAAAGGAGGCATGAGCCAGGGATCAAACATTTAACTTATCCATGCAGGCGATTACATTGGAACTTACAACATCACGAGGCTTTGAGCCGTCTATAAGAACAATATGGTCTGGATCTTCCTTTGCACACTTGATATAAGTATTTCTGACTCTTACGAAGAAATCCATTTTTGACTGTTCGAATCGATCAAGAGAGCCTCTATGTCTGGCTCTCTTCATTCCCTCTTCAGGATCAATATCCAAAAGGATGGTTAGATCAGGACGAAAATCCCCCAGAACAATATTTCTTACAGCATTGATATGATCCATGTTCATACCTCTGCCACCGCCCTGATAGGCAATGGTTGAGAGATCATGACGATCACAGATAATATCAAAACCTTCAGTAAGTTTTGGCTTAATAAAACAGTTCACGAGCTGAGCTCTTGCAGCATACATTAGAAGTAATTCTGTGGTATCACACATAGAATCATCATCTCTTGGAGTCTTTAGCAAGGCACGGATATCCTCTGCAATTGGTGTACCCCCAGGTTCTCTAACGCAGATTACCTTTCTTCCTTTATTTTTAAGATAACTGCTTATAACCTCAATCTGGGTGGATTTACCTGCACCTTCAGAGCCTTCTAGGGTAATAAATAAGCCTTTTGCCATTTTTTTAAGTCAACAATAATAAACAAAACAGAAAACTTATGATGATTATATCATTAGCTTTCTGGCAAAAAAATTAATAAGGAATACGTTTAAGTATGATTTGACTATTTCTTTTTATCAGATACTGTAGCCTTTGTATTAGTAGCTTTTGTTTTCTTGGAATCAACAGCAGAATTATTTGTGTTCGCAGAAGACATTACCTTATTTGAGGTATCGTCACTCTCTGAGATCTTTATTGTCACAGAGCCTTTTTCTTCATCTATATTGTCAGTGCTTACTGATTCCTTTGAGTTACGACTATCCTTTAATTCATTTCCTGCATTTGAAGCTTTAGAATTGCTAGGGACATTATCCTCGATTGAGGAATTATCAACATCCATATTGTCAGAGACAGATTCAACATTATTTTTTTCTTTTTCATCAGAAACAGACTCTTTTTCACTCTGTGCACTATTCTTATCATCATATAGTTTATAGTTTTTAACCTTTTTCCTATATTCTGCCACTGCCTTATTATGTTCTGTCAGAGTATTGGAGAATACATGCCCCTCTGTTGGAGATATGCCTTTTGCAACAAAATACAGGGCTTTTGACTTGTCCGGATGTAAAGCAGCATGAATAGATTTAGTCTGAGGCATACAGATTGGAGTTGGAGGCAGCCCATCGCGTGTGTAGGTATTATAAGGACTGTCAGCTTTTAAATGAGATCTGGTCAAAGTTCCAGAAAACTCTCTGCTTACACCGTACATGACAGAAGGATCGGTCTGTAGACGCATACCTTTTGAAAGTCTGTTTTCAAATACAGCTGCAATTAAGTTTCGCTCTTCATCAAGAAAGGTTTCTCTTTCTATCAGAGAAGCAAGAATAAGAGCCTCATATGGAGTTTTAATATTATTACTCTCATCTCTGTTATCCCATTCTGCCTTTAGAGCCTTTATCTGGGAAACAATGCCCTGTTTGAAAATTGTATAAAAAGGATCCTTTTCATATAAAGGATATGTTGCAGGAGAAATAAGGCCTTCAAGAGAGCTTACATCTTCTCCAATAAAATCCAGAAGAGCATCATGATCTTTAAGTAAGGTTCTGATAAATGAATCCTCTTTAGCGACTGCACTAAAGAAACGGTCATCGGAGATTTTATTTTTAAAGCGTTCCGCTTTTCTAATGATTTTCGCAAGGTTCATGCCCTCGACAATTGTAAAGGTTGGATAGGTCTTTACAATGACATTTCCCTCTGACATATCCTTCAGGATTGAGATAAAGCTTTTATTCGGTCCAATTAAATACTCTCCCTTCTGTATCGAAGAATAAGAAGTAGAAAAACGCAGATAGAATCTTGCAACCAGACGGTCCCAGGAATTATCCAGAAGATCGTTTATTACGTTTTTAACAGTTGCCCCCTTTTTTAGTTCATAGGTTGCAGTTTTAGGTGAAAGCTCACTGTTATTCAGCTTCTCTATGGATGAATATGCAAAGAAAGAAATTGCAGAAAAAGTAATCAGAATAAGAAAAAGAAAGCCAATTAGAATTTTTTTTGATTTAGTCATGAAAACAAAACAGTTAATTCAGTTGCAAATGATATGCTGTGATTATAGTCCATTAAAATCATTTTAAAGAACAATAATCTGCAAAACGAATGTTAGCACCAAAATACACAACAACATGTAGCAGATATATAGGAAAAGAAAAATAGTTCTCTTCTATTCAATCGTTAAGATTTGTCAGATTCTCTTGAGAAGAATCTCATCGACTTTTTAGTCTCAAGAATAGACTCAGAGATTTCAGTCATTATCTCATTATAGTTTCTTCCTTTTGAGATTGTGCTTGAGGAACCGATTACTGCTCTGAGATTTATGCTGACATCATCAATAGTGAAATTCTTTTCCATCTCATCGTAAAGTTCAGCCTGGACTCTATCCACATCAACGTTAGAACGAATGTTCTGCATCAGAATAATAAACTGAGAACCCACACGACAGATAAAATCATTATAACTTACAACGGATTTAATCCTTCTGGTAACCTCTCGTAACAGCTTATCTCCAATCATAAAATCATAGCAGGAATTTATCTGGTTAAAATGAATAAGTTCTAATACCACGAGCCCATGATCAGCAGAACCTTTTATTCTGTCCTTTACAAGATGCAGAAACTTATCATGTCCTGTAGTTGAGGTTATAGGGTCGATTTCCTTTGATTTTTTTAGCTCGGAGTAAAATCTGAACAGATAAAATACTAATGAAAGTGTAAGAAGATAAAGCAGAAAAAGAACAAAATAAATCTTATTACCAAGCACGGCTGCCTTTCCAGAATTCCTAACCTTTAAAGCCAAATCCCAGTGCTGTTTTCCGAAAAATACTGACTTCTGTCTATAAACTAGATTTCTGTGCTTGAAAAGAGTACTGTCACCCCATATAAAATCACGTTCATCTTTGTTGAGATAGGCTTTTATAGAGTAAACGAACCGTCCTTTTTCCGAGTTTAATTTCATATAATCAAGAAGTTTATAGAAATCAACAATAACGCCAACATATCCCCAGTATTTACCATCCACATATACAGCTTTTCGGTTAAAAATATTAATTTCGTGTGTTCTTGGAGAAACAATAGGCCCCTGAACAATGACATCTCTTGGATTTCGTCTTGCCAGATCAAGGTAATATTCTGTTGTTTTATCATTAAAATTTAACTGGGAGAAATTCTCTTGAGGCTCATTGGAGACAATAAAGAACGAATCATCCGGGGCAATCATGTAACCATTAATAAAATCCTTTGAATTTGAATTAAAAAAAGCAGAAAGATCTTTTGGCAGCAGATTAAGCTCAATAAAGTTTTTTAATTCAGCATTGGTTACTTTAGGATTATCTTCAATATATTTCTGAAGAATTTCAGCATGCTCAATAACCTGATTAAAACTGGACAAAAGATCCTTTTGCAGGTTATCCATTCTTTGGGTTGCAAGCTCACTGTTTTGTTCTTCGAATGTGCTGTTAACACTTACATCCAAATAGATTCCAGCAATAAAAAAAAGAAAAGTAATTACGAAGAAAACAAAAGTATATATGTATAGTCGAAAAGTACTAAATAACACGCATACACCATTTGATCAAACTTTATGATGTGATCTTATCATCACGCCAAAACTAAGCAAAAGCATATGGACCTTTAAGTTAAACCAACTTCAAAGATTTTTTTATTTTAAACCTTTATGGATTTAATCGCTTTTTTTAGCGATAGAAAAATAGTGTGAGAACGGTCAAAAAGTGGTAGAATAACGCATATTTTTTTTGCGCAAAAATGATTAACGAAAGGCTTTAATAATTATGGATATGGAAAAAACCTATACCCCAGAAAATTTTGAAAGCAATACCTACCAGAAATGGGAGAAGGAAGGTTACTTTAAACCTAACTATGATGAATCAAAAGAGTCATTCTCCATTGCACTTCCTCCTCCAAATGTGACAGGTTCACTACACATGGGTCATGCTTTCCAGCAGACTATTATGGATACACTGGTCCGCTACCACAGAATGAAAGGGGACAATACCCTATGGCAGTGCGGAACAGACCATGCCGGAATCGCAACCCAGATGGTGGTAGAGAGAAAGCTTGCAAAAGAAGAAAATCTGACCAGACATGATCTCGGAAGAGAAAAGTTTATCCAGAGAATCTGGGACTGGAAAGAACAGTCAGGCGGAACCATTACCCGTCAGATGCGCAGATTGGGAACCTCTGTAGACTGGACTCGTGAAAGATTCACCATGGACGAAGGACTATCAAAGGCAGTGCTTGAGGTTTTCGTTCGTCTATACGATGAAGATCTGATTTACAGAGGAAAGAGACTGGTTAACTGGGATCCTAAGCTGCGTACCGCAATCTCTGATCTTGAAGTAGAGAACAAGGACGTTAAAGGCTATATGTGGTACGTTAAGTACAAGCTAGCTGATGGCGTAACCACTGCCGACGGCAAGGATTATGTACTGATTGCAACCACCCGTCCAGAGACTCTTTTAGGTGATACCGCTGTTGCCGTAAACCCAGCAGATGAAAGATTCAAGTCAATTGTCGGCAAATACCTTGAATTACCTCTTGTAGGCAGAAAGATTCCAGTGGTAGCAGATATCCATGCTGAGATGGAAACTGGTACCGGATGCGTTAAGATTACCCCTGCTCATGATTTCAACGACTATGCAGTTGGTAAGCGCAACAAGCTGCCAATGATCAATGTTCTTACAGAAGATGCTCATATCAGAGAAGAAGGTGAGGTATTTGACACCAATGGCGAACCAACAACAGAGGTCAGTGGTTATATTCCAGAGGCATACCGAGGATTAGACAGATTTGAGGCAAGAGACAGAATCGTAGAAGATCTTAAGGCTCAGGGCTTATTAGTTAAGATCGAGGACCACGCTCTGTCTCAGCCATTTGGCGATCGTGGCGGTGTTCCTATCGAGCCAATGCTGACTGATCAGTGGTACGTTCGTGCCAGTATTTTAGGCAAACCAGCAGTAGAAGCTGTACAGGACGGAAGAATCAAGTTCGTTCCAGCTCAGTACGCAAACATGTATTATTCATGGATGAACGATCTTCAGGACTGGTGTATTTCCCGTCAGCTATGGTGGGGACACAGAATTCCTGCCTGGTATGATCAGAATGGAAAAGTTTACGTTGCAAGAAACGAGGATGAGGTAAGAGCGAAATACAAGCTTGGTGCTGACGTTGAGCTTACCCGTGATCCAGATGTTCTGGATACCTGGTTCTCTTCAGCTCTTTGGACTTTCTCAACCCTAGGCTGGCCAGATAATACAAAAGAACTTAAGATGTTCCACCCAACCTCAGTTCTTGTAACTGGATTTGATATTATCTTCTTCTGGGTTGCACGTATGATCATGATGACCATGCACTTTATGAAGAATGAAGACGGTACTCCTCAGGTTCCATTCAAGACCGTATACGTTACCGGACTTATCCGTGATGAGGAAGGCAATAAGATGTCCAAGTCTAAGGGAAATGTTTTAGATCCTTTAGACATGATTGACGGTATTGATAAAGACAGCCTGATCACCAAGCGTACTGCTAACATGATGCAGCCTCAGATGGCAGAAAAGATTGCTAAGCGTACCGCAAAACAGTTCCCAGAAGGAATTGCAGCTCACGGTACAGACGCATTAAGATTCACCCTTTGTGCTCTAGCCTCAAACGGTAGAGACATCAACTGGGATATGAAGCGTCTTGATGGTTACAGAAACTTCTGTAACAAGATCTGGAACGCCTCAAGATTCGTACTTATGAATGTAAGTGAAATGAATCTGACCAAGCCAAATCCAGCAGATCTGTCAGTTGCAGACAAGTGGATCAGATCAAAGATGCGTAAGGCTATTGAAAACGTTACCACATCAATCAATGCCTACAGATTTGATCAGGTTGCAAACAATATCTATGAGTTCATCTGGAATGAATACTGCGACTGGTATCTGGAGTTTACCAAGGCTATTCTGAAGTCAGATAAGGCTACTGAATCTCAGAAGAATGCAACTGCATATACTCTGGTTGAGATTCTAGAAGCTGTAATGAGAATGGCTCACCCTGTAATGCCATTCCTGACAGAGACCATCTGGCAGCAGACTGCACCTATGATTGGCAAGCTGAATGAAGATAAGACAATCATTACTGCAAAATTCCCTGTTGCAGAGGATTTTGACAATGATGATAAGGCTGAATCTGATATTGCCTTCATTCAGGAAGTATCAACTGTAATCCGTAACCTAAGAGCAGAGATGAAGGTTGCACCTTCTGTAACACTTGCTCCTATGATGCGTGGTGCCAGCGATGATGAAAAGAAGTGTGCTTCAGATAATTTCATCTTCATGCAGAATCTTGCTAATATCGAAATGATCAAGTTTGTAGAGGCCAGTGATGAAATTCAGCCTTGTACTTCAAAGCCAATCGGTAACGCAGAAATCCTGATTGCAATGAAGGATCTAATCAACAAGGATGAAGAGATCAAGCGTCTTAAGGGAATGATTCAGAAGCTTGAGGCAAACATCAAGTCAGGCGAGAGCAAGCTTTCAAACGAAGCATTCGTTTCAAAGGCTCCTGCAAAGATTATTGAAGGAGCAAAAGCTCAGCTTGAACTGAACAGAACTCAGCTTGAAAAAGTAGTTGCTCAGCTTCACGAGATTGAGAATCTTTAAGAAATAATCTTTTTAGATTAAACGATAAATCCTCACTATGTTTTATACTGACGTATGTGAGGATTTTTTTACTTAATAACATTATATATAAGCAATAATTTATGAAAAAAATATTGTTTTTCTTAGTGATAATTATATTTGCAAACTCTGCTTACGCATACACCGATCCCTATCTATGCTCAAAATACTATAAGCTTAGGATCAAGAATGTTGAAAAGGTTCTGGCAGTAGGTATAAGAAAAGTTAACAATACTTCAGTTGAAACATACGTACTTGGATTCGGAACCCCTATCCATGCCACCATAAATGGAGCAAAACTGACAGATGCCTATATCTCAAAAAGAAGAACACTTCAGTGCAGTGGAGAAACAATCGGTCACGTAAGAATCTATGAACTTGCAGGTCTGGGAATAAAAACTGGAGAGTTTATAATCAAAAGTGGAGACAAGAAAGCCTCCACCTATCTAGAAATTGATTAGATCTTATCTAATGCCTGCTGGATATCAGCAATAATATCCTCAACATCTTCAAGACCAACAGAAAGTCTTACTAAACCAGGAGTAATACCGCATTCCTTTAACTGATCATCAGAAAGCTGACGGTGAGTTGCAGTTGCAGGATGTAGCAGACAGGTCTTAATGTCTGCAACGTGAACCTCAGGGGATGCAAGCTTAACATTATCAATAAACTTGGCTCCGGCTTCTCTTCCCCCCTTAAGTTCAATTGACATAACACCTGAACACAGACCATCGGTCATGTATTTCTGACCTAATGCGTAATAAGGGTCTGATTTTAAACCAGGATAGATAACACGTGAAATCTTCTCATTCTTGGACAGATATTCAGCAACCTTTAAGGCATTCTCTGAATGCTTGCGGATACGTAATGGAAGGGTTTCAATTCCAAGATTTATATAGAATGCAGCCTGAGCTGTCTGGCAGACACCTAAATCACGCATAATCTGAGCTCTAGCCTTAACTATGAATGCAGCCTTTCCGAAAGCCTCAGTATAAACAAGACCATGATAGGACTCATCTGGGGTTGTAAACTCAGGGAATTTTGATGATTTTGCCCAGTCAAAGTTACCACTGTCAACCAAAGCTCCGCCAACCTGAACTGCATGACCATCAAGATATTTTGTGGTTGAATGAATAACGATATCAGCACCGAATTCAAAAGGCTTACATAGAATTGGAGTTGCAAAGGTATTATCCACAATCAGAGGAATCTCATGCTTGTGAGCAAGAGCGGCATAACGCTCAATATCAAACACAGCAAGAGCAGGATTAGCAAGAGTTTCACCAAAGATAGCCTTTGTCTGAGGTCTGATCTTTGCTTCAACCTGAGCATCTGTTTCCTCTGGTTCAAAGAAGGTTACATCAATACCCATTCTCTTGAAGGTAACAGCCATAAGATTAAAGGTACCGCCATAAACTGTAGATGAGCATAGAATATGATCACCGGCCTTGGCAATGGTAAGCACAGCTGTTAAGGTAGCGGCCTGACCAGATGAGGTCAGCATAGCACCAACACCACCTTCAAGCTTTGCCAGTCGCTCTTCTACAAACCCACAGGTAGGATTAGCCAGACGAGAATAGAAATAACCGTTACTCTTTAAATCGAACAGATCAGCGATTGCTTGTGTACTCTCATATCTGAAGGTTGTACTCTGAATAATTGGCATTGCGCTTGGTTCACCATTCTTTGGAGAATAACCAGCATGAATACACAAAGTTGAATCTTTCATTTGAACTCCCAAAACAAAAATAAATCGTTAAAAAACGACATCTTGTTTTATCTTGCCTTTAGATTTGGACTTCCTGAGGTAATGGGAAACTTTTTTCTTTGAGATCACTACCTACTTCTTCTACTGAGGAAGCTCCATTTTGTTTTAAATACTCGACAATCTCATCAACAACATACTGTGGAGCTGATGCACCTGCACTCAGGCCTACTGTCTTGATATTATTAAACCATGAAATTTCAATTTGTGAACTGTCATCGATTAAATAGGCAAAAGCTCCCTCATTTAGGGCAACTTCTTTTAATCGGTTTGAATTTGAGGAGTTAGCGGAACCGGCAATTAATACCAGATCACATTCGCGGGCAAGCTCTTTAACAGCATTCTGTCTAACCTGAGTTGCTCTGCAGGTATCATCTGCCTTTGGTCCCTGAATATTTGGATACTTTTTCTTCAGTGCTTCAACAGTAAGTCTGGTCTCATCAACACTTAGGGTTGTCTGTGTTGCGAACATGGAATTATCAGCATCGATATCAAGAGAATTAACATCGTCTTCACTGATGATGACATGAACCTTAGTTACATCACCAGTATACTGACCGATGGTACCGACAACCTCCTGATGACCTTTGTGTCCAATAACCACTGCATCCATTCCCTTTAATCCAGCCTTATTCATTTTTTTATGAATAACACTGACAACCGGACAGGTAGCATCAATAATAGTGAGGTTTCTGGATTTTGCAGACTCAAAGGTGCTTATACCTACGCCATGGGCTGAGAAAATAAGAACAGAGTTCTCTGGTACTTCATCTAGGGAATCAACGAAGTGAGCACCGATTGAACGTAAGTCATCCACAACATGCTTGTTATGAACGACTTCATGAAGAACATAAATTTCCTGATCAGAAAATTTTAAGATAGCATTCTTTACAGTTTGAATTGCCCTTTCAACACCTGCGCACATACCGCGGGACTTAGCAATTTTTACAGAAAAAGACATAAAAAGCTCCTATTTTTTTATAGGATCTTCTTTTCCTAAAAATCCTATAATCACCAAAAGGCCTGCGCCACAGCAGACTGCAATATCAGCTACATTGAATGCTGGATAAGCATAGAAAAATGAATCAGTTTTTATATAGAACAGCAGGAAATCTATAACGTGAGACCAGAGGATTCTATCAATAAGATTGCCCAATGCACCACCAATTACAAGAGAGATTGCAAGGCAGGTCCATTTCTTTTCACGGGAAGTTCTTAAAAGACAGAAAAGTAGTACCGCACAGATCACAACCGCTATTCCCATAAAGAAATAGCGCTGCCATCCGCCCATTGAGGCTAGGAAACTAAATGCAGCACCTTCATTCCAGACATGAACAATACTGAAAAAAGATGCAACACGATAACCAACTGTATCAACTGGAATAGTTGAACTGATCCAGTATTTGGTCAACTGATCAAGAACAATAACAAGCAAGCTCCATAAGAGGAACTTGCTTCCATTTTCTTTTGAAAACAATGAAGTCATATTAAGCAAATTTTCTTACTTCACCGTTTGACTTGATGTTCTCAATACATCTTGGGCAAAGACCTGGATACTCAGGATCTGCATCTACTGCATCCTCATAATGCCAGCATCTCTCACACTTCTTAGCTGATGACTTGGTAACAGTAAAGGAACAGTCAATTACCTCAGACTTGAAAGCATCAGCAGGAGCAACTACATCTGAAATTACAGCCTTAGAAGTAATCAGCACAAAGCATAACTCGCTTTCAAGCTTCTTAAGATCATCAAAGAGCTGGCCCTTTGCAAATACCTTAACGTCAGCCTCAAGAGAGCCACCGATTACACCGTTATTTCTAGCGGTTTCGATAGCCTTGTTGGCCTCATTTCTGAAGGTCAGCATTCTCTTCCAGTACTCAGAATTGAATTCTGAAGACTCATCAAGCTCTTCTAGCTTATCAAACCAGGTAGAAGTGAATACGAATTCCTCTCTCTTACCAGGCATAGCTTCCCATGCTTCCTGAGCAGTGAATGATAGTATAGGAGCAATCCAGCGGATCAGAGACTCTGCAATCAGATATAAAGCACTCTGACATGAACGACGAGCAGCACTATCAGCCTTAGCTGTATACTGACGGTCCTTGATGATATCAAGATAGAATGAACCTAACTCGATAGAGCAGAAGTTCATCAGAATCTGAACCACCTTGTGGAAGTCGTACTCATCGTAGCAGGCTACAACTTCTTTCTGAGTCTTAGATGCTAAGGATACAGCCCACTTATCAAGCTCAACCATAGAGCTGAATGGAACCATATCGGTTTCAGGATTGAAGCCGTTCAGATTTGCCAGTAGGAAACGGATAGTATTTCTTACACGACGGTATGCATCAGAAGATCTCTTGAAGATTTCATGAGAAACAGCCATATCGCCGGTATAGTCATTTGATGCAATCCACAGACGCAGAACATCAGCACCAAGTTTGTCAATAACTTCCTGAGGAGCGATTACGTTACCCAGAGACTTGGACATCTTTCTGCCCTGGCCGTCAACTGTGAAGCCGTGGGTCAGAACTTCCTTGTAAGGAGCCTTGTCTTTTGTTGCAACAGAAAGCATCAGAGAAGACATAAACCAGCCACGATGCTGATCTGAGCCCTCTAAGTATAGGTCTGCACTGTGGCCCTTAAACTCTTCACGCTGATCAACAACACTGAACTGAGTTGAACCTGAGTCAAACCATACATCCAGAGTATTTGGATCCTTGTGATAAAACTTTGCCTCTTCAGCTCCGATCAGATCTTCAACCTTGAGATCCCACCAGGCCTGAATACCATCCTTCTCAACAGCCTTGGCAACCTTCTCAATAATTGCAGGAGTATCAGGATGAATTTCGTTAGTTTCATTGTTGATTAGGACAGCACATGGCATACCCCAGGTTCTCTGACGGGAAATACACCAGTCTGTACGCTGCTTAACCATTGCCTCAATACGGTTCTGTCCCCATGCAGGGATCCACTTGGTCTTTGAAATTTCCTCAAGAGCTCTGGTTCTTAGGCCCTTGCCATCCATTGAAATGAACCACTGAGGAGTTGCACGGAAAATAACTGGGGTCTTATGACGCCAGCAGTGAGGATAACTGTGGGTAATAGAAATAGCCTTAACTAAAGCGCCCTTTTCTTTTAAAACCTCAATTACCTTAGGATTTGCCTTTAGAACATTTAAGCCGGCAAAGAATTCAACATCCTCTTTAAAGCAGCCGTCAGGGCCAACTGGATTGTAGATTTCAATACCGTACTTAGTGCTTACATTGTAGTCGTCTAGACCGTGACCGCCTGCGGTATGAACACATCCGGTACCGGCCTCCAGAGTTACGTGAGCACCTAAAATAACAGTTGACTCAATATTCAGGAATGGGTGCTTGAACTTCATAAGCTCTAAAGCCTTTCCTGATACTTCATCACCAATCTGCTCGTACTTTTCAATACCACAGCTGTTCATTACAGTTTCAATCAGGTCTGAAGCCATAATAAAACGCTCAGAGCCGCGATCTGTCTCGACCTGAACTAGGCTGTACTTAAGCTGTTCGTTCAGACAGATTGCTCTGTTGGCTGGAAGAGTCCATGGAGTAGTGGTCCAGATTACACAGGAGATTGGGCCCTGACCTTTGCCCTGTGCATTGAATGTATTCAGAACCTTCTCATCATCTGTTGAGGCAAAACGAACATAAATAGAATCTGACTTAACATCAGCGTATTCAACCTCAGCCTCAGCAAGCGCAGACTGACAGTCCATACACCAGTAAACAGGCTTCAGACCTCTTACAAAGTGACCGTTTGCAATAACCTTTCCTAAAGCTCTTAAGGTATCAGCCTCAGTCTTATAGTTCATGGTCAGGTATGGGTTCTCCCAGTCACCTAATACACCAAGACGCTTGAAATCCTTTTTCTGACCTTCAACCTGACTTGCAGCATACTTTCTGCATTCTTTTCTGAAGGTTGCAGCATCAACCTTGGCACCAGGCTTTCCGATCAAACTCTCAACCTTAACTTCAATTGGAAGGCCATGACAGTCCCAGCCAGGAATGTAAGGAGAGTCAAAACCAGATAAGGTTTTTGACTTGATAATAATATCCTTTAAAACCTTGTTAATAGAGTGTCCAATGTGAATATTGCCGTTTGCATATGGAGGGCCGTCATGAAGAATAAACATGTTGGCACCAGCACGTGCTGTGCGAATTTTCTTATAAAGACAACGCTTTTCCCAGTCCGCCAGCATTCCAGGCTCTCTCTGAGAAAGATTGCCACGCATAGGAAAGTCTGTATTTGGAAGGTTTAAAGTATTTTTATAATCAGCCATTTTCCTGTCTACCAAAACAATAATTAAAAATCGTTTATTTCGTGATTATCGAGTACCTCATGAGCAGAAAGACTGTCTTTTGCAAGCTGCTCTCTAAGCGACTCAATATCATTAAATTTCATTTCATCTCTGATTTTTTCAATAAAAAAGACCCTGATACTCTGACCATACAGGTCTTTATTAAAATCAAAGATATTAACTTCCAGAATTGCCTTGCTCTGATTTCTGACAACAGTTGGTCTTACCCCGACATTTGCCATTCCATTTTTCAGACCAAATCTGGTTAAAACTTTTACAGCATATACGCCTCTAAGAGGACTTATCCTGCGATTTACATTCATGTTTGCAGTAGGAAAACCAAGATTTCTACCAATCTGATTTCCATGAACTACAATTCCTGACATAGAATAATATCTGCCAAGAGCTTCTTTAGCGTGATCCAGCTGACCTTTAAACAAATACTCTCTGATTTTAGTACTTGAAATGCGTTCCCCATCCAGGTCCACACCGTCTATTGCACTTGCTTCCATTCCAATTGATGATCCGATTTTTTTCAAATCCTCAATTGTGGATTTTCCACCCTGCCCAAAACTGAACAGAGTACCTACGGTTACGCTCTTGACTCCAAGCTTTTTACCCAGAAGCTCAATAACATAATCATGGGCGCTCATCGCAGCAAAATCAGCATTGAATTTCATACAAAAAACAAGTTCTACACCTGCAGCTCTGAGTGCAAGAAGTTTATCTCTTAATGAATAGATTCTTGCCGGAGATTTGTCTTTGGAAAAATATTCCAGAGGCTGAGGCTCGAAAATCATTACAGCAGGCACAAGATTTAGTCTTTGAGCCTTCTCTTTCATACACTCAATTACAGCCTGATGTCCCTTATGAAATCCGTCGAAATTTCCAATCGCAATGGCTACACCGTTCGGTGTACCCTTAAAATCAGAAAGACAGCGGATAAGATGCATCAAAAAAAAACCGTTAATTGTAGTTATTATGTAAATGTAGTAAATACTATTTGAATTGTTAATTATATCTTAAAACTAAGCATACATCACGGTTTTTTCATGGTTACAAAAATATATTGTTTTTCATTTAGTTATAAAATTGCATATATATAAGTTGGATCTAAGGTTAAAAAGTGTTGTAGAATATGGCACAATTTTTGGTGTTCTACTTTAAATTTGAAAAAAAAATTGATAGAATACTGTGATTATTCACCACTATAAATGTACGGTGGTAATTTTTTAAGATTTCAGGAGCTATCTGTGCCAAATATTAAATCTGCAAAGAAGCGCGTTTTAATTTCTGAGAAGGCTCGTCAGCACAACGTTGCTGCACGTTCTAAGATGCGCACTTTAGTAAAGAACGTACTTAAGGCTGTTATGGCTGGTAACAAGGACGAGGCTAAGGCTGCATTTGCATTAGCTGAGCCTGTTCTAGACCGTGCTGCAGGCAAGGGTCTTATTCACAAGAATAAGGCAGCTCGTCATAAGAGCAAGTTAGCAGCTAAGATTAAGGCAATGAACTAATATACAGTATTACTGTTGATAGTTTGTTAAAAGAAGGGAGGTTTAATGAATCTCCCTTTTGTTTTATCGGAAACACATAAAAGTAAATGTGGCGTACGAGTTGCTTTTAATAATACTCGACCTACCACTGAACTATCAGCTTCTCTATTCGCAAACCTTCCATAAGGCAACAGACTTATCATCTGCGCTGATAACCACTCCGATTCTGATTAGATCTTTTATCGGAAGAATTTCTCCGTAACGCTTATTCTTTGTCTGATCAAGAGCTTCTTCTAAAAGCTTCTGTTCCGAATCTTTTGTTCTTGCAAGCTTGAACTCAAAAACAAACCTTTTCTCAGGTCTTTCTACAACCAGATCAGCGTTGCCCGTTGAGTTTATAACTTCCTTTCTAGAGTTTATTCCGGCAACACACATTGCAAGATCGATAAAATCTCTGCAGTTACGTTCATCAGTAAAGGCAACCTTATTGTCATAGCCGAAGCTGTTTAAAATGACATTAAAATGTTTGATGAGATTTTCATAGTTAAGATTATTGAAGTCATCTTTCAGCGCAATTGCTGTTCTTTCCTCTTTAATTGTAATAGGAGTATCTCTAACCTTAATAAGATATAAGCTGGCCAAAGCGGATTTCACCTCAAGATTAGGAGGACAAAGGTACAGCATTGTTATTGCCAGGTCTGTATCATATTCAACGCGTAATGAAAGATACCCTGTTTGGTAAAGCAGACTTACTGTAGGCGCATCAATGTATTCGTAAAAAAGGTTTAGCTCCTGTTCTCTGATCTCTATTTTCTGAAGCTTTTTAAGAGGAGTATCCTGAATACTCTTTATGTATTTTGCAATCAGAGTAGGATATGATCCGCCCGTTTCATACCAGAAATTTTTAAAGCCATTCTCTGGAGCAGATAAGAAATTCAAAACGGACCAAGGATTATGGAGAAGGGTTTCATTATCAGCATGAAATCTATATCCATCATAATGAGACTTTATCTGAGCATAACACTCTTCTTTAGAGAGATTTAGAATACAGGCTGCATTCTCGACATATTCATCAAAGTAATGATGCATATCCGCTTCCGTGTATCCCAATAAAGGAGCAAACTTAGCTTCAAGACCTAAATCTCTTAGATTGTTAAGCTGAGAGAAAACTGATGTTTTTGCAAAACGTCCAACACCTGTAATGAAGATAAATCTCATCTTTCCAGTCAGAGCCTTAATTGCCCCCAAAAAGCCTTGTAGAAAGACTCTATATTCATTAAACAGTTTCTCATCATCCAGAGAATGCGTTAGAGGATAATCATATTCATCAATTAGGAGAACAAATTCACTAGGAGAACTGGAAATAATATCAGTTAAAAGGGCATCAGATTTATAGGTTCCTGAACTGTTTGTTCGAGTAATACTTAAACTATTCGCTATCTTGTCAAGAATATCGTAAATCTTAGCATCAAAATCAACAGGACTTGTGTAGGCAAAAGAAGAAAAATCAAGATGAATAACCTTATAGGTCTTTCCTTTTTCTCTTTCCTCCCAGAGTTTTTCTATCTTAAGTCCTTTAAAAAAAACAGTTCCATGAGAAAATAAGGATTCAAGAGTAGATATAAGTAGAGATTTGCCAAAACGACGAGGTCTGGATAAAAAATTAGGGCCGTCAAGATAAGCAAATTCATAAATTAAATCAGTATGATCAACATAAATCTGCTTTAACGAACGTAATTCTTCAAAACCACTTTTAGCCTTTGGAAGTTTTGTAATGTCAACCATCTTATATTTCTCTATGAACCTGAAACTGCTCTTATACTCTATGTTGTACATTCTACTACAAACAAATATTTAAATATGCAGGGTTGATTCATACATAGAGCAAGCAAAAGATGATACAAAAAATCCCAACCTCACAAACGAGATCAGGATTTATAGCAGAATTAACAAAAGAATAAATCATCAGATAGCAACTCTTATAAGATTCTATCTAATATCCTTTAGTTAACCTTAAAAGCAGCTGGGGTCACACCGAAATAGCGTTTAAACTCTCTGCTGAACTGGGAAACGCTCTCGTAGCCAACTTCAAAAGCGGCAACATAAGCCTTCACATTCTTGGTAACAATCAGGTCTTTTGCCCTGTTCAGACGAAGCTTCTTGATGTACTGGATAGGAGTATCAGAAGTGATCTGTCTGAAGATACGGTAGAAAGAGGAAACACTCAGATGAGCATCCTCTGCAAGCTTATTGATATCCAGATCCTTGTTGTAGTTATTCTGAATAATACCAATAATATTGGATACCAGAGCCAAAGGACCAGAGTTAAGAGCAATCTTATAAAGAAGTTCAGACTGTTCGCCTGACATCGCTCTATACAGAACCTCTCTTTTAAGTGAGTCACCTAAAATACGGGCATCCTGCTCATTGGTCAGACACTGTAAAAATCTTAAGATTGAACCTCTGAAGGATTCGGACATAACAGAAGGTCCAAAAGGATGAGGTACAACCTTAAGGTCAGTCTTCTGGAATGAATCCATAAGCCCCATTTCTTCAACAAGTTCACGGATTTCATTAATAGTGAAGCCGATAAAGATACCTTTAACAGGCTCTTCCTTATTGGCACAGATTTCACAGTTCAGAGGCATAGTCATAGAGCAGACCACATACTCACCACCAGTGTACTTGAAGCAGATATCATCCATAGTCAGGATCTTAGCACCACTGAACATGATGCATAAACCAGCAGGATAAACGCTAGGTTCTGCATTCTTTGGGAAAGACTCTTTAAAATAGTGCACTCCTTTTACTGGGCAGTAGGTAACGCCGTCAGAAATGCTAGGAAAATATTTTAAAGCTTCTTCAAAAACAGCCATGTAATAACCTCGATGACATATAGTCGAAAATGAAATTTTGCATATTATACTATAAGTTTAAGACATAAAATGAAGGTATTAGGCAACTTATTTACAAAATTGTGCAATTTCATAGAGTAAGCTGTTAAAAAAAATTTTCAAATGAGCCTTTTCTTAGCAAGTGACGTGATATTCTGAACAAAATGTGAGAAATTAAGCTATCGCGCTTATCTGTAGCTGAATACGACTGGCCTGGATTTCATCGAGAACATCAAAACCATCGCCTTTCTCATGAATCTCCTCATAAGATAGAGCTTTGCCTTCATATTCTTTTCTGAGCTTCTCCTGTTTTAATGGAGGAAGTTCCCCAAATACTTCAGGAGCTAATTCTCTCTGGAAAGGAGTTAAAGGTTCTTTTCTAATGCACTGAGCCAGGAAAACCTGAGATAAACCGTCTGAAGAAAAAGCCTCAGTCAGATACTGAGCTCTGTCAAAATCCTCACTCTGAGCATATTTTTTCTGCTCAGGCAGAAGATGAAACTTCTTTCTAAGATTTACATCTTTTTCTTCAGTAACTTTAGGATTGTATAAGGGGTGATCGGTGAGATCATGGGAAAGCATTGCCAGCATTAAAGAAAAATCAGCATGGTTGCCTGCGTGAACATCATGGTTTAGACGCTCACCAAGCTGCATTTCATCTACAAGATACTGATTTCTTATATTAGAAGTTAACACGACAATATTCCCTGCTCTGTCCTTATATATTGATTACGGCAGAAAAGAGATTTTATTGAGAAGAAAATATAAAAAACTTCACAAGAAGATAAAAGCTAGCAATGTGCAAAACATTTTTTGATAGACTGGTCTTCAGACATAATCAAAGAGAATGAACAACAAGTTATTAGTTGTCATAATTATATTTTTAGAAGCACTTTCAGTTCCTTTTTAGGATAAGATTTACTCCATGATTCAGCTCAGCATTCTAATTAGTACACGTATGCTATAATTTCAGTGGATAACCGGAGAATTAGAATGAAAGAAATTGCTCAATCTGAAAATATTGAAGATTTTATTGAGAATAATTATATATACATAGATAAGACTGAGTACATTTATAATCTAATCAGAAGTTATAAAAGAGTTTTTTTCTCCCGTCCCCGTCGCTTTGGAAAATCCCTAACCTTAAATACAATCGGAACTCTTTTTGAAAAAGGAGTAGAACCATACTTTAGAGATACCTGGATTTATGATAAGTGGAATCAAAATAAGTATCCAGTCCTTCATTTAAATTTTCTTGAATATTCAACATCTGATTTAAATGCTTTTAAAACCAGTATGTGTCAGCCAATTCGAGATTTTGCAAGAATGAACGGAATCTTGGACTACACGGATGATAAAGAACCAAATAACCTTATAAGAAACATATTCACTGTTATGCCAGAAGGGATGCAGCTTGTACTCCTGATTGATGAATATGACTGTCAGCTTACTGCAAATATAAATAACAAAGAACTATACGAGGAATTTAGGACCTTTATCAGAGAATTTTATGGCGCACTTAAAGGAAAGAAACAGCTAAAATTCATGGCATTAACAGGTGTCACTAGATTAAAGGATGTTTCAATATTCTCAGTTGGCTCTGACATAAAAGATTTAAGCTATGATCATGCGTTCTCTCAGATGATTGGCTTTACAAGAGAAGAGATAAAGAAATTCTATATTGATTACCTAAAGCTTGGTATTAGCTATGAGAAGCATATAGAAACAGAAGCTGTAACCGATACCGATATTGAAGAATTTCTAGATAGAATGGCTGAGCGTTATGACAGCTACTGTTTCGATAATTACTACGAGAGAAAAGTTTTCTCAACCTACTCTGTGAATAATTTTCTTCAGGCCATAGTAAAGGATGAAAGAGTTGTCTTTGGTGACTATTGGTACGAGGCTGGTGGAATTCCATCAATCCTAAAGAATTACATGGAATCGCATGAAGTTGATATTGAAAAATTCCAGACCTCTGAAATTAATATCAATTATGATGATTTTATGAATCCGACATCTCTGCCAGACATGAACGAAAATGTTCTGATGTGTCAGACTGGATACCTCACCCTAAAATCGGAAATTAGAGCTCCTCGCAAGATAAAACTTGGCTCAGCGAACAGAGAAGTTAGATCTGCATTAAATTCTCTTTTATCACAGAAATTCTTTAATCCAGATGAATTAGATTCTTTTTACGATGCTGATACCATTCTTGAAAACGGAACTGTAGATGAGATTATCAACCATTTGAACAGTGTTCTGGCAACAATTCCTTATGACAAATATCCTGTTGAAAATGAACCTGTATTAAGAGCATTGATTTTAATGTATCTATCAGGCTTAAGATGTGATGTCAGATCAGAACAACATAACTTCAAAGGCAGCAGCGACCTTCTTGTAAACTTTACAAAACGCAGAGTGCTAATTGAATTAAAATTCTCAAAAGATGGTACAGACACCGAAGTTCTTTTAGATGAAGCTAAAGCTCAAATCATAAGAAGAGAGTACGGCATTGAGAATCATGGGGACAGAGAACTGATTCAGATTGCGGCTGTATTTGATGGTTCTAGTAAAGTAAGAAAGATTACGTCATTCGAGCAAATCAATTAACAAAAAAATATCAAGGACACACGATCAAAAGCTAAAGTAAAAAGAAGAATTGGGCTTCATGTAAAGGTCATTCCACTTAGGTAGAAGCAATAGAATTGCAGGCTCATGGATATAGCCCTCTAAGAAGGAAAAGGGTTATTCCTTCCATAAGATTGACACAAATCATTTAGCCTATTTTATAAAAGGAGCTTATGTAACTAATGGAGCCTTACAGTGAGGCATATCTCTTCCAACCTTACCATCTTTAAAATACTTTCGATGGTCACCTAAAATATAATCCGGCAAATGAACATATAATTCCTCACATTCCCGTACAAAATCAATAGATAGAGAAATAGTCAATCTACAAACGGACAAACAATCAGAGAAATTCTTTTTTAAAACAGACGCATTAAATATCTCTATAAACATTGACTGTAATGAAGATTCAATCATTTCCTTACAAAATTTTTCATTTGGATTTGAACTTGTATTTAAAAATAGTGATAGTTCACTAATTCTTATATATAGCTCTTGTCTTGTTTCAATAGGTAATAATTGCTCTAGTTTAGTTATTACAATACTGCATAAATTAGAGAACTCCTCATATGAAAGAATTCTTTTGATTCTATCTCTAGGAAAATTTATTGTTCTACTCTTTTTTTCAAAAAGAAAATCTCTTATTTTTTTCTTATCTAGGACCGTTTTGTTCTGAAAAAGATTATCAAGCTCTCTCGAATTTATAGGGGTCGTATTCTCTATCAAAGAACCGTCAGAACAATTCACTACCTGAATACGCCTGTCTTCATTATTAAATTGCTCGATTATGTTAGAGATGCTCTCCATAGACATTCTATAGTAGGAATTTGTTAAACACTCTCCACCGAAATTTCCTGGCACAATATCTACCAGTTTATATGAATCTCTTTTTTCTATAGATTCATTCTTCTTAAAAAAAGAAGCGTACTTAGAATGAATTGAATCCGTTCCGCACTTTTTACCGTTATCAAATCCAAAAAGATAAAGATTATTAAATCCAAGAAATAAAGATGCAGCTACGCCCATATTTCCAACAAGGGGATTCATGTAGCTAATAGGCTGAACTTCTTTGAATTCATCCTCAATTAGCCTTAAGTAATTAAAGAAAGGCTCGTTAATTTTTCCAAAAAATAAAGTCTTGCTAAAAATATCTTGAACAATTGGGTGGCAAACGTCAGAACAAAGCAGCATAACATCATCTAGAAAATTCTTATCAGGAAGCGAATTTAGTAAAGTCGCGATTTCTGAAATTCGTTCAGTATTTGCAAAAAAATCGGGGTTAATACCAGTATGATACAGAGAGTCAATAGAAGTTCCACAAGCAATTACAATTGCTTTATTTTCATGCTGTTTTATAAATTGAATATCTTTATCGAGTGAAGGACCTGAACCGATTAAAAAAACAGGATATTCAGCGTACTCTTCGATACTAGGCGACGAGATTACAAAATGTTTACCCGAGCTAAGAGCATAGCAACAATGGCTTACACCAAATAAATAATCATCATAAAAACCTAATAGATTGGGAATAAACTCATACTTAGTTTGTAACAGTCTAGAAAATTCGTTAATAAACTCATTTTTATAATGTATAACTGAAAGAAGAGAACAAGATAAATAACAACCTCTCTTTTTAATGATTTCGGATAGTGTATTAAAACAGTTGATAGGACAGGAATCTATAACAATATCTATAGATAGATGTTCTGAAAAAATGTAATTCAGAAAATGCGCCCAGTCAAAGGTATGAAGACTTGCAAAAAACACGTCCGGATCTTGCTCAACTATAACTAATGTTGAGACAGAAATCTTTTCATATAATTCTCCAATAATATATCCCAGCCCAATACCAGTCACTACACACAAAGGAACAGTATCTAGCTCTGAAAAGGTTATCTTATCTCTTGCAGAATTATCTATGTGTTTTAGACATTCATTTAAGTATTTATCAGAAATCTGTCCAATAAAATCTACCTGAGGATTATAGTTTGATACGTTAAATGGTAATTTTAAATAATTAGTAACAATATCTTTACAGTAAAGAATCGGATCATGCGTATTATAGATAAACTCATTTGTATCTGAATAAAAAAGGTTTGGAATACCGTTTTGGCCACAGACAAAATCGATTTTTTTTGAAGGAGTGTAAGTTTCAAAAAAAGAGGCTATCTCAGGGAAATAGTCTCTAAAAGAACTTATATTCTTTTTAAAACGAGACTCTAAGCTGTGTTTCATTTCACATTGCAAGGCTACAAAGCTATCAAGCTCTTCTTCTGATATATTTTTATCGTTAAAATCGGCCATAAATAAGTCCAACACCCGTAAAATGACTTAAAGTTCATCCAGTTATTAATAATAAACGCTGTAAACATAAAAAAAGTACGGCGACAAAATAATAAGGACATAGGTCACATTGTAATTCAACGTAAAGGCCTGTGTTCAACATACAGAATGCTAAAAAACACAGGCTCCAAAACATTAGTTTCTATTTCTGTATATCTGATTTTATGTAACAATTGAATTAGGCCACAATTTTTTTTATAAAAAACAGATTAGAATATGAATACAGTTATCATTTTTAATGAATTTTTGTGTCTCCTCATTTTTATTTTCATAAAACAAGGAGCATATTATTTCCCTGGAAATAAATACTTTTTCAATTGAACTGATATGAAAATATTGGCAGTTATACCAGCAAGAGCAGGCTCTAAAGGAATACCAAACAAAAACTTGAGAATAATTGGTGCAAGACCACTGATTTATTACTCAATAAATAATGCTATCAAATCAACTTATATTACGGATATTGTTGTTTCAACAGACTCAACTGAAGTCGGACTCATAGCAAAACAGATGGGAGTAAAGGTTCATAAGAGAAACAATGAGCTGTGTAAAGATAATGTAACCCTTGATCCTGTAATTTTTGATGCTATTGATAAAAAAGAAAACTGGGATTACATTATCACTCTTCAGCCAACATCACCTACCCTAAGTATTTCTACCCTAGACAAGGCTATACAATTTGCCATTGAAAAAAAACTGGATACACTTATTTCTGCTGTAAATAAACCACATCTATCATGGAAAGAAGACCAGGGAAACAAAATACCTAATTACGAAAAAAGATTAAACCGACAGCAGCTTCCTGCTAACTACGTTGAGACAGGAGCCTTTGTAATCTCCAGAGCAGATATAGTTACAAAGAACACCAGAATTGGAAGAAGGACAGAGATTTATGAGTTGCCAGAAAAAGAAGCCCTTGATATCGACAGTTTTCCAGATCTTCTTGTTGCAGAGTATCTGCTTAACTTAAAAAAAGTGGCAATTTATGTAAATGGAAACAAACAAAGAGGATTGGGGCATGTATATAGAGCTTTAGAGATTGCAGATGAATTTTACACTCCTCCTGATATCTATTTCGATATTAATCAGACTGATCCTTCTATTTTTGGACAGACGAAGCATTCTCTGATTCCTGTGAATGGGATAACGGACCTGTTTAAAAGAGCTGAAAAAGAAAAGTATGATATTTTTATCAACGATATTCTTTCAACCTCTATAGATTACATGATTGCTTTAAGGAAGATACTTCCAAAGAGCAAAATCGTAAATTTTGAGGACATTGGTGAAGGTGTCAACATCGCAGATTTGGTGATCAATGCTTTGTACGAAGATAATTTAATTAATTCACCTAAAATTAAAACCGGAGAAAATTACTATATCTGCGGAAAACCTTTCCTATTTTATCCACCAATAAAAATAAAAAAGAGCGTAAAAAAAATATTTATATCTTTTGGAGGAGCAGATCCTCAGAACTATACAGATACTTTACTACAAATTATTTCCAAGGAAGATTATAGAAATTATAAGTTTACTGTAGTCTTGGGCAAGTCAAAAAACAATGTTTGTGAACTGCTGTCATTTAACAGATTATCAAACATAAAAGTAATCTATGATGTAAATAATATGCCAGAGCTGATGAGTGAATGCGATATAGGAATAACCTCTAGAGGAAGAACTGCATTCGAGCTGGCTCTGTTAGGAATACCTCTTATTGTCATCGCCCAGAATCAGAAAGAAGAAACTCACAATTTCGAAAGAATAGAAAATGGATTCAACTATTTGGGTATGAAGCCGGATCAAGACTTAATTGAAAGCAATTTAAAAATGTATTTGTCTTTATCCTACGAAAGCAGAATATCTTTACAGAACAAGTTATTAAGCCATGATCTTAGAAATGGAAGAAAGAAAGTAATGAGTCTGATAAATTCTATTTAAATTTCTTAAAGGTACAGACAAAATGAAAAAAAACAAACCTTATCTTATAGCTGAAATAGGAGTTAACTTCTACGATACAGCAAAAAAGATGGATATCAGCCCACTTGAGTCAGCTAAACTTTATATAAAAAAAGCAGTAGATTCAGGGGTTGACTGCGTAAAGTTTCAATCATACAAGGCAAAAACTCTAGCATCCAAAAACTCTCCTGCATACTGGGATACAACTAAAGAATCAACAAAAAGTCAGTATGAACTATTTCAAAAATTTGACAGTTTTAATGAAGAGGATTATTTAGAATTATCCAAATATGCTCATTCTCTAAAGGTTGATTTCACATCCACTCCTTTTGACTATGCTTCTGCAGATTATTTAGAGAATATGGTAGATTTCTATAAAATATCCTCTTCAGATCTGAGTAACCTTCCCTTTATATCGCATATAGGAGCAAAAGGAAAGCCTGTAGTACTATCCACAGGGGCATCTTACATTTCAGAAATTGACGAAGCTGTAAGAACATTAAAAAAATCTGGATGTTCTGATATCAGTTTACTCCACTGTGTACTATCCTATCCAACAGAACCTAATGATGCAAACCTTAATTTTATAAAAAGATTAAAAGAAATCTATCCTAATCTGAAAATCGGATACAGCGATCACGTAGCCCCAGATGAATGCATGACAACCTTAACAACTGCATATTTGCTTGGGGCAGAAATAATTGAAAAGCATTTTACTTTAGATAAAAATTTAAAGGGAAATGACCATTACCATGCAGGTGATCCCAAAGATTTCAGCTTAGCGGTAAAAAACTTCAGACTTATAAGTGAGCTACTTGGATCGGAAGAAAAAACTTTATTAGATTGCGAACTTATTCCAAGAAAAGAAGCAAGAAGATCTCTTGTTCTAACGAGAAGCATAAAACAAGGTGAATCTATAAAAGCAGAGGATCTAATTGCAAAAAGACCGGGGACGGGAATTTCTCCAAAATACGCAAATATAGTAATTGGAAGAAAAGCTTTAGTAACATTAAATGAAGATGATATTTTAACCTGGGATAAGATTTAAGACAAAAAGCTTTCCTTTCGTTTGTGATTCCTTAGTTAAAAAAGAATACGACATTGGGAATCATGGAGACAGAGAAATGATTCAGAATGCGCTGTACTTGAACAACTGGACTCATTAGATAATGAAAGCTTACATTTTTCGAACAAATTGATTAACCTTAAGCAAACATATAAGTAAGCATTAACAAAGAGTTTTACTCAACAAAGCTCATCCAATTCTTATAACATATAAATTAAATCTAGACTACATACACAATATCTCTCTTATTTCTTAAAAAGACTTTTCTGAATTTTGGTGTAAAAATAAGATTTTTGCTATTTCAAAATCTATATCTGAGTCTATATCGACACTTCTATCTCTAGGCATTATATAAGCGTAATTTCCTTCTTTGTAAAGATTTAAGTTATTACTAAATTTCTTACAATCAACGATATATATAGCTCCATTGATACGGTAAAACTTATCCATATCCTGCCTTCTTTTAAGAAGAGTACTATCCACAAAATTAGTAAATTGATTATCTTTTGGCAATTTTCCACAAAGTAATGGAGAATGTTCTGTCTCACAAACTGAAACGACTGCTCCTGCAGATTTCTTTTCAAATATATCATAAGCAAGCACAATATCTTCTGCAGTTCTTAGAGGAGAAGTAGGTTGAAGCAGACAAAATGAATCATATAATTGCCCTTTCTTTTTGTATTCAGTAAGGACTTCCTCAACTGTATCCCAGCTGGAAGCGCTATCAGAAGAATTTTTTTGTGATCTTAAAAAAGGGACTTTTGCATGATATTTAATGGCGATTTCTGCATACTTTTCAGAATCAGTTGAAACCATAATTTCATCAAACTTTCCTGATCGAATTGCGGCTTCGATACTATAAGCCATTAAAGGCTGTCCACACAGATCTTTAATATTTTTATCTTTAATCCCTTTTGAGCCACTCCTAGCGGTAATAATTGCAATATTTTTCATATATCAATCTATCAAGTTAACGCATTAATCTTCCCAAACAGGATGCTTTAATACCCATCTGTCAAGCTCATCTTTAACAAATATTTCTCTGTTATATAAAGAATCAATTATTTTCCAAAACTCATACTCTTTATAACCGCAGAATTGACAAAAATCTCTAACAGCTAAAGGATCCAGCTTACTGTCATGCTCTTTTACTAGTTTTACAGCCTCATCTCTAGATATTAGTCCATAACGAACCATTCTAGACGCATAATCTGTAGCAGTAGCATGACCAAATTTTGGATATTTTAACCAAGGATGAACAAGGTAAGCTCGACTATCAACCTGATCAAAGTTCTCAACATGGTGAGTTCTGTCCCACTCATGAGTCAAATCATGAAAGCCAAGTTTTCTGGCAAACTCGTAATTCTTAAAGCTGTTCCATGGTAAAAAATATGAAATATAGATTGGGTCAAGCTTATCTAAGACTTCTGGACTTGGCGCTTTTGTTAAATAAAGATCATCTAAAGTAACATCTCCGTTACAGTTCTGAATCAACTCACTGTCATCAATTCCAGAGGCTACTCCGTTATTTAACTGTTCTTTTGCAGAATAAGTTTCCTTAGCGTCCGCTCCACCATATTCATAGCTGACGTTCTCACCATAAACCAAAAGAGAAGTGTTAAATTTTGAAGCCATCATAAGAGGATATGTGTATATACATCTATCTATATACCATGTTGGCTTGCCATACTTCTCAAACATATAGCGCATAATTGCCTTCTGAGCCTTTATATTTGGCTTAAGACTTATAATAGAGCAACCAAATTCTTCCGAAATATTCTTGAGATTATGAATTCCCGCATTAGTCATTGGGAAGTTGTCTTCAACTGAAAACAGTATTGGATTCATTTTCATCACGTTCTTCATTAGATGAACCTGAAAATGAGAATCCTTTCCTCCTGAAACAGCTACAGCACAATCAGGATTTCCCTTACCATTAATTCCTCTATATTTATCGCATATTTTTTCAAATTCTTTATAACGATTTTCCCAATTGATACTTTTTCTTCTCTCATATGACTGACAGGCAGAGCAAACGCCATCTTCATTAAAAGATATACCTGGACGGGTATCAGGCATTACACACTTAGTACAATATTTCATAATAGTTACCAAATTCAAGATGTTAATATATATGTTTAGCTATACTAAATCAAAAAACTTTTTCTTGAGAACTATTCCTCCAAACTTCAAAACTTCAATAACTTTATATGAGATTTTTTCAGAAGATCCTCCATCACCATAAGGACAACCTGTTACTTTACATACATTAATAAACTCTTTAGACAAAGCTTTTTCCATAGCTAACACTATGTCCTTAGAAGATGTTCCACAATTTATAATACTTTCGGATAAAGCTCTTCCTTTTTGTCTGTCCCCAATATTTACTGTTGGAATATGTAGACATGGAGCTTCAATAATTCCGCTTGATGAATTTCCCAAAACAAATTTAGAATACTTCATAAGAGAAAGATAGCGTCTTACTCCTAGAGAAGAGAACACATGAACATTTGCGTTACGTTTTGCAAATTCCTCCAGTAAACCATTAATTCTTGATCCACCAAGATCTGCATTAGACTTTGTAATAATGAAATGTAAGGAAGGAAAATTATCAATTGCAGAAAAGAAACTCTCCAACATATCATCAATTACGTCGTCTTCCATAGTAACTGGATGATATGTACAAAGTGCATAATCACAATCTACAAGTCCAACGCTTTTAAGAGCTTCTTCCTTACTCATATTGGCTTTATTCAAAATATTCTCAACAGAAGTCGAGCCATAATTAAATACTCTCTGGGGGGCTTCACCTAGTTGAATAACTCTTCGTCTACTTTCCTCATTTGTGACAAAATGAAGATAGCTCATCTTAGTTATTGAATGTCTTATCCATTCATCTATAGCTCCTTCTGTAGTATCCCCTCCGCAGAGGTGAAAAATTGGAGTGTGAGTTAAGCATGCAGCTATAGCTACAGGAAGGATTTCGTATCTATCGCCGAGAAGAATTAATGCGGAATATGATTTATCAGAAAAAATTTTTGTGAACTCTGTCAAATAAACAGATTGATTATGAGCAATATCTGTGGCAGAAAAAGAATCAGTCGGAGTGTTAACAAAACAATCTATACGATCATCTATCTCATCAACAGTCTTGCCAAATTCAGTACTTAAATGTGTCCCAGTAACAATTAATTCAACTTTAAAATCACTACATTCATATTTCCGTAGATTCTTAATCAATGGAGATAATAATCCGTATTCTGCCCTTGTAGTAGTCACAATAGCAATCATTTTCATAGTTCAATTAACTCGTCCTCAGAATAATCTTTCTTAGATATATTTCCTATAACGTCATACCATCTCATGGGAGAAAGTCCTGTACCAGGTCTTTTCACAGTAATATTATTAACAGAAAAAACATCTCCTTTTTTTATTTTAGTTTTAGCAACTATACTTTTGCGGGCGATCAAAAGATTATCTTTTTCAGAATCCGTTATTCTCTTTTCTCCAGTTCCCAACGACTGTTCAATATTTCTTATGGAATCAACCATCTTTTTTAATTCATATGGTTCTAAACTAGATTTATGGTCTGGACCTTCCATTTTGTTTGATAAAGTAAAATGTTTTTCAATAATTGATGCGCCTAATGCTACAGCTGCGATTGGGACCTCAATACCTAAAGTATGGTCGGAATAGCCAACTCTCTTACCAAGTTTTCTTAGAGAACTAAGCACATTCAAATTAACATCTGAAAATGGAGTGGGATATTGTGTATTACAATGAAGAATAGAGATATCTGATGCTCCGTTTTTTTCTAGAATAGATATTGCTGCTTTAACTTCGGTCATACTGCTCATTCCAGTCGACATCACAACTTTACGTTTTGTTTTAGCAATCTTTTCTAAATAAGGAAGATTATTAATTTCACCGGAAGGAATTTTCCAAAAATCCATATTAAGACTTTCTAGAAAATCAATACTATCAAAATCAAATGGAGTAGAAATAAAACCAATTTCCAAATAATCACAGTATTTCTTTAGCTCTATAAAAGAATCAAATGGCAAACATAATTTCTTTACCATTTCTAATTGAGATTCAGAAGATACAGTTGTATTCTTTTGGTATTCAGCTTTTGGGGCATATTTTGAAACCCCCGCCTCTGGAATAAAAGTTTGAAACTTGACATAATCAGCCCCAGATTCTTTTGCAACCTCAATCAATCGTTTGGCAAGCTCAAAATTTCCGTTATGGTTAACTCCTGCCTCAGCAATGATACAAACCTTATCCATGATTGATTCCTGTTTAAAACAAATTGAAGCACTAATGCATATAAAATCTTATTCAACAGCACAAACACCAATTTGTTCGTAATGACAAATAAAAAAAAATTTAATTCTTATAATCAGTAAGTAAAAACAGATTGAATAATGACGATTAATTTAATATTTAGTATAAGAACAATCAAAAATATGATTTAGCAATATTCAAACAGCCATTGACAAACTATAAACATAAACAAAGCTATCATTTAACTATCTGTAATTACAACCATTAGAAATCACGTAACTATAGTAAAAATATGACGAATATGCTCAAAAATCTCTAAATAAAAAACAATAATGCAATTTTAGGAACAACTCGTGTAGTAAAAAAAATATCTTCGCTATATGTTTAGAAATTGATTCCGTAATCATCTTTAGAAAGAATCTCTTTTCCCTTTTCATAGGAGCTAAAACTAATTATATCGGAGGTATCAAGCATAATATCAAATTCACTCTCTATAGCTGCAATTAGACTCATATGGCCAACAGAATCCCATGCTTTTATGCCATTGTATTTCAGACTACCGATCTCAGTTTCATTTAAGTTAAATGTTTCCATAAAAATTTTGTTGTATTTTTCTAAATTATTCATTTTATCTCCGCAACTTTATAGTTTTACACTTCCATTTACGCCTAAAATTTCACCTGTAATGTATTTTGAATAATCAGATGCCAAAAAAACAATTGCATCAGCAACTTCTTCAGGCGTACCTAATCGTCCAATTCTAATATCTTTCAAATAAGACTTTATTTTATCTTCACCTATACTCCTGAACATATCAGTATCAATCATCCCCGGAGCAATTGCGTTTACTCTTATACCTTCAGAAATTAATTCTTTTGATGCTGTTTTAGTTATAGCCGCCACTGCTCCTTTTGAAGCAGAATAAACCATTTGTCCTGGATTCCCTTCAATTCCAACGATACTAGATATATTTATAATTGAACCGCTTTTTTTACTTTTCATAAGCTTGCAAGCCAATTGAATCATATTTATGACACCAAAGACGTTGGTTTCAAATAATTCCTGCATTACCGTGGTTGAAATCATACCAATTAATGCATCTTTCATAATGCCGGCATTATTTACAAGAACGTCCAATCGACCAAAATCCTTCTTTATTTGCAGCATTGCGTTTCTTGCTTCATATTCATTTTTAACATCAAAATACAATGCTTTTACTGGAGTTTGATATTCACTTGAAAGATGAGTACACATTTCATCTATATTAGTACCTCTTGAATTTGCATAAACAATAGCACCTTCTGAGGCAAACTTCTTTACAGTTGCAAGGCCAATTCCTCTGGAAGCTCCTGTAACCAAACAAACTTTTTCTTGAAGTAAATTCATAGCGCGCTCTTCGACTCTAACGAACAATCCCGTCATTGTTTTTGGCAATACCTCTTGCAGGATTACCCAAGGCTATAACTTCATCCGGGATATCTTTAAAAACTATAGATCCCATTCCAACTATTGAATTATCCCCTATTGAGACGCCTTCTTTTATAGCACAGGATAATCCAATAAAAGAAAATGCGCCAATAACAACAGCACCTGCAAGATTTCCCAATCCAGAAATCATACATCCTTTTTTTAGGACAACATCATGACCAATATTACAATTAGGCTGAATATATACATAATCTTCTATGATTACGTTACATGAAATAAAACAACCAGACTGTATAACAACACCATTTCCTATTTTTGTACTTTTAGGAATAACTATATCAGGATGTATTAAGGAAACTATATTTATATTCTTTTCTTCTAATTCTTTATATATTCTTTTTCTTATCAGCGGTTGGCCTATTGCTACAATTGCTTCAATAAGGATGTCCTTCCGATCTTGAATATACTCAAATGTTACAATCTTAGTATCATTTTCACTGATATCAGAAGACTGTTTATCTACAAAAAGGAAATCATCCCATCGATTTTCTTTATTGTTAATAATACGGGCTAACTCAAGGAGTTCTCTAGCCAGACCACCAGCACCAAATACAGCGAGAATTCTTTTTTTCATTTTTATCTATTGATTATAAGTAATAATTACTAGGTATTGTTTTTTATGAAAATTAAAAATTGAGTAAAAGAAAGGCCCCAATAAAAGATAATCTTATTTTTCAATGATTATTCATTCAGAGGATAGACGCACTCTCATTTTCTCAAGTTCAGGAAACTGCCCCATATCCATCCAATCATTTCCCCTGACAGGATACACAGCAGTTCTTCTTCCTTTTGAACGTTCATACTCAATTATATCTGGGAAACCTATTGAAATATTATCCTGAATATCATCCAGAACCTCAGGTTCAACCACATATATGCCGGTATTTGTCAAATAAGAAATTAGAGGTTTTTCTTTCATTTCCTGAATAACACCATCTTTTCCAATTTCAACAACACCATAAGGAATATTAAAATTCTTATATGCGCAAACCATGGTAATCACATTATGATGTTCTTTATGGAATTTTAAAATTTCAGCATAATTTGAATCTAGCAGAACGTCACAGTTGGCAAAAAAGAAAGTCTCGTGAATTTCTTTTTTTAATAAGCTCAGCCCCCCACCTGTTCCCAGAGGCTCATTTTCATCGTACCAACGTATGTTATAGTGAGCTTCATTCTCTCTAAAATAAGTTTTAATCAAATCCTTTTTATAATTAACAATGATGTGAAAATCGGCACATCCATTGTATAAATAGGATTTCATAATCAACTCTAAAATAGGCAGGTCACCTACTGGGATCAAAGGCTTAGGTAAAACCTTTGTTAAAGGATATAACCTAGATCCTTTACCTCCTGCATTTATGACAACAGGGACATTAAGAGATTCACGAAATAATTTTTGCTCTTTAGGATCACCAGTATAAATATCAACTATCCTTCCTTTTTTATCAACAATAGGAATAACAACATAATCTCTTTTATGAAAGATTTTTTTTGCTTCCTTTTGAGATAAAGCACTTTTAGGGGCATTATTGGCAGCCTCAATTGCTCTGCAGTTCATTGCTCCGCCAGATAGAAGATATCTTCTGACATCTCCATCCGTAAGGGAGGCTATTAAAACACCTTTTTCATCAGAAATAAAAACTATTCCATGGGTATTTTTATCAATCATCTGCATTGCTTCTGAAAGAGAAGCTTTTTCACTAGCAATAAAATCTTCCAATGATAGAGAGCTATTCATCCGCAAAATCCCCTAACAGTTTTTCTATTGACGAAACAACATATTCAATCTCTTCAAAAGTAATTTGTGTTGAGCAAGGAATATTTATAATTCTAGAAGCATAATAGGGAGCCTTTTCCAATAAATAAGTTTTTTCATTTTGATAAGGTTTCTGCTCATTTATAAGCCCCCATATGGCTCGAGTTTCTATACCAGAAGTTTTTAGCTGCTCTATTATTTTGCTTATAGGAGTTTTTATTTTGCTTCTGTTAATAAGCAAAGAATAAAACCATTTATTAGAACATGTACCCGATCTAAACGGCATAAGTTGGCAGTAGTTCGAATTAGCCAACAAGCTTGCATACTTATCATAATTAAACTGTTTTCTTCTGATGAACTCAGGCAAGTTCTCAAGTTGCGCAACACCTAACGCAGCCTGGAGATTTGTCATACGATAATTGTAACCTACCTCATCATGAGTATAGTTAACAGGATCTGTTTTTGCCTGTGTTGATAAGAAACGCATATGAGCAACACTTGAAGACGTTAAGGAAGTTACAGCTCCGCCACCTCCTGTTGTGATAATCTTGTTTCCATTAAAACTAAATGCACCAAAATTCCCGATTGTCCCTGCAAATTTGCCTTTGTATTTTCCTTCTGTATAGAATGTTCCCAAAGCCTCAGTTGCATCTTCAATCACTTTTAAATTAAATCGAACAGCAGTATCCATAATTGATTCCATATCTGCCATATTGCCAAATATATGAACCACAATAATGGCTTTTACAGCTGATTTCTGATAATGTAAAACCTTACCGTCCCAATCACACTCTTCTTCGCAGAATTTTCTTAACTTAATTGGGTCAAGACAAAAACTATCGTCACAGTCAATAAATACAGGAAAAGCATGCTGATATTTAACAGGATTAACAGCTGCGATAAAAGTCAAAGGAGAAACAAGAACAGTATCACCAGGGATTACACCTGCCTCTATTAAACTTAAATGAATTGCAGATGTACCGCTTTGACAAACAGCAACATCTTCAACGTTCAAATAGCTGGCCAAATTCTTTTCAAATTTAGAAACATAAGAGCCACCTGTTGATACCCATCCCTTATCAACAGCATCATAAACATACTTTCTTTCATTTCCTTCAAAATTTGGAATTGATAAGGGAATAAAGCTATTCAAAATAAAATCTCCAAAAATTCATCAGATATATCCGTAGTTAGACACCGTCTAAAGGCTGAAAACAAGTGTATATTTACATCTTACTGTCTAAAGATTTTCCTGTCTCTAAGTGATTGAAATTAGGTAAATATTCCTTGAGAATAAGCACAATTTCCTCTTTAGTTGTGTCTGTTTTACTAAAGGCATTGTTTAGGTTAGAAATCAGATTATCGAGGGAATGCTTATCTGGAAGTTCTTTATTGGTAATAACACCAAGTGACGAAAATCTTGTCAAATCAGTATGTTCGTTATCTGCAACAAATTCTTCAAAAGATTTCTCTCCGGAAGTATCAGATATTGAAAAATGTACAGGATACAGCTTAGAACCTTGCTTAAGTGCTTCTGACTTATCTATAGCCTCTTCATCCGAAGTACAGTAACAAACCTCAAAGCCAAGATTGTTAAGTAAAGCTTCGGCTATTCTATCAAATGACATCATCTGAGCTTCATCAAGTTTTGGGAAGAAGATTTCTCGATTTTCTCCAAGAATGCAGGATAAAACACAGATTTCCCCTGACTCAAGAGGAGAAACAAAGTAACGCTTTACATCAGAAGGAGCAGATAAAGGCTGTAATTTTTGAATACGAGCTAAAAAACCAGCAGGTAAAGAGCCATTAGAAAAAGCAACATTTGCAAACCGGGCTGTCTTAACAGGAAATTTATCCGAGTATGAAAAAATCAGATCTTCCATTACTCTTTTTGAGGCTCCCATAATATTTACAGGATTAGCTGCCTTATCAGTAGATACACAGAAATAAACCTCTGGAGGAAAAACAGATAAAGTATCCAACAGTTTTTTTGCATGAAGAATATTATTCTGAATCAAAGCTTCCACAGAGAAAATATCTTTCTCTGATCGAACATGTTTATGCGCAGAAAAATTAGCAACTATATTGAATCCCTTATGACGAAGGAACATTTTTTTAAAAACATTAGAGTCAAAATCCATTGGATAGGTCTTATACACTTTGGGTATATACATATCCTTTGTCGACCTTAAGTCTCTAGTTAATTCTGCAAGGGCATTTTCATTAGTGTCAACGACAACTAGTTCTGACGGTTTAAACCTCAATATCACGTTAATAAAGGAGGAGCCTATTGATCCTGCACCTCCTATTACAAGGATGCTTTTTTTATTTATATTTTTTTCAAGTTTACTGGAATATTTCTCGATATCACAATGAAACATTGAAGCATCTCTATGAGTAACAAATTTGGAAATAAATATATTTAAATCAAGCATTTTTCTTTTATCTAAGTTTATCAGCACCTATACTATCAATGATAGCAAAAGAAAAACTAAAAGATTTCGCATGCATCCACATTTATTGAATAAATAATTATTTGATAACGAAAGTTTTTATTGTATTTTTTTCTAAAACACTGTTGATGCGTATACTTCAGTGAAAAGAAAACGTAATTAAAAATAAGCAATTAAGAAATAGAGGCTATATGATGACAATCAACAACAAACACGAGACTAATATTGATTCAGACAAATGCACCCCTGAAACATTAGCTGATTTTCTTATTTGCCGTTTTAAGAGAAATATAGAAGCATTTAAAAAATATTACCCAAAGATATCAGACAAATTCGAAAATTACGTTCCACAGAAATCAATGGATTTCTTTTGTTCACCAAGTGGGACCCCAAATATGACATTCTCAGGTGATGAAAAAAGTTATTACGAAAAATATTGTTCAGCTCAATATATAAAGTTTGAAATAGAACAATTAGATAAAATAATAAAGAATGGATCCACAACAGAAAAGGATTTGATCGATTATGCAGATCCTAAGGAATTCTCAAAATATCAGGTTAAGGATATTCTGAACAGCAAAATCAATATATTTAATAATGACTGCAGCAAAGATGATTATGGACAAATCCACTTTAAGTATTTTTCAAAAATCTCCCAAATATATGAACAGCGTTATAAAGGAGACGTTTGCAATATTTCAGATTCTAAGCTCATCCCTTTGCTTTGCCTGATAGGAGTCGGTCTAGGATATATTATTCAGGAGTTGTATAAAGAAATAGAAATATCACATTTGGTAATAATTGAACCAGATAATGATGTTTTTTTTGCTTCACTGCATACATTCGATTGGGAAAATTTTTTGAAGGCATTAAATGCAAAGGGAAACATATTAACAATTATTCTTGAATCGAAAGCTGATACCATCGGAACTGAATTTAACAATTGTTTTGTCAGCAAAGGTTTTTATACTCTAGGAGCCTATTGCATTTATCTAACAAGACAATCAGAATCAGACGCTCAAATTATAGATGAATTAAAAAAAAGAGGGCATCTATTGCCTGCGACTTACGGTTTTTTTGATGATAGACTATTCGGAGCTAGTCATGCTGTTAGCAGTATTATGCATAAAAAACATTTTGTTAATACAACAGAGATGAGTGCTGAATTTAAAAATCTTCCTGTTTTTGTAGTAGGTTCTGGACCATCACTTGATAACGATATATCTTTTCTTAGAAAAAATCAGGATAAAGCAATTATTATTGCCTGCGGAACAGCTATTGATGTTTTATATCATGCTGGTATTCACCCTGATTTCTATGCCAATACAGAAAGAGTTCCTGAAACTAAGCAAGCCTTAAGCGTAATAAAGGATTCATCTTTTTTTGAAGACATTATCCTTTTATGCTCTCACGTATGCCATCCTTCTGTAGTCGAGATGTTCGATCATGTAGCTATTTTGTCAAAAGCAGATGAAAATTTCTGTGGTTATATATCTGCTAATTTGAAGCTTCAAAAAATTCGCATAATAACAAAGATGAATCCATTAGTAGGAAACATGGGATTGTCCGGAGCATTAGCCTTGGGTTTCAGAAATATCTATTTGTTTGGATTGGATTGCGGAAAGAAGCTCTCTTTTACATCAAATCACTCTGACTATACTACTTTATATAATCAAATAGGCTATTCAGATGATAATTCTTTTTATAACTCATCTTTTGTAGTTCCAGCAAATTTCTCTGGGGAATGTGGTTGTAACGAAATATTTTATATGTCTATATTGACAATGCAACTTTCTCTAAAAGAGTATTTAGAAGAAGAGAATTTTAGCTGTATCAATTGTTCCGATGGAGCGCTAATTGAAGGTGCAAAGCCAATACATTCAAAAGATTTAGAGAATGATTTTTCGATATATCCTGATATTGATAAAAAAGCATTCATCTCATATATAGATCACATAAAAACAATATCTTTCGATATAAAAATTGATGAGATAAAAAAAATAATGTACCCAGAACTCATCAAAAAAATATGTGAAAACATATTATCAATAATAAAGAAAAGGCCCAAAACAATCAAAGAAAGTCTTCAAATATGCCATAAAATTAACGAGTTTTTAAATGAAATCGGCAAAGATAACTCTTTAATTTATTTTCAAAAAACTATAGAAAGTGCAGTTTGTGGTCCATTGGTGATTATTACAAGTTCATTATTCGAGAATAAAGACAAGAAGTTATGTTTAGGTACAGCAAATAGACTACTGAACATATTGGAAGACTATCTTACAGAAATTCCAGAAGTATACAAAAAGATGCCCGACTATATCATGGGAGAGCATAGAAAATATTATCCTAATGGAAAAGTTGGAAGAGATATGCCTCATTGTAAAGCACCAGATTTTCCAAAGGAAATCAATATAATAAAGAAAAAATATGACGATCCTGTTAAAAAATTTGTGAAAAGATATATATAAAACATATTTATGATACGCATTTTCTGACAGTACTTCATTTTCAAAAGAATACCCCTCATTCACTTGGGATTGTCCATAGACTTTACTAGCAAAATGCATCTAACCAATTATAAAAGGTAAAAATAATAGGAATAAGTATGGAAGAAAATACAATAAATGGAATACAGACAGACTTAGAGAGTTATTTAATAGAAAGATTTGAAGCAAACATTCAATGCTTCAAAAGATATCTTCCAGATATCGCCTCCAAGTTCGAGAATTACCTTCCCCAAAATCCCTTGAAATTTGTCTGTGACAAAAATGGAATCCCAAACATCTTTTTTTTACAGAACGACGAACTATTCTTTAAGAATTCTGATCCTATTGATTTCTGCAAAAAACAGGTCAATAAACTAATTAGTGGACATGCATATCATAGAAAATTTAACGGAGGAATAGTAACTGAGGGATGTTTTCAGGATAAATTCCTATCTCAAATAATTAATGACGCAAAATTTGACAGTAAAGACTTTGATAGTATAAAAAATGTGGGATACATTCCTACAGCAATTATTTTTGGGATAGGTCTAGGATATCAGATAGCTGAACTTCTAGAACAGATTGACGTACAGAACCTCATTCTTATAGAGCCCGATAAAGATATCTTTCTTTCATCACTGTATACCTTTGACTGGGTAAATTTGTTAACTTATTTTTCGAAAAACAATTTAGGATTAAAAATTATAACTGAGGAAAAAACTTGCGTAATTGAAGTAATAAACTATGTGGATAAGCATGGTTTTTTTCTTGCATCAAACGTTGTTTTCTATGTTCATTACGAAACAGATACAATAAAAAAATGGCTCAGTACAAATAAATGTGGGAACAAAGATCCTCTATTCAATCTGAGCCTTCCATTTTTGTCTGGAGGCATCAAAAAGCTTTAA
>NZ_FPAH01000010.1 GCF_900116345.1 Succinivibrio dextrinosolvens | reverse complement strand
GAAATAAAATTACATGCCTGTCGATACTGCTCCGTCATCTGACGTAACAGTGTTTCCTGTTCTGAAGGTACATTAATTCTTATTTTTAATGTTTTTGTAAATATCAAAACAGTTTTCTCCAAGCCATATAATCCCTATATTCTAACAGTTATTGTAAAGAAATTCTTTAAGATATATAGCCTGAGTTGGCAGAGTTCCGCCTCAGACTATAAGTCTGAGGTTTCCGCTCTGCTATTTTTTTGATGAACAAGTAGAAATTATCATGTATTTTTTTTATCTTTTTATTTTTCATGTGATTTTTATCTGATTATGTAGAGCTTTTTATGATAACACTATTACAGGATTCTATACTTTAAGTTAGATACTGCATTCATCAAAAAAATAGCAGAGCGGAAAGAAGGCGACCTTTTTAGTCACCCTCTATTTGACCAACTAGTAAGGTCTATTTTTTGAGGCCCTTTTAGATAGAAATAATATTCAAGACCATTTTTAAATGGTGGTGTGATTCTATGTCATTTAAGAAATCTCTACTGGCGATAGCTGTTTTTGAGGTTATCTTCTGCTCAGCTCAGGCTGCAACTGTGAAGTATGTGGATACTTTCGGTAAGCCTATGTTTGCTCTTAATTTCGTAAATGACTATGCTCGACAGGATGAGGAAGGAAATCTCTGGAGTCTAACTGAAGATCAGAGAAATGCAATTGTCGATGCTGCCTCCATCTGGGGAGAACTGTTTGCTAAAAACAGTAGTAATACCACCTATCTGCCAATATCAGTAAAGCTCGCGTATGAAGCAGGTAATATGAACAATGCCTCAGCTGGCTCTGAGGTTGACGTTAATTCTACTTATACTTTACTTCAGAATGGTATTATCACAGGTAGGATTCTTGATAATAATCTCGCTGAATATACGATCAATCAGTCAACCAAAATTGGCTACATGCCATATTTGTACCCTGTTCCTACCATGGAGGTAACACAGGAGTTAACTACAACAACCTTCCATGAACTTTCTCACGCTTTGGGTATTTTATCTGAGACTTCTACACTTACGCAGGTAAAGGACCAATGGGATAATATAAAGGAAGATCCTGATAGTGAGGATCTAGTTAACTTACTTAAGGTTAATCATTATCTTGATGACGATAACGAGTTCAAGCAAGAGATAACAGAAGAGACTCTTAAAACTACAGGGGTTTCAAATAATATGACCGCCTTTGCTTCGCATCTGTGGTCTTTCATGAAGATAAATGGAAATTCAGCTGTAGAAAAAACTAACGAGGCTCCAACACAACTTAAATATTTATCTTGGCTTTCTTATTCTGAAAATCCAGTTGCAGACTCATTTATTGTAGGTCCAGGACAGAAAAGTGGTGTTTACTTTATAGGCCCAAATGTTAATGCAGTATTAAACAAAGCATTACCTGGCGTTCCTGTCAATGGTATGGAAAAGCGTAATGGTTTTGAACTTTCTCATTTAGAACTTGCCCACAGTATGATGAGTCATCAGAATTACCGTAATTACGTTACTCTGATGGAAGCGGAGATGGCTGTATTTCAGGATATCGGCTATAAAATTGACAGACGAAATTTTTATGGCAGCTCATTATATAGTAGTGGTGAGTCCGATAATAAAAATCATTACACAAACACCAATCCTTTCTATGCCCGTAATGCAGAGGGTACAGCATATATTGCAGGAAAGCCTAATACCGCAACTTTAGGTGTAGGTTTTCATCTGTATGGTTCAAATAACATTGTAACCCAGGCAGCCGATCTATTAGCTGACGGAAGAGGCGGTACCGGTATCAGATCAGACGGTTCTGGAAATACAATTATAATTCCATCCTCGACCAGAATTACTGCAAACGGTGATCATGGCACAGGTATTCTTATGTCCTATGGTAAAGACAATACCATTGTAAGCAGGGGAGCTATTCAAGCAACAGGGACAGGTGGAAAGGCGGTAGCCTTTGATTTTGGCGTAAATATGCTTGGCGAGGATGAAGATAGCCGCGGCTCCTACATGAGAACAGTAGATGGAAAAAAAAGTGATATTAGTGGTGAAGTCGATGGATATGAGCTTAATCTTAAAGGACCACTGGTAAGTACATTTGATCTCTCAGGAAGTCTTGAAGGAAGATATGCCTCAATCTATATTGCCGATAATGCGTATGTTGAACAGATTAATGTGTTGAAAGGCGCTTCCATCAAAGGAGATATTATATCTGAGTGGGATCCTAAAGATAAAGATATCAGTGACAGCGCTCCCCAAAATTTGTATATCGATCTGAATTTCGGTTACGGAGTAAAGGCAGATGGAACATCCACAGGCTCAGGAGACAGCTCCTTTGCCATGACTCTGGAAGGTTCAATTGCAGGTTATAAAAGTCTAAAAATCAATCATGCAGCAGGTACTCTCAACATTGAGGGAACTGTAGAGGCATATGAACTTGAAAACAGTGGCTATCTTGCAATTAAAGACTCCGAAGACAAATACAGTGCCTTAATCAAAAATAATTTTACTAATAATGCAAAAGCTTCTCTTGAAACCGGATTCTATGCAGACAGTACTACTGACAAGATAAGAGCAGCAACCGCATCTCTTAACGGCAGCTGGGTCTTAAGACCACATCGTGATTTCTATAGAAATAATGCCAGAATCTCTCCGGAGTTTCCCGTAGTTACGACATCAGCTCCAATTTCGGGTAGTTTTGCACATGTGGGTCTTGTGGGGGCTTTTTCACCAACCCTGAAGATGAGATTAACAGATGATAGCCCTACACATCCGGAAATAGAAATGTACCGTGACATCAATGCTTACTCACAGTATGCCAAGAGTGAAAACGATGCCAGTGTAGGTAGAGCTCTTTACGGAATATCCTCAGTAGCCATGGGAGATATGCAGACTCTTCTAACAACTCTGGATTTCTCTGATATGAGTGGCAGAACGGTTACATCAGCCTTAAGCCAGTTATCTCCTGCTACCTATGACTACGGAACTATGACAGCCTTAAAGGACAGTACTACAGTTACCGGAGAGGTGATGCGTCATATGCAGGGCACTATGCTTAGCTCCAGATACAATAATCTCTACAACAGCGATACACTCATGGCATCCAACAGCTATGATTTGAACTCAGGTCTCAAAGGTGTTTCAGACAGAAAAGTCATAGGCTTCTTTGTCCCATACGGCGATTTCACCAAACAGAAAGGCTCCAATGGTCTGGATGATATGAGAAGCTATTCAGGCGGTGCGGTAATGGGCCTCGAGTGTGTCAGAGACGACGGTATCACCTATGGTGTACATGGCGGTGTAAGTATCAGAAATACAAGAATCAGTGCTGAAAACAAAAGTGAAATCGACAGTCAGGGAGTCTTTGTAGGAATTCATGGAAGTATCTCTCCTGAGGAGTGGGGCGGTTTCTATGCAGATGGGCAGGTCAGGGTAGGATTGTATGAGAATCAGTCAAAACGACAGATATATTTTGATGGTTATTCAAGAACTCCTAAGGGTCGCTACAGCTCCTTCAATACCGGACTGATGATAGGCGGAGGCTATGATTTTACCTATGGTTCCCTAAGCTTCGGACCAATGGTCTATACAGAATATAACTTCATGCATAATCAGGGCTTCACAGAAAAGAATGGCTACGCAACCAATCTGAAGGTAAAAAGCTCTAATAATGATTCCCTGCAGACCACACTGGGGGGACATCTGCTTAAGATGTGGTCACCTAGTCAGGAGATTGGAATTTCCGCTGATTTCAGAGCCGGATTCAAACATGAGTTCCTGGATGATGAGTTCAGAACCAGAGCATCTTTCAGTGACTATGGGGCCTACAGCTTTGATTCTTATACCAAAGGCGCAGGAAAAAACAGTGTTTTCTGTCAGTCAGAGCTTACTCTTGAGAACAGAAAGTTTCGTACATTTGCCTCATTAACCTTAGGCTATGAGCATCACCACAATGCTGATATCTACAACGTAGGTATCAAGGCAGGACTGAGGTTCTGATAAAAAAAACAGGACAGTAGATACTGTCCTGCGAACGATGAGTTAGTTATCTTTTTGATAAAAATTACATCTTATGACCCATTTCATAGGCATTATCGTGAACGTCGGTGACGGTTCTGCCTGAAGGGTCGTTCATCTGAGCAAATTTAGCATCCCAGGCAATAGCAGTCTCTGTTGAGCAGGCAACTGATTTACCGTAAGGGACGGTCTTAACAGCTGATGGCAGCTTGAACAGATCCTCGAAGATCTCTCTGTACAGGTAAGCTTCCTTGGTAACAGGAGTATTTACAGGGAAGCGGGTTTCACGCTCAGCAAATTTTCTGTCGGATACACTCTTTTCGGCATAATCTCTTAGAGCATCGATCCATGAATAGCCAACACCGTCAGAGAACTGTTCCTTCTGTCTCCACAGCACCTCTTCTGGCAGCATACCGTTAAAGGCCTCACGCAGAGCTTTCTTCTCAATGGTGCTGCCCTGACACATCTTGGCGCTAGGCTTGAAGTTCATGGCAATATCCAGGAATTTCTTGTCCAGGAATGGAACACGGCCTTCAACACCCCATGCCATCAGTGACTTGTTGGCACGCAGACAGTCGTACAGATGCAGCTGATCAAGCTTTCTAATCAGTTCCTCATGCATTTCCTTGTCGTTAGGGGCCTTGTGGAAGTACAGGTAACCGCCGAAGATTTCATCTGAACCTTCGCCTGACAGTACCATCTTGATACCCATAGCCTTGATATAGCGGGCCATGAGATACATAGGGGTAGACGCTCTGATTGTGGTTACATCATAGGTCTCAATGTGGTAGATAACATCACGCAGAGCATCCAGTCCTTCCTGAATGGTGTAGTGAATCTCGTGATGAACAGTACCAAGATAGTCGGCTACAACACGAGCCTTCTTTAAGTCAGGTGCGCCTTCAAGACCGATAGCGAATGAGTGCAGACGAGGGAACCATGCATCAGTCTTGCCGTCATCTTCAACACGTTTCTGTGAGTAATATTTAGCAATAGCTGAGATTACTGATGAATCCAGACCGCCTGATAGCAGTACACCGTATGGAACGTCACACATCAGCTGGCGACGAACCGCATCCATCAGACCATCTTTTAGAACCTTAACATCATCAGTACCGTTCTTTACGTTCTCGTACTCGGTCCAGTCTCTGAAGTAGTACTGCTTGAACTCGTAATCTCCATCCTTGGTATAGATGTAGTGTCTTGGAGGGAATTCCTTTACAGAATCACAGACCTTAACCAGAGCCTTCATTTCGGAAGCAATATAGAAACGGCCTTCGCGATCGGTACCCACGTACATTGGGTTGATACCCATATGGTCACGGGCTGCAAAAATAGTGTTGTCTTCCTCATCATAGATAACAAAGGCAAAGTCTCCTACAAGACGGTCAACAAAGTTTTTGCCGGTACGCTTGAATTCCTCATATAAAGGAAGAATAACCTCACAGTCAGAACCGGTCTTGAACTTGTAGTCTACGGTAAGTTCGGTCTTTAACTGCTTGTGATTGTAGATTTCGCCGTTTACAGCAAGGATGTGCTTACGATTCTCATTATATAAAGGCTGTGCACCGTTCTGTGGATCAACGATGGATAGACGCTCGTGAACAACGATGGCATGTTCACCCTGATAAATACCTTCCCAGTCAGGGCCTCTATGAAGCTGAAGTCTTGAATTTTCAAGAGCTGTCTGCCGTAGTGACTCTGAGTTTTCCTTAATATCAAATATTCCAAATATAGAACACATAACAGCCTCTCTAATCTTGTGTGAATTTCTCTTTATTCTAGAGGGAAATTTTCTACTCCGGTTTATTAAGCACTTATTGGGTGCATTTATTAAAAACGAATGAATAATAAATTATAAAATCTAAATTTAATAAATTACTTAATAAACAAATAGTTATATAAAACTCCCCAAAAGAGTTATTTTTTAAATTTCAAATAAATTCTTTAAAAACAGTGTATTAGATAAAAAACATGATTATCCATACACAATTTTATTATGTTCTATTTTAGTGCTAACTGCACTTTAAATAAACATTAGATATAAACTAATTAAAACAATGCTTAAATATGGTGCAATATTTAATAACTCAAAAAGGTTTCAATTCAGGAGCATTTTATGAAATTCACAAAAATGCAGGGCTGCGGCAATGATTACGTATATATGGATACTTTCAGCGAGCCGGTTAAAGACCGCAGCGCTATGGCACAGTTACTTTCAAACAGAAATTTTGGAATAGGTTCAGACGGACTTATCTTTATCAATCCTTCAGACAAAGCCGACTTTGAGATGGAAATGTACAATCTTGACGGCTCAAGAGCTCAGATGTGCGGCAACGGTATCCGCTGTGTGGGTAAATACGTTTATGAGCATGGCCTTACTGATAAGACAGACTTTACAGTAGATACTCTGGCAGGCTTAAAGCATCTGCATCTTAGCCTTAGCGAAGGTGAAGTTTCACTTGTCAGTGTGGATATGGGCGGTGCCACTATTATTCCTGAGCAGATCCCTGTAAAGCCTGATGAGTTTGAGGATTATTCAGATGGCATAGGCTCCTCCATTGAGGTTTTAGGAAAGACCTATAAGGTTACTCCTGTAAGTATGGGGAATCCTCACAGTGTCTGTTTTATAGATGAGGATGTGGAGAGCTTTGATTTGATGAGAATCGGTCCTGCCTTTGAAACACATCCTGCCTTCCCAGAGAAGGTCAATGCTGAATTTGTAAACATAAAGGACAGAACTCACATCAAGGTGCGTGTATGGGAGCGTGGTTCAGGGGAAACCTGTGCCTGTGGAACAGGTGCATGTGCCTGTGTTGTAGCTGGTGTGTTAAACGGTCTTCTGGACAAAGAGGTCTTTGTTGAGATGAAGGGCGGAGTTCTCAGAGTTACCTGGGACGAGATCGAGAACAAAGTTACCCTGGCAGGTCCAGCTGTGACAGTTTTTGAAGGTGAAACCATAAATATTCAGAAGCCATATAAATTTGCGGAGTAAAAATGTTAAAAGTTAATCAGAATTATTTAAAACTGCCTGGTTCATATCTTTTTTCCGATATTGCTAAAAAAGTTAAAGGCTATAAGGAAGAGCATCAGGGACAGGAAGTTATTTCCCTGGGTATCGGTGATGTTACCAGACCACTGACTCCTTCCATCATCAAGGCTCTGCATGATGCTGTGGATGATATGGCCGATATTGAGCGCTTCCATGGTTACGGTCCGGATTTAGGCTATTCATTCCTCCGTGAGAAAATTGCAGAATTTGATTTTAAAAGACGCGGCTGTGAGGTAAGTGCCGATGAGATTTTTGTCTCAGACGGTGCCAAGAGTGATTCAGGCAATATCCAGGAAATCTTTGCTGAGTCCTGCTGTATCGCTGTAAGTGATCCTGTTTATCCTGTGTATGTGGATTCAAATGTCATGGCCGGCAGAACCGGAACCTATGATCCAGATTCCACAAGATGGTCGGATGTGGTCTATATGCCTTGTACCAAGGACAATGACTTTGTTCCTGATCTGCCAGAGAGAACACCGGATATTATCTATATCTGCTCTCCAAACAATCCGACCGGAAAAGCTCTGACAAAGGCCCAGCTGCAGATCTTTGTTGATTATGCTCTTAAAAATAAGTCTGTAATTCTCTTTGATGCTGCCTATGAGGCCTATATCAGCGATGAGAATGTTCCTCATTCTATATACGAGTGCGAAGGTGCCCGTGAATGTGCCATTGAAATGAGATCATTCAGTAAAAATGCAGGCTTTACCGGCGTTCGTCTTGGCTATACCGTTGTGCCTAAGACTCTTGTGGATGCTGAAGGCAAATCTCTTTATGCTCTGTGGGCCCGTCGTCACGGTACCAAATTCAATGGCGCTTCCTATATTCAGCAGCGCGCAGGTGAAGCTGTCTATACCGCAGAAGGACAGAGGGAAATTGAAGGACTGGTTTCCTACTATATGGAAAATGCCAGAACCATCCGTGATGGTCTGACTAAAGCTGGTTATACAGTTTACGGTGGTGTGAATGCACCTTATATCTGGGTTAAGACTCCTGAGAAGATGACAAGCTGGGAGTTCTTTGACTATCTGCTGCATAACGCTCAGGTGGTTGGCACTCCAGGCAGCGGATTTGGTCCAAGCGGAGAAGGATATTTCAGACTTACCTCCTTTGGTTCTCATGAGAATACCAGAAAGGCTGTAGAGCGTATTGTCGCTCTCGGTTAGTTTCTATAAGCACTATTTTGGTTAATTCAAAACATGCAGTTTAATACTGCATGTTTTGTGCTTTAATTAGGTGCAAATCTGTATTCTTAATTATCCTAAAACTCTCCTCGTAATAATTCAGAAATAGCATTATAAGGCTGTATTAAGCCTCTTTTCAGTATTAAACCTTCCGAAGAAATCCTCTGCCAGTTCTAAATATCTGCTTGTAATAAGCTGTTAACTTGTTGATATACAATGATATCCCTTTAAAATGCACAAAAATAAAACATTCGTATATTTATGTCTACTAAAATAGTGCAAATTAAAGTTTTCTTTTGACTATGTCACATTTACATTTCACAATCACACTAACTTATCGTGTGTTTAGTGATTTGATTTTTAATGGAGTCAAAAATGGATTTTAAAGCAGTACAGTCTCTTATTGACGAGCATGACGTTGAATTTGCAGATTTAAGATTTACCGATACCAAGGGTAAGGAACAGCATATTACTCTGCCTATCGATTGTGTAACTGAAAAATTCTTTGTTCAGGGCAAGATGTTCGATGGTTCATCAATTGCCGGCTGGAGAGGTATCGACAAGTCAGACATGATTCTGATGCCTGATATTGAAACAGTTCAGCTTGACCCTTTCTACGCTGATCCAACCCTGATTATCCGCTGTGATATTCTGGATACTGAAACTCTGACCGGTTATGACCGTGACCCTCGTTCTGTAGCAAAGCGTGCAGAGACCTTCTTAAAGTCAACTGAAATCGGTGATGCCGCTTACTTCGGTCCAGAACCAGAGTTCTTCCTGTTCGATGATGTTCGCTTCAAGTCAGATATTTCAGGTTCATTTGTTTCTATAGATGACGTTGAGGCAGCATGGAACAGTGCAACCGAATATGAGGGTGGCAACAAGGGCTATCGTCCTGCAGTTAAGGGGGGCTACTTCCCTGTTCCTCCTGTTGATTCTTCACAGGATATCCGTTCTGCAATGTGTAAGATCATGAAGCAGATGGGCCTTGTTCTGGAAGCTCATCACCATGAGGTGGCAACTTCAGGTCAGAACGAGATTGCAACTCAGTTCAACTCTCTAACCAAGAAGGCTGATGAGGTTCAGATTTACAAGTATGTAGTTCAGAACGTTGCCTTCAAGTACGGCAAGACCGCTACCTTCATGCCAAAGCCAATCTACGGAGATAACGGTTCAGGCATGCACTGCCATCAGTCAATCTTCAAGAACGGTGAGAACGTATTTGCCGGCAACCTGTACGGCGGACTGTCACAGACAGCTCTATGGTATATCGGCGGTATTATCAAGCACGCTAAGGCCCTAAATGCCTTCACCAACCCATCAACCAACTCCTACAAGAGACTGGTTCCTGGCTTCGAGGCTCCTTTAATGCTTGCTTACTCTGCTGCTAACCGTTCAGCTTCAATCCGTATTCCTTACTCAATCAATCCTAAGGCAGCCCACATTGAGGTTCGTTTCCCAGACTGCACCGCCAACCCATATCTGGCCTTCTCAGCAATGCTGATGGCAGGTATCGACGGTATCCGCAACAAGATCAACCCTGGTGATGCTATTGATAAGAACCTGTACGATCTACCTCCAGAGGAGGCTGCAAACATTCCTCAGGTATGTACTTCACTTGAAGAGGCTCTAAAGGCTCTGGCTGCAGATCATGACTTCTTAACTGAAGGCGGTGTATTTACTCAGGATCTGATTGATTCTTATATCGAATTAAAGCGTGCTGAGGATACCAGAGTACGTTCAACTCCACATCCAGCTGAGTTTGAACTTTACTACAGCCTGTAAGCTGAAGCATCTAACTTATAAATAACAATAATATTTTTTATGTATTACCCAAAATAGGTGACAAATGGAAGCAAATCCAGGATTATACAGAAGTGAGTATGAACATGATGCCTGCGGTGTTGGTTTTATCGCCAACATTAAAGGTCAGAAATCTCATAGCATTGTTAGTCAGGGACTTGAGATTCTGAAAAATCTAACCCACAGAGGCGCAGTTGGAGCTGATCCTCTGCAGGGGGACGGCGCAGGTATCCTGATTCAGCTTCCAGATAAACTGTATCGTGACGACATGGCAAGCCGAGGCATTATCCTGCCTCCTTGCGGTGAGTATGGTGTGGGCATGGTCTTCCTGCCTCAGGAAGAGGCTTCAAGACATGCCTGTGAAGAGGAAATTGAAAGAGCTATTCTGGCTGAAGGTCAGATTATCTTAGGCTGGCGTGATGTTCCTGTAAACAAGGACATTCCGATGTCTCCGGTTGTAAGACAGAAAGAGCCTGTCATAAGACAGATCTTTGTGGGCCATTCTCCAGATATTCTGGTAACTGATGCCTTAGAGCGAAAGCTTTATGTCATCAGAAAGAGCTCATCAATTGCAATTGCCAATCTGAACTTAAAGCACTGCAAGGAGTTCTATATTTCCTCCTTCTCTGCCCGTACCATCGTCTACAAGGGACAGCTTCTGGCAAATCAGGTGGGTGTCTACTATAAGGACCTCTCTGACAGCCGTTGTGTAAGTGCTGTGTCCATGATTCATCAGCGCTTCTCAACCAATACCTTCCCACAGTGGGCTCTGGCACATCCTTTCAGAATGATTGCTCATAATGGTGAAATCAACACCCTAAGAGGCAACTTCAACTGGATCAGAGCTCGTGAGAAGAATATTTCGTCACCTGTTTTCGGTAAGGATTTAGAAAAGCTCTGGCCTTTAATTTTCCAGGGCCAGTCAGATTCTGCCTCCTTTGACAATGTCTTTGAGCTTCTGACTATGTCTGGCTATTCACTGGCTCAGGCTGCCATGATGATGATTCCATCAGCCTGGGAGAAAGACCGTCTGATGGATCGTAATCTCAAGGCATTCTATGAATACTATGCTGCTATGATGGAGCCATGGGATGGTCCTGCAGCAGTTGTATTCACTGATGGCCGTCAGATCGGAGCAACTTTGGATCGCAACGGATTAAGACCTGCAAGGTACATTGTAACCAAGGATGACATGGTTATCCTTGCCTCTGAAGAGGGTACTCTGAACATTGACGAATCCCGTATCGCCAGCCATTTAAGACTGGAGCCTGGCCGTATGCTTCTGATTGATATGGAGCAGGGAAGAATCATTGGTGACAATGAGATTAAGAATCTGATTGCCACTGCAAGACCATATCAGGAGTGGACTGACAAGGTCAGAATCAGACTTACCGACATTAAGGAAAAGCCTGTTACCGAGTCATTAAAGCTTAATAACAAGGATCTGATGCGTGTGTTTGGCTACACCCGTGAGGATGTGGAAAGATTGTTGAAGACCAAGGCAATTTCAGGTCAGGAACCAGTGGTTTCCATGGGTAATGATGCCCCTCTGGCAATTCTTTCCTCAAAGCCAAGCTGCTTCTATGATTATTTCAGACAGCTATTCGCTCAGGTTACCAATCCTGCAATTGATCCTATCCGTGAGGAGATGGTTACATCCTTGGTTTCCTTCATCGGACCTCGTCCGGATCTTCTGAATATCATGGATAACAATCCTCCTGTAAGACTGGAGGTTGATCAGCCTATTCTAAACAGTCAGGAAATCGAGAAGATCAGAAATATCGGTAAGTTCACCGGTAACAAGTTCAGAAGTGTGGAACTTGATATCACCTATCCGGTTTCCTGGGGCAAGAACGGTATTGAGGCAAGACTGGCCTCCATCAGAGCTGCAGCTGTGGATGCGGTTAAGACTGGCAACAACATTCTGATCCTATCCGACAGAAATGTAAGCCGTCAGCGTCTGGCTATTCCTGCTCTGCTTGCAACCTCAGCTGTTCATCAGTGTCTGGTTGAAAAGGGACTTAGAACTAGCACCGGTCTTGTGGTTGAAACAGGTTCAGCCAGAACAGTTCATCATTTTGCGTTACTGGGAGGCTACGGCGCCGAGGCTGTTCATCCATATGTTGCACTGAATGTTGTAGCTTCCCTGGGCAAGGATGCAAAACAGTCCGAACTCTTTGTGGACAACTACATTCACGCAATTGATAAAGGTCTTTACAAGACCATGTCAAAGATGGGTATTTCCACCTATATGTCCTATATCGGTGCCCAGATCTTTGAAGCAGTCGGTCTGTCCTCAGAGTTTGTTGATAAATACTTCAAGAACACTCCAAGTCCAATTGAGGGCGTAAATCTGTTCGATATTGCTGATGAAGCAGTTAAAATCCACAGAAAAGCCTTTGAAAAGGATGCAATTCACGATGATTCCTTAGATCAGGGCGGTGAGCTTAACTGGAGATATGACGGTCAGGAACATATGTGGACTCCTGAGGCTGTGGTTCATCTGCAGCGTTCAGTACGCTCAGGTGATTATGAGGAATACAGGAAGTATGCTCAGATTATCAACGATCAGAGTAAGCGTCTTATGACACTGCGCGGTCTGTTCAGCTTCAAGAATACCAATCCGATTGATATCAGTGAGGTTGAAAGTGAGGAGAGCATTATCCATCACTTTGCCTGCTCTGCAATGTCTATTGGAGCTATCTCAACTGAAGCCCACACCACCATGGCAATCGCCATGAACCGTCTTGGCGCCATGTCCAACAGCGGTGAAGGCGGTGAGGATCCTAGACGTGACACAGTTATTGACTCAGATACCTCAACCAAGGCTATTCTTGGTGATGATATTGTGGTTGATATCCCTCTGCACAAGGGAGATTCTCTTCGTTCAAAGACCAGACAGGTTGCTTCAGGCCGTTTCGGTGTAACCACTGATTATCTGTCAGGAGCTGAGCTTATTCAGATTAAGCTTGCTCAGGGAGCAAAACCTGGTGAAGGCGGTCAGCTGCCAGGCCATAAGGTTTCTCCTTATATCGGTAAGCTGCGTCACTCTCTGCCTGGCATCGGTCTGATTTCACCTCCTCCTCATCATGATATTTACTCAATTGAGGATCTTGCTCAGCTGATCTTTGATCTGAAACTTGCCAATACCAAGGCGGATATTTCAGTTAAGCTGGTATCCGAGGTGGGTATCGGCACAGTGGCTGCCGGTGTGGCCAAGTGTAAGGCTGACCATATCGTAATCTCCGGTCATGACGGCGGTACCGGTGCGGCTCCTGCCTCATCTGTAAAGTATGCCGGATCTGCCTGGGAAATCGGTCTTGCCGATGTTCAGCAGACTCTGGTTATGAACAGACTGCGTTCAAGAGTTAAGCTGCAGGTTGACGGTCAGATCAAGACCGGACGTGATGTCATCATCGGCGCTCTGTTAGGTGCTGACGAGTTCGGTTTTGGTACAGCTCCACTGGTATGTATGGGCTGCACCATCATGAGAAAGTGCCAGAAGAATACCTGTCCTACCGGTATTGCAACACAGGATCCGCTGCTGCGTAAACAGTTTATCGGCAGACCGGAGCATCTTGAGAACTATTTCCATTTCGTAGCCCGTGAGGTTCGTGAGCTTTTAGCAGAACTGGGCTTCAGAAAGCTTGATGATCTGGTTGGTCATGCAGAACTGCTGCAGAAAAAGGATACTGACGAGTTTGAAAAGGCACGCAACCTGTCCTTTGAGAAGATCTTCTATGTTGATCCAAAGGCTCAGGATAAGCTGCATCATGTAATATCTCAGCAGCACGATATCGATTCAGCCTTAGACAAGAAGTTTGAGGCTAAGGTTGAGGCAGCCCTGTCTAAAGGTGAGGCGGTTACCATTGAAAGCTCAATTGGCAACACCAACCGCTCCTTTGGTACCTATACCTCAGGTCTTGTAAGTGCTTCTAAGAAGGAGCTTGAAGATGGATTTATCTCCTACAGGCTCAAGGGTATTGCCGGTCAGTCCTTCGGTGCCTTCCTCAAGAAGGGCGTGTCCTTAAGTCTGTGCGGTACTGCCAATGACTATGTGGGCAAGGGACTTTCAGGCGGTATCATCAGTGTCTTTAAGAGCAGCTCCTTTGAGGGTGATCCTCAGAAGAACATTATCGCCGGTAACACCTGTCTTTACGGTGCAACCTCAGGTAAGGCCTTCTTCAGCGGTGTTCTGGGTGAGAGATTCGCGGTTCGTAATTCCGGTGTGGATGCCGTCTGTGAAGGCTGCGGCGACCACGGCTGTGAATATATGACCGGCGGTACCGTAATGGTACTGGGCAGAACGGGACGTAACTTCGGTGCCGGTATGACCGGTGGTATTGCCTATGTGTATGATCCTGACCATGAGTTCAGATCAAAGCTTGCCAACGGTGATTTTGATGTTGAGAACGTTGTAACCGCCGATAAGGCTGATCCATTGATTCCTCTGCATAAGAACCTGTCTGATGAGGTGATTATTAAGGATTTACTGAAAAATCATCTGAATAATACCTCAAGCAGGATTGCCAAGAAGATTCTGGAGAATTTCTCTTTGGAACTTGGCAACTTCGTAAAGGTATTCCCTCATGAATACATGAATGCCTTAAAGTCTTTAAAGGAGGTAAAGTAAATGGGTTTTGTTAGAGGCTTTATAGAGTTTGCCCGTGTTGACATGCCTCATGTTCCTGTAGAGGAACGTGTGAAGAGCTTCTGTGAAATCTACGGAACTCTTCCTGATGACAAGGCAAAAATCCAGGCAGGCCGCTGCATGGACTGCGGCATTCCTTTCTGTATGCATGAGTGTCCGCTGCATAACGATATGCCTGATTTCAATGATTTTGTCTGTGAGGGTGAATACAAAAAGGCTTACACCGTTTTATCCTCAACCAACAATTTCCCTGAGATCACCGGCAGAATCTGTCCTGCTCTGTGTGAGGAGGGCTGTACTTTAGGTATCCACAGAGATCCTGTGGGTATCAAATCAGTAGAGCGCAAGATTGCAGAATATGCCTTTGAGCATGGCTATGTAAGAGCTCAGACTATAAGTGAGCGCAGCGGCAAGAAAGTTGCTGTTGTAGGCTCTGGCCCTGCCGCCTTAGCTGCAGCTCAGCAGCTGAACCGCTATGGCCATGACGTGGTGGTCTTTGAGAAGATGAACAAGATTGGCGGTCTGCTGCGTTACGGTATTCCTGATTTCAAGCTGCCTAAGGACGTGCTGGACAGACGTATTGCTCTTTTAGAGCAGGAAGGTATTGTCTTTAGAACCAGTTCCATGGTGGGTTCAATTAAAGAGCTTGAGAACGGTGTTCACAATGACTCTGTAACTGAAATCAGAGGCTCTGAGCTTTTAGAGCAGTATGATGCTGTGGTTTTAGCTCCTGGTTCAGAGACTCCTCGTGATCTGAAGATCCCTGGCCGTGAGCTTAAGGGCATTCATTTTGCTCTGGATTTTCTAATCGCTCAGAACCGTGAGAACAACGGTGACTGTGTAAATCCTATAGATGTTAACGGCAAGAATGTGGTTGTAATCGGTGGTGGTGAAACTGCCTCAGACTGCATCGGTGTATCCATCAGAAAGGGAGCAAAGTCTGTAACCCAGCTTGACTACCATGAGGAACTGCCTGAGAGCGTTGATATCACCATGGCCTGGCCGGACTGGAGACGTATCAAGCGTACCTCAAGTTCTCATGAGGAGGGCTGTACCCGTCTGTTCTCAACCAACACTCTTGAGTTTAACGGCAAGGGCAAGGTTAAGTCAGTAAAGGTTAACAAGGTTAAATGGACCGCTCCCCGCAAGTTTGAGGGTATCGATGGTACTGAATCCTCCATTGATGCGGATGTTGTTCTGATTGCTATGGGCTATGCTCATCCATCAGCCTCTCTGGTTAAGGAGTTTAGTTTAGAAACCGATCAGAGAGGTAACATTCTGGCTAAAACCGAAGGTGAGGATGCCTACAGAACCAGCAACCCTAAGGTATTTGCCGCAGGCGACGGCCGCAAGGGTCAGTCTTTAGTGGTATATGCCATAGCTGAAGGCAGAAGATGTGCTGAGTCAGTAAATGCCTTCTTAAGAAAATAAGAGTCCTCTCAGGTAAAAGCTCATTTCCTTTTTTTCACTTTGACATAGGTTGGGAAATGAGCTTTTCTTTTTCTGTAAACTCTATTTTGTCTAAGCTAAACGGTAGACATCATCCGGGGTGATACAGTTTCCTTTGGAGAAGATTTCCCAGTCTGTAATAGCCTCAAATGGATAGGTGCCGATATCTCCTTCCTTTATGCCTTTAACGTAGTAGGCTTCCTGAGTAAGCTCGGCTACAATAGAATCCTTCTTAATCTCCTTAAGCTCAAACCAGATATGCTCTTTCTCCGAGTCTTCCTCAATGAATTCTTCGTCTTTCTGCAGGGCGATTTTGACAATGATGACATTCTCCTTGTCCTCTGCTGCCTTGAATAAATAAGGAAGTCTCTCAATGGCAAGATCGCTCATGCGTTTTGTTTCCTCATTGGAGATCATGAACATCGGATTCTGTTCAAGGTAAGGATCAAACTCCTGAATTGGAGTATATTCTTTTGCCTCTGCATCATCTGGTCCCATATACATCATCAGCACGTAGGTATCCTCGCTGTGATAGTTGTCCTCATCCTCAGCTCGATCCTCCTCTGTTCCGACGGTAGCTTTAGGGTAGTATTTCAGAGCCTCCCTCCAGTCAACTGCGGTACATACCAGATACATATCCGCTGCCTGTCCAATGAATACTGCCTCACCTGGTTCAATTCTTTCATCATCATCGAGCATTCTGAAGGCAAAGGTTTCGATAATACGGTAATGATCCTCGTATTTATCCCTGCTTGAGCAGAGAATTTCCAGCTCATAAAGTCCGCAGCGTCTTAATCCGTGGGTGTGCAGCCAGAGCTCATCATCTCCGTTTGATACTGCCTGTACGGTAAAGAGATATCTTGGGGAAGGGAGGGTTTTTGACTTTGCTGCAAAGGATACCCATTTACCGGATAAGAGCTTTTCAGCAGGGCAGTCCATAACTGCAAGAATTTCATCTGGAAACATGGCGTTGATGATACGGATCTGATCATAGAAACATTGTGTACTGCTGCCTTTGAAATCCATGCTGACACCAAGTCCCATTCTGGCTTCATCAATCTGTTTAAGCTCTTCCTCTGAGAAGGCATGGGCCGGTCTTACCATCTCGGGAATTTCAACTTCAGTAGGATCGAGGTCGACCTCGTAGACATTATCATCGATTTTCAGAGTCAGAATCAGGCCTCTTTCCTCATCCGTATTGATATCCTTAATCTGGATATCCTCACTCTGCATTAAGTTCTCAAGAGGTTTTTTAGGATCATGCATGTCCTCTTCATGCTTGGGAATGATAATCATGTAGGAAGATTCTTTCACTTTGTTCTGCCTTATGAACCATGAAGGTTCAGATTGTAATTTGATTTTCTTGATAAACAGATAATCCTATACTCCAAGACTTAGTGGGAAGATATCATTGAGGATGATGTCAGAGGATGGTGCAGAGTGACAGACAGAAATTCAGATCTGCCTGATGATACCGACAGATCTGAATAAAACTGATACCGTAGTATCAGGGAGGGAATCTCTTTAAAATCAGAGAATTAGGTTATTCAACAAGAGCCTTGAATTCAGCATAGCCTTCCTCATCCATTCTGTCGTAAGGAATGAATCTTAAGGCTGCACTGTTGATACAGAATCTGATTCCGCCTTTATCCTTTGGTCCGTCAGTAAAGAAATGTCCCAGATGGGCATTGCTGGTTTTACTGCGTACTTCAATTCGCTGACGGTTATCGCTCTCATCGTGATGCAGGGATACTACTGACTGATTGATTGGAGCACTGAAGGCTGGCCATCCACAGCCTGATTCATATTTGTCAGTGGACTTGAAAAGTGGCGCTCCGGTGATTACATCCACATAGATTCCTTTTTCAAAATGTCTGTCATACTCTCCAGTAAAAGGCTTTTCAGTTGCGCTTTTCTGAGTGATCTCATAAGCTTCTTCAGTGAGTTTTTCCTTAAGAATCTCACGCTTTTCAACAGTATATTTATCCTGATCAATAAAGCGGCTGTTGTCTGCCTTCAAATCAGAAAGGGATAGAAAATCTACGTGACAGTAGCCTTCAGGATTTTTCTTGAGGTAGTCCTGATGGTATTCCTCTGCCTCAAAGAAGTTCTCAAGAGGTTTAATCTCTAAGGCAAACTGTTCCTCGTATTTGCGCTGTTCATAGTCAACAGTCTGTCGGATGATATTTAAATCAGACTCATCTGTGTAGAATATGCCGGTTCTGTACTGAGTTCCAAAATCCTCTCCCTGGTGATTTACCGCTACAGGATCGATAATCTTAAAGAACTGGGTTAATAGAGTCTTAAGGGAGACTTTGTCGGTGTCATAGACTACCTCTACTGTTTCGGCAGCTCCGGTATTGCCGGTTTTTACTTCCTTGTAGCTTGGATTTTCAACTTTTGAATTGGCATAACCGCTCTTTGATGATTTGACTCCGTCAATTCTTGAATAGTACTCGGATACCCCCCAGAAACATCCGCCTGCAAGATAGATTGTCTTAATGCTCATATTCTTTCTCTTACCTTTTATATAAGTATTTATTGTTGAAGGACAGGGAAGCCCCTGTCCGTACTTTTAGTTAAATTTAGAAAGCAGGTACTACTGCACCGTCATACTGCTTTTCAATGTATTTCTTTACATCTGCGGAGGTTAACTCATTTATTACCTTCTTCAGATCGTCATCCTGAGCAATGCTCTTGTTTGCAATTACAAGATTGACATAAGGGGAGTCTTTCTGCTCGATAAAAAGGGCATCACGGGATGGATTCAGATTAGCTCCCAATGCATAGTTGGTGTTGATGACCGCTGCATCAACATCTGCCAGTGCTCGAGGTAGCTGAGGGGACTCAATCTCCTTAAACTGCAGATTCTTAGGATTCTTTACAATTGAGAAGGTGGTGGCGTCAATTGCATGCGGATCTTCAAGAGTAATCAGGCCTGCACTCTGTAGCAGAAGCAGGGCTCTACCGGTATTGGTAGGCTCGTTTGGAATAGCCACTACAGCTCCGTCCTTAAGATCTTTTAAGGATTTGATGCTGTTTGAATACAGTCCTAAAGGTTCAATATGAATACCTGCAACTTCAACCAGGTTCTTGAGGTTATGATCCTTTTCAAACTGCTCATACCAAGGACGGGAAGCAAAATAGTTGGCATCGAGCTGTCCGTCTTCTGTGGTTAAGAATGGCTGGATATAATCGTTGAATACTACTACCTCAAGGTCGACGCCCTGCTCTTTGAGTTTTGGTTTAATGTACTCTAAAACCTCTGCATGAGGAATTGGAGTTGCTCCGATCTTAATGGTTTTTGCCTGTGCTGATACTGATAAGAATGAGGTTGCAGCGAATACAATTGAAGCTGCTAATACAGAAATTTTGCGCATAATAGTCTTCCTATGATCTAAAAATCTTAGTAAAAAAATAAACTGGTTAAACTTTGAAAAAGGTAAATCTAGAAGATAGATTTAAAAATGATTTACATGCACATGAGGGTGCAACTGTGACAGGTACACATTGAAGAGGTTGAGAAAGGATTTGCATAAACATATGAGGATGTATCTGCATTGGACAAAACTGCTAGTACAGTTTTGTAAATCCGTGTAACTTTTTTCATAACAATCTCCTGTCATTTATAATCTGTAAGATAATACTATCACTCGGTTTTTATCGACGCTAATTCTATTTTTTTATATTTGGTTATAGTAAAAAGCTATAAGTATTCGTGAGAATATCTGACAAGAAAAATAAAAATGGCGATCATCCGATCGCCATGTGAAATGTAGAATGGTTCTGTTACTTCTTCAAGGTCAGAGCCTTATCCTCGTAGATGAGAGCATTGGCCTTTCTGAAGAAATCAGTAGCTTCTTTAACCTTTTCAAGATTGGTCAGAATGGTACCGATTCTGATATAGATATCGGTGCTAGGTTCGATAGCCAGAGCCTTCTTATAGTCATCCAGCGCATCAGTCATCAGACCGGCTCTGAACTCCAGATTACCCATGGCCTTCAGCAGAGGCAGGTTAACCTGAGTGGAAATAACATTCTTTGAGGCGTATTTCTTGAGGAAAATCAGTACATCAGGAACTGCAACCTCCCAGCTGGCGATTGACTCCACAAAGGCGGGATCAAGTTCTTCTTTCATCAGATCCAGAGCAAGAGAATTTGCCTTTTCAACATTCCCGTACTTAAGGAACTTATAGATGATAGCTCCCATGATCCTTGAGTTTCTCTTGTCTTCACGGCTGAGCTCCCTGTAAATCTCCTCGAGTTTTTCTTTGGAATCGGCTTCCCTGATCTCTTTTTCAATATATTTGATGTAATACTCTCTAACCTGCTCTTTAGTCAGGGCCTTCTGTTTTATGAATTCCTTGCTGTTATCCAGGATCTTTTTGTAGTCTTCTGTTGAGAGGTAGCACTTCAGATAAAGCTGACAGATGTACTTGTTCTTGATTGCTCCATTCATTCCGTCAAGGTATTCCAAGGCTGCCTTGGAATTACCGATATCAAGGTTAAGCTTGGCTCTTAGAATATCGGCTGCAAGCTTTGCCTGTCTGCCGCGGCTCTGAGCTTCATCCAGAGCTTTGCGGGTGAAATCATAAAGCTCAAGGGCAAAGGCTGACTGGGCTGCTACTAAAAGGGACTTCTCACTCATTTTCTTCAGTGAACTTGAGTGCTTTAAAAGTCCCAGACTCTGCTCAAACTGTCCCTGACTGAAGTCGATAAAAGCCTCGTCCTGAGCAGAGAGTTTCTTGTTGAAAGCTCTGTTTTTAAAGCCTTCCTTGATACGTGAAGGGATATTCAGAATCTTCTTGAGGATAATGTACAGCACAAAGAGCAGCAGAATTGACAGCACGTAAATTACAATTGCGGTATTTACTGAAGTCTCAATGATTCTGTCGCCAAAGACGATGTGCACAAAGCCCTGGGTATCTGCAAGCATTGGTCCTACAAAGACAGCAACACAGGTAAACAGGATTAAGAGCAGAATTTTAATCATCAGACGCCTTCCTTGTTATCAGTTTTGCCGTTTGCTTTTGCAGCCTCTGCTGAATTCTTTCTGGTACCGTTTTTCTTGATATCTGCAGATTCAGTCTTTGTGTCTGTTTTTACTTCAGGTGCAGTTTCCTGAACTGAAGGAGACGCTTTGCTCTTCACATCTTTTTCATTCTGTTTTGGCTTCTGGTTTTTGTACAGATTGAATCTGTTCTGAGCATGGGCGTTGAACAGCGGTACGCTTGTAAGCTGATCTGGTTTGCCGCTAGCAATGTTTATCTTGGATATTTCATCAATTACCTCAAGATTTGTTGTGACGTCGCTGTTGTTGATATCGTAGTAGGCTGAAATATGCTTTTTGATTTCATCAAGATTGTGGGCAAAGCTTTCCTGATCCTTGTTGAACAAGGCAATCTTGGCTAAAAGTATTTCTGTCTTGATATTCTGCAGCAGAATTGCGGACTGTTCAGGTGACAGATACTGGTTAACCACACCGTCACTGCGTCTTCTGACTTCAACAAATCGGGAGGAGAACTCCTTGAGACTTGTCAGAAGATTCTCTTTCCAGTCACTGATATTATCAGTTGTCTGGTCGGTTTTCTTGTAGGATGCCTTTTTCTGAGCCTCGGTTAGGAATTCATTTAAAGGCATGTGGTCAACATTGTTGTAGACACTGTCCAGTCTGTAGAGAATGCCTCTGGAATCAACATGCTCAATCTTCTTTAAAGAAAGGATATCCTTGCTGATGGCCTCTCTAATCTGGTTGATGGCTGGCTCGTCAATCTTGACCAGAAGCGTGTCAGCCTGAGACAGATTTAGTAGCACGCCTTCAATATTGTCACTGAAGCTTAAAATATTCTGCGCATTTGATACCAGGAAGTAGCTTTTTGCCACCAGCCAGTCATTAGGATTTCTGTCCTCATAATTATTGAGGCGGATGTTAACAGCCTCAGTCTGTTTTGTTGCCTTTTCAACTGATTTCTGCAGTGTTTCCTGCTGGCTCTTTAATATATTGTTCTGATTCTTCAGTTCATCATTAGCCTTAAGAAGGTTGCTTACTCTTTCATCCTTTGCCTTGATCTGATTGAAGAGATCATTAATCTTGTCCTCGGTTGCACTTACACTGGCACTGGACTGCTGAACCTGCTGCTGTATCTCCATGATATTGCTGTATTTCTGCTGATCAAGGTAGTAGGCTCCATAGGCTGCAGCTCCGATAACAAGAATCAGTGCAAAGGTCAGCAGATTTACTCTGGATTTTAGTGATGATACCTGTGGCAGTAATCTGTCATATTCAGTGGCAGGTACAACCTGCTGTGGCTTTTCATCATTCATGTGTAAAGGCTCTTCTTCTTTTTTCTGTACTTCAGGCTTTATTACTGGCTTGACAGCTTCGGCTTTCGCTGTTTCTTTGTTTTCATTATGGCTGTCAGAGGAAATATTTGAAGTGATTCGGTGCTGACTGAAGCTGTTGTTTTTACTGTCAGTACTTCCTGCGGTGGATTCAGAGGTTCTGCTGCCGTCAAATGTATGCTTGCGTTCTGTTATGGTTTTCTCGGTTTTAGGGGTAGTTTTGTTTTTTGGTTCTGAGTCTAACAGAATCTTTGCCTGATTGAGGGTAGCGTCAACTTCTCTGTTTAATCTTGCCTGTACCAGTTTATCACGATTGTCTGATACAGCTCCTTTTTTAGCTTCATCTGCCTTATTGACAGATGTTCCTTTTATGTTTGCCTTGTGATCGTTAGACATATGCTTTATCTCTATTCTAAGCAAAAGAATTGTATCTTTTATGATACCATGTATATATTCTATTTATATGAATAAGCAAGATTTTATACTTTGACAAGTAGCCATTGATCACTTTTTTGAGTGATTTCATACTATATTTTGCTAAAATTAGATTACGCGTAGATTTGTAGTAAAAACTTTCTAAGGGGCATAGCTTTAAATATGGATAAAGCTCAATTTGAAAAAAGATTTTCAAAGGTGAGTTCCTTTAACAGAGGCCGTTTCGCTATTGCCCGTCAGATCATGACCAAGAATGTAAATGAGGTGCTTGATCTGGTTCCTATTCTTATTCACTACAATCATCCTGCAATTCCCGGCTACAGAAAAAATGGCGTACCTTTCGGTATCGACATGTTCTCTCCTAATGACTTCCAGCGTAAGTATCTTCAGGAAAGAGGCATCGATCCGGACGAAAAGATTGAACCTTTCTGGCCGGTTTACGGCCTTTATGCCATGGGCAGTACCTCTTCTATTGCTCAGGGACAGAAATCCGATCTGGATATCTGGGTATGCGTAAGTAAGGATCTCCCTCATTTCGAGATGAACCTTCTGGCAGAAAAGTGCAGATTTATTTCCTCTTTCTGCAAGGCATTGGGCGCAGACGTTAACCTCTTTGTTACGGCAGAAAACCGCTTTATAAGCGGTGAGCACGGGGCCATGGATACCGAGGACTGCGGTTCTGCCCAGTCTCTGTTCCTTTTGGATGAGTTCTATAGATCGTCTTTTCGAATCTGCGGACGTTATATTGTCTGGTATATGATATCTGTAGAGGATGAGCTCAGAGATTATGCACAGGAAGTTGATGAATTCTACAAGCTTGAGTGGCTTATAAAGGATCAGTGGTTTGACTTCGGCTCTGTTGCAAAATGTTCTCCGGTTGAATACTTCGGATCTGGCATGTGGCTGGTTTACAAGGGAATCGACCATCCTCTCAAGGCGCTTTTAAAGATTATTCTGATGGAGGCATATGCCTCGGAATATCCGAATACTATTCTGATGTCAATGGATCTTAAGACCTCTGTCATTTCAAGTAGAACCTTCGGTCTGGGACATGATTCTTATTACCTTTTATATAAAAAGGTATCTAAATATCTTTCTAAAATAGGGGATAAGGCTCGTCTTGAGCTAGTAAGAAAATGCTTCTATTTAAAGCTGCTTGATGCGATTGACGGTCAGCCTCAGAGTAAGCTTCTCAACAAACGCAGGACTCTGATGCGAAGAGTGGCTTCTTTGTGGGACTGGTCTGCTTCCTATATTGAAAAGCTCTCTGCAAAGAAGAATTTTAATCTGGTATCTATCAAAAATTTCCAGAATCAGCTTTTGGAATCTCTCTTAAAAAGCTACAAGGCGCTTCTGCGATTCTCTGTTTTTCATGGAATTGAATATGCCATTACATCCGATGATGCCGGCGTTCTTTCAAGAAAAATCTATGCCTCAATTGATAAGTATCCGGGCAAAATCATGCAGTCCTACAGTGAAGTCAGGAACTATATGGAAGAGGAGACTCTCTCTTTAATTCTGCCTTCTGAAAATACGGTCTGCATACATGGCTGGCATGTTTATCCTTGTGCTATAGACAACATTGATCTTTTATCCACAAGGGTGGTGTATATTGCCCCTCGCGCAGTGGAAATGGTTGCCTGGCTTACAACAAACAAAGTGCTGACAAGCCGTACCAAAGTCTATGTCTCTGGCAGAAATTCATCTGTGGATTTCAAGAAAATCAAAAGACTGGCTGATGACATCAACCGCTTCTTCTTCTCTAAGAAGATACAGATCAGAGAGGATGACTTAAGAAAGGCTCGAGATATGGTTAAATCCATGGTGGTGATTAACTTTGAAAATGATATCACCAGAAATTTCATGATTTCAAACTCTGATCTTGAACTGGGTGATACCCTCTCCTGCGGTCGACAGAAGATGTGTCTAATCGGCTCTATTGATGTTATTACTTTAAATACCTGGGGAGAGCTTACCTGTCACACCTATTCTGACGGAGAGCTTGGCGTAGTGGAACTATTAGCTTCAATCCTGCATATAAGTTCCCTGACAGATGCCGCTCATGACAATATTGATCTGGATGATGTACTGAAGATCTGCAGCTATTCAGAAGAGCACGGTGATCTGATCCGCTATGATCTTGAATCCACCATCAAGGGTATATTAGGCTGCTATAGCGATTACGAGTCAACCTATGTGTTCAATGTTTCACACAACACCTACGAGGCTCGAGCCAACGACGATGATAATGATGTTTCAATTATCAGAAGAAGCATGTTCCGTGCCTCAGATGACGATGTAACTATTCTTTCCCGTTTCGGTATGAGACCTGAGTATGCTCTGCAGGTTCCTGCTACCGTTGAACATCATGCCACCATCGGCATTATGCAGTATTTCTTTGCCAGAGAGGATGAGGGCTGGAAAATCTACATCGTTAACGAGCGAAACGAGGTTAAGATCTTCTACGGGTTCAATGGTTCCCGTGCTGCGCTGGTAAACTCCATTAACCGCTACTACACCTCTCAGTCTGAGTCGAATTCGACTAAATCAACCCTGAATTTCAATCTTCCTCAGTATTTTGTACTGGGAAATGATCAAAAATCGATCCATCCGTTCACAATTTCCAATAAATAGTGCCAAATTGGATCATTTTGGATATACTTTCAAGGAAAGTATGAAATATTTTTCATAACTCTAAATTAAATAGGTTAATCAAATTGAATAAATTTATTGCATTACTGTCTCTTACCGTTGCAACTCTTTTTCTATATGGCTGTGGCATTAAAGGCCCTCTTTATATAGAGAAAGATCCTCAGACTCAGACCCAAAAGGCAGATGGAGAGCAACAGCTTGGTACTCAAGAGAATAATAAGACTGATGCCTCTGATCCTCAGAGCGTGCACTACTAGAATTCAAAGCGGTAGTTAACCTTCCGGTGTCTTCTGACACGTTTGTTTGAATTATGGATTTGTAAAATGGATTTCTTTGGCTTTAAAGATTCAGATTTGTATGCGGAATCTGTAAAGATTACCGATATCGCTTCACAGTATGGTACCCCTCTTTATGTATATTCAAAAGCTACCCTTTCAAAACATATGGTTGCTTTTGAGGAGGCTCTGAAAAGTCGGAATCATCTGGTCTGCTTTGCTGTTAAAGCCTGCTCAAATCTGGCAGTCCTCAATCTTATGGCCAAGCTTGGTGCTGGTTTTGATATTGTTTCAGAAGGTGAGCTGCGCCGTGTTATCGCTGCCGGCGGTGATCCTTCAAAAGTCGTTTTCTCAGGTGTTGGCAAGAGCGAGAGTGAAATTGAGTTTGCTCTTTCCCAGAAGATTAACTGCCTGAATATCGAATCTCCAGAGGAGATTGATACCGTAATCAGGGTTGCCAGAAGGCTCAATGTTGTGGCTCCGGTTGCTCTGAGAGTGAATCCTGGTGTTGACGCCAAGACCCATCCTTCAATTTCAACCGGTCTGAAGAACAACAAGTTTGGTGTGAGTGAAGAGCTGGCCTTTGATTTATATAAGAAAATGGCTCAGGAACCATGTCTTAAGGTTTCTGGTATCGACTGTCATATCGGTTCACAGATGACTTCGGTTGATCCTATAATAGAAGCTTCAGATAAACTTATTTCCCTATATAATAAGTTAGTGGCTGCAGGAATTAAGGTTGATCACATTGATATCGGCGGCGGTTTAGGTGTTATCTATGATAACGAAACTCCACCAAGCCCAGAGGAGTATCTGGCTCCAATCTTAAAGAAGCTTGAGGGACTTGATGTTGCTCTTTATATTGAGCCTGGCCGTGCCATGGTTGCCAATGCCGCAGTGCTTCTTGCCAAGGTTTTATACCAGAAGGATAATGGTGATAAGCATTTTGTGATAACAGATACTGCAATGAATGATATGATACGTCCTGCACTATATGGCGCTAAAATGACTATCGTAAATGCAACCAAGCATTCAGATATTGCTGCTGTTAAATCAGATATCGTAGGCCCTATCTGTGAGAGCGACGATTTTTTAGGCAAAGAGCGTTCACTTAGTGTCAAAAACGGAGATATCCTGGTGGTAAGAGGTGCCGGTGCCTACGGCTCTTCAATGGCCTCCACCTACAATACCCGCCGTCTGTGCGCAGAGGTTATGGTTGATGGTGAAAAGACTGCTCTAATCAAGAAGAGACAGGCTTTTGAGGACATCTGGAAGGATGAGATTATTCCAGAATAATAAAGGATTAGCATGATTTTCAAATTTTCCAAAATGCAGTGCTGCGGCAACGACTTTATGTTTGTTGACGCCATTACTCAGAAAGCGTTTTTCTCTCCTGAACTTATAAGAAAGCTTGCTGACAGACATTTTGGAATTGGATTTGATCAGCTGATTCTGGTTGAACCTCCTTTTGATCCTGAGGTGGATTTTCATTTCAGGATCTTCAACTCCGACGGAACCGAGGTTCAGATAGGCGCTAATGCTGCTGCCTGCTTTATTCATTTCGTAATCGAACACAAGCTTACTGCAAAAAATGATCTTCAGGTAAGTTCAGCCTCAAGACTTCTGCAGGTAAAGCTTAACGAGGATGGCTCGGTATGCGTGAATGTCGGTGTACCATCCTTTGCACCTGAGGATATTCCTTTTGCCTCCCTGCATACTTCCGATACTTATCCTTTCAAATTCAAAGACGGTGTTGAACTGTCTCACAGCGTTGTTTCCATGGGTAATCCTCACGCTGTTTTCTTTGTGGATGATCTGAATAGAATTCCGCTTGAAAAATATGGCAAAGAGGTCGAATCCGACGAGAAATTCCCAGAGAAAGTGAATGTAAGCTTTGTAAAAGTCGAATCAGAGCATGAAATTTCGCTTAATATCTTTGAGCGCGGTTGCGGAGTTACCCTTGCCAACGGTACCTGTGCCTGTGCTTCCTGTGTCAGCGGTATTACCTCAGGAAAACTTAGTTCTCCTGTAAAGGTAAAAATGCCTGGTGGTACTGCTCATATTGAATGGAAGGGCGGAAAGGAGCCTGTCTTTATGACTGTCTCCGAGATTTCCCGTGTGTATGACGGTACCTTTGTAGTCTAATCAGATACTTTCTCTTGTACTAATTGTCCTCTTTTCCACCTAAGAAAGGAAAAAATTGCAAACGGGATTATTGTAGAAGCGCAGGACGAACTAAACTCGGATCTTCTTTAATCTTCAGTCATGAAAACCTTGAAAATCCGAGTTCCCTTTCTGTGATTAGAAATCATTTTCATCTTTGTCTTCAGGGATGTCTTCATCCTTTATGATATTTCTTCCATTAACAATATCCTGGTGTTCGGCGAAGTCAGTAACCTGATAAACGGAATAGTTCTTTAATGAAGATACCGGAACTTTTTTAACTTCTCCGTAAGGATCAAGCACAACAACCTTGTTATTGTTCTCTATATCAAGAACAGTCACAGCGTGTCCTGGAGAAATACCATCAGAAAGAGCTGTTGCTTTAGAAGAATGTCCGATAACAACTGGTTTATGTTTTGAAAGATTATCCTTGATAAGGTCCAGAACCTCATTGCTGGACATATGCAGGGATCTATGATCAATTCGATGCTTAAAAGAACAGCCCAATAATGCTGTAAGTCCATCTCCGGCAGAACGATAGGCCATCTTAAGGTCTTTTGCAGTTACATTTTGGGCGTTTGTATTTGAATATTCAACGCCTAAATGCATAAGCATTGCATTCTCTAGAGCCACAACCCAGTTGGCACTGTTACTACCGAACTTATTTCCATTTCCATCCTTGATTCTGCCCAGAGGTACGTCATAGGTATTTTCTCCAAGTCTTACAAGAACATGATTTGGAGTTTCACTTATGTCAAACAGTCTGAAAATGGCGTCAGTTCCCTGTGTACTTAGAATAGAGGTAATTGCTGACAGGAACCAGCAGTCCTGAAATTCCGGATCCTGCTTAATGTCACTTAGTTTTGGCATGCCGTTGTCACCGAACAGTACATGATTGATGTTCCTGAAATTTGTACCAATTTCTGAAAATGGCTCTATTTTGGTATTAGCTCCCAGTCCTGCCAGTCTAGCAAGCTGTTCTGTGGTCATGGAATAAGGTTTTCCATTTGGCTGGGATGGTTCAGGCAGCTTACTCTGAACCTTTATGCCTCGCAATTCATCTATTTTCTGAGGAGTGGAAAGTGTTGAAGAATCAGATACTCCCTTAAAGAAGTTAACTACTTTAAGAATCATTCTTCCAATTTTATTGAAGAATCCACTTGATGGTTTTGGAACTCTGATGTTTTTAAGGGTACTTGCTGTCTTTTCAGGCAGATTGAATTTGTCGACTACAAACGCGTTACTTAAATTAGCCTTCTTGCTTTCATTCCCTTTTGGCGAGACATTGACTACAAAATCGTCCTCGTTTTCCTGGTTTTGGACTTTTACAGTCTCATTAGGATTTCCACTTATTTGGAAGTCATCGTCGTCAATCTGATTTGAATTGTAATACTGGTTGCCATTGTTGGATACGTTATTTCTTGAAACTGGATCTGACATATCGAACTCCTTTTCCCCTCACACCTCAAAAATTATTGTTAAGTGGGTTATCCCATTAGTCCTGAAGCAATATCAAGTACATCCTGCTGATAGCCTGAATCTGTAACATTGTCGTCTTTACTGAAATAAGTAACTCTAAGGTAAGCTACTTCATTGGCAAATTTTTCTACAGCATCAGCAAAATCATCTACGGTCAATACTGAAACATGAAGTTTCACCTGTGCTGTTAACGCATTGTTATCTGGAGCAAGAGCATAGGTAATGCTGTTACTCTTATCAAAAAGGAATTGTCTGTAAAAAAGAGCTTTGAATACTTCAGGTTCTTTTTTTCCTTCAATGATTCCAATTGCAGAAAAAATCAGAATTTCGTCAGTACTGTCCAGGTAACAGAAATTAATAGGTGGCATCCATTCGTCTTTTAGTACAATGCGGCACATACCCTGATCATTAAAGGTACCTTCACCAATTTTCAGGGTTTTTGTCATGTCGGAAAATAATAATTTTGCCTGAGTTAAACTCATACTTACTCCTTTTTTTTTTAATTATAAAGGAAATGTTATTTAAATGTAGTTATAAAAATTATAAAATGTGACTTGAAGTCGTATTTTAAAATTATAGAATATTTCATACCGCTCTCTTTGATGTAATAAGGTGAGATTCTATGAGTAGATCACACTTCAGATAATTTCTGTGTTGACCTTAAATCAATTTGCATTTTGGGTTGCCTGATTAAAAAAAAGAAGTCATACTTTTGAATAATAATATTGAAGATTGTTCCCTGTTTACGCTACTGTTTCTGATTTGCTTATATGTTAAAAGATCTGATTGTCAGGTATTTAGATAAGCTTCGTTTTGAAAAACGGGCAAGTCAGCATACTATCGACTCTTATCAGCGGGTTCTGTTTAAAGCGCTTGAAGTTCTGGAAAGGGAATTCTCCGATCTCAAAGACTGGAAAGACGTTAAACTTGAGCAGATGCGAGTAATTCAGAGAGAATTAAATTTTGGCTCTGATCTGAACAAGCTTAACAACAACTCTGTTGCCCACGATCTTTATGCCTTAAGCTCCTTTTTTAAATTTCTTGTATCCATAGAAGAAATTCCCGATAATCCTTTTTCACTGATAAAAGCCCCTAAGATCAAAAGACATCTGCCCAAGATCCTCTCATTGACGGAGATAGATGCGATTCTGTCTTTAAAGCCTGAAACCATATACGAAAGACGTGATCTGGCCATTGTTGAACTGCTGTTCTCCTCCGGTCTGCGTGTCTCCGAGCTGGTCGGTCTTGATCTGGAGGACTACGATGAATTCGTCCAGGAGGTAAAAGTTCTGGGCAAGGGTGGCAAGCAGCGTGTGGTTCCTGTAAACGACAGCGCCATCTCAAAGATAAGTGACTATCTTCTGATTCGTGAAAGTTTTGAGCCAAAAGAGCCGGCTCTGTTTTTAAACCGTTTTGGGCGCAGATTGACTACTCGAGGTGTGGAGCAGAATCTGATGAAACTTTGCGATAAAGCCAGTGTCAGTGCCCATCTGAATCCTCATAAGCTCAGACATTCCTTTGCCACAGAGCTGCTGCAGGGCGGAGCTGATCTGCGTTCGGTACAGGAAATGCTGGGACATGCAAGTCTTGCGGCAACACAGATTTATACTCATCTGGATTTTGAACATCTAAAAGCCGTATATAATAAGTCTCATCCATTAGCATCCAGGAAAAAGAATTGAAATTTTTAAAACAGATTGATCTTAGTAAGATAAAAGTCCTTTCCTTTGATTTAGATAATACTCTTTATGACTGTGAAACAGTACTTCGAAAAGCAGAGGCCTGGTTTACCCAGTACCTCTGTGACACCTACGGTTTAGGCGGAGCCTGTCTTAAGTATGACTACTGGTCACAGGTTAAAGCAGAAGTTCTGCATGACAATCCAGCTCTTGCCGATGATGTGACTCTGCTGCGCGAGGTAAGTCTGGTGGAGGCTTTTAAGCGTCTTAAGATTCCGTTAAAGAACGGTCTTGATGATGCTAAAGAGCTCGTTGATCTTTTTGTTGAGCATCGCTCCTCCGGATTTGTTCATCAGGATATCTATGATATGCTAGCTGGTCTTAGACAGAAATATCCTATGATTGCGGTTTCAAACGGAAATCTCAAGCCATCTAAAATCGGTCTGGACAGCTACTTTGAGCGCGATATCCGTCCTTCCGTAGGAGGCCTGCGCAGAAAACCCTATGCAGATATGTTCGAAGAATGCGCTAAATATAAAAATGTTAAAATAGATGAAATACTGCATATCGGTGATGATCCTTTCACTGATGTCTATGGTGCCGTACAGGCTGGCTGTAAATGCGCCTGGGTATACAAAGGTTATACCGGTATTTCACCTGATGAGAAGCAGCTGAAGGTGCTGCCAAATATTCTTCTGGACAATGTTCTGGAACTTAAAGACTTACTTTAAATATGCAAGACAATTCACTTTACGAGCTAAACAACGGCCTATCTGAGGATGCTCTGGATGAAGATCCTCAGTCAGACAAGATCCTTGAAGGTTTAAATGAATCACAGCATGAGGCGGTTTCTGCTGAACTTCGCAATATGCTGATTATTGCAGGTGCCGGAACCGGTAAAACCAGAGTTCTGGTTTCAAGAATCGCCTGGCTTATAAGACACTACCATATTGCTCCTCGTAATATCATGGCTGTAACCTTTACCAACAAGGCTGCAACCGAGATGCGTGAGAGACTGGGGGTAATGGTTGGTAACTCGGTACAGACCTCCCTGTGGGCCAATACCTTCCATTCCATCTGTTTAAGACTGCTTCGTGCCTATGCCCAGTACGCAGGACTGGTCCCTGGCTTTACCATTTTAGATACTGACAGTCAGGTATCTCTGGTTAAGCGACTGATGAAGGATATGAATATTGATACAAAGGAGTTCAAGCCTTCAGATATAGCCTCCAACATCAGTAAGCAGAAGGAAAACGGCATCCGTGCACTGGCATACAGCAAGATGGTCTCAGTAAAGTCTCCTGACCATGTGAAGATTACCAGCCGTGTCTATACCGTCTACGAGAAAGTCTGCAATCAGGAAAACTCCGTTGATTTCAGTGAGCTGCTTTTACGCACTGTTGAACTTCTTGAGAACAATCGTGAAATCCGAGAACTTCAGCACCGTCGCTTCAAAGAGATTCTGGTGGACGAGTTTCAGGATACCAACTCAATTCAGTACCGCTTCCTGCGTCTGATTGCAGGTCCCGATGCTCATGTGCTGGTGGTTGGAGATGATGATCAGTCCATCTACGGATGGAGAGGTGCGGATGTCGGCAACATGAGAAAGTTTTTAGAAGACTTTACTGATGTCAAACAGGTGCTTTTAGCTCTAAACTATCGTTCCACCCAGAAGATTCTGGATGTTGCCAACACCATTATCGGCTTTAACAGTGACCGTCTGATGGAGAAGGTGTTAAAGGGAAATTTCGGTGATGGTGATAAGGTTAAGATTCTAAACTGTGCCAACAACAAGGTGGAATCCGCTACTGTTACCGACCGTATTGCCTCTCTGCATGATGAAGGGGTGGATTACAGGGACATCGCTATCCTTTACCGTAACAACTATCTGTCTCTGGATTTTGAGCAGAACCTTCTAAGAAAGCATATTCCTTTTGTGATTTACGGTGGTCAGAAATTCTTCGAGCGTGCCGAGATCCTCGATGCCATTGCCTATATGAGAATTCTGGTGAATGAGGATGACGATACTGCCTTACTCAGAATTATCAATACCCCTTCACGAAAGATCGGACCTAAGGTTGTGGAAAGCCTGAGAACTATTGCCACAGAGAGAAACTGCTCTTTAATCAAGGCAATACGTCTTCTGGATGCTCATGTGAATTCAGGAAATGTGGATAAGACCTTAAGCGGTCTTTATAAAAAGGTTTCTGTATTCTATGAGCTTTTCAAGTCACTTAATGAGAAGCGACAGAATATGAATCTATCTGCCTTTGCCGATGAGATGCTCAGAAGTACAGGTCTTTATAAGTACTATCAGGAAAAAGACTTCAAGGATGGCAAGGATAATGAGGAACACTCCCGTTATGCCAACCTGGGTATGCTGATTACCAATATCAAGGAATTTGAATCCTCAGCCTCTGCTGCCTCAGATGTCCCTGATGAAAGTGCTCCTGAGGGTACTGCCGCTGATAGTCAGGCAGAAAGGAAGGAAGATCCGCTCTTAACCTATCTGTCCAACATTACTCTGGTTTCAACCGGTGAGCTTAATGAGGAGGGCGGTACCTCCAATGTTGGGGATGCGGTTAATCTGATGACTATGCACGCCTCAAAGGGCCTTGAGTTCAAGTATGTATTCCTGGTCGGTTTTGAAAAGGATATTCTGCCATCAAGACTTTCTGCCTATTCAGATAAATCTCTGGCCGAGGAGCGCCGACTTGCCTATGTTGGTGTAACCCGAGCCAAGAAAGCTCTGTTTATCAGCTATGCTCAGGTCAGAAGCATGTTCGGTAACTCAGAACCTACAGGTGCCAGCTCATTCTTGCGTGATCTGGTTCGTGAGTACAAAGGCAAGCAGGATGTTCCTTTAATGATTGAGGCGGTTAAAGGCTATTCCTACTATTAACCTCCTCAAAGATTGTGTCTGCTACTCGTGAATTTCGAGTGGCAGATTGTCCGGATCACGGAAGAATGTCATTTTTTTATGAGTAAAGGTGTCTTCTCTTACCGGTTCAGTTTCAATTCCAAGACGGTTCAGCTCCTTTACTGTTTCCTCCACACTTTCAACTCTAAAGGCAAGGTGTCTGAGGCCAGCACTTTCGGGACCGCTGTTTCTCTCTGGTGCATCTTCCTTGATGAATAATTCGATTTCGATATCTCCGCAGGCAAGATCAATCTTCCAGTCATTTCTGTCTTCACGGTGGTTTTCTCTGATAACCTTAAATCCCAGCAGATCAACGTAGAAGTGTCTGGATTTTTGATAGTCTCGACCGATAATGGCAATATGATGTACTGCGTTGAAATTCATAGAAAAAATCCTGTAAACAGAGTTTGTGTGATTCGCGGAAATCCCAAAAAATAACCGATATTTCAATCGGTTATTTATGAACTCTCTAATTATAGCCTAAGCTGTAAATGGCGTGGCGCTATTTTTTCGCAGCTTTACCTGAATCTAAAGCTATAGCTTTATCATAAAGCTCCTTTATCTCCGGTCTTGATTTCAGAATATGCTCATGTACAGCTGAAACAGTATTTCTGAAGTCATCCACATTAACCTCTTTGAACTTGACTCCCATCTGCTGAGCTTTCTTTTTGGCCTGCTGAATTTTCTCCTTCCATAGACTGAATTCAACTTTCTGGGCTTCTATCGCAGCTTGTTTGAAAATATCAAAATCCTTATGAGGAATAGAGTATAGAAATACGGATGAACCCACCAGAAGATCTGGAACCATCTGATGGTGATCATAACTGTAGTATTTACAGAATTCACCGTGTTTCTGTTCAACCAGAGCAAGCTCATTGTTCTCGGCGCCGTCAATCAGTCCTTTTTCCAGGGCGCTATAAACTTCACCGAAGCTGATGGTCACGTAATTAGAATCAAAAAAGCTCATCATCTCCCTGTTGGTTCGTCCGGTTTGTACACGGAAGGTTTTTCCTTTCAAATCCTCTGGGGTATTGATTGGACTTTTAGCGTAGAAGCTTCTGGAACCGGATGTGAAGGCTGAAAGGGGAGTAAAACCGTCCTCTTCATTTTTTGCTCCCAGGTCCTCCAGTACGGCTGGATCGGTAATGAACTTTTCATAGTTCTCTTCTGATGAGAACAGGTATGGAATAGAGAACAGGGCATATTTTTTATTGTATTGCTCAAGATTTGAAGTAGAAATAACCATAAATTGAACGGATCCAGATCTTAGCAGCTCAATTACCTGTTCATTCGAACCTGCCTTATTATCTGGATAAATCTGCACTTCATAGTCATTGCCAGCATGCTTTTCAACATAGTCCTTGAAGGCAAGCATGGCAAGATGATCCGGATGTGTTTCCTTATGGGTATGAGCAACTTCAATAACCGTTTTTGCCTGAACACTGGCTACCGGCAGGCATAACGCCGCAGTAAGAAATGAAAGTGCTAAATATCTGTAAAGCTTCATTCTCATTAGCTCTGTATAAAATATTAAACGGATATTCTTAGTATAGGATAATTTTTTTTCTGCAGATCCCTCCTATCTCCCATTTGTAACACAAAGGAACAAATGGCATAAATATCGAAAAAAATTTGCAAACTTTGAAAAAAACTGTGTTATGATACGCCTAACGTTGAGTCCAACGTTATCACCTAGGCCTAGATATTACGGCCTAACACGGAAAAAATTCCTTTTAACTTAATAATTAAGAGATCCTTTCCTGCATTCCCCATGCAGAACATGATTGTAATTTACTTATATGAATCTAACCGAATTAAAAAACACTCCTGTTGCTCAGCTCGTTCAGATGTGTGAGCAGAATGGAATCGAGAACGTTGCCCGCCTAAGTAAGAAAGAAATTATCTTCCAGCTATTAAAAGCCTCATCAAAAAACGGTGAAGACATTTTCGGCGAAGGTGTAATTGAAATTCTTCCTGACGGATTTGGTTTCTTAAGAAGTGCTGATTCTTCATATCTTGCAGGACCTGATGATATCTATGTATCACCAAGTCAGGTTAGAAGATTCAACCTTAGAACAGGCGACTCAATTGCCGGTAAGATTAGACCTCCAAAGGACGGCGAAAAGTATTTCGCTCTACTGAAGGTAGATTCCGTAAACAACGACGATCCTGAAAATTCTCGTCACAAGATTTTATTTGAGAACCTTACCCCTCTGTTCGCTCAGGACAGAATGCAGCTAGAGCTTGGTAACGGTTCAAAGGAAGACCTGACTGCAAGAGTTATCGATCTTGTTGCTCCTGTAGGTAAAGGTCAGCGTGGTCTGATTGTGGCTCCTCCAAAAGCTGGTAAGACTATGCTGCTTCAGAATATTGCCCACTCAATTTCAACCAAGTACCCAGAGTGTACCCTGATTGTTCTTCTGATTGACGAGCGTCCAGAAGAAGTTACCGAAATGGTTCGCAATGTTAAGGGCGAAGTAGTTGCATCAACTTTCGATGAGCCTGCAACACGTCACGTTCAGGTTGCTGAAATGGTTATCGAAAAGGCTAAGAGACTGGTTGAGCACAAGAATGACGTGGTTATTCTTATGGACTCCATCACCCGTCTGGCCCGTGCGTACAACACTGTAGTTCCTTCATCAGGCAAGGTTCTAACCGGTGGTGTTGACGCTAATGCTCTGCAGAAGCCAAAGCGTCTGTTCGGTGCTGCACGTAACGTTGAGGAAGGCGGTTCTTTGACAATCATTGCAACTGCTCTGATTGATACCGGTTCAAAGATGGATGAAGTTATTTACGAGGAATTCAAGGGTACCGGTAATATGGAACTTCACCTGTCACGTAAGATTGCCGAGAAGCGTGTATATCCTGCAATCGATGTTACCCGTTCAGGTACCAGACGTGAAGAGCTTATTACTACTCCTGATGAGCTGCAGAAGATGTGGATCCTAAGAAAGTTCCTGCATCCAATGGGCGAAATCGAAGCTATGGAGTTCCTAATCGACAAGCTGTCAATGACCAAGACCAACAACGATTTCTTCGATGTGATGAAACGCGGCTAACAGCTTAAGTCCTTCATTGAAAACCCCCGATTTTTTCATACTAAAACCGGGGGTTTTGTTTTTTACTGTTTTTCTTTCCTGTCTTCTACCTATTCTCTGCAATAGCCTTTTTTACAGCTTTTGCAAGGAAGTCAGACATAATGTCACCGTTGTGCTCAAGCATCTTAGGGAACATTGAAATTGGAGTTGCTCCTGGGAAGGTGTTGATCTCGTTGATCAGAATACCATCCTCCTTTGACAGGAAGAAATCGATTCTTGAAAGATCACGCAGCTTCAGACCAATGAAGGCTCGGCGTGCCATATCCTGAATGGTTCTGATATCCTCTTCAGAGAGATTATCTGGGGTTACAGTGGTAATGGTGCCTGAATCCTTTGAGTACTTCTCATCAAAGGTATAGAACTTGTTGTCAGGAATAATAATCTCACCTGGACGTGACAGCTTCAGTTCTCCGTTAATTTCGTAGGCGGCAACCTCGAGTTCACGGTGAATGATGTTCTTCTCTAAAATAACCTCTGAGCTGAACTGGAATGCCTCAGCAATGCAGTCCCATACGTCATCACGTTTGGTTACATGGTAGCATCCAACTGATGAACCCTGACTTGCAGCCTTAACATAAATATCCTGATACTTATCAAAGAAGGCTAAAGCATCCTGCTTATACTTATCATTCTGTAATGGAATGATGGCATAAGGAGAATTTGGAATACCCAGCGCATCAAGATACAGCTTGGTGGTTATTTTGTTGAAGCAGTAGCGGCTTGCTTCAGCCTTGCAGCCGATATAAGGAATATTGTGGATCTCAAGGAAGGACTGGATATCACCGGTCTCTCCTGGAATACCGTGGATGCAAGGTACTACACAGTCAATCTTTATATCTTTTCCGTCAACTGAGAAGATATTGTCGCCTAGGAAAATTCCGTATTTGTTTTCGTCAACGATAAACTTGTGATTGTGAATTACTGCTTTGGTTACTGAGAATTCAGGAGTCTTTTTTAACTGTTCTTCAATGAATTTTGCGCTTAGAAGTGAAATATCGTGTTCGGAACCGTCTCCGCCACATAGTAAAAGAATGTTGGTACTCATTTTTGTCCTAAATAATGTCAAATATAGCTGCAAACATCATAGACACTATAAGGTTTCCTTTCAAGATGTATTTGGGAAAATCACGATTTAAATGAGATAGATGAGCGTATTTCCATATTTTTGATCATTCTCTTTACAGTTTCTAATGATCTTATAATCCTATAGCGGTACTGTATGCTCAGATCAAGTTATAGTCAGAACTCAATTGAAATCATCAGAATAAATACAAAAAGGCTTACCGTTATGAATATCGATGTAAACAAACCGGTAGAAAATCCAGAATTATCAAAACTGCTCAACGAATATAACCGTGCCGACAACGAGGAAAAAAGAAACAATCTGCTGGATTATATTGCTCAGGAATTTGCTCTTAACTCCCATCTGCTTTCCGTAATTAAGGTTGACGATAATACAATCGTTGAAAAGAACGGTCAGAAGTACTTCAAGGAAGATTCAAAAATCTCATTTGTCCAGTTTACTTCAGAGGATAATCAGGTATTTTTCCCAGCCTTTACAGACTGGAAAGAGTTGCGTAAGGGCGACAGATTCAAAAATGAGTACATCAAAACGCTGATCATGTCCTTTGATGACTACTATGCAATGGTTAAGGACAGCGGTGCAGGTATTGTCATCAATCCTTTCAGCCATAATCTTGTATTCTCAAACGGCAATATCCAGTATATGAAACAGCGAAAGGACATTGTTGAAAAAGGTCATTCCGAAATCACAGTAAAGGAGGACACTCATGTTCTGCTTGGCGATCCTAAGATTTATCCGGATGCAATGGTAAAAGCCCTTACCGAGTATTCCAAAAAAGTTAAGGAAATCAAGTCAATATGGCTGAAACTGATGATCCGAGACGAGGAACAGAGTTATCTTCTGGTGGTGGATTTTGCCGGAGATAAGCAGAAAATCTTCTCAGGCCTTGCTGATGCTGCAAGAGCTTATCTTCCAAGCAACATGTATATTGATATTGTGCCTTACAACGATGATTTTGGAAGGAATGCCGCGGAAAACGGCAAACCTTTCTATCAGAGAAAGCATAAACTGTTCGGACTTTTCGGTTAATCTGTCTGTTTGGTTTTTACTTTTTTTCTTTCAGCTCTGCAATTGCCTCATGGCAAATCCTGTCAAAGCCTGAGCGCAGAGCTGCAACCAGTGCATCATAGCCTGCAGTCTGCTGCTCAGTTTCAATCTGACGGCTGACGGTCTTAATGATCTGTCCCTTTGAATTTATCAATGAGAAAGAGGCGCTCACATAAATCTTTCCAGCCTCGCTTCCCTGAAAACGTGCTACATACACATCGAGAGACTGATCTTTGAGACGGAAATTCTCCTGACTTATAGTATTGCTTACCAGGGCCTCAAGCTGTTCATTCAGAGGTTCTGCCCAGCGGTGAAAACGGGCTTCCCTCAGGCTGTGATCACTGACCTGCAGAACGATTCCTCCTCCATCTAAGACAGGATTTAACTGCATATTAATTTTTTCAGAACCGGACATCATTTCCGGCTTCAGATCCTGCACCATCGAGTATCTGATCTGCGATGGGGTATCACCGCTAGAACAACCTCCAAGAATCGCAGCGCATAATACCAGTCCTGTCAGAATTCGTGATTTCATTTTTTATCTCCAATTTAACGACGTCCAGGTACAGGATCGCCGGTAGTATCGCTGAAAATTATTGAATTAGGTTTCTGTCCTACATCCTTAACCGCAGGTTTAAGATCTTTTAGGGCCTGATTCAGCTGTACCACCAGCTGGCTCATATCTTTATAAATCTTACCCTGTTCATCAAATCCTGCCATAGTTTTTTCAAACTGCTTAACAGTTTTGGTAAGCTCTTTTACCAGCTGCTGCTGGTTTACGCTATCAAGAGTATTGGACATATGGTGCAGGGTCTTCTGCAATTCAACCATGGTTTTTCTAAGCTCAGTGCTGGTCTTATCAAGTTTCATTCCCTTAAGCTCGGCAAGGATCTCATTCATCAGTCTCTGAGGGGAACCACCTCCACCACCGACCATAGGAATTACACGGATTCCATCGACATCAACTTCTTTTGCAATACATTTTTCATTACTGCCTATTTCCAGATTTATGGCGTTATTTCCTGAGAGTATCGATGCACTGTAGGTAGAGGCACAAACTTCATTCTTATCGAGGTACTCTGTAAAGAAATTCATTGATACCTCTTCATTACGCTCACTATAGGTATAAAAGGATACAAGGGCATATATATCATCTTCAGGTGTAATTACATCAACTTCATTGCAGAGCCATGGCACCTCAATTACCTTGCCAACCGGTACTCCACGGTAGAAGATATCACTTCCTGCCTTAAGGGCTCCGGCGTCGTGCCCCAGATTTATAAGGAATTTAGGATAGCTTTTGAGCATTTCGTTTTCTGCAGATTCACGATTTTCGTAGAGTCTGTATGTTTTCTTCAGATCAAGTGGCTCATCTGCATTACGATAGCCCATTCCTTCAAAGGTAATTGTTCCCTGAAGCAGGCTTAATAAAGATTTTGTACTCAGATTCACACCGGAACCGTCAATCTTCAGATCAATACCTGCGTCATTCCAGAAAGAGATATTTCCTTTAAGCAGTATGTCATAAGGTTTACGGATAAAAAGCTGATACTCGAAAGTATCGGTTTTCGGATCAAGTTTTGAGGTGGCTACATTACCTACCTCAACCCCCTTATATTCAACTACAGTACCTTCAGGAATACTCTCTTTGCCATTTGAGATAAGATTTACGGTTACACCGTCTTCATTATAAGGGTTGACCGGCGGATGTTCTTCGGCAATAAACCTGTTAGCACTCTTATCGGAGCTTCCAAGTGAAATCTGAATATATGAACCTCCCAGCAGAGTATCAAGTCCTGATATTGAGTTTGTATCGATACGAGGTTTTACTACCCAGAACTTGGAATCTTCCAGAAGCAGCGCTTCTGTATTTGGATTCATTCTGAGTCCAAGTCGTACTGATTTGAGATCTTCTTCAATTTCCACGGTTTCAACTCGACCGACATTAACCGAGCGGAATTTAACCAGTGTTTTACCCGCCTCTATTCCATCAGCGGAAGTAACTATCAGTTCTACCTCAGGACCTTTGTTTAAAGTGTTATCCCAAAGCATAATAGCTGTAACGATCAGTGCCAGAAGAGGAATTATCCATGCAAATGAAATTCGACGGAGCGTATTAGCCTTCGCCATTTCGTTACTGTTGTTCACAATTCCCCCTTCTGTCCCAGATCATTCTTGAATCAAACTGTTCAGCTGAAATTAAAGTTAAAATAACCACTGCACAGAATGCCACTATGGCAAATCCCGGGTTAATGGTTATAAGCCCTCCAATTCTAACAACAGAGGACATAATAATTACCACAAAAACATCTATCATTGACCATTTTCCAATGTATTCCACAAGACGATAAATCATCACCAGCCTGTTCTCCAGATGATTCTTCCCCGGTTTTTTTACGTTATAAACCAGAAATATCAGCATCAGGATTTTGAGGATTGGAATGAAAATACTTGCTATCAGAATCACCAGTGCCACAAATCGTGAATTCATATTCCACAGCGCAATTACACCATCAATGATGTTTGAACCGTTGTTTGCGCCTAGGAGGTCGGTATACATGACCGGATAAAGATTTGATGGAAGATAGAGAATAGTTGCTGAAATCAGCAGTGCACAGGTTTTCTGTATTGCCTGAGGATTACGGTAAAAGTTGACACGTCCGCATCGAGGACAGACAGCTCCGGAATCTGATCCTGGATACTGTGCGCCGCAGGTACGGCAAACTACCAGATGCTGATCGACTCCTGTTTTTCCTGCCTCAGCACTTTCAAAATGCCCATGACCTTTCAGAGCCCATAGACGATTAGGTCGAAGATGCATCCAGCACCAGGCCATCATGACTGAAAAGATAACGGCGGAAAAGAATCCGAAATGAAAGGAAACATTGGCAAGAGATGTCAGTTTAATCAGACTTATGAGCACTCCCATGATAAAAACATCTACCATGCAGTAACGATGAGAGAAGGAGAATATCTTAAGGGTAGACAGGGAGGGAACAACTCCAAACAGACCTACTGCGATTGCCAGAAAGAGTACAACCAGCGGCATAAAAAGAGTTACCGCCATAAATACGTACAGCAGCCCTCCCCAGTCAAGGCGCAGAGTGGTCAGAACATTATAGAGGGACATGCTGTTGGATACGCCGAACTGTTCGAGTGTCATGAAAGGTTGTGTCACGGAGGCAAACAGCATAATCAGTGCTGACAGTGCCATGAGTCCTACTGTCTGAAAAGAGTATTCCCGGGCACGTACCAGTACAGCTCCGCAGCGTGGGCAGCGGTAGTTTTTTGTCGGATCTGGATTAGTCGGAAGAGTCACTCCCATATCGCAGCAGTGACAGATTTCGACATAACTCTCGGACGATGGTCCTTGTTTTACTTCAGGCAAGCATAACCTCGAATAATGGACAAAACAATGGCTACAATTCTATATTAATATCTAATTCGTCAATTTTCACTTAATCTGGGGAAATTTTCCTGATTTACTGCAAAAATTGCATTATTTTTTAGACAGTTGAAGTTGAGTTTGAGGATAAAAATGAAAAAAATATTCTGTAAAGCTTTATCAATGGTACTGTGCGCTCTGTCTTTTATTGCTGCTGCAGAGGACAGTGACCATCAGGAACTACCGATCGCGCAATGCAATCTAAAATCATCGGCTGCCTGTGAGTACATAGGAATGTACTATACAAATGTGGTTGGGGATGATGCTAAGGCCTTACCTTTTTTTCAGAAAGGTTGTGAACTTAATTCAAAAGAATCCTGCACCTTTTGTGGAAATATCTTTGCAGAAGGCCTTGTAGTAGGGAAGGACTTTGAAAGAGCTCTGAATTATTACGAGAAAGGCTGTGAACTTAAAGATGGAATCGCCTGTAACCTGTTAGGTTCTTTCTACGAAAATGGTGAGAATGTAGACAAAGACCTGAAAAAAGCTTTGTACTATTACAACAGAGCCTGTAATGAGGGAGACTGGGCCCAGTCCTGTGAAACTTTAAAAGAAATTTCGGAGAAATAGTGGAACCGGATTTTGAGTTTTAAGTCTGGTTTGATCAAAAAAAGCTTCCAGTGATTTTCAGAGGAAGCTTTCTACATCAATTTCTTTTGAAAACAGAATTAAATGTTATTTTCAATGAAAGCCTTAAGCTCATTCTTTGGAAGAGCACCGATCTGACGGTTAACAATATTGCCGTCCTTGAACAGCAGCATGTTAGGAATACTCATAACACCATACTTGGCAGCGTATTCCTGATTCTGATCGATGTCAACCTTAACAAACTTAACGTTTTCCATTTCCTCTGCCAGCTCTTCAACGATTGGTCCAACCATTTTGCAAGGTCCGCACCACTGAGCCCAGAAGTCAACAAATACAGGCTTATCTGAATTTAATACTTCTGCTTCAAACTGGCTGTCATCTATATTTAGAACTTTTTCGCTCATAATAAATCTCCGATATATCAACTGATTTCTATCTTATCATGAGAAAATTTTTGTACATACAAATTGATATTAAAAATCAGTTCTAGGCGGCAGTAATTTTTCTGATGATGTACTTAAGCGCAACACCATAAACAGGCACGAAAATTATCATATTCGCTGCCAGCTTGACCATATAGTCAAAGGTTGCAATCTCCACCCAGTGCTCAGCCATAAACGCATCATTGGTACCGCAGAAGGCAATGGCGAAGAATACATAGGTATCAATCAGATTTCCTAAAATGGAAGAGGAAACCGGTGCCGGCCACCACAGCTTAAGTTCTCTTAGTCTCTGGAATACCAGAATATCGCACAGTTGACCTAGAAGATAGGCAGACAGTGAGGCGATGGTAATTCTGAAGACAAAGTATGAAAAATGTGACAGATTTGCCAGTCCCTGGAAATCACCGTGTTCAAACAGAGTTCCGATCAGATAGGACACAATCAGACCAGGAATTGTTGCCAGAAAGACGATCTTTCTTGCTCTGATTTTTCCAAAGATTCTGACAGTCAGATCTGTAGACAGGAAGACAAAAGGGTAGGTGAAAGTTCCTACGGTTGTGACAATTCCAAACAGGTCGAGAGGAATCTGAACAGCGTAGTTACTGATAACAAGGATAATAACATGTGTAAACCAAAGCTTTTTTAAAGGGAAAGAAAATTTATTCATAATATTTTCGTTTCAGGATTGTTAAAAGAAAGAACCTAGCAGAACGCTAAGGTCCGCCGATAAGTGAGCTTATTCTAATCCTTTTTTTGATATATTTCACACTTTTTTACCAGGCTTTGTGCAGATATTTCTGTTTAATTCTTAACTTGTTAAATTTTCATATTAATTTTTTTTTAATGTGGGCTTTGTGAACTATGATACTTAAATATCTGTTTATTTTAAAATACACCACTCCTATAATGCCTGCTTACAACTTGTAGCTAAAAATTTTTGAAACATTAAATAATGTTTTCGACTGTATATAAGGTGTTTACATGAGGGCGCATCAACTTGTGAAGTTGGAGAAGAACTTTATAATGGACATGGTATACCAAATAGATAAAGGTACTGATCTGTTAGACATTCTATATGGAATTGATATGGAGGATCCTGATCATCCAAAACTTACAGATAATGAAGAAGATGCTCTTAAGCCTGAGTACATTACACAATTTGTGAAAAATCTAATTACAAAGTGTAAGGGTATGTCTTTGGATTTTACAAAGGAGAATATTTCTCTTGTAAGATATGGTTTAAAGTATGCAATGGAAGAAATCCCTCAGAAGTTTATGAATAAAGCTCAAGCTCTGCCTGCTTTTGGTAATGAGAATTTTGTAAATCAGATTTCGGTCTTTATTCAGGAAGAACTTAACAGAATAAAAGGTAGTGAGGCTCCTAAAGATCAGGAAAACTATAACCTTCTATCCATTTTTAAGTCTGCATTGAAACTTACAGATGAAGATATTAAGAGACTTAGAGACTTGAAGAAATTGAAAATTCTAAAAAGACCCTTGAGAACTAATAGCCTCTGAAAGGCATTTGCTAAGGTATTCTGATATCAATGGTTAGCGCAATGCTAACCATTTTCATGAGAAGCGTTCGTGCTTTTACAGACTTAATATTTCAAATTTTTGAATAACGTTGTTTAACTCTATCTAACTTCAGGCTAATAATCCGAGTCTATACTCATTGCCGTAGTTTATTTTTTTGTAAGGATGAATATGAAAGCTTTAAAAGTATTAGTTCTTGCAGCTACTTTATGCAGTTTTTCTTCATTTTCTGCAGATAATGCCTCCTCAAACGAGAGTTTTGGCGACAAAATGTCTGCAATAGGTTCAAATATTCAGCAGAAAGGCGCAAAGGTTGGCGAGAAGATCTCTGATGGTGCCGTATATACCAAGGATAAGGTAGCTGATGGCTATGACTACACTAAAGACAAGATTGCAGATGGCTACGACTGGACTGCTGACAAGGTAAAAAAAGGCGCAAACTATACCAAGGACAAGGCTGTAGACGGCTATGAGTGGTCCAAGGATAAGGTTCAGAAAGGCGCTGACTACACCAAGGAAAAATTCAATAACGGTGTCGATTACGTGAAGGATAAGACCTCAGATTAACAGTTTTCTTTTTCCACTCAATCTTCAATTAAATACTTCCGATATTCGGAAGTATTTCGTCAGAATCTAAGATTTCTCTTCAGTTTCCACAAAAAATCTCTGAATTTCTAGCGATTTTTCAAAAAAAATCGCTCACTCCTGTCTTTTGTAAAAGTGAGCGATTGTTGTAGTGAATCCTCTATGGTTGAATGATATTCTGATTAGGTAACTTCATATTTCCTTCCATTTCTACCTTCATGTTGGAATGAATCCTCATTTCAGTCTGGATCTCTTTGCCTGCATTTAATATCTTATTATTCTGACCGTTATAAGCTCCAGTCTGATCCATAGCTTCTTGTACTCTGGTATCATCAAAATCATTTAGATTAAGCTTGCCAAGTCTGTTAAATTCACTTGGACTGATATAGTAGGAAAGTTTTTGCTTAATATATGATTGAGGATCTGCTTCTATTACCTGTTCATTGACAATCAGCTGCTGAATATGATGTGTAGTCTCAATCGTAAGTCTAATCGCTCCGTCTTCATCTTTTATCAGAGTATATTCAGCATTTGCATCTCCTTGACCGTGAGGTGCTACAATATGAAAGGCAGGCTCAGCACCATTCTTGTCAAGCGCAACAGGAATACCTATAGTTAATGACTTTGCAGTTTCCTGTGACATCATTGCCAGAACCAGATTGACCTTTTGCCTTGTTTCCTTATCTAATCCACTGTATTTTGCAGAATTGTTGGATGTCACCAGCTGAGCAATCTCATCTCTGGCTGTTTCAAAGTCAGTGCTGAGTTTCTTGCCCCCAGGTAGGGTAACTGACATGCCGCGAATTAGGTCTTTATAGCATGATGTATCTTCGATATTGCCATTGCCCAGTCGCTTTGCATCGGTAAGAATGGCCAGATTCATAGTTGTCCCGACTTCTCTTTTTACTGCATTATTGAATGATGTATCAGGGACAAAGCTTTTGTTTTCTGTATTGTCATAGGTTTCTGATTTCAGCTTATCCTTAATAAGCTGCTTCATTGATTCTGGAAACTCTCCTTTAAAGTTATCATTAATATAAGAGTCTGTCTGTTCTGAAATATATTCATCTGTCCCATCAAGCAGGCTGTCATATACAGGCCCAAGCTTATCCTCCTGAACTAAGATAGGCCCCTCATAATTCATGGTATGAATATCATTGGTGTTGGACAGAAACTCCAGGTTTTCAATAAGAATATTGTTTGTATTTGCCATATCAAAAGCAAGGGTAGTTACAGTTCCCTGTTTATTTCTTCCCAATTGATCGGTGTATCCGTAATCATCATATAATTCATTGTACATATTCTGAATTTTTGCAAAATTCAGACTCTCAAACACTGTTTTTAGGTTAACACGTTCTTCTGGAGTCATTCTTAAAAGCACAATACTCTGAAATAGAATTTTTGAAGCCTTTAAAGAGTTTCTATCTTCCTGAACTGCCTGGATTTCCTCTGCAGTTCCGGAGGACTTCATGGCTTCTGACAAGCTTTTGTATAAAGAGAATAATGCCTTATGCATCTCTTCTGGGGAGGATGTGGCTTTTAAGTTTTTTAACGGTCCAAGATCTAAATCCTTGGCCTTATTATAAAATTTGGTGATAAAGCCAGGAGGAAATGCCTTTCCTTCTGTATAGCCAAGAATTCTGATACCAGTTTTTCTAAATCCATGCAGATTCTGTCCAATGGCATTATATTCATCAGCATTTGAAAAAATAGCATCGATTCTTTTTTTAACTGAATCTAAAGAACGCAGTTTATTTGCTCCATTGAGGAGGATACTTTGGCAGGATTTCATTATGATATCAGCAGCACCTTTATTCTCCTTTGTCTTGGAAATAACATAATCGATAATCTCATTTGTTCTCTTGTCATTTAAATCGATATCATCTCCTATTTTCGAGAGAATATAGTCTCTCTTTGCTTCGTCTATCCCTTTGAACTGATCTACACTGACATTCAGTAGATTCCCTTCATCATCAAAAAGTTTACCTTTTATGTAATCGAGATAATAATTGTTGAGCTTATTTTCAGGAAGCTTAGCCTCCTTGATTTCCCTGATGGTATCAACAAACTGTTTAATAAACTCCTCAATTTTCTGGGTATAGGTCTCCTTGTCGAAAACTTCTTTACCTGCTTCATTCTTTTTAGGTAAATCTTCTTCTTTTATCTGTGAAATCGATTTTTGCAGCAAATCCTGCATGCTATAGGCTGATCTTTTTTCCAGCAGCCCCTCCTTTAGCAGAGAATCAACTGCATTTTCTATTATGTTTCCTTCAATCTTTTTTGCCTGAGCTTTGTCAATATTATCTGAGTTTGCAGTTTTAAATTTTTCAATAATCCTGTTCAGATCTGAACCTTTAAGATTTTTTGTGGTATCCAGCTTTGCAAAATCCTCATTAAGGGAATCTCCTTTTGCATAAGTAACGGTATCAAGCAGGTTGCTTTTAATTACGCTTACTAGATTTCTAACCTGCTGTCTGGCTTCACCAATATTCGCCCAGCATTTGAATTTCTGCCAGAGTCCGGCTTTCTTGATTTCACCGTCAGATGATAAATAATATGATTGATTGTTTTGTAAATTATCAATTGATACATTCACATTCGTGTTCATGTTAGATACCTCAGACTAATTTCATCGTTAAACAGGAAGGACATCCATTAAACTAGAAGCTATAGAGCTCTTTGCAGAATCCCGTGTCCCCAGATCTTCATCACCCTTAGAGATTGAATAAACATCCTTAAGCACATCCCTTATGAAAACAGCCTTATCGGAGAATTCTGAAAGAATTTTCATTAGTTTTTTACCATCCAGCTGTTCAATAGGAATAATTCTTGAAAGGATTAAAGTGCCTTCAGAGATACCAATGAAGTTTCCGCCAGTTCCTTCACCATTGAATGATAGAGAAAGAGCCTTATACAAAACTTCTTTTGAAAAAACTGGTATTTTTTCAGGATCTGAAAGAGAACAGAACATTACTATATCGTCTGCTGCCTGACGGTACTGCAAAACGATAAGCAAATCTTCAAACTCAAAGGCACATGAGTTATCACTCTCGATTTTGACTTCAAGATTTGTTTCTTCCGAAAAATCTTTCATGATATTCTCGAATAGCGACATATTACTTCCTTAATTTATTTGAACTTTTTTTCTCTGTAGTTACTAAAGTATAGAACATAGTCTGAGGAAATTTTTTTTAAGGAATCTAATAAATACATATCTGTGAAGCATATCTTGTTTGTGATTCTTCCTGTTAAAAAAGTATTTCATCAGAATTTAAGAAAAATCTTCAATTTCTTAAAAAAAACACTGTTTTTTTTTGTTATTTTTAAGAAAAACCGCAAAAAAATGTAATGTTGAGTAATGTCAGTTTTTATAAATTTTTTTAAAAGTTATAATGGTAAGAAGTTAAAACAGAAATATAAAAACGGAGACGAATTCATACACTTTTTAGTGATACTCCAATTCGTACTAATTCTATGACAGATAATCTTCCTTTAGTCCTTGTTGACGGTTCATCATTTCTATATAGAGCCTTTTATGCCGCTCCTAAATCATTCACCAATTCAAAAGGAATTCCAACCGGCGTCTGCATGATTTTATCCAGAATGCTTGGTTCTCTTTCATCCAAGTTTGCCGGAGCCAAGTTTATTGTGGTTTTCGATGCCAAGGGCAAGTCCTTTAGAAATGAAATGTATCCAGAGTACAAGGCCAACCGTCCTCCTATGCCTGATGAGCTTAGAGTTCAGATTGAATATGTACATAAAATCGTAAGAGCAATGGGCTTTCCTCTGGTATCTATTGAAGGCGTGGAGGCTGATGACGTGCTTGGCACCTATGCAACAGATGCTTCAAAGGAAGGTGTAAAGACTGTTATCTGTACCGGCGATAAGGATCTGGCTCAGCTTGTGGATGACAATGTCATTCTTTATGACTCAATGAAGGATGTCTACACTGATGCTAAAGGTGTTGTCGAGAAATTTGGTGTTAAACCTGAGCATATCATTGATTTTCTGGCTCTGAAGGGAGACAGCTCAGATAATATTCCTGGTATGGCTGGTGTAGGTGATAAGACAGCGGTTACTCTTATCAATGAGCTTGGCGGCATTAAGGATATCTACAATAATCTTGATAAGATTGCATCTTTATCCTTCCGCGGTTCAAAGACTTTTGCAGAGAAATACAGAGAGGCTTTTGAGACTGTTGAGCTTTCATACCGACTTGCTACCATCAGAACTGATTTGGAGCTTCCACTTAAGATTTCAGAGGTAACACCTCCTGTCCTGAACAAAAACGATCTTATTGAAATCTATACCGAGCTTGAATTTACCAAGCTTCTGGCTGATCTGAAAAAGGATGCTCCTGCTGATAGCCCAAAGACTCAGGCTCAGAGCTTTGATTTTGCCAAGGCAGCATCAAAAACTGAAGATGCTCCTGCCTTCAGCTCTGCTCCTACCGATTACAAGAGTAATGGCGGTAAATATATTCTTGTAACTGATGAGAATGTGCTTGATGAGCTGTGTAACAGGATCTTATCGGCAAGATTAGTTGCTCTTGATACTGAGACTACCTCTCTGATGCCTCAGGAGGCATCCCTGGTCGGTATGTCTTTATCTGTCGCAGCAAATGAAGGCTACTATATTCCTCTGAATCATACCTATCTTGGAGTTCCACAGTGTCTTTCTCTTGATAAGGTAAGAGAGAAACTGCTGCCGGTTCTCAATTCTTCCGATGTTAAAATCATCGGTCATAACATCAAATTTGATCTGCTGGTTCTTCACTATCAGAACTTTGAGATTGAAAAAGTCTACGCTGATACCATGGTTATGGCTCATCTGCTTGATTCAGCCTCAGCCATGAATATGGATGATCTGGCCTTAAGATATCTGAACTACAGAACCATTACCTACAAAGAGATTACCGGGGATAAGAAGAAAATCCCAATCAGTGAGGTGCCAGTAGAGACTGTATGTAACTATGCTGCTGAAGATGCGGAGGTTACCCTCCGTCTGTATCATACCTTATCTGAAAAACTCTTTGCCTCAGAAAATGACAAAAAACTGTTCTTTGAACAGGAAATGCCTTTCCTAAAAGTGCTCTACCATATGGAGCTTGAAGGTGTTTACGTCTCTCAGAAGGAGCTTGAGACTCAGAACAGAAATCTTAAGACAGAACTTGTCGAGATTCAGAAACAGATTTACGTTTCCGCGGGACAGGAATTTAATATTGCTTCCCCTAAGCAGCTAGGCAAGGTTCTGTTTGAGGATCTGAAAATTCCTTATCCTAAGAAGGTAAAGGACGGTAAGTATTCTACTGCAGAGGATATCCTTGAGCAGATTTCCTTTAACTACGATATTGCCAATCTGGTTTTAAGATACAGAGCTCTGGCAAAGCTTATCTCCACCTATACCGAAAAACTGCAGACTCTGATTTCACCTAAGACAAACAGAATCTATACCTCTTTTAACCAGACAGGAACTGTAACCGGAAGACTTTCATCCTCTGATCCAAATCTGCAGAATATTCCTGCAAGAACAGAGGAGGGCAAGATGATCCGTAAAGCCTTTATTGCTCCTGAAGGCTATAAGATTATTGCTGCCGATTATTCTCAGATTGAGTTAAGACTGATTGCCCACATAAGTGAAGATCCTAATCTTAGAAAAGCCTTCCTAGCTGGACAGGATATTCACAGAGCCACTGCTGCAGAGGTTTTAGGCAAGAGTATTGATGAGGTAACTCCACAGGAAAGATCACATGCAAAAGCCACAAACTTTGGTCTGATGTACGGCATGGGAGCATTTGGTCTTACCAGACAGACTCATATGAGCATGTCTGAGGCAAAGGTTTATATCCAAAGGTATTTTGAACGTTATCCAAGTGTTCAGAAATATATGGAAGAGACCAAAGCTTATGCTCATGAACATGGTTATGTGACTTCCATTAACGGACGACACATCAGTGTTGCCAATATCAACAGTTCAAATGCCATGCTATCCAAGGCAGCAGAGCGTGCTGCCATCAATGCGCCTATGCAGGGAAGTGCTGCCGATATCATTAAGACAGCAATGGTAAGACTGGATGAGTGGATTTCATCACTGCCAGAAAATACCATCAGAATGACCGTGCAGGTCCATGATGAACTTATCTTTGAGGTAAAAGATGAGTTTGTTAATGAGGCTTGCACTAAGATTACTGAGATTATGGAAAATGCGTATAAGCTTGCTGTTCCTTTAACAGTTGGAGTTGGTGTGTCCTCAAGCTGGGCTGATGCTCATTAAATCTGCCTTATTTTCATTAAGAAAGGATCTCAAATTTTGAGGTCCTTTTTTTATGTGCCTCATGAAATGTGAGAAAGGGGACAAAAGTGCCTCATGAAATGTGAGAAAGAGGACAAAAGTGCCTCATGAAATGTGAGAAAAAAGATTTAAATCGTTTTTGGTAACCACTAGTATTCATTCAAAACCCATATGTAATACTAGAAGTTTTTTTCCATTGCTCTTTGTACAAGCTTAAAATCAGTCCTATCGATTTTTATGTAACTGTAGTGAGAGTCCCACATTCCCAGCCCCAGTCTGCTTAGTCCATCTCCAAAGGCATTCTGTTCGCCTCCGAATACATGGAAGTGACCGTGAATCAGAAGTGTACAGCCGGTTTTCTGGAGGAAGGTTGCTCCGGCTTTTTTGACAGTTGGATTCTGAAGAATCTTTTCAGAATACTCTGCACGACGATTCTCCTGTTCCTGACTTTTGTTGCGTATCTTCTGAGCAATGGAGGTACGTACACTCAGAGGCAACAGCATAAAGCAGAAGCGGATGAATCTGTTTTTGACAATGGCTCGGAAAGTCTGATAGGAACGGTCGTGAAGACAGAGCTGATCTCCATGCAGTAAAAGAGCCTTGCCTTTTGAAGTGTTGAGAATATAGAAATCCTTGATAAGCTTCATTCCAAAATATTCTGCAGCAGCTTCATCAAGCAGAAAATCTCTGTTTCCTGCCTGAAACATGGTGATAACACCTCGCTGCTTGGCTTTGGTGATGATTGCTTTTATTTTCTGCTGAAATGCGGAATTAGGATCAACACCTACAAAGAAATCAAACATGTCTCCAGCAATAATGACTCGGTCATTAAGGATGGTATTTCTTTCATAAAAATTTGAAAGTGCATTTGTAAGAATCGGCTGAGATTCTGACAAATGAAGATCTGCAATAATGAAAGTAGCCATGTCTGATTCTTCTTATTCGAGATTAAGCCTCAACGGTAGCGTCTAAGATCTCGATGGTCTCTACAGGAACGTCCTGATAGTAGGAAACGGTAGTGGTCTTTGAAGCTTCGATCTTGTCTACAACTTCCATACCTGATACAACCTTACCGAATACACAGTAGCCCCAGCCGTTCAGATCCTTTGAACGGAAGTTCAGCATATCGTTGTTAACAGTGTTGATGAAGAACTGAGCGGTAGCAGAGTGAGGATCCATGGTTCTTGCCATAGCGATGGTGCCGCGATCATTCTTAAGACCGTTATCAGCCTCATTCTTGATAGGAGCATTGGTTTCTTTCTGGTTCATGTCCTTCTCAAGACCGCCACCCTGGATCATAAAGCCCTTGATAACTCTGTGGAAAATGGTTCCCTTGTAGAAACCTGACTTTACATAGTCCTCAAAGTTCTTAGCGGTATTAGGAGCCTTATCGTAATCAAGCTCAATAACGATATCACCTAGGGTAGTTTTTAAAGTAATCATTTAAGTTCTCTCTAATAAGATGATGAAAAAATAATCTGATGCATTTTACAACTAATGCGTCATTTTTAACAGTTTTATTGCTTTTTTAGGTGTTTTAAAGCTAAAAATAGCTGTATTTTTCAGTAAATAACAAAAAAACAGAGTATCTGTATGTGTGTAAAAAATCTTCTGCACCATATGGATTAAAAATAGGAGGATAGTGGATTCAGACCTGTCTTTTCGATGATATGGTGGCAAAAAAATGATATAATCCACGGCATTTGTAAATATAAATCAGTTTTCCGGGCAGAAAACTACGCCTGAATAATTACGTCAGATCTCAATATCATGAAGATAACTGACGGAACGCAGAGATAGAAAATGTTAAAAATATACAACACACTAACCAGAAGCAAGCAGGAATTCAAACCTATAAATGAAGGCAAGATCGGCATGTATGTATGCGGTGTTACCGTATACGATCTGTGTCATATCGGTCACGCCCGTACCTTTGTTAATTTCGATGTGATTGTACGTTATCTGCGTTATTCAGGATACGATGTAACCTATATCAGAAACATCACCGATATTGATGACAAGATTATCAGAAGAGCAAATGAGCGCGGTATTCCTGCAAAAGAGCTCGCTGAACAGTTCATTGTAGAAATGCACAAGGACTTTGATGCTCTGAATATCAAGCGTCCTGATATCGAGCCTCGTGCTACCGACAATATCAAGGAAATCATTGCTCTGGTTCAGAAGCTGATTGATAACGGCAATGCCTATGTTTCAGACAACGGCGATGTAGTTTTCAATATTGATTCCTTCAAGGAATACGGCCGTCTGTCAGGTCAGAAGATTGATGAGCTTCAGGCCGGAAGCCGTATTGAGGTTGCAAAGACCAAGCATAATCCTCTGGACTTTGTGCTGTGGAAGATGTCAAAGCCAGGTGAGCCTGCATGGGAGTCTCCATGGGGTGAAGGCCGTCCAGGCTGGCATATCGAGTGTTCTGCCATGAACGGTAAACATCTTGGTGCCGAGTTCGATATCCATGGTGGCGGTTCAGATCTGATCTTCCCTCACCATGAGAACGAGATTGCTCAGAGCTGCTGTGCACATCACTCAAAGTATGTTCACTACTGGATGCACTCTGGTATGGTGATGATTAACGAAGAGAAGATGTCAAAGTCTCTGAATAACTTCTTCACTATCCGTGATGTATTAGAGTCATACGATGCAGAAACTGTACGTTACTTCCTGCTTTCAGGTCAGTACAGAAGTCCTCTGAACTATTCTCAGGAAAATCTTGATAAGGCTAGAGCTGCTCTTAACAGACTGTATACAACTCTGCGTGATACCTCTCCTCTTGAGCCAAAGAGTGCTGAAGATGAATACACTGCAAAGTTCAAGGAGTATATGGATGATGATTTCAATACACCAGGTGCAATTTCTGTTCTGTTTGATCTGGCAAAGCAGATTAACAAGGAATCAGGAGAAAATGCTCAGTATCTGGCAGGCCGCTTAAAGCAGCTTTCTTCAGTTCTGGGTATTCTAGAGCAGGATCCAACTGTGTTCCTGACCTCAGGTGCCGGTGATGATGATTCAGCTGAGATCGAAGCTCTTATCAAGGAGCGTAACGAAGCCCGTAAGGCTAAGGACTGGGCTCGTGCAGATGCGGCTCGTGACAAGCTTAAAGAGATGCATATTGAGCTTGAGGACGGACCTCAGGGAACAACCTGGCATCGTGTTTAAAGGCTAAATTTCAAAAAAAAAGCTGTGATTTTTATCATGGCTTTTTTTTTATCCCGTTGCTTTGAATTCCACTCTACTTTAACTTTAGTAGTAGGTATGTACTAGGGAATTGCATGTATCTCGAAAAAGCTAAAGTAGTTAATTTCCGTGGTATCCGTAAATTATCCATAAACTTTGAAGATACCAGCACTGTTCTTATCGGTGAGAATCACTGGGGTAAGACATCTCTCCTTCGCGCTCTTTGGATGGTCCTCGGTCAGGGCGAAAAACTCTGTCAGTTTGAACAAAAAGATCTCTACGTTCCTGTAGAACTCAAGTCTTATGATACTTTTCCAAAAGATAATCTGGTTGAAAGAGTAACCAGACGCAAGGCTATATCCTTTGAGGCTGAGGCTGTCGAGCAGTATAAAAAGGATAAGATGGAGAAAGCTAAGTCCATCATGGATGAGCAGCTTTCTGGCACCTCAAATAACGCTGCGGATTTTCTGACTGAAATCAATCGATTTATTTCCAACTACAAGCATCAGGAAGAAGAGGATGTTTTTAAGAAAACGGACAATCACATTCACATTGATCTGTACTTTAGAGAAAGTGCGATTGCCGGCTATGCTGAATCCCATCCTGCCTTAAAACCATTCTGGTACTTTGATGACTGTGGAGCATATTACATTCACTGGCAGATTGTTGCTTTTTATAATGAAGATAAGGATGAATTCGTAACTATTCATAATTTTGTGAATAAAAACAATGCCAGCTTTAAAAAGAGCGAAAATTATGAGGAAGCTTTCTATACGATCATCAGACTTAATCCGGTATTCAGACTCCGTGACAGTCGTATGGACAACAAGCGAGTATCAAAAAGCAAAAAGGGGGAGAAGATCTCCCATATGGCCTCCCTCATCTTCAATGACAATGATCTTTCCTCTGAGAATGTTTCCTCTCTACTTAAGATGTTTACCGCCTATCTGGATAAATATCTTGGCAACTATAATCAGGATAATGATACTGATTCGGTTAAAAGAAACCCTCGAAACATTGATGAAATCGTAAAAAGTCCGATTTCCCTGGAATCACTGTCCTCAATCAGAAATATGTTGACTGCGCCTGGTCTTACAAGATCAAAGGTGGTTCTGACCTACATTGCTTCGGCACTATTTTTATCTCAGGGTGATCGGGTATTGGATAAGAACGCCTCTCCAATCATGATTATTGAGGATATTGAGTCCCGTTTCCATCCTTCACTGCTGCTTTCCTTCTGGTCTCTGCTCTCTGTAACTGCAACTCAGAAGATTGTTACCACCAACAGCGGTGATCTGCTTTCTTCTGTACCTCTGCAGTCTTTAAGACGTTTACACAGAAAGTTTTATGATACGGTCTGCTTCCAGATTGATCCTGAGTCCTCATCTCTTAACAATGATGATTTAAGACGAATTGCCTTCCATATCAGAATGAACAGACCAATGGCTTTCTTTGCCAGAACCTGGATTTTAGTTGAAGGCGAAACCGAGGTCTGGATTCTAACTCAGATAGCTTCAATTCTTGGTATATCTCTGGCCTGCGAGGGAATCAGAATTATTGAGTTTGCACAGTGTGGTCTGAAACCTCTGATGAAGGTTGCTACCCAGCTGGGTATTGCATTCCATGTTCTGACTGATGGAGATGAAGCCGGTAAAAAGTATGCTGAAGTTGCCTTAAACTTTATTCCAAACAAGCGCCGTGATCGACACCTTACCGTTATTCCTCAAAAGGATATTGAACATTATCTGTATTCTCAGGGCTATGAGAAGACCTTCAGAATAGCGGCGGGGGTTTCCTCTAACAGTCAGCTTCGTAAAGGGCTGACCTCCGACAAAATCATAGACATGGCAATTAAGCGCAAGTCAAAACCTGGACTGGCTTTACTGCTTGTAGATGCTATACAGAAGAAGGGCGTTGAAGGTGTTCCTGTGGTATTTGCAAGTCTGCTGCAGGCTGTCAGAAGCTTAGGTCAGGGCAATTACATCTAATTCTGTGTTATTTATCCGAAAATCGATTTCTTAAAACGTCTGGATATTACTTTCTTGTGAAATCTTTCCGCACAAACATTTGTGGCTAACCAAAGGTTAGCCACAATCAGAAAAATATTCAGCATCTTGAGCAGAACTATTCTATGTTCTGAACCTGCTCTCTCATCTGCTCAACCAGTACCTTAAGCTCAACTGCAACCTGGGTGATTTCAAGATTTGAGGCTTTTGAGGCCAGGGTGTTGGATTCACGGTTAAACTCCTGCATCATGAAATCCAGTCGCTTGCCGCAGACACCGCCTTTATCCAGAATGCTTTTAACTTCCTTAACATGAGCAAGAAGTCGGTCATACTCCTCTCTTACATCAGCTCTCTGAGCTGCCAGAGCCACTTCCTGTTCAAGTCTTTCTGGATTTACATTCACATCCATTGTACTGATTTTGTTAACAATTCTTTGTCTTTCAGTTTCAACGAGCTTATCAAGCTGAGCTTCAACAATTTTTGTTAACTCGACAATCTTATCCAGTCTTGAGGTTATAGCATCCTTTAATTTGATGCCTTCTTTTTTACGGTTCTCCTTCAGAGTATCAATAGCCTCTGAGAAGTGTTTTAAAATCTCCTCATCTATAATCTCCTGAAGATTACTCTCCTGACTTATTACACCTGGATAGTTCAGAATCTCAAGAGCATTGACGTTTGACTGCGGCAGTTCTTTGTTAATCTGAGAGACAGCATTGGCCAGGGCATGAAGCACATCCTGATTGATGTTCAGGGAATCTGTTGCATTTAAAGCAAAGCTCAGATAGCAGTCAATTTTTCCTCGGGTAAGTTTTTCCTGAATAATGCTTCTGAGCTTTGAATCAAGGTGTCTTAGCTGATCCGGCATTTTGAGGTAAATTTCTAGAAAGCGGTTGTTTACTGAGGTGATATCAATACTGATATTGACTCTGTCGGCGTTGATGATTCTGTTTGATGAACCGGTCATGCTGGAAATTTCAGCCATAATTACCTCGTTTTTCCTGAATGATTTCTAAATTTCACGAACATTTTACTTATTTGCACTGCTCTTTTGCAAACAACATTTTTGTTTTGGAATCTTGGTAATAATAATGTAATATGTGCGAAAACTTTCGAGGTTAAAAATGCAGGAATATCAGAGAAAATTCATTGAACTTGCTTTAAGCAAGGGTGTTTTAAAATTCGGCAGCTTTGTTCTCAAGTCAGGAAGAACCAGCCCATATTTCTTCAATGCAGGTGGGTTCAATACCGGTGAAGATCTGGCAACCTTAGGTTCATGCTATGCTCATGCCCTGGTTGATGCAGGTGTTTCCTTTGATGTGCTGTTCGGACCTGCCTACAAGGGTATTCCTCTGGCCTGTGCCACTGCAATGGCCTTATCTTCTGAGCACAACAGAAATGTACCATGGTGCTTTAATCGTAAGGAAAAGAAGGATCATGGCGAAGGCGGCAATCTGGTAGGCGCACCTTTAAAAGGTGATATTCTGCTGGTTGACGATGTAATTACTGCTGGCACCGCAATTCGTGAGTCCGAGGCTCTGATTAAAGAGAACGGTGCTCATTTCAAGGCTGCAATTATTGCTTTAAACCGTATGGAAAAGGGTAAGGGCGATAAGAGTGCTATTGCCGAGGCTGAAGAGCAGATTGGAATTAAGATTATTTCCATTGTTACTTTTGATGATCTGCTCAAATACATTGAAAATGATGACAAGCTGAAAGAGCATATTCCAGCAATGCTTGAGTACAGAAAGCAGTACGGAGCCTAGTCATCATTTCTACACTGCTTCCTCTGTGAAGCAGTGTAGTCTAACTACTTCTCTTCCTGATCTACTATTCCCTTTTTACAGTAGTTTGCACTAGTCTGTGAGAATTCACAGCCGCAGTAAAGCTGATTATAGAAATCAATTTCCTTTACAAGCTCATAGCGTCTGCCAACAAGACCCTCCTTTCTCCAGTCCTGATCCCAGTAGAAGGTTCCATCAATTTTGTCCTGTGCTCTGAAACCTGCTTCATCCACCTGTTTTTTACTCTTCCATCTTGAAGTACAGAGAGTTGTGGTGAATGTATTGATTCCACGGGATTTTGCGAACAGTGCTGTTACGGTAAGTCTGTGAGTGAAGCATTTCAGACAGCGGCGACCACGTTCTGGTTCATCCTCAAGTCCTTTTACAGCCTCTCGCCATAGATTGTAGTCGTAATCGCCTATTACATACTCAATGTTGAGAAGCTCACACAGGTGAATCCACTCGTCTCGTCTTTTTTCGTATTCCTCGGTAGGGTAGATATTAGGATTGTAGAAAAACATCAGAGTTTTGATCTTATTAAAGATAAGACATTCTACAAGACTGGTTGAGCATGGAGCACAGCAGCAGTGAACCACCAGACCGTTGGCATTGTCTGGGAGTTTCAGATCTCTTTTTGGAGAGTCTTTTGCAAAGTTATCCGGCAGTCTGAAATTAAAATCCATGCTGTTTTTTATCCTTTATATATACGAAAACAGGCCGTGATTATATCACTTTTCTTTGTCTATACTTAAGGTATTGCAAAACCGATATATGCACTTTAAATGCAGGTGTTCTTCAGAAAATAGTGTGTTTTTCTGACTTTGGAGTATGATATACGGCTAACAAAGACGATACCCAGATATTAAAGGTGTCAAAAGTATGATTTATAAAGATTCTATATTATTAAAGGCTACTTTATGATATTCAGTTCAGATAAGAAAAATCTTCTGAGTTTTGCGGTTCCAGTGCTACTGACTCTGATTCTATATGGGGTATACGATTTTTCTTTACGCAGTTATTTAACCTTTTTTATATATCTTGCTCTTGGTATTGTCTCAATTGTTGCTGCCTTCAGACTATCTGTCTGCAGGAAGCCTCTTTACAGATTTGCCGTGGTCTTTCTGTTTACTTATCTGAGTGTTTATCTGTTTTCTCTTACACTGGGACTGAATACTTCACTGTTTGATTTCTGTAAAGGTGTTGCTTTTTCTTTGGTAGCCTTCTCAACCTGTGTCATGGTGAGAGCTCTAGCCCTGGCTATTGAAACAATATTTCTTAAGAAAATCTGTTCTTTTATATCCTATGTGGTGCTTTTTGCCTTTGTGCTTCTACCATCTATTCTTATTTGCTATTTTGTAGCAACCGGCTCTCTGATTTCCTCGGATATCATTATTGCCTTAGCTCAGACAAATGCCACCGAGGGTACCGAATTTATCCAGAGTAACTTTAATATCATGTGGCTTCTTGCCTTTGTAACTCTGGCTTTAATCTATACAGTAAATGCATTTTTCTTCAGAAAGGTTGAAAGCTTTGATTCAACCTGTTTTGTAACTGCCGTATCCTTTTTCCTGTGTCTTGCCTCATCTGTCTGGCTGGCTCTACCAAGAATGGATTATCTACCTTTCTCTATAATAAAAGTTACTTCAAAACAGCTGGATAACTTTGAAATCTATAAGCAGCAGAAATCACAGAGACTTGCAAAGCTCAACAAGCTTAATACGCTGAAGCTCTCTGATGCTACAGATCCCGAAGGCAATCTTTTCGTGCTGGTAATCGGCGAGTCAGAAACCCGAGACAGAATGCAGGCCTATGGTTTTGAAAGAGAAAATACTCCTTTTCTTTGTGAACATCTGAAGAATCCTAATCATCTTCTGTTTACCAATGCCTACTCTTCATGGCCTCAGACAGTTCAGGCTCTATCTTATTCTCTGACAGAGGCAAATCAGTATCAGAAAAAACAGACCGTTGATGCCTATTCAATCATTGAGCTCGCAAGAGCCTCAGGCTTTGAGACTTACTGGATAAGTAATCAGCGTAAATATGGAGTGTATGAAACACCTGTAACGGTTATCTCTTCAACTGCTAACCATGAAATCTGGGTGAACGGATCTTCAAAGATGGAAGGGGTGTTCTTTGACGAGGAGATTGTAAAAAGATTCCCTAAGGTTGATGAAAAGAAAAATGTATTTGTGGTGATTCATCTTATGGGAAGTCATCAGAAGTATGATAAGAGACTTCCATCAGAGTTCATAAAATTTGAAGGACAGGATGAGACTCTGGACTACTACGATGATACCGTCCTATACACTGACTATATTCTTGAGAAGATATATTCAAAGGCTAAGGAGAAGTCTAATTTCAAGGCTATGATCTATTTCTCTGATCATGGCGAGGACCCTCATGTTGTTGGTGGTCATGATCCTGTCAATCTCAACGGTCAGATGCTGAGAATTCCTCTTGTAGTCTATCTCTCAGACAAGTATGTTCAGGACAACCCTGAATTACACAAAGCACTTGTTGATAATAAGGATAAATATTTCTCAAACGATCTTATCTTTGATCTCACTGTCCGTATTATGGGCATAAGCGGTCTTCCAGGAATGGAGGACAGACTGAATCTGGCAGATAAAGCCTACGCTCTTGATAACAAGAGTGTTCTTACCATGTATGGCAAGATGCATTTAAGTGAGATTCCGGAGACAAAGCACTGACCATTTTGTGCTTTTAAAAAATAAATATAAAGTTATTTACAAAGGTTAGCATTGCTAACCTTTTGTATTGAATGAAAATAATAAAAAAGTTAAAAAAAACTTGATAAGAATCTTAAATTCAGTATAATAATGGCACTTTGTACTCATACCCTAAGTGTATGAGTTACAAGCCAGCCCTACTTCTATATGATGCGGCTGTGGATACTCTCCCTAATTTTGGGAGTAATTGGTAATTACGACACTTCCTCTCTATCGATATGAAATGAGAAGGCGGGTGTTGTATGTTCTTTTATCTTTAAAATGGAGTCTGCAATGCAGAATCAAAGAATTAGGATCCGTCTAAAGGCATACGACCACAGATTGATCGACCATTCAACCGCTGAAATTGTTGAGACCGCAAAGCGCACTGGCGCACAGGTTCGCGGCCCAATTCCGCTTCCTACTCGTAAGGAGCGTTACACAATCCTTATCTCTCCACATGTTAACAAAGATGCTCGTGACCAGTACGAAATCCGTACTCACAAGCGCCTAGTTGATATCGTTGAGCCAACTGAGAAGACTGTAGACGCATTAATGCGTTTAGATCTTGCAGCTGGTGTGGATGTTCAGATCAGCCTTCGCTAATAGGGGAATAATACAATGTCAATCGGTTTAATCGGCCGCAAGCTTGGTATGACCCGTGTTTTCAATGAGAACGGCAAATCTGTTCCAGTAACAGTCATCCAGGTTGAGGCAAACCGCGTAACCCAGATCAAGAACCTAGAGAATGACGGCTATACCGCTATTCAGGTTACAACTGGTGATCGCAAAGCAAGTCGTATGACCAAAGCTGAAATTGGTCACTTCGCAAAGTCAGGCGTACAGGCAGGCCGTGGCTTATGGGAGTTCCGTTTAACTGATACCGAGCTAGCTTCATACAAAGTTGGCGACGAGATCAAAGTAGACGCTTTCCAAGATGTTAAGAAAGTAGACGTTACCGGCCAGTCAAAAGGTAAAGGTACTGCAGGTACTATCAAGCGTTACAACTTCTTACACCAGGATTATACACACGGTAACTCACGTTCACATCGTGTACCTGGTTCTACCGGTCAGAACCAAACTCCAGGTAGAGTTTTCAAGGGCAAGAAGATGGTTGGTCACATGGGTTCTGAGAAGGTTACTGTACAGTGCCTTGACTTAGTTCGCATCGACGCAGAACGCAATCTACTTCTCGTAAAAGGCGCTGTTCCAGGTGCTAATAACGGTGACGTGATTGTAAGACCAAGTCTTAAAGCTTAACCCGAGGTAATAGGATCATGGAATTAAAGTTAGTTGGCGCAGACAAGCAGCTAGAAGTGCTAGATAGCACCTTTGGTCGCGAGTTCAACGAGCCATTAGTGCACCAGGTAGTTGTTTCATACCTAAGCACTGCACGCGCCGGTACTAAAGCTCAGAAGACCCGTTCTGAGGTTTCAGGCGGCGGTAAGAAGCCTTTCCGTCAGAAGGGCACAGGTCGCGCACGCGCAGGTTCTACCCGTTCTCCATTATGGCGTGCAGGTGGTACTGTATTTGCTGCTAAGCCACAGGATTGGACTCAGAAGGTAAATCGTAAGATGTACCGTGTTGCAATGTGCAGCATCCTATCTGAGTTAGTTCGTCAGGACCGTTTAGTTGTTGTTGACGATTTCAAGGTAGAAGACCACAAGACCAAGTCATTAGTTAACAAGCTAAAGGATCTAGGTCTGAAGCAGGTTCTAATTGTTACTGATGCTTTCGAACAGAATTTATTCTTAGCATCTCGTAATCTATACAGAGTAGAAGTTTGCCAGCCAGGTACTGCTGAGTTCAACCCAGTAAATCTAGTTGGTTTCGACAAGGTTCTAATGACTTCTGCAGCTGTTAAGAAGGTAGAGGAGTTGCTTAAATAATGTCTGAAGCTCGTTTATTAAATGTTCTTCGTGCACCAGTTATCTCTGAGAAGAGCACCGCTGCACAGGAAAAGAATACTCTAGTATTCAAGGTATTAAAGGACGCAACCAAGGAAGAAATCAAAGCTGCTGTTGAGATGATCTTCAATGTGAAGGTTGAAGGTGTTCGCACCCTAAACTTCCAGGGTAAAGTACGTCGCACCGCACGTGGTATTGGCAAGCGTTCAGACTGGAAAAAGGCTTATGTTACTCTTCCAGAGGGCACTCAGTTAGATCTTGAGGCTACCTCACAGCAGATTAACAAGGAGAGCAAATAATGGCAATCGTTAAGGCAAAGCCAACCACTCCAGCTCGTCGTCACGTTGTTCAGGTTAAGACCCCTGGCTTATGGAAAGGTGGTCCATTACGTTCTCTAACTGTTGAGAAGCGTAAGACTGGTGGTCGTGATAACTACGGTCACATTTCAACTCGTCACATTGGTGGTGGTCACAAGCAGCGCTATCGTTTAATCGATTTCAAGCGTCAGAAGGATGGTATTGAGGCACGCGTAGAGCGTATTGAGTATGATCCAAACCGTTCAGCTCACATCGCTTTAGTTTGCTATACCGATGGTACCCGTAGCTACATCTTAGCTCCTAAGGGCTTAAAGCAGGGTGATGTTGTTGTTTCAGGTGTTGATGCTCCTATCAAGGTAGGTAATGCATTACCAATGCGCAACATTCCTCTAGGTACTACCATTCACGCAGTTGAGTTAAACCCAGGTGCAGGTGCTGTATTCGCACGTTCAGCTGGCTGCTACTGCGAACTAGTTGCAAAAGAAGGTGCTTATGTAACCTTACGTATGCGTTCAGGCGAAATGCGTAAAGTATTAGCTGAAGGCCGTGCAACTGTTGGTGAAATCGGTAATGGCGAGCACATGCTAGCTCAGTTAGGTAAAGCTGGTGCTAACCGTTGGCGCGGTGTACGTCCAACCGTTCGTGGTATGTCAATGAACCCTATCGATCACCCACATGGTGGTGGTGAGGGCCGTAACAAGGGCATTCAGCCACGTTCTCCTTGGGGTACTCCATGTAAGGGTTACAAGACCCGTAAGAACAAGCGTACTGACAAGTACATTGTTCATCACCGTTAATCGATAGCGAGGATATAAAATGCCACGTTCTTTGAAAAAAGGTCCATTTATTGATGCGTCCTTATTAAAGAAGGTACTAAAGGTTCTTGAGACTGGTGACAAGAAGCCAGTTAAGACCTGGTCACGCCGTTCAGTTATCATTCCTCAGATGATTGGAATGACCATCGCTGTTCACAACGGTCGTCAACACGTACCTGTATTCGTTTCAGACGAAATGGTTGGTCACAAGCTAGGTGAGTTTGCACCTACTCGTACCTTTAAGGGTCACACCGTAGCTGATGCTAAGGCCTAATTGGAGTTTAATGTAATGGAAGTTAAAGCAATCCACAAATATGCTCGCTCTTCTGCTCAGAAAACCCGCCTGGTCGCAGATCAAGTTCGCGGTTTACCTGTTCAGAAAGCTCTGGATTTGTTAGAGTTCAGCCCAAAGAAGGCTGCTGCACTAATCCGTAAAGTTCTGCTTTCAGCAATTGCTAACGCAGAGCACAATCAGTCTTTAGACATCGACGATTTAGTTGTTGCTAAGATTATGGTTGATGAGGGTCCATCTTTAAAGCGTATCATGCCACGTGCTAAGGGCCGTGCTGACCGCATCGTAAAGCGTACCTCTCACATTACCGTTGTTGTTGCAGAGCGTTAGGAGTAAATATGGGTCAGAAAATTAATCCAAACGGAATTCGTCTAGGTATCACCAGACCATATTCATCAGTTTGGTATGCATCTACTGCACAGTTCCCAGCTAACATCAAGAGCGATGCCGAAGTTCGTAAGTACTTAACTGCTGAACTTAAGAATGCATCTGTTTCTAAGATTGTTATTGATCGTCCTGCAAAGAGCATTCGTGTAACTATCTGCACTGCTCGTCCTGGTATCGTAATTGGTAAGAAGGGCGAAGACGTTGAGAAGTTACGTCAGAAGATCTCTGCAATCGCTGGTGTTCCAGCTCAGGTTAATATCAGCGAGATTCGCAAGCCTGATCTAGACGCTAAGTTAGTTGCTGATTCTATTGCTTCTCAGTTAGAGCGTCGTGTAATGTTCCGTCGCGCTATGAAGAAGGCAATCCAGAATGCAATGCGTGCTGGTGCTAAGGGTATCAAGGTTGAAGTATCAGGCCGTCTAGGTGGTGCTGAAATCGCTCGTTCAGAGTGGCTACGTGAAGGTCGCGTACCTCTACACACTCTACGTGCTGATATCGACTACGCTTTATCAGAGGCTGTTACAACCTATGGTGTAATCGGTGTTAAGGTTTGGATCTTCAAGGGTGAAGTTTTAGGTGGTCTACCACTAACTCAGGAAGAGACTGAGAACCGTAACAATGCAGCTGCTCCAGCAGGTCGTCGTGGTCGTCGCGATGAGAACCAGGCTCGTCCAGGCCGTGGTCGTCGTGGTGCTAAGAAGGCTGAAGAAGCAAAGGCTTCTGAGTAACGGAGAAAGATAAATGTTACAACCAAAACGTACTAAATATCGTAAGACTCAGAAAGGCCGTAACGAGGGTCTAGCATACGCTGGCTCAACCGTTTCATTCGGCGAGTTTGGTCTTAAGGCAACTTCTCGCGGTCAGATTACTGCTCGTGAGATCGAAGCTGCACGTCGTGCATTCACCCGTGAGATGAAGCGTGAAGGTAAAGTTTGGATTCGTGTATTCCCAGACAAGCCAATCACTCAGAAAGCTCTAGGTGTTCGTATGGGTAAAGGTAAAGGTACCGTTGAGTACTGGGTTGCTCCAATTCAGCCTGGTCGTGTACTTTTCGAGATTGGTGGTATTACTGAAGAAATCGCTCGCGAGGCATTCCGTCTTGCTTCAGCAAAACTTTCTGTAACAACTACCTTCGTTCGTAAGCAGGTGATCTAATGCAAGCAAACGATTTACGTAATAAGTCCGTTGAAGACTTAAAGACTGAACTTTCAAATCTTCAGCGCGAGCAGTTTAATCTACGTTTTCAGTTAAAGACTGGTTCACTTCAGCAGACTGACAACGTTCGTAAGGTACGTCGCGACATCGCACGTATTAACACTATCCTTTCTGAGAAATTAAACTCAGAGAGCGCAAAGTAGAGGAAGACATAAATGTCAGAGAAAATCGCTCGTTCCCTACGTGGTCGTGTTGTTAGCGACAAGATGCAGAAGGCTTGTGTAGTTGCTGTTGAGCGCCGTGTTGCTCATCCAGTATACGGTAAGATTATTACCCGTACTACCAAGTTCCACGTATCAGATGCTGAGAACGCTGCTCACGTTGGTGATTTAGTTGAGATTTGCGAATGCAGACCAGTTTCTAAGACTATCGCTTGGAAGCTAGTTAGCGTAATCGAGAAGGCTGTAAACGCCTAATTAAACTATAAAAAAAAGACCGCAGCATTTTTGTGCTTGCGGTCTATTTTTTTTTGTGGTATATTTTAGCGCCTTTCTAATTTTGTTTTAGAAAGTTGTTTTAATTGGTATTAACCGGAGCATTTACAAATGATCCAGATGCAAAGCATGCTTGACGTTGCCGACAATTCTGGCGCACGTGCTGTTATGTGTATTAAGGTTTTAGGTGGTTCACACCGCCGTTACGCAGGCATTGGCGACATTATTAAGGTGTCTGTAAAAGACGCTATTCCTCGCGGCAAAGTTAAGAAGGGCGACGTACTAGACGCTGTTGTTGTTCGCACCAAGAAAGGTGTTCGCAGACCAGACGGTTCAGTAATTCGCTTTGACAGTAACGCAGCAGTTCTTTTAACTGCACAGCATGAGCCTATTGGTACTCGTATTTTCGGACCTGTTACTCGTGAACTACGTTCAGAGCAGTTTATGAAGATCGTATCATTAGCTCCAGAAGTACTCTAATTTTAAATCGGGAGTATTAAAACTATGGCAGCGAAAATTCGCACCAATGACGAAGTAATCGTTATCACTGGTAAAGATAAGGGCAAGACTGGTAAAGTTACCCGCGTATTACCAAGTGAGCACAAGGTGTTTGTTGAAGGCATTAATGTCAAGAAAAAACACCAGAAACCTAACCCAAATCTTGGCATCCAGGGCGGTATTGTTGACTTAGTAGCACCTATCGATGTTTCTAACGTTGCAATCTATAACCCAGATACTAAGAAAGCAGATCGTGTTGGTTTTAGAGTAGAAGACGGCAAGAAAGTTCGTTTCTTCAAGTCTAACGATAAGACTATCCCTTCAGCTAAGTAGTGTTTATTAAAGGAGAATAACGATGGCGAAACTGCATGATCTATACAAGCAGGAAGTAATCAAAGCCTTAACTGAAAAATTTGGTTACAAGACAATCATGCAAGTCCCTCGGATTGAGAAGATCACCCTGAATATGGGTGTTGGTGAAGCAGTTGCAGATAAGAAGGTTCTTGAGAATGCAGCTAAGGATATGACCGCTATTGCTGGTCAGAAGCCTTTAATCACCAAGGTTCGCAAATCCGTAGCGGGCTTCCATATTCGTGAGGGCTATCCAATCGGTTGTAAAGTTACCCTACGCGGTGAGCGTATGTGGGAGTTCCTCGAGCGTTTAATTGTGATTGCAATTCCACGTATCCGTGATTTCCGTGGCTTATCAGCTAAGTCATTTGATGGTAGAGGAAATTACTCTATGGGCGTACGTGAGCAGATCATTTTCCCTGAGATCGATTTTGATAAAGTTGATACAGTTCGTGGTTTAGATATTACTATCACCACCACTGCTAAGTCAGATGAAGAAGGCAGAGCACTTCTTGAGGCTTTCAACTTCCCATTCCGTACTCAGGCCAACAAGTAATTCGAGGACGAACTAATGGCTAAGACTTCAATGATTTACAGAGATCTTAAGAGAAAGCGTCTTGCAGAGCAGTATCGTGCAAAGCGTGAAGATCTCAAAAAGATTATTTCAAGTGTTTCTTCTTCAGATGAAGAGCGCTTCGCTGCAGTGCAAGCTTTAGCTTCACTACCTCGCGATTCAAGCCCTTCACGTCAGCGTAACCGCTGCAGTGAGACTGGTCGTCCACATGGTTACTTACGTAAGTTCGGTTTATGCCGTATCAAGCTACGTGAGCACATGATGCGTGGCGAGATCCCTGGTCTACACAAGGCTAGCTGGTAAGAGGAGAGATACAAATGATGCAAGATCCTATTGCGGATTTACTAACCCGCATTCGCAACGGCCAGGCATCTGGCAAAGTTTCCGTTTCAATGCCTTCATCAAAGTTAAAGGTTGCTATTGCTAACCTACTACTGAAGGAAGGTTACATTTCTTCAGTTTCTGAGAACGGAGACGTTAAGAAGGTTCTAGAAATTGGCCTTAAGTACTACGAAGGTGCTCCAGTTATCGAGTTAATCCAGCGTGTTTCACGTCCTGGTCTTCGTATCTACAAGAGAAGCAACGAGTTACCACGTATCATGAACGGCTTAGGTATCGCTGTTATCTCTACTTCTAAAGGCTTAATGACCGATCGTGCTGCCCGTAAGGACGGCTTGGGCGGCGAAGTTATCTGCTACGTCGCATAATTTAGGGAGGCAACATGTCACGTATTGCTAAGGAACCTATCGTTGTTCCTCAGGGCGTCGAAGTTTCTCTCGACGGTCAGAAAGTTACCATCAAGTCTAAGAAAGGCGAGATGAGCTTAAATGTACATCCTTTAGTAACTGTTACCGTTGATAACGGTCAGATCAAGGTTGCACAGAAAGATGAGTCACAGGACTCAAACATGCAGTCTGGTACTACTCGTGCTCTACTACACAACATGGTTGTTGGTTTAGATAAGGGCTTCGAGAAGGCATTAAAGTTAGTTGGTGTTGGTTACCGTGCTGCTGTTAAGGGTAAGGTTCTAAACTTAGTTTTAGGCTACTCACATCCAATCGATTTCGAGCTACCAGAGGGAATTACCGCTGAGTGCCCAGCTCAGACTGACATTATTCTAAAGAGCTACGATAAGGCTCTATTAGGTCAGGTTGCAGCTAAGGTTCGCGCATTCCGTGCTCCTGAGCCATATAAGGGTAAGGGTGTTCGTTATGCTGACGAAATCATTCACATTAAAGAAGCTAAGAAGAAATAATAGGGTGGCATAACATGTTCGATAAGAAAGAAGCACGCATTCGCCGCGCTACTAAGTCTCGTGCAAAGATGCATGAGTTAGGTGTAACCCGTTTAGTAGTTACCCGTACTCCACGTCACATTTATGCACAGATTATCAGCAATGATAACCGTGTTTTAGCTTCAGCTAGCACTTTAGATAAGGACCTTGCAAAGGGTCTTAAGTACACCGGCAACGTTGAGGCTGCTAAGGCAGTTGGTAAGGCTGTTGCTGAGCGTGCAATTGCAGCTAAGGTTGAAACCGTAGCTTTTGACAGATCAGGCTATCAGTATCACGGTCGTGTAGCAGCATTAGCTGACGCAGCTCGTGAAGCCGGCCTTAAGTTCTAGGAGTGTGAAATGCAACACAAAGACGAAACTCAAGCTGGCGAGCTGCAGGAAAAATTAGTTGCAGTTAATCGTGTAGCTAAAGTTGTAAAAGGTGGTCGTATTTTCTCTTTCACCGCTCTAACTGTAGTTGGTGATGGTAACGGCCGTGTAGGTTATGGTTATGGTAAGGCTAGCGAAGTTCCAGCTGCAATTCAGAAGGCAATTGAGCAGGCTCGCCGTAACGTAAACAGCAATATTCAGTTAAACAATGGAACCTTATTCCACGCTGTTAAGGGTGAGCACTCAGGTTCTATGGTTTACATGCAGCCTGCATCAGAAGGTACCGGTATTATTGCTGGTGGTGCTATGCGTGCTGTTCTTGAAGTAGCTGGTGTTCGTAATGTTTTAGCTAAGGCTTACGGTTCAACAAACCCAATCAACGTAGTTCGTGCTACTGTTGCTGCTTTAGCTTCAATGCGTACTCCTGAGGCAATTGCTGCAAAGCGTGGCCTTTCAGTTAAGGAAATTCTGGAGTAAAAAATGGCAGATAAGAAAACCGTTAAAGTTACTCTAATTAAGAGCGTTATTGGTCGCAAGCCAAAGCACGTTGAGACTGTTAAAGGTCTAGGCTTACGCCGTATTCGTCACACTGTTGAGCTAGAGGATACTCCTTCAGTTCGCGGTATGATCAATAAGGTTAGCTACTTACTAAAGGTAGAGGAGTAAACCATGCAACTAAATACTTTAAAGCCTGCAGAGGGATCACACAAGGTTCATAACCGTGTTGGTCGTGGTATCGGTTCAGGCTTAGGTAAGACCTGTGCTCGTGGTGTTAAGGGTGCTGGCGCACGTAAGAGCGCTCACAAGCGTCCAGGCTTCGAAGGCGGTCAGATGCCTTTAAAGATCCGTTTACCAAAATTTGGTTTCTGGTCTCCAAAGGCTGACGTTACTGCTGAAGTAACACTAAACGATTTAAATCGTATCGAAGGTGATGTTGTTGATATGAATGCTTTATTAGCAGCTCGTTTAATCAACAAGAAAGTTAAGTACGTAAAGGTTGTATTATCACGCGTTCCTAACTTCACCAAGAAGATCACTCTAAAGGGCTTAGGCTGCACCAAGGGTGCTAAGGCTGCTATCGAGGCAGTTGGTGGTACCGTTGAGATTGCTCAGTACACTACTGACGCAGCTGCTCGTCGCGAGTTATCAAACAAGAAGTCAGCTGCTAAGCAGAAGGCTCGTTTAGATAACTTAGCAGCAGTTGGCAAGGTAAAGCCTGCCAAGAAGACTGCAGAGCAGAAGGCAGCTAAAAAGGCTGCTAGAGGCTAGTTATTAACGGGGGCTGTATAGCCCCCTAATGAGGTTTTGCATGGCTAGAAAGTCGCTTTTTGAAAGAAGTCGCGAAATGGCAAATCAGCAGACTAAGGGCTCTGGCGAGTTACGTCAGCGTCTTTTATTTGTTGTTATTGCTTTAATTATGTTCAGACTTGGATCATATATTCCTGTTCCAGGTGTGAATGCTGACGTACTTCAACGCGTTTTCGATTCGCAAAGCGGAACCATTATTGGCATGTTCAACATGTTCTCTGGAGGCGCTTTAGAGCGTGCTTCAGTTTTAGCATTAGGTATCATGCCATATATCTCTGCATCAATTATCATCCAATTGCTTGCTGTTATTAATAAGGATTTAGCTGCTCTTCGTAAAGAAGGCGAGTCTGGTCGTCGTAAGATTACCCAGTACACTCGTATTTCAACAGTGCTCCTTGCTGCAATTCAGGCTTTTGGTATGGCAACCGGTATTCCAAACATGATGCCTGGATTAGTTGATAATCCTGGTTTCGGTTTCTACTTTGTAACAACTGTTAGCTTAGTAACCGGTACTATGTTGCTAATGTGGCTTGGTGAACAGATTACCGAGCGTGGCGTTGGAAATGGTATTTCACTTATCATTTTCGCAGGTATCGTAGCAGGTCTGCCTTCAGCACTTGCAAGAACCTTTGAGCAGTCACGTCAGGGTGATTTATCAACCATCGCATTGCTACTTATTGGTGTAGTTGTGGTCCTAGTGACCTTCTTCGTGGTTTTCGTTGAGCGCGGTCAGCGTAAGATCGTAATCGAATACGCTAAACGCCAGATGGGTAACAGAATTTACTCTCAGCCACGCTCTAATTTACCATTAAAGATCAACTTATCAGGTGTTATTCCAGCAATTTTTGCTTCATCAATTATTCTGTTCCCTGGTACTGTTGTATCTTGGTTCGGCCAAGGCGATAATGCTGTAGCTAATGTTTTAAGCAGCATTTCAGTGTTCTTACAACCTGGTCAGCCTTTATATGAATTACTATATGCAGCTGCTATCGTATTCTTTACCTTCTTCTATACTGCACTTGTGTTCAATCCTCGTGAAGTAGCAGAGAATTTAAAGAAGGGTGGTGCCTTTATTCCTGGTATCCGTCCTGGTGAGCAGACAGCAAGATTCATTGATAAGGTAATGACTCGTCTAACCTTAAGTGGTTCTTTATACATGGTAGCAGTATGCCTTGTTCCACAGTTACTTATGAACTGGTTTAACGTTCAGTTCTATTTCGGTGGTACATCATTATTGATTATTGTTGTTGTATGCATGGACTTCGTATCTCAGTTACAGAGTCACATGATGAATCAGCAGTATGGCGACATCATGCGTAAAGCAAATTTAAGAAATTACGGTCGTTAATATTTGTTAATTGGAGAATAAAAATGAAAGTTGGTGCTTCAGTTAAAAAGATTTGCCGCAACTGCAAAATTGTTCGTCGCAATGGTGTAGTACGTGTTATCTGCGATAATCCAAAGCATAAGCAGCGTCAGGGCTAATGCTTTAAATATGCAATTTATGTTGCATATTTAGATTAAAATCTGTATAATCATACAGCTTAAAAAGCACTAAGAGAAATCTTGGTGCTTTTCTGACATGCCAAAGTGCACTATAGCGGTTGTCGCGTATCCTAACGGGCTTTGCGACAGCCTTTGTTTTAAACCGACCTATGTTATAGGAGATCAATAGTGGCCCGTATAGCTGGCATTAATGTGCCTGATCAGAAGATCGCCGTGATTGCATTACAGTCAATCTATGGCATCGGCCCAACCCGCGCTAGCGAGATCTTAGCTAACGCTGGTGTTGATGAGTATGCTAAGTTAAAAGACTTAGACGAGACTGTCATCGACAAGATTCGTGCCGAAGTTGGCAAGTTCACCGTTGAAGGTGATCTACGCCGTGAAATTTCTATGAACATCAAGCGCCTAATGGACTTAGGTACTTATCGTGGTTTACGTCACCGCAGAGGTTTACCAGTACGTGGTCAGCGTACTAAGACTAATGCACGTACTCGTAAGGGTCCACGTAAGAGCATTAAGAAGTAGGAGAGCTTTAGATGGCAGAAATCAATAACAAGGCTCGCTCAAGCAAGCGCTCAAAGAAGCAGGTTGCTGACGGTGTAGCTCATATCCATGCATCTTTCAACAACACTATCGTAACCATTTCAGATCGTCAGGGTAACGTTCTTTCATGGGCAACTGCAGGTGGTTCAGGTTTCCGTGGTTCACGTAAATCTACTCCATATGCTGCACAGGTTGCTGCTGAGCGTGCAGGCGAGTCTGCAAAAGAGTTCGGTGTTAAGAACCTTGAAGTTATGGTAAAGGGACCAGGTCCTGGTCGTGAGTCTTCAATCCGTGCTTTAAATGCACAGGGTTACAAGATCACTAACATTACTGATGTTACCCCTATCCCTCATAACGGTTGTCGCCCACCTAAAAAGCGTCGCGTATAACCTGTCGAGTTCAATTTCTGGAGAAAGATAAATGGCAAAATATACAGGTCCAGCCCTGAAATTAAGCCGCCGTGAGGGTGTAGACTTATTCTTAAAGTCAGGCGTTCGCGCAATTGACACCAAGTGCAAGTTAGATACTGCACCAGGTCAGCATGGCGCAAACAAAGCACGTCTATCAGATTACGGCATGCAGTTACGTGAGAAGCAGAAGGTTCGTCGTATTTACGGCGTTCTAGAGCGTCAGTTCCGTAACTACTACAAGAAAGCTTCAAGAATGAATGGTAACACCGGTGAGAACCTGTTACAGCTTCTAGAGGCTCGTTTAGACAACGTTGTTTACCGTATGGGTTTTGGTTCAACTCGTATGGAAGCACGTCAGTTAGTAAGCCACAAGGCTATTACTGTAAACGATCAGATCGTAAACATTCCTTCTTACCAGGTTCAGCCTTCTGATGTTGTAGCTGTTCGCGAAAAGGCTAAGAAGCAGTTACGTATCAAGGCAGCTATCGATTTAAGCGGTCAGCGTGCTACAAAACCTACTTGGATCGATGTTGATCACGATCATATGAAGGGTACTTATAAGAGCAATCCTGAGCGTGCAGAGCTACCTTCTGATATCAAGGAAGCACTGATCGTCGAATTGTATTCTAAGTAATTTAGGCAACATTGCCAGCACCGCTTTAACAATGTGGGGTATCTCTAGTGTCTGTTGTTGAACTACTAAAGCCAAAGCCAGTTGACTATAATGAAATCAGCCCAAATCATGCACGTTTAGTGCTTGAGCCTCTTGAGCGTGGTTTCGGTTATACTCTTGGTGTAGCTTTAAGTGGAATTTTACTAAAGACCCTGTCTGGAACCGCAATTGATGCTTTCCAGATGGCGGGCGTAAAGAACGTAAACAGCAAAAAGGATGATCTTGTTGAAAGTATTTTTGAAGTGGTTATGAATTTAAAATCACTTGCAATTACTTCAAAAGAGCCTCTTACTGAGCCTGTTTGGTTAACAATTGAGAGACGTGGCGAGGGAGAAGTTCACGCTTCTGACATCGTATGTCCTGATAATTTATCATTTGTTGACCCTGAAGCCCGTATTTGCACTTTAAAAGGTGCCAAGGCTTCGTTGTCGATGAAACTTCGCATTACCTCAGGTTGTGGCTATGTTACAACTACTTCTGAGGACCATGTTCCTGCTGAGTCAGAGGACGTTATTCTGATCGATGCTAACTACTGCCCAGTACGTCGCTACGTATATGAGGTTGAGTCAGCTCGTGTTGAGCAGCGTACAGACTTAGACAGATTAGTCATTGATATGGAAACCGACGGAACTATTGCTCCTGAGGTTGCCTTAATGAAGGCTTCTGGCCTGATCTGTGACAGCATGGTAAATCTGGTTGATAAGGAAGAAATCAGTGAGCGAGTTGTTACTCCTGCTGCTCCTCCAATGCCAGACCCTGTTTTAATGCAGCTAGTTGATGATTTAGAGCTTACAGTTCGTTCAGCAAACTGCTTAAAAGCGGAGCAAATCATTTACATCGGCGATTTGGTACAAAGAACTGAAGTTGAACTTCTAAAGACTCCAAATCTAGGTAAGAAGTCATTAAATGAAATTAAAGATGTTCTTGCTCAGAGAAATCTGTCTTTAGGTATGCGTGTGGCTAACTGGCCTCCTGCAGGACTTCGTGTGCCAAACAAATAACTGTTTTAGAAGGAATTAAAAATGCGTCATCGTTTAAGTGGCCGTCATTTAGGTCGTACTTCAGCACATCGTGCTGCTCTGTACCGTAACCTAGCTAAGGCATTAATCACTTACGAAGTAATCAAGACCACTGTTCCTAAGGCTAAGGAACTACGTCGCTTCGTTGAGCCATTAATCACTCTAGCTAAGGTTGATACTGTTGCTAACCGTCGTTTAGCTTTTGCTCGTCTACGTGACGATGCAGTTGTAGCTAAGCTATTTACTGTTATCGGTAAGCTATCTGCTAACCGTAACGGCGGCTACACCCGTATCTTAAAGGCTGGTTTACGTGCATGTGATAGAGCACCAGTTGCTTACATCATGCTAACTGACCGCCCAGAAGTTGCTGAAGAGTCAAAAGATTCATCTGCAGCTGAATAAAAATCCTTATGGGCGCTGGATAACTGCGCCCATTTAGATTTTATAGCTTACTAACTGTACTTAAAAACGAGGGTGAGACCTTGGATCAGATCATTGATTCTATTAAGCCAAACATAAAAGATGTTACTGAGCTTTCTCATAATATAAGCCGTGTAATTCTTGAGCCATTTGAGCCACACTATGCTCAAATTGTAGGCACAGCACTCCGTCGTATTATGCTGTCCTCTATTCCTGGATATGCCATCACCGCAGTTGAAATTGATGGTGTAGTGCATGAATACAGTGCAGTAGAAGGCATACAAGAAGATATTCTTCTTATTCTTTTAAATCTAAAAGAAGTTGCTGTAGCTGCTGAAGGAATGCTAAGAGATGAACCAGTTCTTCATATTAGAAAGAAAGGCATTGGCCCTGTAACTGCAGGTGATATTCAGTGTCCTGCTGGCATCGAAATTAGAAATCCTGAGCAGATCATCTGTCATCTGACAGAAGAAAACAAAGAACTTAATATGCACCTTCACGTAACCCGTGGTCGTGGATATGTTCCTTCAGTAAATCATCCACATGTTGATGGCACTGAAGAAAGATTTATTGGTCGTCTACTGATTGACGCTTCATACTGCCCAGTTTTAAATGTTGCAGTTCACACTGCACCACTTGCTGACAAGAAAGAGCAGTTAATCCTAGACATTGAAACCAACGGAACAATTGATCCAAAGAATGCTGTTGGAATTGCTGCAACCATTTTTGCTGATCAGTTAAATTCATTCGTTGATATCAGAAATTCTGTTGCACCTGCTGAAGATGCTTCATTCCGTCCTCTAATTGATCCTAAGCTGATCTGTCCTGTTGAGGATCTTGAGTTAACTGTTCGTTCAGCTAACTGCTTAAAGACTGAAGGCATCAAGTACATTGGTGATCTTGTACAGAAGACTGAAGTTGAGCTTCTTAAGACTCCAAATCTTGGTAAAAAATCACTTACCGAGATCAAGGACGTTCTTGCTGAGAGAGGATTATCTCTTGGTATGCGCCTAGAGAACTGGCCTCCAGCAGAGCTTGATTCAATAATGTAATTTCAAATGGCCGCATTTTTATGCGGCTGTTTCATTTCTGTCATCTCATTTTTTCTCAATATTCCATCTTTCTTAACCATTCTGTGCAATAGCCACTATTCTAAAAAATTCAATTCGTGTTATTCTTTTCTTACCGTGTTATGTCCAAACAAAATAACTAAGGACTTATGGATGTATAAGAATATTGATTTAAACCATGCATATAGAGCTTTTACCGGCGGTCCGATGATTTGTATCTTTACCAAATCTAAAGATGGTGTCCCTAACGGTATGAGCGCAGCCTGGAACTGCCCATTTGATACTGATGAGCTGATTCTGGTTCTGGATAAAGGCCATACTACCTCCGAGAATATTCGTAATGGCAGTAAAATTGTTGTAGCTGTTCCAAATTCTAATCAGATTGATGAAATCCTGAAGCTTGGATCTATTCATGGTCGGGACTGTTCTGTTAACAAGTTTGTTGAACAGAAGGTTGATACAGAGGAATCCGAGCTGTTTAAGTTACCGGTTATCAAAGGCGCCTTGGCTTACTTTGAGTGTGAGCTTAACGACAAGGCTTTGTTTGAGGATAAAGGCATATGTCTTGTCAAGGTTAAGAACTGCTATGTTCAAGAGAATATGTGGGATGAGGTTTCTAACAGCTTTAAAAAAGGCTGTCTGAATACTCTGCACCATGTATCAGAGGCTGTATTCTGTACCGGCGGAGAACTAGTTTCAAATGATTGATATTAATGCATTAACTGAAGATGAGTTCAACGATTACGTTGATTATGCACTTGATCTTTTCCATATATTGGCTTCAGATGCTCTTCCTATCAATGACGAAGATGCCTATGACAGGCTATACAGACTGGATACAGATGAAGACTACTCCATGGAAATTTCGCTGAGAAATGCTGATGAAAAGGATGAGTTTGACCCTGATATCGGAGAGCCTGATCAGGTCTTATGTGCTACGGTTCAGTTTGTAGCTGCTGAAGGTTCCTTAAAGAATGATATTAAAGCTGTTGAAATCTTCTTTAACGAGCACCGAGATGATGACGCTAATCTTTCTGCAATCTGGTTTCCAGAGGACTAAAGGTGCTCATCTAATGATATAGCAAGTTGTAAAAGTGTCGCGTATATGACTGAAACAGTTGCCACTAAACCAAGAACACGAGATCTGTTTCTCTTAAAGGCTTTAAATGCAACCTTCAAACTTCCATTTATTAAGGTCGATCGCGAGCGCTTTTTACGAAAAGCTTTATTATCTGCAGGATGCACTTCAGATCAGATAGATCAGGCCATTAAAACATCACCTTTGGAAGTCCTGTCATCCGAAGAGCTGAAGGCTCTTGCCATGAAGATTAGACGCCACCACAGGACTGGATTATCGGCATTATCTGCTGCCTGTGGTGTCCCAGGCGGTATCTTTATTTTTGTTGCTGTTCCTGTGGATACTGTTCAATTCTTTTATCATACTTTTGTTCTTTCTCAGAAAATTGCCTATATTTACGGGTTTCCTCCTTGTATGACTGAAGAGGAATTTCGTGACATGATGATTATTGCTTTGGGAGTTGGAGCAGGAGTAAGCAAGGCGAACAAGGCCTTTAAGTTTGTGGCCAAACAGGCTAAGAAGCAGCTTATTTCTCAGCTGCAGAAACATCAGGAACTGCTACTGCCTCAGCTTATAAGAGAAGTCTGCAAAGCGCTTGGAGTAAAGCTTACTAACAATACCTTAACTCAGATAATAAGAAAGGGAATCCCTCTGATTTCAGCAATAATATCTGCCATATTTGCCTATACCATTTTCACTATAGAAAGTAACAGAATTCTCTCTGCTTTTGAGAAGGCTGCCATAGGAAAGAATGACGAGGATTTGAGGAATAGTAATTCCTCTGATGAACATATTCACCTAGAATCATGAACAAAAATGACCAGACAAAAAATAGATATAACTATGTTTGGATTTTGTGTTTCATAATTCATATAGTGAAATCGATTTTTAATAATTTTTTGTATTTGCATTTTCAAAAGATGCTAGAAGCTGTTTGAAAAACAGATCCACGATAGGAGTAAATACCTGGTATTTTCTCCAAATCACGTATAGTGGCGTGGTTAGTTTTGGATATAAGGGAATCCAGCACAGACTGTTTTCGTCTGATGTATTTGCGAGTCCCTTATACGATAGTAATACGGCAACATTTTCTTTTACAAATACAGAACCGTTATAAGCCAGATTGACTGTATCGCTGACATTCAGTAAATCAGCATACTGACCGCACCACTTGCGAATCTCCTCAGATAAGCCCTGTGTCGACATCATAAGGTTATAGTCTTTTAATTCATTTACTGTTATACGTTTAGCCTTTGAGAGGGGATGCCCCTTGGCAACAACAGCTCCCCACTGATCTTCTGCCGGGTATCTTATGTGATTGTATTTTTCGATGTTTGGCTGACCTGAAATGATGGCAATATCTAAAAGTCCTCGATCAAGCATTTGTGTAACCTGTTCAGTCATGCCACTGATAATATGACAGCGTAGGTTGGGATAATCTTTTCTGAATGCTAAAAGTTCTCTTGCAAATATATCCATATGACAGGTTTCCGCTGCTCCCACATGAATATCTCCTCCGGTAATTTTTTCTAAATCTTCGAAGTCCTGTTTAGTCTTTTCAAATAGAGAAACAATATCTTCAGCTCGTTTTCTCAGAATGTATCCCTCTTCAGTCAGCATCATGCCTTCTTTCTGGCGAATAAAAAGATTACATCCAAACTCCTCTTCGAGTTCTTTCATCTGTTTGGATAGTGCTGACTGAGATATATAAAGCATTTGAGATGCTTTTGTCATATTGCCAAGGCGAGCGATCTGTAAAAAATTTTTTAATAGCTTTATATCCATTTTTTTTTCTTAACCTGTCAATCTTTATAAATTATTCCAAATAAGAATAATCCGTAATGAAATATTACCATTTGTCATTATATTTTTTCAATGTATATTTAATTGCACAGGGAGGACATATGAAAGCAGTAACAACGTATAAGCAGCAACTTATAAAGAGTTTATCTGATGCTGGTTGCTCTGATGAAATGTGTGAATCCTGTGCTGAATGTTATGAGAACGAAGAACTTGGCAAAATGCTTTTACAGTTAAAAGGTGAAAGAAAATGCCTAAGAGAAAAATTAACAAAGGTTCAATTTGAATTGGATACGCTTGATTATCTAATCAGAAAAATCGAGCAGAAAAAATAAATTAAACTACCACGGAGACCTATATGAAACTTAATAAATTTGTAACTTCAATGATTGCAGGAGCAATGCTTATGAGTTCTGTTAATGTAATGGCAAATGAGGTTCCTCTATCTGTTGTGGCAAAGGCTTCTCAGATGAAGAATGCTTCTGTTGAGGCTTTAAAAGATGATACTCGTGTTTTCAATGTTGATAAGAGCATTGAAGTTCTGAAAGTAGTTTTCCAAAATCGTTACGGTTTTGAGGTTGCAGGTCACTTATATCTGCCTAAAGATTTTGATAACACTAAAAAATACAGTGCATTGGTAATTACTGGACCATTTGGTGCGGTTAAGGAACAGTCATCTGGTCTATACGCTCAGGAAATGGCTAAGCGAGGTTATGTTACTGTTGCTTTTGATCCTTCAATGACAGGTGAATCATCTGGTGTTCGCCGTAATATGGGATCACCTGAGATCTTTACTGAGGATTACAGCGCTGCAGTTGATTTTATCAGCAATCTGACCTTTGTTGATCCACAGAAGATTGGTGCAATTGGTATCTGTGGTCTTTCTGGAATGGCAATTACTGCAGCATCAAACGATGTCCGTATTAAAGCTGTTGTAACCTCAGCTATGTACGACATGTCTGAGAGTATTTCTGACCATTATAACGGTGCATACTATACAGATGAGCAAAGAAACATTGTTAAGCAGCATTTAGCCAAAATGAGAGATGCCGAGGCCAAGAGCGGTGAATCAATTCGCGGTGCTCATGAGTTAGGTGTTGATGCTAACGGTAATATCCAGACTTTTGACAAGATGTTCCCTGATACTCTGCCAGCAGATGCCGACCCTGTCTCAAAGGATTTCTATGGCTATTACATTGGTAGAGCTTATCATCCAAGAGCTATTAACTCAAATACCTCTGCCTGGGATTCAACCACAGCATACGGCTTCTTTAACTTCAGCCTAATGGATAATATCAAGGAACTGTCTCCTCGTCCTCTAATGCTGATTACTGGTGATAAGGCCCACTCAAAGTATTTCTCAGATAATGTATACAAGGCAGCTTCATCTCCTAAGGAGCTGATTGTAGTAAAGGGGGCAACTCATGCCGATCTGTATGATCATCTGGATAAGATTCCTTTTAATCAGATTGAGAATTTCTTCAACAAGAATCTTAAATAAGATATAAACGTCCTTATGTTTGTGTTGTCCGGGTGGAAACATCCGGATTTTCTTTTCCCTATCGTCTTCTAAATAAGTCTCCTGAGAAAGAAATGGATTTAACAACTTTTTTAAATAAGATGAATAATCAGGAAATGGTAGAAGTAACGTCTGATGCCTTTCCATTCTGTCACGAAATGACCCAGCGAGCTTTAAAAATTACCTCAAAAATCAACAACTCATATCATACTCCTGAAGAAATCGAAGAACTGTTCTCGGAGCTAACCGGGGAGAATGTAAAAGGAAAACTGGTCCTTTTTCCTCCATTTCATACAGACTTTGGTCAGAATACTCACTTAAAGGGCAAGGTTACAATAAACAGTGGAGTATGTTTCCAGGACCAGGGAGGGATAATCATAGGTGATGGATCCTTAATTGGGCACAATGTGGTTCTGGCTACGTTGAATCATGATTTAAATCCTGAGAAAAGAGGCTGTCTTCTGCCTAAACCTATAACGATAGGTAAAAATGTATGGATAGGATCAAATGCAACTGTTCTGCAGGGGGTGACTGTTGGCGATGGAGCTGTGATAGCTGCCGGAGCTGTGGTTACCAGGGACGTTCCTTCTAATACAATTGTAGGTGGAGTTCCTGCACGGGTAATTAAGACAATTCCTTTGAGTCAGAAGTAATTTTCACCGAGAACACAAAAGCTCACATTTAAGTGAGCTTTTGCCAGGAGAATAATATGCTTAAGGATTAATTGTAATTGGAGTTCCTTCATCCACCATGGAAAGGAAGATATCCATGTCTGGATTCAGAAGAGCGATACAGCCGTTTGTCCAGTTGGTTCTCTGTATTGAGTCATGATACTCTCTCTTTGAATTTGGCTGACCGTGAACCATGATCATGCCGCCAGGTCTTCTGCCGTACTTACGCGCATTCTCAATATCCTGTGCATTAGGATAAGAGATATGAATTGCTTTGTAGAAGCTTGAACGTCTTTTTACATAATCAAGAATATAGGTTCCCTCAGGTGTTCTGCGGTCACCTTCAAACATCTTTTTACCCTCAGGTCTGTCTGACAGAGCAATCCAGAATTTTCTGACTTCCTGACCGTCCTTCATCAGAATCATCTGATGAGCTCTTTTGTTTACAATCACTCTATCAACAATCTTGTTGGTGAAAGAAGATGAGTGGGTAACAGTTTCTGTATTGGTTGCCTTTGATGCGAGACTTGTGGTGTTTACAGGCTTACTGGTTACAGATGCTGATGACTGATAATCAGGATAGATGGAATTGATGAAATCTGCAGACTTCCCCTGCTTGCCGTAATCAAACTGGGCATCATAAGGAATAGAAGATGTGACAGCTCTTGCCAGAAGTGAATCTGGAATATCGTGAACATTCTTTGCAGATGCAGAAAAAATACAGCTAACTAATGCTAAAGCTGATAAAAAACGTACATATCTCATAACGCATACCATGAATCGAAGTACACAAAAAAATTTAAATTATTTGCTGTATTGTTTTAAAATATAATAGTTATATATATAAATTATAAACGCAACGGTCGTTGTTGTGTGAGAAAAATTTAGATGTCAGAAGAAAAAATTCGAAATTTAAGCCTTGAAGGCATCGAACTGATGCCTTTACAGCAGTTTGCTGAAAATGCCTACCTGAATTACTCCATGAGTGTAATCAGAGATCGTGCACTGCCTTCAGTTGCTGACGGTATGAAACCGGTGCAGCGTCGAATTGTGTACGCCATGGCTAAGCTCGGCATCAACTTTAAAGCCAAACATGTAAAGTCAGCAAGAACTGTTGGTGAAGTACTGGGTAAGTATCACCCACACGGTGACAGCGCCTGTTACGAGGCTATGGTTCTTATGGCTCAGCCATTCTCCTACAGATATCCTCTGGTTGACGGTCAGGGTAACTGGGGTGACGTGGAAGATCCTAAATCCTTTGCAGCTATGCGTTATACCGAGTCCAGACTGGCTCCTTATTCTGAAGTGCTTCTGCAGGATTTGAATACCGGCTGTGTTGACTGGATTCCAAATTTTGATGGAACAGTAGACGAGCCAAAATATCTTCCAGCAAGACTGCCAAATATTCTTTTAAACGGCACCACCGGTATTGCAGTGGGTATGGCTACCGATATCCCTCCTCATAATCTTAATGAAATTGCTAATGCTGTGGTTCATCTGATTGATAAGCCTGAGGCTTCAGTTTCTGATCTGATGCAGTTTGTTCCTGCTCCTGATTATCCTTGTGCAGCAGAGATTACCAACTCCACCGAGGAGTTAAGAAAAATTTATGAGACTGGCCGTGGCACAATCAGACAGCGTGCCGTTTACACTGTTGAGAAGAATGAGATTATCATTACCTCACTGCCTTATCAGGTTTCCGTTGGAACCATCGAAAAGCAGATTGCTGATCTGATGGGCAAGAAGAAACTGCCTTTAGTTTCTGATATTACCAATGCCTCAGACAGAAACAATCCAATCCGTATTGTAATTACTCCACGCTCTAACCGTGTAAATATCGATGAGCTGATGGAGCATCTGTATGCTGTAACCTCACTTGAGAACACCTACAGAGTAAATATCAATATTCTGGGACTTGACGGCAAGCCTGCAGTCAAGGATTTAAAGACAATCCTGAATGAGTGGCTGGTATTCAGAACCGAAACCGTTAAAAAGAGACTGTCACATCGTCTTGAAGCTGTAAACAAGAGACTGCACCTCTTAGAAGGCTTCATGTTGGTAATGCTCAATATCGATGAGGTTATTGAGATTATCCGTCATGAGGATGATCCTAAGAGCAAGCTGATCGAAAGATTCGGTCTGTCAGATGCCCAGGTTGAATATATTCTTGAGACCAAGCTGCGTCAGCTGGCCAGACTTGAGGAAGTCAAGATTAAAGCTGAGATGGATAAGCTTAATGAAGAGAAGAAACATCTTGAGACTCTGTTAGGCTCAGATGCCCGCTTTAAGACTTTCCTGAAAAAAGAAATCCTTGCAGATGCAAAACTCTACGGCGATGAGAGACGCTGTCGCGTGGTACAAAGAGATGCTGCCGTTGCCATCAAGGAAGAGGATCTGGTTCCAAGTACTCCGGTTACAGTTGTTCTTTCAAAGATGGGCTGGGTACGTGCTGCTTCCGGTCATGATGTGGATGCGTCTTCATTAAATTACCGTTCTGGAGATAAATTCCTCTCCAAAGCCTCCGGTAAGACTAATGAGCAGGCCTGTTTTATCTCCACATTAGGTCGAGTATACAGTGTTGATATTAAAGATCTCCCTTCTGCAAGAGGACAGGGTGAACCTTTATCTGCCAAGGTAAACTTCCAGCCAGGTGAAAAAGCCTGTCACGTAGTTGTACCTCGAAAGGATAAGTATCTGGTGGTTGCTTCAGACAAGGGTAAGGGATTTATTACCCTATCTACAGATATGCAGTCCAGAGCAAAAGCAGGTAAAGCTTTAATTAATCTGGATGAGGATGCGGTGATTCTGCCTCCTGTTGAAGTTATAGATAGAAAAACTGATATTCTGGCTGTAGCAAGTATGGCCGGACGTCTGCTGTTCTACAAGTTGGAGGAACTGCCTGAATTATCCTCAGGAAAGGGCAATAAGCTTATGGGCCTGAATACCGCTACAGTAACCATTGGTGGTGATGGTCTGGCTACTATGGCGATTATCCCTGAGGGAGCTTCACTGACTATTCATTCTGGTAAGAAAGTGCTTAAACTCAACTACAGAGAGATTCTGGATAGAATTGGAACTAGAACCAATGTGGGCGACAAGCTTCCACGCGGATATCAGAAGATAACTTCACTGGAAGTTGAAGTCCCTAAGGCTGACTCAGATGGAGAAGTTGAGGAAGAGATTCCAGAGTTTACACTTGAGTAAGCGGTAGATTAGTTTCAAGAAGATCTCCAGCCATCAAAATGACTGGAGATTTTTTTTATAGAATTGCCCAGGTCAGGCCAAAGATTGAATAGGCCAGTCTGTTCAGGGCAAAGATTGCGATCATCACAATCATCAGAGAGATGTCAATCATTCCGATTGGAGGAATAATCTTCTGCACTGGTGCCACAATAGGGTAGGTCAGCTGTCCGAACATGAAGCTGTATCCTCTGGTTGCAGGCAGCCATGAACATAAAGCCTGAGCTAAAAGCAGGAACAGCAGCAGATAACCAAAACTCTTAATTGTCATTAGCGCGCCATACATAATAACAGCGGTGATATTCACTGAACCGCCATAGATAGTAATTAAGCCGAACCAGAACATCACGGACAGTACGAAGGCAACAATAAATCCTGCGTAGTAAAAGCCTTTAATGCTTCTGTTTCTGAATGGCAGCAGCTTCATTACAGGCTCAGTCAGTTTGACTACAAGCTGAGTTGCAGGATGGTAGTAATCAATACCTGAGCTCTGCATTAAAGAACGCAGTTCGAACAGGATGATTACTGCTTCTGCAAGCATAATGTAAAAATTTAATTGCATGTTGGTTTCCGTTTAAAACATTTTTTCAAATTCGTATGTTCTATCAAGACTTGCCTGAACAGTATTCTTCATAACCTGCTCAAAGTTGCCTTCAGTCATCTTGCAAAGACCAGCATAGGTGGTACCTCCCTTTGAGGTAACTGCTTCACGAAGTGAGGCCAGGGTGCAGTCCTGATTTTTAATAGACATATTAGCTGATCCGAGAACAGTTTGCTCGACAATTTTTCTTGCATTGTCTGCAGAAAGTCCGTGAGCTACTGCCTCAGCAATTAAAGCTTCCATGAATCTGTATACAAAGGCTGGGCCACAGCCGGCGACAGCACCGATAACATTAAGATTATCCTCATCACCGACAATGCAGGTTCCCATTTTTGCCAGCATCTTTTCGCTTAGCTGCTTTTCATTTTCACTTACTTCAGTGTCATAAACTACAGCAATTACGCCTAAGCCAAGTTTTGCAGGGGTATTAGGCATGATACGGATGATTTTCTTTGTATTCAGCTTCTCTTCAATTGAGCTTAGTTTGTAGCCCGCAGCCATGGAGACGAACAGCTTATGGTTTAGAGCAACACCAGATGCTGCAATCTCATCTAAAACTGAGGTCAGAATCTGTGGTTTTACACCCAGGAAGACGATATCTGCATTCTTTAAGGCATCAATATTGTCAGTAGTGATTACTGAACCTTTGGTCTTGAATTTCTCTAGCTTCTCAAGATGAGGACCTGATACGGTAATATTCTGTGGATTAAAGCCTGAGGCAATAATGCTTTCATAGATGCAGGTTGACATATTGCCGCCGCCAATGAAGGCGATGTTCTGATTGTCTGTTGTCATAGTCTTGTATTCTCTTGCGCCAAAAATAGCTGTACCGATTCTAACCTCTGTGGTCTGGTTCTTTACTGCAATATCCAGATCATGGGTCATGCCGATTGAAAGTATATTAAAGTCCTCTAATTTCTTTGAATATTCATCAAATAAAGACTTTAACTTTGAAAATTCCTTATCGATTATCTCAAAATCAGGGGTATCCATACCCACGCCCATAAAACCTCTGAGTTTCAGTTTTGGGCACTTCTGAATGGTATCTATCAGTGAGTCGATTTCGCTGATATCACAGCCTGATTTCTGATCTTCAGCGGAGATATTCACCTGAATGAGAACCTCAAGGGGAGGTAAGCCCTCTGGTCTCTGATCGTTTAATCTTGTGGCCACTATTGCTCTGTCCAGACTTTCGACCATGTCAAAATGTTCAGCGATAAGGCGGGTTTTGTTTTTCTGGATTGGGCCGATGAAATGCCAGATGATATCCCTGTAGCCTAGTTCTTTGAGATGTGTTATTTTCTCACTGGCTTCCACTGCATAGGATTCGCCGAAATGTCTTTCTCCGCAGTTGTAGGCTGCTATTATTTTTTCTTCAGGTTTTGTTTTTGATACGCACAGCAGGCTGACATCATTTTCAGATCTGCCGTATTTATTGCATGAGGAGATAATCTCCTGGTGGACTTTTGATAAATTCTCTCTAATCTCGTCCATATATAAGCCTTTTTAAAATCAAAAATATAGAGTATTATATGCCTCCACAAGAATTATTCATACCAATATGGTGGAACCGATGTTTGTAATTAACAAAGAAGTTTGTTCAGAATGTGGCGAATGCCAAGATATATGCCCTTGCGGAGCTATTGAACAGCAGGATGACGGCTCTTTTCAGATTGAAGCCTCAGTGTGCGCTGATTGTGCAGCCTGCCAGTCAGTTTGTCCTTTTGAGGCTATTGAAGAAGTCGAAAACGACGAATAAACACAAAAAAGCCAGATTTTAGTAGTCTGGCTTTTGCATATCTGGTGAAAGTTAGAACATATATTTCATTTCTGCATTTACCCAGGCACCTCTAAACCCCTCTCCTAACAGACCTTTGACACTAAAATCAAAAATAAGTCCCTTATTTGATGCCGGTGTAATAGTAACACCAAGTTCACCGAATCCTCTAAAACCGTCTGTCTTGGAAGGTTCAGCCATCAATCCATCCACTTTAAGCTCAGCCTTACCGTCAAATTCGTATTCAGCACCCAGTCCCGTGTATAGAGCAGCTGTTGGTGTATAGTTATGAGAGTATCTTCCCCCTAGTCTTAAACGGTGACTGTTTACATCTGAGAGCTCGTATTTACCGCCCGCGTGAAAGGTGTTTCCTTCCTGATGCAGGAAGAAATACTTTCCGTACAGATCCAGGGAGTTAAGATCGTCAAATTTGATAACCTTTCCTACTCCTAATTCAGCACCCATGTAATAAGAACTTAGATCGATATCGTAGGCCAGTTTTGTTGCAAAATTGTATAGGGCTCTATTCTGAGAGGTTTTTAAGCGTCCGTATCTTAAAGCTCCGTTTACGTGCCATAGATTCTCAAATGTCATATTTGCTAAAGCTGCAATACCGTAATAGGTGAAATCTCCGTTTTTCTTGATGTACGGGTCAGCCTGGCCTGCATTAAAGTGATTCTTGAATTTACCAAAGCCGGCTTCAAATGCTCCTCCCACTGACAGCATTCCGTAGTCGTTCTGAACGTTGTTACCGATACCAACTGAAAAGTTCAAGGTATTCACATTAACATGAGAGCCTGTTTTAACTCGAGCCATGCCTCCTCCAACAGCAAAGAAATCCTGTACTCCTGTGAGGCCCGAATTGGCAAGATTAAATCCTGAAGCAGACAGTGTATCTGCGCCTTGGGATAATGCAACTGTACCTGCTGACATGGTCATTGCTGAAGTATGAGTCTGAGGCTGAGTCTCAAGACTGGTAACAGTATAGGTAACAGTATTTCCATTAAGTTTTGTGTAACCGATACCTCCAAGTGAGGAGCCTAAAGTATAGGTCGATGTTTCAGAAGATAAGCCAAGACTTCCTGATTCTACAGTTGTAACGGTCAGCATGTCGTAGCTGTCTCCTGGATAAAGCATCTCAACACCGGAAAAGCTTACATTTTCTGCATTGATTTTAGTTACTGTGGAATCCGTGGATGCATTAGTCAGTTTTGAAATGGTAATAGTTTTACCCCAGATAACATTATCAAGGCGTATTGTAGAAAAATTATTTACACTTCCCACCGTATAGTTAGCTGGGGACCAAGGTGTGTTGTTATAGCCAAAGATTAGGGTATTTCCTGCAATTACAGTAGTATTTTGTGGATTTTTGATTTCGTTGAGTTGATCTGCTTTTGTTCTAACTCCACCATAAATATCTGCACCGCTTACATCTGCATCACCATACAGATAGACTTCATTACCGACCATGGTAGCTTGTTGATTATCATCGGAAGTTGAGGTCCAACCTGCTACAATTGCGCTACTGAAATTTCCTGAGCCAATAATTATTTTATTATTAGATGCAGTAGCAGTGTTGTTTGCAAGAGCATATCCGCCAACTACATAAGCATTTCCCTGATAATTACTTCCTTTTTCAATGATCACTGTATTGTAATCAGTTGACGCAGATTTATTTCCAGAATTTACTATATTATCTATTTTTGCTCCATATACGTATAGATTATTTACACTGCTTCCTGCTTTAAAGATTACGGTATTGTTGTTGTTTTGTATACTTGAACCATATTGGCTAGTTGTATACGCTCCTATAAGATTACTTGGCTTAGAATGGTTATTACTTCCATTTATCTGACCATATACGGTGATGCTGTTGTAACTATTGTATGGCAGTTCGTCTTTATAGCTAGTGTAAAGCCAAGAATGATTCAAATTTGAAAAATTTACAGTTCCGTTAATTGTGGCTGTTACTAAAGTATTAGGATTATCGCCAGGTACTTTAAATTTATTATGACTACTAAGATCTTCTGTTCCTTCGATTATCCATGGAGAATCAAAGTCTTTATCAGCCTTAACCTGATTGGATAAGGCTAATCCTGTGAGAACTACACTTACCGCAACTGTAAGAGGCTTAAGACGAAAAGAATTCTTCTTTTCTCTCAGGTAAAAAGAATCATTTGAAGTTCCCTGCTTTTGATAATCTTCAAAAGTAAAATCTTCACCTTTATCCAATGTGGTCATTTTCATCGTAAGTCCCCACAATTACCTCAAAAACACTGAGATTTCAAATAAACAAAAAATCTTAACTACTTTAACTATTGTTTAATTTTCGGAATTTGTCAGTTTGGATTTATTATTTTTTAGTTTATCTCTGTGAAGGATCACAGTTTTGCG
>NZ_FPAH01000020.1 GCF_900116345.1 Succinivibrio dextrinosolvens | reverse complement strand
CTTAAGCCTGCGGAGCTGACGGCTCTGCTATCTGATTTAGAAATGAATGGGATAGCAACCAGCAGTGATGAAACAGGAATTTGGTAGAAAGCCCATAAATTTATAGCTTTTTATATATTTTTATAGTTTTTTATAGATCCAAACTAGCGGAGTGTGGCAATGAGTATTAAATTTGATGATTTTCTAGCTGAACAGCTTAAGGATCCAAATCTAAAGAAAGAATATGATGTTTTAGAGCCTGAATATACCATGATTAAGAGTATTATTCTTGCAAGAAAAGAAAAAGGACTTACTCAGAAAGAACTTTCAGAATTAACAGGGATAACTCAAGCTGATTTATCCAAAATAGAAAATGGAAATGCTAATCCCTCAATAAGAACATTAAAGAAACTTGCCGCTGGTCTTGGAAAGAGACTTCAAGTATCTCTAGTGTAATTTAATTGTAATTCAGGCAGCTCTATAGGCTGCCTGAGTTTCAATCAAACTGGTAGGAGAAGTACTTTCTACTTGAATCTGTTGATAACTGGTTTTGCAGGTGGTGTAGACTGCGTATTATCAGCCTTACCTGAACTTAGAGCATCAGAAGGGCTCTCTTCTGTAGCTGCAACGTCTTTCTCCATATTTGCATATAGATTCAGCTCAGCATGAGGCGCTTTCCCTTCTTCAACACTCTTACTCCAGTTATTTCTTCCTGCCGCAACTTCATAACCAAGGTTAAAGTAGGTTTCATATCTTTCCTTAAGCTTTTTCTCTCCGCCTGGTGCCAGTGCAAGCATCAGCATCAGGGAGTTGATTCCGTTGCCCAACAGCCCAGCAGGTGTTTTTACAACGGTTGTCCCCTTTGGGGCTAGATCACCAAAACTCCAGAAAGCAACGAGCGCGAGCAAGCCTTCTGGGGTATCAGGACCTTTGTTTCCAATCTTTATACAGTTATTGGCATTATCCTCATCTGGGGATACGATATAGCTGTAAACACTATCTAGCGCAGAGCGTTTATTTTTAATCTGAGCTTTTAGATCAACCTTTGGCAGGGCAGCCTTAATGGTTTCGATTGTCTCCTTTCTTGAGGCCTCGATTTTATCCTGAAGCTCTTTTCTTGCTTTGGTAATAGGACTGTTTTCTATGTCGATAACTATATCCTGTCCATGATTTCTGAGCATTTTTTCACAGGTTGCATCTAACAGCTCAAACAAATCCTTTCCATGTTTTTTTCTAATTTCGCTCATTACAATTTCTATGGCTTCTTCACAGTCTTTTCTTACCTCCGGATCAATATTCTTTATTCTCTCCTGATGAGCTGCAAAAGCCTTATCCCTGAAAGCATGGAAATCAGCAATCTTCTTATCAACATCATAAGGCGGTTCTTCCATTTTTTTTGCCCAATCAGGGAGATTAAATGGCTTTGGCTTTCCTATATCATCAATATCACGTGGTTTTGCCGGAGCCTTTTTTAATTCCTTGAGTAAATCCAGAACACAGATATATGACCACCAGACTGCTGCTCTGTGATGAAGATTGTAGGCAAGAAAAGTACAGGCATCCTTAAACTCTTTCTTGTTTTCAAGTTCATGCAGAAAATCCTCACTGTTTGGATAATTTTCTGCAATTTCAAGAAGATCGGTGGTTGCAGGAAACATTTCCTGCTCAATAGCTTCTTTAACAGTCTGGTACTGTAGAAGTACCAGATGTTTATTCATCCACTCAAGCTGATTTGATACATTTGCCATGTTTAAAATTTACTCCGTATGTTTTTTTTAGTTCATCTTTAAGGCCTTAGTTGCGATTTCTGTTGCACCTGCACTTGTCTGTAGAGCCTTTGCTCCGGTATCCAGTGCTTTGGCTTGATTCTGGTTGGCCTCTGCGTTGGTCTGAGTTGCTGCAACTTCACCACCCTGAGCTTTGACATCATCCTTAGCCAGAGAACCTTCATTTGAATTACCTTCAGCCTTCTTTTCATCAAGAACAGCCTGATCATCAGTTGGCTTAGATTCTCTATCTCCAGAAGGATCACTTTCCTTGATATTTGAGGCTGCAAGTGATTCAAGAGCTTCTTCTGCAATAATCATTGCAACACCAACGCCTATATCTTCTGCCAGGCTTGTTCCAAGTGCTTGCAGCTGTTTTTTACTTTCTTCTGTCAGTGCCATAATTACAGCTCCATATTCAATAAACTATTGTTTCCCATTCCATTAAACTACAGGTCTAGCATCCAACTTGTGGTATGTTGCTGCTTGTTCTCTTGTAGTGTACATATCTAATAATCCACCTTTCAGTGCAACCTTTGCTGGTTTTAATCCCCACTGATTTGCGGCTACGATAGTATTTATTGCCACGGTGTTTAATGTATATTTCAGGCTGGCAAAAAGGTATTTTATGTCCTGTGCATGATTCTTTCCAACAAGACCTTTTCTTTCAAACCAGTTGTCATCGTCAGCCATATCAGTAATGGCGACAACTATATCCATGCATTTAGCGATAAAATCAAGAGTGTCACAGGATAAGTCACATACGTCTACTACAAAACGTGCGACAGTTCTGCCATCTGCTGCTTTTGCTTCATCCAGAGCTTGTTTCTTCTCAGCCTGATCTGCAGTCTTATTGGTTACAGCTGTGTCGTAATCGGTTTGTTTCTGATGTATGTCTGCAGCACTGTCTCGCCTGGTACTACAGTAGTCGTCGTGAGTTTTATTCATTTTCTGGAATAGACCATCACCAACAAAATAACCGGAAACTTCGTTAAATACAGGGAATAGAACTCCATCTAAAATTCCTTTTTCATATTTAGAAGCATCAGGATTTGTATTTACGGTAATAGTATTTGCCATTTCTTTTACAAGTTCTTCATCGAACTTAATGACACTCAATGTATGCTTTGGGAAGGTGCTGGTTGTCATGCTTGCTTCTGCTCCATTCATGCCACATACACCTTTACTTACCTTGAAGCCCGAGCCGACGCCATCTTTCATAGCTGCTGCAAATTTTGCAGAGATATTGACTGTTGGAGCTTTGATACTTGTGCCTTCGTAGCTGTCTAAGGTTAAGGTTGAGCCAAAGCTTGACATCGCACCATTTGCAAAAGGTATAGAACAGGCTTTGATTGCTGAAGATAGGATTGTAAAGGAAGTTCCTGCACATCCCATCTTGATACTTCCTGTGGAGGTCATGGTAATAGAACCTGAACCGGTCAGGGAAGTTGATTTTGAGGATGAAATATTTACGCTTTCAGCATTGATTGTTACTGTTCCCTTTGCATTTATTTCTAGATTTCCGTCATGGTCAATCTTGAATACATCACTGAAGGAATCTATATAATTTCTTGTATATCCTATTTCTCCGATAAATTCATTAACAATAGCTTCCAATCCTGCTTGTGCTTTATCATTTGCACTCTGCTTTTCTTTTTGAGTTTTTTCTGCATTTTTTTTGTCATCATTTAATGAGCTAAGGTCAGACTTTATATTATTAAGTTCCTTCTGTTTTGCATTTTTCTCATCACCTGTAAGTGCTTTTACTGCAATTTCAGCGATTTCCTTTTCTCTATCCTTGTTTTTAATTTTGCTTTCTATTTCATTAAGTTTGCTGTCAGCTTCCTTAAGCTCTTTTTCTGTTTTTTCAACAAGTTTCTTTATTGCAGCACAACGTTTTTTTATTGAAGCTTCACTAAGTGCCTTACAATCGCTTTCTTTCAAGGTTCCAAGATATTTGCTATCAATTTTACTGGAGTCAGAATAAGCCTGGTAATATTTATAGGTGTTATCCTGTTTAACTAGAGCTTCAACAACCGATGTTTCGGTTCCAGCCAGAATCTTATTTTTTATGTATTGCTTGATATCGGTATTTTTTTCAAGAGATAGTTTTGAAAGTTTGTATTGGCTTTCATCAACATTAAAACCTTTGATTCCGGTATTTTTGCTAGTGTCGGTTGCATTCCATACATGCACTCTTGCTCCATGGCTGTGGGAAGCAAATCCTTTTATGGATGCTAGTTTATTGTCCCTATCTGCTTTATTTGCCTCGGTTACAGAAGTAGAGTCTTTCTGAGAAAGGAAACTATGAAGATAGTAATTGTTGTCGCCTGAGATAATCAGAACCTTTTGTCCAATACGTGGCATATTGAATATTTCGTTATTAGCCACTGTGGAGGTTAGTCTTACCTGAACAGGATTACTCTGACCAGAAGGCAGTGCATAAAACATGCTTGGATTCTTGGTATCATCTCCTGCGCAGATACATATTGCGCCTGCAATCGGTTCTTTTACTGAAGAATCATCACTAGGTGCTGGCCAGTTGCCAGAATAACGACCAGCGCCATCTGTTACAACCGCCTCTAATATCCTGATATTATTGGTTTCAGCACGCACTGATATTTCTTTGTTTATCGCTACAGGTTTATCTTCAATTTCTACAAAATCAGCAAAGGAACCTGGCTCTTTATTCTGGTCCTGCTCATATGCGCAGATGGTTTCCTCTATACTTGGTTCTAGCTTTTTACTGGTATTGAATATTGAGCCATCTAGACCAGCAAGGATGTGTAGATCAACATTATCGACAATCAGTTTTACTTCACTGTCAATGTAGTTCTGTGCTTTTATAACAGTTCCTGGCACAAAGATCAGATGGGATGCGGTAAGTTTGTATACCATCCTCTCTCGTTCTGTCTTATTGTTAAGATTCTTAAGATTCTCAATTTCTGCGTTTGTCTGTGAAGCAACAGCGTTCTTTTCTGATGTTGTTGAATAGATCAGAAATTCATTGCTATTGTTAAATGCTCCCAGATTATGATTTTTAACATCAATACTGAATGATGTTAATTTTGGAGAGCCGCTATCAGACTGGTCGCAGACAATTTCAATATCGTAATTGAGCTTATCTTTGTTTGAGTTATCAAAATAACTACTTACAACTCCATTGCTTTTGCTGACACCATAGCCCTTGCTAAGGAAAACCTTGATAACTTTTTTGTTATTATCCTCTGCATGAATAATATTGAAATTCAGGCCAAAATCAGTAAGTAGTTTTCTTAAACAATGAAGAGGAGTGTAATTTCCGATCTGAATACATACGTTGTCAGGGAGTGAAGAAGATATATTTTTATCTTTAGAATCAAGAAGCTCATATTTTATTGATAAATATGAACTGTCTTTGTAATCTTCTCCGTAAATAACCTTTTCTGGTTTACTTAAGAATTTCTCTAGCTTATCCTGTAGTTTTCCATAAGTTAGATCATGGTACTTGTAATTACTTTCTTTGAGTAGCTCAAAAGGTGATGTGAAATCAATCTCGAAGATGTTGGCTGGTTTGCTGTCGGACTTGGTGGTTACATCCATGGTTCTGCCAAGAAATTTCACTGAAGAAATAAGACCGTTGATAAGTCTCTTGAAGCTGTAATCCTGTTTTAACTGCTTATCTTTGTCTGGAGCGTGCAGGTTATCTGAGATTTCAATCTCGATATTTATCATCTTTCCTATAAGCTGCTGCAGTTCTGAGGCCTTTAACGAATTTGTTGCATAAAAGAACAGTTTTCCGTAGTAGAGGTCTGAAATTCCTTCTTTAAAAGAAAACTCATAAACAGAGTATGAAGGAAATATAACTTTACCCTTTGTAATCGTAGGAGTAATGCTGAAATAAATAGACTTTAGCTTAGTATTCATCTTATATTCCCCTGAAAACTGATTTCTATATACAAATATCTTCTGTAAATGCGGTAAATTCCCTTCAAATACAGTTAAATTCGCATATTTCAATCATAGTTGAGAAAAATAAACTAAAAAGTTGCCTTTTCTGCATTTTTTTCTAATTTAAATGATCAATGATCACATATATAGAAAAAAATATATTTTCAATAATAATATGTCTAAATCTGTATGTAAAATGTGACTATTCTCAAAAACATTAAAAGTAGTGAAAAATAATATTAAAAATATGAAAGTTTTTTTGTATGAGGAGAGTCAATAGATAAAATTTTTAGATTTTTCTTGATAATTGAAAATCAGAAGATATAGATAATACTTTTACAATCACTGTTAGTGTTCGCTCTTAAGAGCGCTCCCTGTGTTTTTACGGAAGAAGACCCTAGGTCGTTTCATTTCGGCAGGATAACTTCGATCCATCTCCTCACTTTAATCATCTCCTGAAGTGAATGTGTTTAAGTATTCTTTCTTGGTACCGTATAGTTGTCACAAATCCTAATATAAGATATATCAATATCTACATAAGCATTTCTTATTAATTTTTTCTTTAAGGAAAAGAGAATATTTTCTTTAATTTAACAATAACCTTATTTCTTAATTTTATCTTTATTAAACAATAAGATATTTATTATTTAGATATCTCATACTCCTAAGTTTTTGCTAAGTAAAGAAGAAAATATGTGACTATCTTCAAAAAATTATAAAAGTAGCTAAAATATTCTGTAAAAAAGATCTATATTGTGTAATAACAAAACAACATTATTTTTGATAATGTTCATCTGCCAAAGGCTTTAAGGGGAAAAAATATAGTTGAGCTTCTCCTAAGAAAATAAATAGGGCAGTTTTTTTTTACAACAGTTTTTATTTTCATGAGAATGAATTTAAAAACAATTAAAAGGTCAAACAAAAGCTCTTTTAGAGCGTGATAGTCATAAAAGGAGATTTATTATGGCTGCAGATTTTTTTGTAAAGATTGACGGCATTGATGGCGATTCAAATGACAAGGGCCACAGCAAGTGGATTGAAATTGTAGCATTCGAACACGGTTCTGTTCAGAACGTTGGTGCAGGAAGAGCTACAGATGTATCTGGACGAGGCGCTTTTGAACCATTTACCTTTGTTCATCTGATTGACAAGGCAACCCCAAAGATCCAGCAGTTCTGTATGTCAGGTCAGAAGGTTGCAAAGGTACAGTTCCAGGTATGCCGTGCAGTTGCTGGTAAGCAGGAACCTGTGTATGAGGTTACTCTTGAGAACGTGAAGATTTCCAAGGCTTTTGTTAAGTCTGTAGTTTCTGGCGGAAACGGTGCAGACGCTCTGATTAACAGTTTCCAGGGCGCAGACGGTGCATACCTGCCTTTAGAACAAGTGGAGATGATTGCAGGCAAAATTACTTGGAAGTACACCGCTATTAAACCTGATAACACCAAGGACGGTGCAGTAGAGGCTAACTTCAACCAGATTGAGAATGCTTAATCTGATTGTTAGGTAATTGTACTTTGTTATAAAACTTTTTAGTTTATATCGCAACATTTAGGACATTCTGGTAAATCAGATGTCCTAACAGAATAACTCCCAAAGGGGAACTCCCAGAGGGGGGGAATTTGAAAGGAGACTTATCATGGCTTCAGATTTTTTTGTAAAGATTGACGGTATTGACGGCGATTCAAACGATAAGGGCCACAGCAAGTGGATCGAGGCAATCTCTTTCTCTCATGGTTCAGTTCAGAATGTTGGTGCGGGAAGAGCAACTGATGTGTCTGGTCGTGGCACATTCGAACCATTCTCTTTTGTTCATTTGATTGACAAGGCAACCCCAAAGATTCAGCAGTTCTGTATGTCCGGTCAGAAGATTGCAAAGGTTGAATTCCAGGTTTGTCGTGAGGTTGCAGGTGCACAGGTACCTGTTTATGAAATTACTTTGGAAAATGTAAAGATCAGCAAGGCCGAAGTAAAGTCTGTGGTTTCTGGCGGAAATGGCGCTGATGCTCTGATTGACACCTTCCAAGGAGCAGATGGTGCTTATCTGCCAGTAGAACAGGTACAACTTGTAGCAGGAAAGATCTCATGGAAGTATACAGCAATTAAACCTGACAGCACTAAGGATGGCGCTGTTGAGGCAAACTTCAACCAGATTGAGAATGCTTAATTCTATAGAGGCTTTCTCCTCAGTGAGAAGGCCTTTTTTATTTACTGTAAACCTGTATCTGTTACATGGGAGTAAGAAAAAAATACTGTATAGAGGGCACTTTTTAGAACGATGTTAATGCGATCAGACTTGTATTTTGAACAAAATAAATATGACATAGTTTCTAAAAATTGCTTTTTTTTCTTCTATGTTAGCTAAAACAAAGAGATGATCACAGTAAATATGACATTCAAAAACTACTCTTGAAGTTAGCAGTTATATATCTGAATTTATTTATTTTATTCAAATAATCGCGATATCTAGAGAGCGTTTGGGGGAGAAAATGGATTTTCCTGATTTATCGACACTGACGACTGAATTGCCAAACAATCGCTGTGGAGATAACTGTGAATATGATCAGTTATACATGGAACTAGATTCTCTTGCAGTTGGAGTCCCTGATTCTGAGATGGGAGAATCTGTATCTGAGGGAAAAGATCCAGAATTCTCTAAGCTATGCTCGTCATGTCTTTCCTTATGGGAAAAGACCCGTGACCTCAGAGTGGCTACCTATTACACGATTGGACTGTCATGCTGCAATGGTCTTGAAGGTCTGAAATTCGGACTGCAGCTTATCGATTATCTGATTGACAACATGTGGGAGGATTTTTATCCAAAGCTTGATCCTGAGGATGATAACGATCCAACTGAACGAGTAAACATTCTCCATATGCTGTCTCCTCAAAGCGGCTCATATAATGATCCTATCAGGTTTATTTTTCATTTAAGACAGAATCGTTTTGTAGATTCTCTGCCATATTCCATCAGAGATGTGATGGTGGTTCAGGGGTTTATCGAAGGTAAGGCAGAGAACGAGGTTGATCCTGTTATTGTTAATGCAGAACTCAATGGTGTTCCTGCAGAAGAGATGGAAAACCGCAGTCAGTGTGTAGATGACATTCTCTCTCTGCTCGATAAGATTTCTTCTAGCATGAATGAGAAGATGGGGAATGCGGGATATCTGAATCTTGAGGCTCTAATTGCTGAAATGAAGAGCGTCAAGAAGTTCATATTATCATATAAAAAAGGAGGCGTTTCATCAGATGAATCTTCAAATGTTCAGGACACAGGCGTTACTGAACAGAAAACTGACATAGGAAACGGTGGTAGCGAGTCTGGAAAAAAATATATTGGCTTTGATATAAAGTCTTTTGTTGTTTCAGACCGTGGTGATGCACTGATGCTCATAAAGAAATGCTCTGATTTCTTCGCGAAAACAGAGCCTACTAGTCCTCTTCCATTTTTATTAAACAGAGCTCTACGCATGTCAGATATGAATCTTCTGGACATTATGCGAGAGATTGATGAAAACTCGGTTTCAAAGGCTATGGAACAGCTTGGTGTGATCCAGAAAGCTGAAGAATGATTTTTTTTCAACATTAAGGATAGGTAAATAGAATGGCAAACAGCAGTTCTCAGAAATTTATTGGAAGGAATAGAGCTCCGAGAGTTCAGGTCGAATACGACGTAGAACTTTATGGTGCTGAGAAAAAGGTAAATCTTCCTTTTGTTATGGGAGTTATGTCAGATCTCTCTGGTAAACCAGAAGATCCTCTCCCAAATGTAGAAGAGCGAAATTTTGTGGAGTTCGATTCAGAGAATTTTGACAGCAGATTAAAGAGCATCAAACCAAGAGTTGCATTCTCTGTACCTAATGTACTTAATGACGATGGTGGCAATATTGCAGTCGATATTACCTTCAATAATATGGAAGACTTTTCTCCTGACAAGGTTGCAGAGAAAGTTGAAGGTGTAAAGCAGCTTTTAGATGCAAGAAAACAGCTGGCTAATCTATTAAGTTATATGGATGGTAAGAGCGGGGCTGAAGAACTTCTTGGCAAGCTGCTTGAAGATCCTGCTCTGCTGAAGGCTCTGAGTGCCAAGGCAAAGGAAGAGATGGAAAAGGCCAAGGATGAATCTGCAGAAAAGACTGATAAGGAGTAAAGATTATTATGACAGATACAGTAAAAGAAGAAGGCGCACTATCTGCGGAGATGGAACTTTCTGATTTTGATAAACTTCTTAATCAGGAATTCAAACCAAAATCAGAGGAGGCAGACGTTGCTGTGAAGGGAGCCGTAAGAACCCTTGTTTCTCAGGCTCTGGAAAATGCAACTTTAGTCAGTGACAATGCTATCAAGACTATTGAAGGAATTATCTCTGAGATTGACAAGAAACTCAGTGCTCAGGTTAATAAGATTATTCATCATAAGGATTTTGAAAATCTTGAAAGCGCCTGGCGTGGACTTTCTTACCTTGTAAATAATACTGAAACCAGTACCCAGATGAAGATCAGAGTTCTTAATATCAGTAAAAAGGATGTGGCAAAAACTCTGAAAAAATTCAAGGGAACTTCCTGGGATCAGAGCCCTTTATTCAAAAAGATTTATGAAGAGGAGTACGGTACCGCTGGTGGTGAGCCAATCGGTGCCATTGTGGGTGATTACTATTTTAATCATACCGGTCCCGATCTTGAGGTGCTAAAGGGGATAGCTCAGATTTCAGCAGCTGCTCATGCTCCTTTTATTGCAGCTGCAGATCCTTCAATTATGAATCTTGATTCTTGGCAGGAGCTGGCAAACCCTCGTGATATTTCAAAGATCTTCTCAACACCTGAATATGCTGCATGGAGATCTTTCAGAGACTCAGAAGACAGCCGTTATGTGGCTCTGACTCTTCCTCGTGTATTAAGCCGAGCTCCATATGGTGCTACTACCAATCCTGTTGAAACATTTGATTTTGAAGAGGATACCAGTAACGGTAACTCTGCAAATTACAACTGGATGAATGCGGCCTATGCTATGGGCGTTAATATCAACCGTTCCTTTACCGATTATGGCTGGTGTGCTCATATCCGCGGCGTTGAGTCTGGCGGTGTTGTTGAGTCTCTTCCAACTCATACCTTCCCATCCATGGATGGCGGTGTAACCATGAAGTGTCCTACAGAGATTGCAATTACCGATCGTCGTGAGGCGGAACTTTCCAACAATGGTTTCCTTCCATTATGTCACTGGAAGAATACTGATTATGCTGTATTTATCGGCGGTCAGACTGTAAATAAGCCTCAGGAGTATGACAATCCTGATGCGACCGCAAATGCAAATCTATCTGCAAGACTTCCTTATATCTTTGCAACAACACGCTTTGCTCATTATCTGAAGTGCATTGTCCGTGACAAGATTGGTTCATTCAAGGAAAGAGCCGATATGGAGAAGTGGCTGAGCAACTGGATTTCAAACTATGTTACCTCTGATCCAAATGCATCTGAGGAGGTAAAGGCAAAGTATCCTCTTGCTGAAGCCAAGGTTGTTGTGGAGGACGTTGAAGGACAGCCTGGATACTACAATGCCAAGTTCTATTTAAGACCTCATTATCAGCTTGAGGGCTTAACTACATCATTAAGATTAACTACAAAGGTTCCTAACGGAGCTAAGTAACACTAAGGAGATTAAGATATGGCCTCTGATTTTTATGTAAAAATTGACGGTATTGATGGAGATTCCAACGATAAAAGCCATGGCAAATGGATTGAAGTCGTAGCTTTCTCTCATGGTTCTGTTCAGAATGTAGGAGCAGGTAGAGCAACCGATGTATCTGGACGAGGCGCTTTTGAACCATTTACCTTTGTTCATCTGATTGACAAGGCAACACCAAAGATCCAGCAGTTCTGTATGTCAGGTCAGAAGGTTGCAAAGGTACAGTTCCAGGTATGCCGTGCAGTTGCTGGTAAGCAGGAACCTGTATATGAGGTTACTCTTGAGAATGTGAAGATTTCCAAGGCTACTGTGAAGTCTGTAGTATCTGGCGGTAACGGTGCAGATGCTCTGATTAACAGTTTCCAGGGAGCTGACGGTGCCTATCTGCCTTTAGAGCAGGTAGAGCTGGTAGCAGGCAAGATTACCTGGAAGTACACCGCTATTAAACCTGATAACACCAAGGATGGTGCTGTTGAGGCAAACTTCAATCAGATTGAAAACGCTTAACACAGAAAGGCTTCCTTTCCCTGTGAAGGGGAGCCTTCTTTAAGGATTTCTATGGCAGATAGTTCCAAACACGGTCAGCAGTTTTATCTTCCAAGTCTATTATCAAGGCTTACCAGAGAAGATATAGATGGACTTTCTGATATAGACATGCTTAAAGAAGAAATTCTGGATAATATTTTTATGCTCTTGAACTCAAGAGTAAGACCGGAAAAAAAGGATCTGGAGAGCGATCCGTTTTTATACCGTTCGGTATTAGGGTATGGACTGAGTGATTTTTGTGGATTATCGCACAATCAATTTACTGTTGATAACCTGTTAAAAGAGATTCGAGATCTGATTGAATTTTTTGAACCAAGACTTGATCCGGCAAGTATAAAAGTGCAGAAGTTAAAAAGTAATGATATGACATCTAATATAAAGATTCAGATTACAGGTTTGGTTTCAGTTCCTCCTTATACGGATGAGGTTAATTTTCTGTTTACTCTGGACTTGGAGTCAGGTGTTCCTCATATACATAGAGAATAAAAGAAAGGAGCATTTATGAATGAAGATTTTCTTTCGTATTATCGAGAGAACCTAGTTCATTTACGCCAGATGGGAACTGAATTCGGTGCTCAGTTTCCAAAGGTTGCTTCAAGACTGAATCTGTCAAAACAGGATTCACAGGATCCTTTTGTGGAAAGACTTCTTGAGGGAACAGCCTTTCTTGTCGCTCGTGCTGAAAAAAAATTTGATGACGGCTATCCTGAGCTTCTGCAGCAGATTTTAAATAAAGTCTGTCCTCTTGCCTCAACACCTGTACCGGCTGCTTCTGTTTTGAATTTTACGGGATCAGGTCAGGAATATAAAAACGAACAGATTAGTTGTTCGACAGTATATGACTGTAATGTGGGCGGTAGGTTTTCTTCATCTCTGAAACTGTCACCAATGTGGAGAACTCGTTTTTATCCATTGAGTGTCACTGCTGCAAATTATGAGTCTTCGCTGGTTAATATTCTGCCAACAGAAGAAATTGATGCTCTGAATCTTAAATCTGCTCTGCGTATGACAGTTCTTGGCTGCAGTAATCTTAAAGATACTGGTTCCGAAGATGATGGTATTGATATTTATCTGGATATGGTGGATTCTAACTCCTCAAGAATGGCATACTGCTTTAACCGCCATCTTAAGGCCGTGTATATTGAGGATGAATCCGGAAATATAACTAAGGTTTCCGATAAACTTGAATGTTTCTACAAGGCTGAGCAGTGTGAGAATATTTTTAATGAGATTTTTGGCTATATGCCAGGAATATGTCTTCTTCAGATGTATTTCTCATATCCATTCATTTATCGTTTTTTAACTATCAGAGGTCTTCTTGAGATCTTAAAGAAGTCATCCCAGAATTCTTTAAATCTGATTTTTGCCTTTACTTCTTCAGTTGATCTCCAGGGCGAAGTAACTGAATCTTCATTTAAATTCTCATGTCTGCCGGTAATTAATCTGTTCAGGATGCGTAGTAGTCGCTCTACTCTTAATTTAAAACATGAGTTCCTTGTAAGCGCAGATAGAACCAGCTCTTTAGATTATGAAATTATCAAAGTTGAGAATGTGGAGCTATATGATTCACACAATGTTCATGTGAATACAGCGCTGCCTTTCTACTCTTTCAGAAATACTCTGGATAATGAAGATAATGCAGTCTTTTTCTCAACTGTAATGAGAGAGCGTCTTAACGGTATATACAGATCTAGAAGCAATTACCAGAAGTCAGAGGTATTCATTTCACTGTCTGGAGCTATTTATAATTCTGCTATTAGAGACCTACAGGAATTCACAGCTAATCTGTGGTGTTCAAATGCGGATCTGTCTCTATTTGTCGGTGCAAACAAAAAAGTAACTACTCCTGATGGAAGTGGATCTGCATCGTTTGTTATTCCTTTAACTTCTCCTCGTCCGGCTTTTTTTATGAGAGGAGATCTGAATGGATTCTCAAGACTTTCATTCGTTCTAATGAATCTTTCTGCACAGCTTCTGCAGCAAAGTGATGAGTGTAAGGCTGTTCTGCAGAATCTTATCCAGATTTTTTATCAGGGATCTGTTGATGAAAAGAAGATCCTGATAGCAGCTATCAGCAAGGTTGAGACCAGTCCAAGTGTTTTCAGATTCGTTGAAACTGGTCATATTTATTTTGAAAAGGGCTTTAAGGTAGACATAGTCCTTGAGGAAAGTAATCTTACAGGCTTTGGCGTATATGCTTTTGGTTCAGTCTTAAGAAAGGTTTTATGTGATTTTTCTTCGTTGAATCTGTTGGTTAGGTTTTCTCTCTATGGCGTAAAATCAGGGTTAATCAGCTCATGGACACAAGAGAAAGACAGGTAAAGCAGGCTTTAAGAGTTTTGCGAAATTTCGGGGATGTGGACTTTTTTGAAGTTGTAAGAAACTTTGAGAAAGCAAATGGCATTGTCCCTGGAGTTGGCTATAGAAACTCTTCAAAATGCAACGTCCGTTTTTCTCAGAAACCAACTCTGAGCGGTGTTCTTCCAGCGGTTACAGCAATAAGTGAAGATAAAAACGGCAACTCGGTAATTGAAGTATCTGGGCCTGGTTTAACAGGAACCGATGGGCCAATGCCTTTAGAGTTCACCAGCAGAGTTCTGCAGCTTTCAAGCAATTATTATGATTACGCACTTCAGCGTTTTATAGACATCATCAATAATGAATTCTTATCTCTTTATTATCGTTCTTATGCTCAAAAGGATTTGGCCATAGGCTTTGATAAAAAGGAGAATAATCTTCCTCGTGCTATTTTCAGGTCTTTTTCTGGAGCTCCTTCCGGTAGAGATCCTGTTCTTCCTAAATTTGCTGCTGAGGCGATGATGCCTTTTGTTCTTTCGAAAAACAGTGGCGCAGAAGGTTTAAGAACAGTTCTAAGAGAGTTCTTTGGCTTTGATATCAGAATTGAAAGTAATATTTTTGAGCGCTATTTGATACCTGAGCAACTGCACTGCAGACTGGGGCATAGGGAAACCAGTACCCTTGGTGTAAGTATGCAGATAGGCAAGCATTTCTACAGTCACACCAAGAAATTTGTTTTGAAGCTTGGCCCTATGGATTTCAAAGATTGTTATGCAATGCTTCCAGGAACAAAAAATTATAGGCATCTGATAGAAATTATAAATCTGTATCTGCAGAAGCCTCTTGATTATGACCTGATATTTATTCTTAGGAAGAATTCCCTGAAGGGTATTTATCTGAATGGGAAGTATACGCTGGGATCAAACTGTTACTTTAAATACACAAATGATAAGGGAGAGTGTCAGATTGTCATTAATGTTTCTCGACTTAATGGCCATGCTGCGTAGAAACTATAAGGAGTCAACCAATGTTGAAACTTAAAAGAGTTCAAATTTTCGGAAAACTCGACAAGACGGCATATAAGGCCCTAGAGAGTGCAACTGTACTGTGTAAAACCAGAGGAAATCCTTATATTGAACTGGTACATTTTTTAAATCAGATTCTTTTGGGGGATGCTAGTGATGTGCATGAAATTGTTCGTTACTTCTCCTTAGATGAGGCTCAGCTTTCAAAAGATCTGATAGCCGCACTGGACCGATTGCCTCGAGGCGCAAGTTCAATAAGTGATTTCAGTAGCACCATTGAGCTTACAATTCGTGAAGCATGGATGGCAACCTCAATTGTTTATCAGGAACGAACTATCAGAACAGGTCATCTGCTTCTTGCTATGAAGCAGAATCAGGAGCTTTCCCGTATTCTTTCTGATATCAGCTCCGAGTTTATCAAGGTAAACGGAGATATGCTTCAGGAAAAATTTGCTGAAATTGTGAAGAACTCTCCTGAAGTTTCAAGTGTTGTCAGCGGCTCTGAAGGGGCTACCGGTCAGGCTGGACAGATGCTCTCCAATCCTGCAATGGGCAAGGGAGAAGCCCTTGATCTCTACACAACAGATCTGACAGCTCAGGCAAAGGAAGGAAAGATTGACAACATTGTCGGACGTGATGAAGAAATCCGTAAGATGATTGATATTCTGATGCGCAGAAGACAGAATAATCCAATCCTGACTGGTGAAGCTGGCGTAGGTAAGACAGCTGTGGTTGAAGGCTTTGCCAAACGTCTTGCTGATGGAGATGTTCCTGACTGTCTTAAAGGGACAGTTCTGCGTTCTCTGGATTTAGGTCTTCTGCAGGCAGGCGCTTCAATGAAGGGCGAGTTTGAAAATCGACTTAAACAGGTGATTGAAGAGGTTAAAAGTTCAGATACACCTATTATTCTTTTCATTGATGAAGCCCATACCTTAATCGGTGCTGGCGGTGCAGCAGGTCAGAATGATGCTGCAAATCTATTAAAGCCTGCTTTAGCCCGCGGTCAGTTAAGATGTATTGCTGCAACAACCTACCAGGAATATGTCAAATACTTTGAAAAGGATCCTGCTTTAACCAGACGTTTTGAAAATATTCTGGTTTTAGAGCCTGATGATGACAAGGCGGTGCAGATGCTTCGCGGAATGACTCATATGCTGGAAGGTCATCACAAGGTCAGAATTTTAGACGAGGCACTAAGTGCTACTGTAAAACTTTCCCGTCGCTATATTCCTGCACGTCAGCTTCCTGATAAAGGCGTAAGTGTCCTTGATACAGCCTGTGCCAAGGTTGCCTTAAGTCAGAGTCAGGAACCTTATGAAATTGAATACTCCAGACGCAAAATTGATGCTATGACCTTAGAGCAGGAGATTCTTAGCAGAGAGAATTCACAGGGATTTTTACATGAGGATGAATTAAAAGCGCTTGCAGATAAGCTGAATAAAGAAAAAGCCCACTATGAAGAGTTGAATGAAAAACTTAAGAAGATTAGAGATAAGGCTAAAGAGTATTTTGATCTGTGCGAGAAGATTGCTCCTCACAAGGATAAGAAAGAAGAGGTTAAGTCAGAAGAGAAAGCAGCGAATGCTGAAAATGCAGAGACTGCAGAAAATTCAGAGAAGGCAGCTAAGAAAGAAAAATCTGCAAACAGTAAGCCTTCCAAAGCTGATTTTGAGAAGCTTAAAAAACTTAGAAATGAACTCAATGAGATGCAGGGCGAAACCCCTATGCTGCTTCCTGAGGTGGATGCTCAGGCTGTTTGTACTGTTATTTCTGAGTGGACAGGTATTCCTCTTGGCAGAATGATGAAAGATGAGATTAATTCTGTTCTCAAGATGTCTGAATTCCTGCAGCAGAGAGTTATCGGTCAGCCTCATGCACTTGATCTGATTGCAAAACGACTGATGACTGCAAGGGCAAATCTTTCTGATCCTAACCGACCAATTGCAGTTCTGATGCTGGCAGGTCCTTCCGGAGTAGGTAAGACTGAAACTGCTCTGGCTCTGGCTGAACAGTTATACGGAACAGAAAGTAATCTTATAACTATCAATATGAGTGAATTCCAGGAAGCGCATACTGTGTCAACCTTGAAAGGTGCGCCTCCAGGATATGTAGGCTACGGTGAAGGCGGTGTTTTAACAGAGGCTGTTCGTCGCAGACCTTATAGTGTGGTTTTATTAGATGAGATTGAAAAAGCACATAAGGATGTTCATGAGATTTTCTTCCAGGTTTTTGATAAAGGCCAGATGGAGGACGGCTCTGGAAGACTCATAAACTTTAGGAATTGCGTAATTATATTGACGACCAATGTTGGTGATGATGCGATTATGAATCTTTGTCAGGATGAAGATAATCTGCCAGATCCTTCTGTATTGGAGGAGGCTGCACGTCCTGCAATGATGAAAGTTTTCCCTGCAGCATTATTGGGTCGCATTAATATAATTCCGTACTATCCTTTAGGTAAGAAGGCATTAAATCACATTGTTGATTTGAAGCTTAATAAGATTGTAAAACGTGTTAAGGAAAACTATCACGCAGAGTTCAGATATACGCAGGAACTTCGTGATGAGATTATATCAAGATGCAATAATGTCGCATCTGGAGCTCGTCTGATTGATGCAATTGTAAACAATGATCTGCTACCTGAACTGAGCGCGCATTTCCTTGAGTGTACAATGGAAGAGAAACAGCTTGTATCCGCTACAGCAAGTGCAAAGGATGGCAAGTTTGTTTTCGACTTTGAAACTAGAGAGGTGTGATTATGACTCCTGCAGCAACATTAGTAAATATGACTGCAACAGGAGATGTAGTAACCGGCCCAGGTATGCCCCTTAACCTAGTTAATGCTCTACCTGAAGCCTGTCTAGGTGATCTTGTTGCGGGCCCCGTATGTGTAGGGGCCATTACAGTGACAACTGCTATAAATCACCTTGTAAAAGGAAGACCAGCAGCCTGTCTGACTTCCGTTGTTAACGGAGTAAACCCAGTGATAGGTGCGCCAATGGTGACATCAGTTGTTGTGGTTCCAAATATCAACAGAATTGTCTGATTCTGTTCTGTTGGTTTTTAGAGATTTACCCACGAAAAAAAAGCTAGGACACATTAATGTGAACCTAGCTTTTGTTTTGTCAGAACTGCAAAAGCGATTCTGACTGTACAGATCCTTCTTTAGAAGATGTTATCTGAGCTTACGCCTGAGGTATCAACTTCAGTCTGGACTGGAGCTCCTCTGCTGTCAGTTGCTGTGTTCTCTACACCTTCCTCTCCGACATCTGACTCTGAAATTGTTGTTCCACCACGGATGCACCAGTCTGAGATACCATGGTTAGAACATTTCTCTAAGCCTGCAGGAACAGGAATCGGAGCAGGTGGGGTTCCTGCCTGTGAGAGTTTTATAAACTCCGCCCAAATTGGCAGGGCAGAGTAGGCACCGCCCTCTGGTCCCTGAGTTCTTGACCAGCCTAAATCTCTGTCTGAATCAAATCCCATCCAGGATGTTGCAACCACGTCACCATTGAATCCTGAGAACCAGGCATCATGAACGTTATTCGTGGTACCGGTCTTGCCATGAAGATCTTCTCTTCCGGTTACGGTTTTTGCTCTTCCTCCGGTTCCCCAGTAATTGCCTGAGACGCCGTGACCACCGTAAATAACAGAACTCATCATGTCTCCGATAATAAAGGCATTCTTGTGGGACAGAACCTGTGGAGCACTGTTCTCTGGCTCTTCAACTCCATCCACGTATTCAAGGTTGATTCCATTTACAACTCTGTCAGGTGCATTTGGATCTGCTATTTTAGGCTTCTCCTCGAAGACAACCTGACCGTTTTTAACAATCTTTGAAATCAGGTAAGGGGTAATCTTGTATCCACCGTTGGCAAAGGTTGCATAGCCGGTAACCAGTTCAAGAGGTGTTACTTCAACAGAACCTAAAGCCATTGATTCAACCTGCTGAGATTTAGGCAGATTAAATCCGAACTTCTTGATATGCTCAACTGCGTTCTGAACACCTATCTGACGAATCAGTCTGATGGAAACAACGTTCTTTGAACGGGCCAGACCTTCTCTTAAAGTCATGGCACCATCGTAGCGGTTTGGTGAATTCTTTGGAACCCACCAGGTCATTGAACCAGGATCCCAGGTTTTGATAGGCAGATCCTGGAAGATGGAGTTAATGTTGATTCCTCTTGCTACAGCTGCTGAGTACAGGAATGGCTTGAAGTTTGAACCGGTCTGACGTACTGACTGAGATGCTCTGTCAAATTTACTCTTGGCAAAGTCATAACCACCAACAGTCGCAACAATAGCTCCGGTATACTGGTTTAGAGCAACAATTGCTGCTTCTACCTGAGGAATCTGAGTTAAAACATTTTCCTGCTTGTCATTTACGTAGTAGTAAATCAGATCTCCTAAAGCTACAACCTCAGATACCTTCTTTGGTGAAGGGCCCTGTCTCTTGTCTGATACAAATGGTGCAGCCCATTTCATATTTTCAAAAGTGATTTTTACTTCTGCTTCCTTTCTGCCGATAGCGGTACAGATTCCGTTTTCATCACTGATTTCAGTAACAATAGCAGGCTTGATGTAATGGAACTTATCAGCAGCGTAAAGATATTTTGCTCTGTCAAAGGTATCAGGAGAGTAATTCTCAATTTTATTGATGTTGTCTGCAGCTCCTCTGTATCCGTGACGACGGTCATAATCGGTTACGCCCTTGAAAACAGCATAGTTTGCAGCTTCCTGATCTTTAGAAAGAACAGTTGTGTATATCTCATAGCCATCAAGGTAAGCCTGATCTCCGTACTTATCGATGATACTCTGGCGAACTGTCTCTGCTACATAAGGTGCATAGGATTCAAGCTTTGAGGCATGGAACTCTGCTCTGTATGGTTCAGCCTCTGCTTTTTTGTATTCATCCTCGGTAATGAAGCCTAAGGAAAGCATTCTCTCTAAAACCAGATGTCTTCTTTCTCTTGAACGCTCTGGATTTGAGATTGGGTTTAGTATTGAAGGAGCCTTCGGAAGTCCGGCTATGGTTGCCATCTGTCCTAGTGTCAGCTCATCAAGATTCTTTCCATAGTAGGTCTGAGCTGCGGCCGCAACACCGTATGATCTGTGGCCTAAGGCAATTTTGTTTAGGTATAGCTCAAAGATTTCCTCTTTGGTCAGAACCTGTTCAATTCTTAGGGAAATGAATATTTCTTTGAGTTTTCTCTGAATGGTTTTCTCTCTGGTCAGATAGAAGTTTCTTGCCACCTGCTGAGTGATGGTACTTGCTCCCTGACGTGCGGAAGCTGCTGTAAGAGAAACAATAGCAGCACGGAAAATACCGATTGGATCGATACCGCTGTGTTCATAAAAACGGGTATCTTCAATTGCCAGAAAGGCTTTTTTTAATTTATCTGGAATTTTGTCAATTGCTACAGGAATACGTTTTGCCTCTCCGAATTCACCGATCAGCTTGTTATCTGCGGTGTAAATCTTCATAGGGGTTTCAAAACTGACTTCCTTTAATTTTTCTACATCAGGAAGATCGCCTAAAGCCTGATAATATAAACCGGCACTGGCTACACCAATGGCACCGATTCCGAATAATCCTGTCCAAAGAGCGAATTTTAAATAATGTAAAAACACAAAAAGCCTCTGTTAAAAACTAAGCATCTCTTATTTTGTGTGTATATTATATCTTATGCCGTGTGGAAAACACACTATTCATATCTGTCACTTAATTTCAAGGTAACAAATTAATTGTATTTATCTGTTTTCTAAAAAAAATGTGACGGAATCGAAAGCTTTCACCATTTAAGTCGCTAATTATTTGTGATTACGCCTATTTTTTATACAAAACACATTTCTTCCTGATTTGTTCAACTAAAATCACAAATAAGAAATAGAAAGATTTTCCTAATTATTTGAGATTATTTTTTTTTCTTACGTAGGGAATTCGTGGTTTTTAGTGAATAGACAGAAAGTGGTGTGAATATGAGTATTAAGATTCGTCTTGCTATATTGAACTTTCTTCATATGGGGGCCTGGGGTGCTTACCTTATCAGTATGGGAAACTATTTTGTTCATATAGGTTTGGCAAACAGAATCGGCTCCTTTTATGCCTTAATAGGTATTGTTTCCTTTTTTACACCAACTATAGCAGGTATCATCGCCGACAGATATGTTCAGCCGGTAAGAGTTCTTGGTCTATGCCACCTCCTGTGTGGTCTCGGAATGCTGGTGCTTTTCTATATCGGTGGCTTTCCTGATGCTGGAATGTACTACTCAAAAATGTATCTGGTATATTTCTTCTGTATAGGCTGTTACATGGGCTCCTATTCGCTGGTTCTGTCTGTGTCGTATACTTTGTTGGAACAGGAGAATCTTGATACTGTAAAGCATTTCCCTTCAATTAGAGTTTTCGGCTCTATCGGTTTCGTAGTCTTCATGTGGCTGACTGATCTGTTTAACTTTAAGGCCTCGGAAAAACAGTTCATGCTGTCAGGAATTGTAAGTCTGGTATTCTTCCTTTATACCTTCACTCTTCCAATCTGTGATCAGCCAAAGCAGCTTAAACATCAGACCTTGAGGGAAATGTTCGGTCTTAATGCCTTTGGTTTGTTTAAGAACAAAGAGCTATGTATTTTCTTCATATTCTCTGCTCTTCTAGGTATTAATCTGCAGATTGCCAATGCCTATGGAACTCCATATCTTTCTAGTTTCTCAAAAATTGCCGAATATGCTGACTCATTTGCTGTTAAGCACTCGAATATTCTGTATTCACTCTCTCAGATCAGTGAGTGCGCCTGTCTGCTTTTGATTCCTTTCTTCCTGAAGCGTTTCGGTATCAAGGCTGTAATGCTGCTGGCAATGGCCGCCTGGGCTTTAAGATTCTTCTTTATGGGGGCAGGTAATCCTGGATCTGGTCTATACCTTCTGATCTTATCTATGATTGTTTACGGATTTGCTTTTGATTTCTTCGTAATCTCAAGTTCAATCTATATTGATAAGAAGGCTCCTAATAATATCCGCAGCAGTGCACAGGGTCTGTTCTGGATGATGGCAAACGGTGTTGGTTCCTCTGTAGGATCTATGTTTGCCCAGTCGGTTATCAATATGAATACTGAAGCTAACGGCGATATAGACTGGTATCCAAGTTGGATGAGTTTCAGTATCTATGCTCTTGTTATCTGTATTCTTTTCTTCTTCATGTTCCATCCTAAAGTGGAAGAAGACGATAAACCTGCAGGAGAGAATCCTGCATAGGCAGTGCCTTTAACTGTTCAGAAAAACATAACTTCAGCATTGGTTTCCATATGAAAAGATGTTGAGTTATGTTTTTTTTGTATCTGCTTTTTGTATTTCTTTTCTCGTGAATTGCTATTTCTGTGCAAAAGCTCCCGTTTCTTGTTGATAAATCTCAAAATGAAGTAGAATCAGACTCAATAAGCTAATCAATCTAAAAAAAATGCGGAGTAGTAATGTCCAGAGCAGAAAAAAGCAGAATTATCCTTATAGGACCAATGGGAGCAGGTAAAAGTTCAATTGGTAAGTCCCTGGCATTGCTAACACAGAAGCCTTTCATTGATGTTGATGAGGAAATCGTCAGAACCTCTTTAAAGAGTATTCCTGAGATTTTTGAGGAGTCAGGTGAGAGCGGCTTTAGGAAAATTGAAACTGAAGTTTTAAAAAAGTGTCTTAAATATGATGCTGTAATTGCAACCGGAGGCGGTATTGTAACCTCTGAGGAGAACCGTAAGCTTATTAAGGATAATGGTTTTGTGGTTTACCTTTATGCAAGTGTCGATACTCAGTATTTAAGAACCATGAATGATACAAATCGACCAATGATTGCCGTTGAAGATCCAAAGGCAAGATTACATGAGATTTTTACCAAACGTAAACCTTTGTATGAAGAAGTGAATGACTGTCTTGTTGATACGAATACTCAGAACATTAAACAGTGCGTAGAACAGATTAAAGCAGAAATCAGGAAATAATAAAGATGGAAAATATAACAGTTGGACTTAATGATCGTTCCTATCCTATTTACATCGGTACCTCTCAGCATTACGGAGAACTAGTCAGAAAGGCCATTCCTAAAATTAGAGATCTGATGGTTGTAACCAACGATACTGTTGGTCCTCTTTATTTTGATTCCCTAAAGATGCAGCTTGAGGAATCAGGCTTTAATGTCTGTGAGTGTGTGCTTAAGGATGGTGAAGCTTATAAAACCATTGATAGTTTCTGGGAGATTCAGACGGCTCTTCTTGAAAACAATTTTGCCCGTGACAGTGCCATTATTGCTCTTGGTGGTGGTGTGGTCGGTGATATGGCCGGCTTTGCTGCTTCAACTTATCAGAGAGGCATTCCTTTCATTCAGATCCCAACTACTCTTTTAGCTATGGTTGACTCATCTGTAGGAGGAAAGACTGCAATCAACCATCCATTAGGTAAAAACATGATTGGTGCCTTCTATCAGCCAAAAGCTGTAATTGCCGACCTTGATACCTTAAAAACTCTGCCTAAAAGAGAACTTACAGCAGGTTTAGGTGAGGTGGTTAAGACTGCCATCATCTATGATTCGGAATTCTTCAGCTATCTTGAAAAGAACATTGAAAAGGTATTTTCATATGATCTTGAGGTAATCGGCAGAATAGTTAAAAACTGCTGTCAGGTTAAGGCCAGTGTGGTTTCTGAGGATGAGAAGGAGCATGGTCTTCGCGCTATCCTCAATTACGGTCATACCTTTGGCCATGCTATAGAGGCGTTTTTAGGCTTTGGGACCTGGCTGCACGGTGAGGCTGTAGGTCTGGGGATGGTTATTGCCTCCGCACTTGGAAGAAAACGAGGACTGATAAGTGAGCAGGATGATATGAGAATGCTTGAACTGTGCAAAAAGGCTCTGCTACCAGTTAAAATCCCTGAGAATATGACCGCAGAGGATTTTATTGTGCATATGCGTCACGATAAAAAAGTTCGACAGGGCACTATCAGATATGTTCTTCCTACTTCAATCGGAAAAGTTGATATTTTTTCTGATGTAACCGATGAAGAGATAAAAAATTTAATTAACTCACTGAAATAATATAGTAAAATTCCTGTAGTTAATGTATAAAAACGGTTGTAAGCCGGTGTCTAACAGCAATCTAAGCTTTCAACTGTATATTCCTGTGCGGAAACATATTGTTCTGGCACAGAATTTTTAGGTCTTGCTATTGGGGATTTGATGAAATATAAGAATTTTTCAACCGCAAAGTCTTTATTGGATTGCGTTAAACATCTGCAGTCCGATTTAGAGTACGGTGAAAAAATTATTTTTCTGACAGGTAATTCCGGCAGTGGCAGAACCAGTGTCTGTGAACACATTGTTAATGCGCTGGATGAGAGCTTTTCTACAGTATTCATTCCCTGTCAGAGGGAGATGTCTATAGAACGTCTCAGACAGCTATTCCTTCAGCAGGCTGCTCCTGCTGATAAATGGGACGAGACTATTCCTCTCTATCAGAGTTTTAAATCCCTATCTATTCCTGTAAGACAGAAATTACTGGTTGTAATTGATAACATCGATGATGTTATTACCTCCTTTTCAGATGAGGTTTTTGAACTCTTTTCTCAGGTTTTAGGTCAAAATCGCTTTTCTTTTTTGATCACGTCTCATCCTTTGTGGGCTCAGGCTAAGATCTCTTCTTCATTAAATGATAAGCTTGAAGTCAAAGAGTACGAGATTCCAAAAATCCCGATGCAGGAAGCTTTGGATATCAGCAGGCAGCTGTTTTCACACGCTGGGCTTGAGAAAGTATATAACGTCATTTTACCTAAATTACCTAATGCGCTGGAGTCCTGCGATGGTAATCTTGGGCGAATCATCAAACTAACGGAGACTTTTATGGCAGATCCTATTGAAGTAGAAAAAGATCAGCAGAAACAGAATGCTGATAAAAATGTTTCTGAAGTGAAGAAACACAACAGCACCGGTATTTTTATCGCTATTGTCTGTGTAGTAATAGTTCTTGCCTGCCTAATTCCTGTATTTTTAGGAACCAACGTTATAGATAGAATCCTTGGCAGGACTCCAACTGAAGAGCCTGCCAAACAGCAGATTGAAGTTTCAACTTCCATAGCAGATCCTGCTCAGGCAAATAAGCTTACCTTCGGTGATGAAGAGAAAAAAGAGCAGACTGTAAGTGATGATCCTTTAGCTGTATCCGCAGGGGCAATCGGTGATATCAAGGCCAACGGTCCAAAGGGATCTGAGAAGGAAGCTGTAAAAGATGAAGGTGGTCTCCTTCCTAAGGTTGAAGGTGGTGTAGAGGCTGAGGAAGTTAAGCCTACTACCAAGAATTCTGTGACTCTTCAGGGAGAGGCTTTAGAGGCAATTGAAGGCAAGGGGGCTGATTCAAAATCAGATAATCCCAGGCGAGGATTGGCAGGATCTTTAGAGAAAAAGGAAAAGGTAAAGTCTGAGAAGGAAGCTGCTGTTTCTAAATCAGACGAGATCGCTGCCAATAAGGAAGAAGCACCTTTAGTTGTTTTACACAGAGAAAACAGTATTCTTTACAAGGACAAAATCCAGAAAGAAGACGAAGCAATTGCCCAAAAGCGTAAGGCTGATGAGGAAGCTGCTGCAAAACTGGCTGAAGCTCAGGCTCAGGCTAAGAGAGATTTAGCTGCAAAAGAGAAGGCTAAAAAGAAGTCAGAGACTAGAGTTTCTGAGACCAAAGCTTCTGAGGCTAAGGCTTCAGAGGTTAAGGAGACAGCTGTAGCTCAAAAGAAGAACGAACCTGCTACTCCTTCAAGAGCTCCTGTCAGAAGAAATTCAAAAGCATATGCCGGAGAGAATTCTGAAATTGATTCTATGAACTCAAATCATTATACTCTTCAGGTGTTAGCCGGAACTGATAAATCAGCTCTTCAGAGAGCCGCCTCCTATGTTGACGGCAAGTACTGGATTTATTCTACCGTTCGTAACGGAAGACCTTGGCATGTTTTGATCACAGGTGATTTTGCCTCACCTCGTGCAGCTATAGATGCAAGTAGGAGTCTGCCTGCCTCAATAAGATCTGCAGGTCCTTTTGCCAAGACTTTCGATAAAGTTAAATCAGAAATGAGATTGCAGTAATCGTGAAAGAAAAGAATTTTTTGATTGCAGGTTCCATCCTGTCAGCTGATCTTTTAAATCTTGAAAGAGATGTTAAGGAAGCTTTAGATGTAGGTGTTGATGTAATTCATTTTGATGTAATGGATTATCACTTTGTTCCAAATATGACATTTGGTCCAGCCTTCCTCAAGGCAATGAGAAAGAAGTTTCCTGATGCTGTATTTGATGTTCACCTGATGGTAACACCTGTTACAGAAAATATTGTTGACGATTATGCAAAAGCTGGTGCCAGCTGGATTTCTTTCCATCCTGAAGCATGTGTTCACACTGAAAGAATGCTGACTCATATTCAGGAAATGGGAATTAAGGCTGGTATAGCTTTAAATCCTTCTACTCCTCCTCAGATGCTTCGCTATCTGTGGGATAAACTTGATTTTGTGCTGGTTATGACTGTAAATCCAGGCTTTGGTGGTCAGTCTACTATTCCTGCTACTCTGACTAAGGTTGCTGATATCAAAGCAATGGCAAAGGCAGAAAATAGGGATATCCTAATTGAGGTTGACGGCGGAGTTAAGTCTTCTAACATCAAAGAGATTGCATCTTATGGTGCAGAAGTCTTTGTTGTTGGTTCCGCTTTCTTTGGAACCTCCGATAAGAGGGAAGCTTTATCCTCATTACACAGTGCACTAGCTTAATAACATGTCAAAATTAAAGTCTCTTCCTGAGGCACTCCTTTTTGACCTTGACGGCACTCTTGCAGATACGATTGTCCAGCTTGCAAAAGCGGCAAGTGCAAGTGCCGTTGCCTTAGGTCTTACTCCTCCTCCACAGAATACTATTCAGGAATACGTTGGTAATGGCGTTAACATGCTGCTTGCCAGAGTTCTTGCAGGAAAATTTGATGTTACTCTTGATGAGCTTGATAAAGAGCTTCTATTAAAAGCCAGATCAGTATTCAATCAGGTTTATTCGGAAGGGCTTAAAACCGACTTTAGAATTTATGACGGAGTTATAGAAGGTCTTAAGTATTTTAAAGAAAGGGGAATAAAACTTGCGGTTGTAACCAATAAACCTCAAATTTTTGCTGATCCTTTGTTAAAATGCATGGGCATTTATGATTATTTCGATTTTGTTTTAGGTGGAGAAGTTCTAAAACAGAGAAAGCCTGATCCTGCACCATTACAGTACTGTCTTGATAAAATAAGCGTTTCTAACGATATGGCAGTGATGATTGGTGATTCGGATAATGATATCATAGCAGGCCAGAATGCAAAGATTTGTACTGTCTTTTTTACTTATGGCTATAACCGAGCAAATTTAGAAGAGCTTGACATAGACTATAAATTTGATAGTTTTACACAACTAATTGAACTAATAAAATCATTTAAATAAAGGTAAAGAAAAATGTCTAAACCAATTATCTTCAGTGGCATCCAGCCATCTGGTGAATTATCAGTAGGTAACTACATTGGTTCTTTACGCAACTGGGTTAAACTGCAGGATGATTATGACTGCATATATTGCGTAGTAAATGAGCACGCAATTACTGTTAGACAGGATCCAAAAGAGCTTCTAAGTCGCTCTTACGATACACTTGCTATTTTCCTTGCTGCTGGAATCGATCCGAACAAGAGCACAATTTTCCTACAGTCTCATGTACCTGCTCACTGCCAGTTATCATGGGTATTAAACTGCTATACACAGGTTGGCGAGCTTAATAGAATGACTCAGTACAAGGACAAGTCAAAGAGATATGCTGACAATGTTACTGCAGGTCTTTTTGATTATCCTGTTCTAATGGCTGCTGATATTCTTTTATACCAGGCAAATCTGGTTCCTGTTGGTGATGACCAGAAGCAGCACATTGAGATTACAAGAGATATTGCAACCCGTTTCAACAATCTTTACGGTGATACCTTTGTTCTTCCTGAAGGCTATTTCCCTAAGACAGGCGCAAGAGTTATGTCTTTACAGGAACCAACCAAGAAGATGTCTAAATCTGATGATAATCAGAATAACGTTGTAAGAATTCTTGAAGAGCCTAAGTCAATCATCAAGAAACTTAAGAAAGCAGTAACAGATTCTGATAATCCTCCTGTTATCAAGTATGACTGGGAGAACAAGCCAGGCGTATCCAATCTGCTTGAGATTCTGTCTGCATGTAATGGTAAGAGCATTGAAGATCTTGTTGAACAGTATAAAGACTCAATGTACGGTACCTTCAAGTGTGATGTCGGAGATGCTCTAGTTGCAATGTTAGAGCCAATTCAGACCAAGTACAAAGAAATCAGAGCAGATCAGGGATATCTTGATGAGGTCTTAAAGAATGGAGCTACAAAGGCCCGTGAAAGAGCTCAGAAGACCTTAGATGATGTATACAAGAAAGTTGGATTTGCTCTAGAATCTTAATTTCAAATGTATCTGTCTCTCCTCTGGAGAGACGGATATCCTTTAGACAAGTCTGAAATCACGCTTGTCTTTTTTTTATCTGTCAAAAGTCAGCGCCAATCCCACTTCTTCATTAACAATTTTCCCATTCTCTACTACATGATTACCATTTACGATTGTATGAATAACCGTTGAAGGGAAAGTATGCTCTGTAAATGGAGACCATTTGCATGATGATGCTATATCATCTTCTGTAACCTTATGATTTAACAGCGGATTTATGATTGCTAAATCGGCGTAATATCCTTCCTCAATTCTTCCTCTGTTCTCAATATGGAATCTCTCTGCAACGTTTTGCGCAGTTACTTTTGCTATGGTCTCAAGAGTAATTTCTTTTCTCTTCCACAATTCAAGGAGACTTAAGCAAGAATACTGGACTGAAGGCAGTCCGGATGCACATTTAAAGTAGCTTCCCGGTTTTGACTGAATCTCATGTGGAGCATGATCTGTACCAACAGTTGTGAGGGTACCGTTTTCAATAGCATTTACTATAGCAAGTCTGTCTTTTTCAGTCTTTACTGCAGGATTGCATTTTAGGAATGCATTCTTCTGAAGATAATCGGATTCAGAGAAGAATAAGTGAGGAATACAGGCTTCTCCTGAAATCTGTCTGGTTTTGACGTTTCCGAATTTGAGCTGTTCTAGCATTGCAATTTCTTCTTTTGTAGAAATATGCATGATATGAATTCTGGCACCTGTCTGCATTGCCAGCTGAATAGCCAGTGAAGAAGATGCTATACAGCAGTCTCTGTTTCGGATTAAAGGATGCATGGAGAAAGGAACATTATCAGAGTATTTTTCTTTTGCTCTTTTCTCATTTCTAAGAATCGTTGCGGTATCTTCGCAGTGAAGTGCGATTATGGTTCTTGCTGACTCAAATATACCGTAGAGTTTCTCTGCATTGTCAACCAGGAGGTTTCCTGTTGATGAGCCCATAAAGACTTTTATGCCGGCAATCTCTTTTACAGGGGCTTTCTTTATTTCTTCAAGATTGTTATCTGTTGCTCCAAGATAGAATCCGTAGTTTGCAAGTGAATTCTTTTGGGCGATATCTTTTTTCTGATTGATAAGGTCAAGGGTTGTTGTTGCAGGATTATTGTTAGGCATATCAAGATAGGAGGTTACACCGCCTAATACTGCAGCTCTTGATTCAGAGTAGATTGTTGCTTTCTGAGTCATTCCTGGCTCACGGAAGTGTACGTGATCATCAATTAGTCCTGGCAGAACAATATATTCATGACATTCGATGATTTTGGCTGTAGGCTCAGAAATATCGTTATCGATTTTTGTTATTAATTGTCCATCAATAAGCAGATCTTTGCGTATAATACGCTCTGGGGTAACCAGCAGAGCATTTTTTAATAACAGTTTTGACATAGAAACTCCGAATTTTTTTCAATATTTTACAAGATAAAGAGACACTTAAGAAATGAGTGAAAGTGATAATTTATTTGCACCTAGATTCAGCATCAAGGATGTAACAATTCATAAAAAAGAACGTGTATACAAACAGTTTTTTGCTATGGACCGATACGAGGTTTCATACAAACAGTTTTCTGGTGGTGAAACCAAGGTTCTGGTTAGAGAAGTATTTGAAAGAGATGCTGATGCAGTAGCTGTTCTGGTTTGGGACGAGAAAACCGATGAAGTTGCATTGATTGAACAGTTCCGTCCAGGTGCTTTAAAAGATTCTGAGAGTCCGTGGCTGATTGAGATTGTTGCCGGTATTATTGATAAAGGTGAGAGCTGTGAGCAGACTGCCATCAGAGAAGTAAAAGAGGAAATCGGTATCGATATAAAGCCAGACGATTTATGCTTTATTACCTCTGAATATCCTTCTCCTGGCGGAATTTCAGAGATGGTTACCTTATACGTTGCCAAGGCTGATTTATCAAAGCTTGGAAACCATGGCGGACTTGAAACTGAATCTGAGGATCTGCGTGTATTCAAGGCAAAGCTTGATGATGCTTACGAGAATGTTATGAATGGTCGCATTCATAACTCTGTTGCAATTATCGCAATTATGAATCTGAAGTGGGAAAAGGCGAAAATTGTAAAACGTTTGCACAATAAATAAAAAGCAAGTCACATTTTTTATATCGAGGGTTTAAAAAACTTCTTTTTTCCTATAGAATTGCGTAACTTTTTGGACTTGCTAAGTAAAAAATATATGAGGTAGTCCAAGATATTTTTGTAAAAAAGTACCAGATTTACAAAAATGAGCTAGCGATTACGTTATAAAGGTTCATTTTTGATTACAATAAAGATTACAGTATTACTATAGAAACATAAGGTTAAAAAAAGAATGGCCCCTCGGTATTTAACTCCAATGTCAGGCGACGGTACAGTCAGAGTTCTACAGATCTCTGATTGTCATTTGTTTGCCGATCCTGATAAAGATCTTTTGGGAGTTAATACTTCTGAGAGTTTCAAAGCTACTATTCAGGCAATCAAAGATCAGAATTTTGAATATGACTTTATTGCTTTTACTGGTGATATTAGTCAGGACTATTCTGCTACTTCATATCAGCATTTTGCTTCTATAATCTCTGTCCTGAACAAACCGGTATTTTTCCTTCCTGGCAACCATGACGATGGTCCTCTTATGTACAGAATCTTTGAGGATCTTGGAGTTAATATTGCAAAGAACGTGATTACTCCAAAATGGCAGTTCGTATTCCTGAATTCAGAGGTTTACGCTGTTCCTCATGGCTGGATTGAGAGAAAACAGCTTGATTACACTGGCTACTGTTCCCAAAGAAATCCTGATCAGTTTATGGCTGTTCTGGTTCATCATATGCCACAGCTTGTTCATTCCGCTTGGCTTGATACTCAGACAATGCATAATCGAGATGAGTTCAATGCATACATGCGACGGATCCCTAAGTTAAAGCTTGTTCTTACAGGTCATGTTCATCAGGAATTTGATATGTATGACCATGATATCCGTTACATAGCATCACCCTCCACATCTATTCAGTTTACGCCGTTATCAAGTGATTTTTCTCTGGATAATCTGGCTCCTGGCTGGAGATATCTGACTTTCTATCCGGATGGAAATATTGATACTCAGGTTTACAGACTTCAGAATAACATCTTTATTCCAAATCATGATGTTGAGGGATATTGATGAAAATCATTTATATTCATGGTTTTCTATCCAGTTCTAATGCACAGAAAGCTCAGATTTTAAGAAGAGAGCTGGAGGGAATCACAGATATAGATTTTCAGTCTGTAGATTATCCTGATGATCTTGAATTCAGTGTCGAATCTCTTTGTAAAATAATAGAAAAAGATCTTGAGAAAGGAATAAGACCTTTTCTTATAGGTAGTTCCCTTGGCGGTTTTTTGTCTATAATTCTGTCTGTCCGTTATGACCTTAAGATTGCGCTTATTAATCCGTGTTTGTATCCATCTGCATGGATTAAGAAAATGGGCTATATAGGTAAGAGTCTTAAGAATTTTGACACCGGTGAATCATTTGTCGTTAGACCTGAAGCTGTTGCCTATGTTGAGGAGCTTGAAAAAGAGCTTGTAGATTACAGAAAAGACAAGACCATGGTCCTTCTTCAGACTGGCGATGAGGTTTTAGATTACAGGTATGCTTTGGAATTCTTTAAAGATATCCCTGTTGATGTTGAAAACGGCGGTTCTCATCGCTATGATAATTTTGAAAGTAAGATTGGACGTATCCTGAAATTCTTTGAGGAAAATTAAAGTATTATCCTTTTCTTTACAATATCCCACCTGTTTTCTAATCTTCTTGCTAAATTTATCCTAAGTTTGTTGTAACATAATATCTAGGTTAAATAAGATGTGAGACGATTATGCGTATTTTAGTAGTTGAAGACGATCCATTGATTTCAAATGCACTTGAGAACAGTCTTAAGTCAAGTGCTTATGCTGTTGACTGTGTTTCTGATGGTAATCAGGCTCTCTATGCTCCTAAGGATATAAGCTATGACTGTATCCTTCTAGATCTTGGATTACCAGGAATGGATGGCGTTCAGCTATTAAAAAACTGGCGTTCTGAAAGCATATTTACTCCTGTAATCATTATTACTGCACGAGATGGTCTTGATGATCGTATTCAGGGCCTTGATGTAGGAGCTGATGATTACGTGGTCAAACCTTTTGATCTGACTGAACTTCTTGCCCGTATCAGAGCTGTTACCAGAAGAAGTGCTAATTCTAATGATGTTGTGTCTTTCACCAATGGAACTTTAACCCTAGATCCCGTAACCCATGAGGTTATGGTTAAGGATGATGCCGGAGTTGTAAGTCACTGTCCTCTGACCTCCCGTGAATACTCTCTGCTTGAAGCATTACTTCGCCGACCTGGCGCTGTTTTGTCCAGAGAAACACTTGAAGACAAGATTTATGCATTTGGTGAAGAAGTTGAATCAAATGCTATCGAATTTATTATTCACAACCTGCGCAAAAAGGTTGGCTCTGCAAATATTAAAAATGTCAGAGGTGTAGGTTGGAAGGTAATAAAAGGAAACTAATAAGGTCCCTTCGCCTAAAACTGTGCGTTGCTCTGACTATTATTGGTATCATCTATACTGGCTTTAGCTGCTATCGTTCATACAACAAAACCAAGATTGAGGCTGCATCTTTTATTGACGAGGAACTTGCTCAAATCGCAGGGGTAATCGTCAATTACGATGTTATGCTTCCTAAATCCTGGGAAGGTCCGTCTTTCAGAAGAAGAATTTTTCGTGATATAAACGGTAATCTGCTGTTTCCGCATCACGGTTCTCAATCATCTCTTCTTCCTATGCCTTCACTTAATGATCTTTTCGACAAGCATCAGGACATTATGGTTGCGCCGCTGTTTGCTCAGCCTGGAGAGACCTTCTATTTCCCGTCTATGATTGAGGATGGAATCTATACTGTTCTAATCAAGGATAAACGTGTAAGAGCATATGTATCTACCAATAAGGTCGGTATTCGATTCGTTGTTGCTCGCTCTTATGATCTTTTAGATGAAGTTGTTAATCAGGCCCTGCTTCATTCTTTAAGTGAATTCCTGCTGCTTCTGATTATCTATGTACCAAGCACGATTTTTCTGGTTAATGTTATCTTCAGACCGGTTAAGAAGGTTGCATCAGAACTTGATGCCAGAAAACACAACGATCTCTCTCCTATCAGAGCTACCAAGCTACCATCTGAGCTTGATATCTTCATCGAGTCCATTAACCGTCTTTTCACAAAGACCTCTGGTGTGATGCAGAATGAACGTCGCTTTATTGCCGATGCTGCCCATGAGCTGAGAACTCCTTTAACTGCAATATCTCTTCAGGCTCAGGCTATTCATGAGGGGGATCTGCCTCCTGAGGAAGCTGAAAAAATTCACCAGCTTAAACAGGCTATTGCAAGGCAGAGAACTCTTACCAATAACCTGCTTGAGTATGCCCGCTCTCAGTGTGGTCATGTGCTGAAGCTTCAGAATTTCTCTATAAAGGATATCTTTATTGAAGTTATTGAAGAGATTGGCTTTATAGCAGATAGAAAGAACATTGATCTTGGTCTTGAAGGTGACTGTGATATACAGGTTTATACCGATAGAACCAATGTAAAAACTATCATCACCAATCTGGTTTCAAATGCTTTAAAGTACACTCCTGAAGGTGGTCGCTGTGATCTTTCATGTGAAGAGAGTGCCGATAAGAAGGTTGTTACCATCTATGTGGATGACACTGGTCCAGGCTTACTTCAAAAGGACCTTGATCTGGTATTCAATGCTTTCTATCGTGTTGGTGGAGATTCTGCCAAGGTTGAAGGTACAGGTTTAGGTCTTTCTATTGTTAAATCTGCCTGTGATGAGATTAACGGAAGAGTTGTACTTTCCAATCGTAACAAAGGTGGCTTAAGAGCTGCTGTAACTATTCCAAAGCGAAATTTTGTCTAACTGTATAAAAAATTATGCTTAAAATACTGTTCCAGCCTGGCCCACACCATTAGGGGCAAATTTCACTTGCTGGAACGTATAACTCATCAGGATGAGTCCTTTGTTATTATCAGTAACAGTCTCCATAGAAATCAAGACAATATTCCAATCCTATTTTTATTGAATCACTGGTTTCCGAATAATCCAATTTGCTGATGAGATTATTTTCAAGCATGCATTTGTAGAATTTTTTCAGTGACGCTGCTACTCCTTTTATCTGTGGAGGTGTTGCCCAAATGCATTTCTGAATTAAATAAGCATAAAAATCCTCAAGATATAAATGAGCCTGCTCAAAACCTTCCACGTAATGATCAGCTACAAAATCGTTAATAAAAAAATCAATGTTTTCCAAATGTATTTTTATTGTTTTTGGAGATAATTTTTTTTCTTTAAGGAATTTTTCAAAAAGATTGAGGTATTTCTGGTTAGCTTCTTTTACTTTTTTGATCTCAATTTCTGTGTTATCTATTGCCATTTCTTAGTATCCGAATCATAGAAATAATAATTTCATTTAATTCTACCACCATGAATACAGTGGTTTCTGATAGCTATCTCTATATCTGTAACCATTTGCACTAATGTGCTTTTATCCATGCTTTTTGCTAAAATTAAAATAATTATTTCTTAGCAAAGATATACATACATTAGATTTATATGACAGAAAACGTAAAAGATTATACTGGCGCTTCTATTGAGGTTTTAAAAGGTCTTGAACCGGTTCGTAGAAGACCTGGTATGTACACCGATACTCAGAATCCAAATCATCTGGGTATGGAAGTTATTGATAACAGTGTGGATGAGGCTGTTGCTGGATTTGCTTCCTTAATCAATGTTACTCTGCATGAAGATGAGTCTTTAGAGGTTGAAGATAACGGAAGAGGCATGCCGGTCGATCTTCATCCTGTAGAAAAAATACCTGCAATTGAACTTATTCTTACCAAACTTCATGCCGGTGGTAAGTTTAATTCAGACAGCTATAAATTCTCAGGCGGTCTGCATGGTGTAGGTGTATCTGTTGTAAATGCTCTATCCAAGAAACTTTCTGCCACTGTTAAGCGTGACGGTAATGTTTACCGTATTGTTTATGAATATGGCAAAAAGACTGAAAATCTGGAGATAATCGGTACATGTGGCAAAAAGAATACCGGTACAACTGTGCATTTCTGGCCTGATGAGCCATATTTTGATGATATCAGATTCAACGTTCAGACTTTAAAGCATCTGTTAAAAGCTAAGGCTGTTCTGTGTGAAGGTCTGACCATTAATTTTATAGATAAGATCCGTAATACTACCGATCAGTGGACCTATAACGGCAATCTTCAGACCTATCTTAATAATCAGGTAGAGGGTAGGGTAATTGAACCTCAGCCTCCATTTTTCGGTGTTGTTAAAAATGAGGATGAAGAACTGGAGTGGGCTGTAGCCTGGGAGATGGAAGGCCGCGGTTCCCACTGTATTGGAGAATCCTTCGTAAACCTAATTCCTACTGTTGATGGCGGAACCCACGTCAATGGTTTCAGAAGTGGTCTTACCACTGCCATGAGAGAATTCTGTGAGCTTCATAATCTGCTTCCTCGCGGGATCAAGATTACTGCTGATGATGTCTGGTCTCGATGCAGCTATGTAATTTCACTCAAAATGAGAGATCCGCAGTTCGCGGGTCAGACTAAGGAGAAGCTTTCGTCACGTCATATTGCAGCCCTTGTTGATGGCATAATCTCAGACAGATTCTCATTGTGGCTTAATGCTAATGTAGAAAAGGCAACTGTTATTGCCAATCTGATTATTGAGTCAGCAAGAGAAAGAGAGAATTCTGCTAAGACTGTAGAGCGAAAGAAAATTACTCGCGGTCCAGCGCTTCCAGGAAAGCTTGTGGATTGTACTTCTACCGATCCTTCAAGAGGTGAACTATTTATTGTAGAGGGTGATTCTGCAGGAGGCTCAGCAAGACAGGCAAGAGATTCGAGTTGTCAGGCAATTCTTCCTCTTAGAGGTAAGATTCTGAATACATGGGAGAAATCCTCTGCTGAAGCTCTGGCATCTGAGGAAATCAGAGCTATTTCTGTGGCAATCGGTGTTGAACCTGATGCGGATTCTCTTGATGGTCTTCGTTACAACAAAATCTGTATTCTGGCAGACGCGGATTCAGATGGTCTGCATATCGGCACTCTACTGTGTGGCCTTTTCGTCAAGCACTTCACTCAGCTTGTCCGTGAGGGGCATGTATTTGTTGCCTGTCCTCCTCTTTTTAGAATTGATTCTGGAAAAATCAAGGAATATGCCCTTGATGAGGAAGAGCTTGAGGTTAAACAGAAACAGCTTTTAAGAAAGGGCATCAAAAAAGAGAATATAAAGATTCAGCGATTCAAAGGATTGGGCGAGATGAATCCTGAGCAGTTAAGAGAAACTACTCTGGCACCAGAATCTCGTCGTCTGATGCAGCTTACCCTCACAACAGATGCAGATGAAGGTACCTTTGCACTTATGGATATGTTGCTGTCCAGCAAACGCGCAGCTGATCGCCGTCAGTGGATCGAAAATAATGGCGACAAAGCTGAATTGCTAGACTAAACTTAAGGTATGGCAGATAACGACGACAAGACAGAACAACCGACTGGCAAAAAGATAAGTGATGCTAGAAAAAAAGGACAGGTTCCTCGCTCAAAGGAAGCTGCGACCTTTGTTGTTCTTCTTGCTGGTGTACTGTTATTATGGGCCTTCTCCTCTATGCTTGGCCGTTCTATCCAGCAGATAATGCATAACAGTTTTACTCTGACCCGTGACCAGATTTTCTCAACCGATGAGATTCGTCGACTTTTCGTTGCTGATGTTACAGAAATTGCAATTCCGATTATTTGTATTGCTGTAGTTTTATTCATCTGCGGAATATATGGTAACACTTTTATCGGTGGCTTTAATTTTTCCCATGAAGCATATCAGCCCAAGTTTAATAAACTTAATCCCGTAAATGGTATTGGCAGAATCTTTTCTCTAAACTCAATTATTGAGCTTTTAAAGGGTGTTCTGAAAGTTGCCTTTATCGGTTCTTTCTGCTATTTTGCCCTGTCCGGAAGAATCAGTGAAGTTTTAACCTTATCATACCTTGATCCTATAGGTGCTATTAGACGAGCGATGATTCTTCTTCTGCAGTTTATGATTATCGTGGTCTGTGCGATGCTGCCGATTGTAATGATAGATGTTCCTTATCAGAAGTGGCACTATCTAAAGCAGCTTAGAATGACCAAACAGGAGGTTAAGGACGAGTACAAGAATACAGAAGGTAATCCACAGATTAAAGGTAAGATCAAGCAGCTGCAGTATCAGATGGCTGCCCGTCGTATGATGGCTAAGGTGCCTCAGGCTGATGTGGTTGTTACTAACCCTAACCATTATGCCGTTGCATTATCTTATGATCCTAATGGAGCTTTAGCTCCTGTTGTAGTGGCAAAAGGTGTTGATGAGATTGCAGAAAAGATTAAAGAGATTGCCCGTGAAACAAATATTCCTGTAATTCCTATTCCTCCTTTGGCTCGTTCTCTTTATTACACAACCGAACTTGATAATGAAATTCCAAGGGGGCTATTCAAGGCTGTAGCTCAGGTATTAGCCTGGGTTATGGGAATGAAAGCCTTTAAAGAGGGCAAATCTCAACAGCGTCCTCGTGATCTCGATATGAATCCAGATATTCCTGACGAGCTTCGTTTCTAGCTGTTCCATCTTTGTGCTTAAATTCTGTCTCATTTAGACTGGGAAAGAATGTCCTATCTACTCGTTTTATTCCGCCGATTTCAAACTTTCATCATTAAGACGGTACAATTCTTTGAAAATTAAGAGGTTGTTCAAAAAAAAATCTAGATTTTGGTTTAATATTGTGTAGTACTTTGAGTATGAACAGGGTTTTACGCTTTGTTATAATCAAATATACCAAAGGAGTTAAAGAGGAATTTTTTATGGCAACTTCTTCAAAAAAACAAACATCAAAAACCACTGTTAAAGCAAAAGCTCCTGTAAAAGCTGCTGCTAAGACAACTACCTCAGCACCTAAAGCAGCAAAGGCAACTTCAGCTGTAGATAAGGCTCAGGTAAAGGCATTTAAAGAGCAGGTTGAAAAACATCTTCGTACCACCATCGGTACCTCTCCTGTAAAAGCAAGTAAACTAGCCTGGTGGCAGGCACTTGTTGCAACTGTAAATGAGGACATTTTCGGTCGACTGACTGATACTCAGCAGACTCACGCAAAAAATGATACTCGTGCAGTGCATTATTTATCAGCAGAATTCTTAATGGGAAGATTAACCATCAATAATCTTACCAACCTTGAAAAATTCGATGTTGCTCGCGAAGCATTGAAGGAATTTGGATTAGATATTAACGAGATTTGCGAGGAAGAGCCTGATATGGCTCTGGGTAACGGCGGTCTAGGACGTCTGGCTGCCTGCTTTATGGATTCACTTGCAACCTGTAATTATCCTTGTGTAGGTTACGGTATTCATTATGAAAACGGCTTATTCAGACAGGAAATCCGTGCTGGCAAGCAGGTTGAACGTCCAGATTCATGGAGAGAGTACGGCTGTCCTTGGGAAGCCTGCCGTCCTGAGTCTGTTCAGAACATCCCTCTTGGCGGATATGTTGAGAAGCAGACCGCACCTGATGGTTCACAGTGTTCTGTATGGCACCCATCAAGCATGATTAAAGGTGTACCTTGGGATATTCCTGTTGTTGGTTACAGAGGTTCTTCTGTTGCTATTCTTCGTCTATGGGAATCACGCTCAACCGAACAGTTCAACTGGGACGTTTTCAATGCTGGTGGTTACGTAGATGCTCAGACTGAAAAATCTCTGGCTGAAACAATTTCCAAGGTTCTTTATCCAAATGACTCTACAGAGGCTGGTAAAGAATTACGTTTAACTCAGCAGTATTTCTTCTGTGCTTGTTCTCTACGCGATATTCTTCGTAGATATAAGAGATCCCATCACAATGATTTTAGCGAGTTTGCATCAAAAATCGCTATTCAGTTGAATGATACTCATCCTACAATTGCTATTCCTGAGCTGATGAGACTTCTGATTGATGAGGAAGGCTTATCATATGAGCAGGCATGGGATATTACTTCAAAAACATTCAACTATACCAACCACACACTTCTTCCTGAAGCATTAGAGAAGTGGCCTGTATATATTTTCGAGAAACTGTTACCTCGTCACCTTGAGCTTATTTACGAGATTAACTTCCGTTTCTTAAATGGTCCTGTAGAAGCTAAGTGGCCTGGTAATAACGAAATGAAGTCTAAGCTTTCCATTATTGAAGAGGGAGAGGTTAGAAAGGTCCGCATGGCTAACCTGTGTGTAATCACCTCAGAGCATGTTAACGGTGTTGCCAAGATTCACTCTAAGCTGGTTAAAGAAGATCTGTTCCCAGATTATGCTCAGCTGTGGCCAAACAAGTTCTGCAATGTAACAAACGGTGTAACCCCACGTCGCTGGATGCTTTCATGCAACAGAGGTCTTGCTGAGTTATACAATGATGTTGCAGGCAAAGATTGGCCTTTAGATCTTGATAAGTGTGAGGCATTAAAGAAATATGCTGACAAGAAGGAATATCAGGATCGTTTCATGAAGATCAAGCATGAGAATAAGGTTGCTCTTGCTAAGACCATCAAGGAACTGACCGGTGTTGAGGTTGATCCTAATGCACTGTTCGATGTTCAGGTTAAGAGACTTCATGAGTACAAGCGTCAGCATTTGAATCTTCTGTATATCATGTCTCTATACAAGAGTCTGCTTGAAGATCCTGATCAGGATATCGTACCTCAGGTATTTATCTTCGGTGCTAAGGCTGCTCCTGCATATACTCTTGCTAAGGATATTATTTTCGCAATCAATGCTGTTGGTGAGAAGATCAACAATGATTTACGCATCAAGGGCAAGCTGAAGGTTGTATTTATCCCTAACTATAGAGTAAGTCTTGCTGAGAAGATTATTCCTGCTGCTGATATTTCCGAGCAGATTTCTACTGCCGGTTATGAGGCTTCAGGTACTTCAAATATGAAGTTCTCTATGAATGGTGCTCTAACCTTAGGTACTATGGATGGTGCTAACATTGAGATTGTTGAGCAGGCCGGTATTGATAACAACTTCATCTTCGGTCTGAGCGTTGAGGAAGTTCAGGAGTTGAAGCCTCGCTATAATCCATGGGATTACTACAACGCAGATCATGATCTGAAGGCTGTTGTTGACTGGTTGGATTCTGACTTCTTTACTCCTGGTCAGCCTGGCGCATTGTCATCAATCAAGACATCACTTCTGAACAATGGTGATCCATTCCTGGTACTGGCAGACTTTGCCTCTTACAAGGAAGCTCATCAGAGAGCTCAGAAGCTGTTCAAGGATAAGGCTAAGTGGGCAAGAGCTGCAATGATTAACTCTGCAACTATGGGTATCTTCAGCTCAGACAGATCAATTAAGGATTATGCTAATAACATCTGGACTCTAAGAAGCCAGCTGATTAAGAAATAATCCTTATCTGAGAATACCAAAAATCCCTTCATACTAATGAAAGTACGAAGGGATTTCTTTTTTGGGAGGATTCAAGCTGGTTAGCGTGCTATTTCGTAGAAATTAACAAATCGTCCTTCCTTAACTTCAACACAGTCAAAGCCTCCGTTTACTGCAGCTTGAAGGCCTAAGCCACCATCTTCAAAAACACAGCAATCCTCTGGTGAAAGGTCCATTTTTTCTGCTGCCAGAAGAAATGTATCTGGATTTGGTTTATGAGCTGTGACGTCATCTGAGGTGACAATGACATCAATAAAATCCATCATCTTCTTAGCCTCTAAAAGACAGTTCACATTGACGGTTCTGGAGCCTGTTCCTATGGCAATTTTTACGTTGTTCTCTCGTCTTTCTTTAAGAAAATTAAAGACATCCTCATAAACTCTGATCTTTGGAACGTTCTCAAGATAAATCTCGATTTTCCTATCAACATAGGCTTTGAGATCTCCTACAGGAAAGCCCTGATTCTTGTAGAATCTGGCAATGTCAAAGCTTGATGCTCCTCCCATTCTGAATACATCTTTGATGTCTATATCAAAGCCGTGTTCGTTTGCCACCTGCTTCCATGACTGGGCATGGTAGGGCATGGAATCAATCAGAGTTCCATCAAGATCAAAAATAAGACCTTTATATGAGTTAAGTTTGTTAAATTTCATAATTGCTGAAATAGAAATCTAGATACCGAAACTTGAATTTAGTTAAACTAATTGTAAATGATTGGGAGTGTATAAGCGAGTTTCTTATTACACCTATATCAAATTGAGCGCAATTTATAATACAATTTGTCTAATTATTTTTTACGAATTTAAACATTGAGACAGTTTCTCTGACTGTCCATAAGGTGAGACCGTTATGGCAAGAAAAACACAGGATGAATCTCAAGAAACCAGAAAGAGTATTCTTGAATGCGCTAAAAGACTTTTTTCTAAGAGGGGGTATGAGAGAACAAGTCTTTCAGATATCGCCAAGTATTCAGGGGTATCCAGAGGTGCTATTTACTGGCATTTTGAAAGTAAGGAAGATCTGCTGATAAATCTTGTGGACTATGTGGATAACAACACAGACTGTGTCCGTTATTTTTATGAAAGTGCCTCTCCTTCAGAGATAGATCCTCTTTCCAAGCTCAGGGCTTTTATTCTGAATATGTTTACAGAAGAGTTAATCGAATATTTTAATTCAAGCTTTGTAAACATGCTGATAGGCATTTCTAACGGTTTCGCCGGTAATGAGGAGGCAAGAGCAAAACTTGCCGAGCTTGATAAGAAGAGAATGGATCTCCTCTCCAAAATCATTATGAACTGTGTGGCAAAAGGACAGCTTCCTCAGAATCTGAATATCAAGGCTGCAACTGAACATCTGTCTGTATTCATGTCAGGATTCTTCTTTCAGTCTCGAATGAAGAACACTGAGACTCTAAAAAAACATTATGCACAGATTGTGGATATGGAGATTGAGCAGCTAAAGCAGCTGGTAATGCCTTAATTTTTGTTCAGTACAAACAAAATCACCGTGTATTAACCACGGTGATCTTAAGATATATTTTTTTATTTCTTTTTTGTACTGGTTTATAAACCGTGCATATAGAAACTTACAACGAACATAATTGAAATCAGCCACATAACTGGGGAGATTTCTTTTACGTGACCTGTAAAGGTCTTGATCAGACAGTAGCTGATAAAGCCAAAGCCGAAACCATTACCGATTGAGTAGCTCAAAGGCATCATGACAATGGTTAGGAATGCTGGAATTGACTCGGTAACATCTGAGAAATCAATATCCTTGATGTTTCTCATCATCATACTGCCAACAATAATGATTGCAGGGGCAGTTGCGAAGGCTGGAATAAGTCCTGCAAGAGGCGCAAACACGAATGCCAGGAAGAAGAACAGACCAACAACAACAGCGGTAAGTCCAGTTCTACCACCTTCCTTGATACCGGTGGTAGACTCAACATATGAGGTTACAGTACAGGTTCCTAGAACTGCTGAAGCCATAGTTCCAACTGAGTCAGTTAAAAGAGCCTTTTCCATTCCCTCAACATTACCATTCTTATCCATTAAACCGGCATCTTTGGTTACACCGATTAAGGTACAGATGTTGTCAAACAGTTCAACCACTGTAAAGGTGAAGATAACGGTAACCAGACCGTAGTTGATTGCTCCCATCACATCCATCTGCATGAAGGTATCTGCAAAGCTTGGAATATTGAAGCTGAATACATCATCTACTGATTTTGGTGCTGGTGTCAGACCGAAAATCATACCTAAGACTGTTATTGCCAGAATACCATAGATTAAGGCGCCCTTAACTCTGTATGCCAGCAGGATTGAGATAAGCAGCATACCAATGATTGACAGGAAAACCTTGCCGTCACCAATGTGACCTAAGGTAACCATGGTTGCATCTGATTTTACAACGATACCTGCACCGCTTAAGCCGATGATAGCCAGGAACATACCAATACCGACAACAACTGCAGCCTTAATGCTGTTTGGCACAGCCTTGATGATTAGAATACGCAGCTTGGTAATGGTCAGAATCAGGAAGACTACACCTGATACGAAAACAGCACCTAAAGCAGTCTGCCAAGATAAGCCCATAGTACCGCAGACATAGAATGCGAAGAATGCGTTAATACCCATTCCAGGAGCAACACCAATTGGCAGATTTGAGAATAAGCCCATGGCAATTGAGCACAGACCGGCAGACCATAGAGTGGCTGCAACAGCGGCTTCACGAGGAATTCCTGATGCTTCAAGAATTGATGGGTTTACGAAAATAATGTAGGCCATAGCAACGAAAGTGGTTAGGCCTGCAAGTAGTTCTGTAGAAACAGATGAACCTTTCTGTTCAATCTTAAATAGACGGTTCAAAAAATGTGATGTAGACGAAAGCATAATGTCCTCAGTTTTTTATGCAATATTCTCTTTTAAAGAGAATCGACAAACCGAGTTATTTTATCACAATTTAATCATAACACTGATTAAAAATGCGGTTGTGTATTATCTATTAGTTTGGTTAATGAAATTTTTTCGGGGAATAGATTATACGGTTTTGCTCTTCTGCAAATGAAAACACCTCCGCTTTGGGAGGTGTAAACATGCTAATTTTCTTGATAAGGATCAATATTTAATCAGATTTAGCTGCGGGCAGTTCCGGCTCATCCTTGTAGATTGTTCCTTCAACACTTCTACAGAAATAATCCAACTGGGTTATCGCTGCTTCAAAGTTCAGATTGTCCTGGTAATCCAGAGTCATGTGTTTCTTAAAGTGTTCTCTTACAACTACAGGATCAGCCATAATCTTCTTGAAGATATTGGTGTAGTATCTGACCACGTCATCAGAAACTCCATGAGGAGCAACAATTCCTCTAATGGTTCCATACCATTTGTTGTAATAGCCGGCCTCCTCCAGCGTTGGAACATCAGGAAGCGCAGAAATTCTGTGATTGCCGAATACTCCGAGTACTCTTAATTTTGGTGAGCTTGATAAAACCATATCTGCAATCTCAGCAAAGGTGACACAGATAAAATCAACTTCTTTAGTTAACAGTTTTGCCAGCTGATTGATGGTGCCGTCGCAGTGAACAGCGGTATATGTAAATCCTGCAGAATGGGCGAAAAGCTGAGCTCCAGTATGATATGAAGCCTTATATCCATTGGTTGCTGCCTTAATTTTTCCTGGATGTTTTTTGGCATCCTCTACAAGGTCTTCTAACATCAGGTATTTGCTGTCGGCATTAACCACGATAATAGCGGTTTCTGTATTCTGTCCACAGATAGGGACAACATCTGACACCTGAAAGTATGCTCCAGGCAGATATGACATTGCAGCAAAAGTTGGAAGGTTCACATAGCCTAAGGTATGTCCGTCAGGATTTGCTTTTACGATTTCCTTAACACCTGCTATACCATCCTCGCCTGTGACATTCTTGATGGTGATTTTATGTTTGATATATTTTTCTGCAACTGACTTGATTGCCTGTGCACTCATGTCAGTTCCTCCTCCAGCCTTGTAAGGAACAATAATCGTGATATCCTGAGTTGGCTTCCACTCAGCTGCAACTGAAGAAAATGAAATTAAGGCGGAAAATACACCAAAAATCAATGCAGAAAATATTTTCATCTCAAATCCCTGAGTAATGATCCTTTATTACCTAAAGTACTCCTACATATACTGAATATAAGTTAAAAAGAGAAAGTCGCAATTTTTTAAAATAAAATTCATGGGGTGTGTTTCAAATTTTGGAGCAGGATTTAAAAAAAACGGTAATTAAGAAAATTTTTATAGAAATTTTTCGAAAATGATCTTACTGCTAAAAGGAGGTCTGCTTGATGCTCTTAAGTTAGGACCTAATCTCTCAAATA
>NZ_FPAH01000047.1 GCF_900116345.1 Succinivibrio dextrinosolvens | reverse complement strand
AAAGTGGTCTTACCGTGGTCAACGTGACCAATGGTGCCTACGTTTACGTGTACTTTGCCACGGACAAACTTCTCTTTTGCCATTTTTTATTTCCTTTGTTTTAAAGAGGTGCAGCTTTCACTGCACCAGTTAAAATATAAAAATTGTTAATTATTCTTTAGACTGACGCTCTGAAATAACAGCTTCAGCGATGTTCTTTGGTGCCTCTGCATAGTAACCGAACTCCATTACGTATGAAGCACGACCCTGAGTCAGAGAACGAAGGTCAGTTGCGTAGCCAAACATCTCTCCAAGAGGTACGTTTGCCTTAACAATCTTACCCATAGGACCATCTTCCATGCCTTCAACGATAGCACGACGACGGTTCAGGTCACCAATAACGTCACCCATGTAGTCTTCAGGAGTATCAACTTCAACCTTCATTAAAGGCTCTAGAAGAACTGGATTTGCCTTCTTGAAGCCCTCTTTGAATGCCATAGAAGCAGCAATCTTGAAAGCCATTTCTGAAGAGTCAACTTCGTGGTAAGAACCATCGAATACAGTGATCTTAACGTCAACAACTGGGAAACCAGCTAGAACACCGTTAGCGATCTGTTCCTGACAGCCCTTATCAATTGCAGGAATGTATTCCTTAGGAATAACACCACCAACAATCTCATTAACGAATTCGTAACCCTTGCCCTGCTCAAGAGGTTCCATACGTAACCAGCAGTCACCGTACTGACCACGACCACCAGACTGACGAGCAAACTTACCTTGCTGTTCAACCTTGCTCTTAATGGTCTCACGGTATGCAACCTGTGGCTTACCCTGATTACACTCAACCTTGAACTCACGGCGTAGACGGTCAACAATAATGTCTAAGTGAAGCTCACCCATACCTGAAATAATGGTCTGGCCTGACTCTTCGTCTGTACGAACGCGGAATGAAGGATCTTCTTTTGCTAGACGCTGTAAAGCAAGAGCCATCTTCTCCTGGTCATCCTTGGTCTTTGGCTCAACTGCTACAGAGATAACTGGCTCTGCGAAGTCGATTGACTCAAGAATAATTGGGTGCTCTGGGTCACATAAGGTATCACCAGTAACGGTTTCCTTCAGACCGATAGCAGCAACGATGTCACCTGCATAAACCTCGCTAACCTCGTTACGAGCATTAGCGTGCATCTGAACTAGACGGCCGAAACGCTCACGCTTCTGCTTATCTGAGTTCATTACAGTGTCACCAGACTTAATAAAGCCTGAGTAGCAACGTAAGAATGTTAAGTTACCTACGAATGGGTCGTTTGCTAACTTAAATGCTAAAGCAGCAAATGGCTCTTTGTCGTCAGCCTTACGAGTATCAGCTTCACCGGTTAGGGTCTTACCCTCAACAGCAGGAACATCAGCTGGAGATGGTAGATACTCAACAACAGCGTCAAGCATAGCCTGAACACCCTTGTTCTTAAATGCTGAACCGCAGCACATAGGAATAATTTCGTTGCGAAGAGTACGCTCACGTAGAGCATTCTTGATCTCTTCCTCGGTCAGCTCTTCACCGCCAAAGAATTTATCCATCAGCTCGTCGTTAGCTTCTGCAGCAGCTTCAACAAGCTTTGCACGCCACTCTTCAACTTCTTCAACCATATCTGCTGGAATGTCAACGTACTCAAACTTCATACCCTGAGATGCCTCATCCCAGTCGATAGCCTTACGCTTGATTAGGTCAACTACACCAACAAAGCTGTCCTCTTTACCGATAGGTAACATTAGAGGAACAGGGTTACCCTTTAGACGGGTCTTAATCTGTTCTACAACACGTAGGAAGTTAGCACCGGTACGGTCCATCTTATTAACGAAAGCAATACGAGGAACCTTGTACTTCTGAGCCTGTCTCCAAACGGTTTCAGACTGAGGCTGAACACCACCCACAGCACAGTAAACCATAACTGCACCGTCTAGAACACGCATTGAACGCTCTACTTCAGCAGTAAAGTCTACGTGGCCTGGGGTATCAATAATATTGAAACGGTATGGAGCCTTCCACTGATTGCTCATACCATGCCAGTAACAGGTGGTAGCAGCTGAAGTAATGGTAATACCACGCTCCTGCTCCTGAACCATCCAGTCCATGGTAGCTGCGCCATCATGAACCTCACCTAGCTTGTGGCTCTTTCCAGTGTAGAAAAGAATACGCTCGGTAGTAGTGGTCTTACCAGCATCGATGTGAGCTGAAATACCGATGTTACGGTACATTTTAATAGGGGTTTCGCGAGACATTTTATTCTAACTCCTGTACTACCAACGGAAGTGGCTGAATGCTTTGTTAGCTTCTGCCATACGATGTACGTCTTCGCGCTTCTTAACAGCGGTTCCCTTGTTCTCTACTGCGTCAGCCATTTCTGCAGCTAAACGAGCAGCCATGCTCTTCTCGTGACGAGAACGAGCTGCGTCAACTAACCAGCGCATTGCTAATGCGTTGCCGCGAGCTGGACGAACTTCTACTGGAACCTGGTAATTTGCACCACCAACACGACGAGACTTAACTTCTACGTCTGGGCGGATGTGCTCAAGTGCCTCCTCAAACAGGGCGAGGTGGTCCTTGCCGCTCTTCTCAGAAACGGTGTCTAATGCACCATAAACGATAGCTTCAGCGATTGACTTCTTGCCATCTAGCATTACGACATTGATAAACTTTGCTAATAACTCAGAGTTGAATTTTGGATCTGGCAAAATCTTACGCTGAGCAACTTCACGACGTCTAGGCATTTATAAATCCTCGTAATTTCAGGGTTTTCCAAAACCTAAAATTATTAACTAAAAATATAACTGTTTGGCCTTACTCTTCGGGGATGTATTAAGCCTTAGGCTTCTTAACACCGTACTTAGAGCGAGACTGCTTACGATCTTTAACACCAGCGCAGTCTAGTGAACCACGAATGGTGTGGTAACGAACACCTGGAAGGTCCTTAACACGACCGCCACGAATCATTACAACTGAGTGCTCCTGAAGGTTGTGACCCTCACCACCAATGTATGAAGTAACTTCAAAACCATTAGTTAAACGAACACGACATACTTTACGCATTGCTGAGTTAGGCTTTTTAGGCTTAGTTGCGTATACACGGGTGCAAACGCCACGCTTCTGAGGACAAGCTTCCAGAGCTGGAACCTTGTTCTTTGAAACTACTTTAACGCGTGGTTTGCGAACCAACTGATTAATAGTAGACATTAAACAAAATCTCCTGTTAGTCCGAAATGGACAGATCTTACTATATTCCCTACAAATTTAGGGATTATGAATTTTAATACAAGATGAAATCAAAGATCAAATTTTTTTTGACTGACTCAATGAATATGAGTTGAAGAGGAATAATATAATTAATGTTTAATATCAATATGTTAGTTTAATATTAATTGATTAATTGATTTTACTTTTATATTTAACTAATTGATATTAAAAGTTATTTATTTTATTAATAATAGAAAAAAACTTTTTCGTTTTTGCTTGTTACACTGTCACAAAGACCATTTATAAGCGATTTTTTATCCCTAAAAGAATAAATTCCACAGTCATTCAGAATATTGTTTTCATTAATCACTGCATCAAGATCAACATAATACATAAAAACAACATTATCGTTTTTCTGGATAACCGACTTATTGTCTCTAAAAGAATGTTCAGAAAAAAATAAATGTGTACACTTCATTAGAATACTACCACTTTATCTGCCTTTAACTGAATCTCTTTACGAGTTGTACATTGAACATTATCAAGACATAACTTTATGTCTGAATAAACATTTACATCAAAAAGGAACAGTTGTTTTAGTCTCTTTACATGGTCTTCATCAGTACTTTCTTTATTAATGGAGAGGGAAAACTCTGACTCTAAAAAAACAGCAACAGAATCTGACTCTGATTCAGCAATGTTCAGAGCGGCTTCAATTCCCTGAATGTATATACTGCTCTTCAATGGGGATGAAGAAATAACGATTAGAATCAAACTAAAACTCCAGAAGTTTGTCTGCAGAACAAATCATCATTGATAATTCCATATTGCCAGACAAAGTAAAGCCTTCGCAGATACTTGACTTATCAAGCCCCTGTTCCATAAAAGCTCTGCCACATACAAAAAGAGGAATTCCTCTCTCCTTGGTAAGATTAAGATAGCTTTCCTGAAGATTACTCAGGGAACTGATCTGACAAATTTCTTTAGAGGTTAACGAAACAGAACTGTCTGTAAAAAAAATGCCCGAAAGCTCAATTTCGCTATCGCAACTGAGCCTTTCAACTGTATTCACAGCAATCTCGTGAACCACCTGCGATGCAGGTGGAGATTTAATAATTACAAGAATTTTCATTAAAATGAAACAATTAAACTTCAGCAATAACCTCTATTTCACATAGAGCATTCTTAGGAAGATCAATTCCTCCTACACATGAACGAGCTGGAGCATTCTCCTTGAAGAATTCAGAATAAACTTCATTAAAAGCTGCAAAATCTGCAATATCCTTTAAGAAGCAGGTAGTTTTTACTACCTTGCTTAAATCAGAACCTGCAGCTTCAACTAAGGCCTTTACATTATTTAATGCCTGTCTTGCCTGCTCTTTAATGTCACCTTCAGCCATTACACCGGTTTCAGGAACTAAAGGAATCTGTCCTGAAGCAAATAATAATCCATTGATAATCTTGCCCTGTACATATGGACCAATTGCAGCAGGTGCCTTTGGTGTTGAAATTATTTTTGCCTGACTCATCTTTTTCTTCTCCTTATCATTTAAATAGCAAAAAAAATGCCCATACTTCATTTTAGCATGGGCACTTTATTTTGTTTACTTTTCTAAAAGGCTAACCATTAGTTACCAAGTGAGGTTGAATCCTCAGCCTTAAGAGCAGCAGCAAGCTGTTTCTGAACATCCTCAGTAGATACTGAAGACTGAGCCTGAGACAGAGCTAACTTAGAACGCTCAAACTCCTCTCTACGCTGCTTGTGATACTTGTAACCAGTACCAGCAGGGATTAGACGACCAACAATTACGTTTTCCTTCAGACCACGTAACTCGTCAACCTTACCCTCTACTGAAGCCTCAGTTAGAACACGAGTAGTTTCCTGGAATGATGCAGCTGAAATGAAGCTGTCAGTGCTTAATGAAGCCTTGGTCAGACCCATCAGGATGTGTCTGTAACGAACTGGCTTCTTGCCCTCAGCCTCAAGACGCTCGTTAACGATACGAACTCTTGAAACCTCTGCGATCTCATCCTTTAAGAACTCAGTACTCTCACCTGGATCAAGAATCTCACACTTACGTAGCATCTGACGAACGATAACCTCAATGTGCTTATCATTAATCTTAACACCCTGTAAGCGGTAAACGTCCTGAACTTCGTTAACGATATAGTTTGCAACTGCGTTAACACCACGTAGTCTTAGAATATCGTGTGGAGACTCTGGACCTTCAGCGATCATTTCGCCCTTGGTTACAGTTTCACCTTCGAATACGTTCAGGTTTCTTGATAGAGGAATCATTTCCTCATAAGCCTCAACTGGATTTCCGATTTCGTCAACAGAACCTACAGCAGGAGTAATCTCCAGACGGCGCTTTGACTTGGTTTCCTTACCGAAGGAAACAGTACCTGAAATCTCAGCAAGAATTGCAGGCTCCTTAGGAGCACGAGCCTCAAACAGGTCTGCAACACGTGGAAGACCACCGGTAATATCCTTGGTACCGCCAGCAACCTGAGGAATACGAGCAATAACGTCACCGATATTGATTTCTGCACCATCCTGTAACTGAACAATTGCCTTAGCCTGCAGCATGTACTGAGCAGCAACGTTAGTTCCTGGGATAAGTACGTCGTCACCATTCTTGTCAACAATCTTAACAGATGGACGCTTTTCCTTACCCTGGGTTGGACGAGCAGCTAACTCTCTAACCTCAATTGAAGAAATACCTAATGCCTCGTCTTCCTTCTTATCAACGGTCACACCTTCAATGATGTCGGTGTACTTAATGAAACCGTGTACTTCAGAAATAATTGGGTGAGTATGTGGATCCCAACGGGCAACAGTATCACCAACCTTAACAGTATCGCCCTCTTTAATCTCAAGAACAGAACCGTAAGGGATCTTGTGGCTTTCCTTTACTGAGCCGAACTCATCGATAACGAACAGCTCTGACTGACGTGAGGTAACAACCTGCTTGCCATCAGTGTTGGTTACAACCTTTGAGTTCTCAATTCTGATAACACCACTGTTTCTTACAGTTGCACCTGATTCAGCAACAGCACGAGATGCAGCACCACCGATGTGGAAGGTACGCATGGTCAGCTGAGTACCAGGCTCACCGATTGACTGAGCAGCGATAACACCAACTGCCTCACCAGGGTTTACCATATGACCACGAGCTAAATCACGGCCGTAGCACTTAGCACAGATACCAAACTTGGTCTTACATGTGATAGGTGAACGAACCTTAACACGGTCAATGCTGTTAGCCTCTAATACTGAGCATAACTTCTCATCAAGTAGCTGTCCCTTAGGAATTAGAACAGTCTTGGTGCCTGGTTTTAGAACATCTGCAGCCAGAGTTCTGCCTAATACACGGTCACGTAGAGTTTCGATAACATCACCGCCGTTAACGTGTGGTGTAATCTCTAAACCATCATCAGTACCACAGTCTTCCTCAGTAATAACCATATCCTGAGCAACGTCAACAAGACGACGGGTCAGGTAACCTGAGTTTGCGGTCTTAAGAGCGGTATCTGCCAGACCCTTACGAGCACCGTGGGTTGAAATAAAGTACTGCTGTACGTTCAGACCTTCACGGAAATTTGCTGTAATAGGTGTTTCAATAATAGAACCATCAGGCTTTGCCATCAGACCACGCATACCAGCTAGCTGACGAATCTGAGCTGGTGAACCACGAGCACCAGAGTCAGCCATCATGTAGATGCTGTTGAATGAAGATTCAACCTCTTCCTCACCCAGAATATTCTTAGCAGTCTGAGTTGAAAGGTTCTGCATCATAGCCTTAGCAACCTTTTCACCAGCGGTTGACCAAACGTCAATAACCTTGTTGTATCTCTCACCAGGAGTAATCTGACCATTCTCGTACTGACTCTGAATTGTCATTACTTCCTTCTGAGCTGAAGAAATAAGTGTGTATTTCTCCTTAGGAATCAACATATCATCAACACAAACTGATGAACCTGAAATAGCAGCATTTGCGAAACCGGTATACATGATATGGTCAGCAAACATAACTGTGTCTTTCAGACCTAACTTGTGATAGCAGTTATTTAATAGAGCACCGATCTTCTTCTTTCCTAGAGGAACATTGGATACGTGAGTAAACCAGTTCTTCTGAGACAGAATCTCGTGAATATTTTCCTGTGTTACACCTTCTGCAGGAGGATCGATCAGATCGAATGAAAGTCCCTTTGGAAGGATTAGAGACAGCATTGCACGACCAACGGTGGTTAGACGTAACTCATTGTGCTCAATGAACTCACCGGTATCGGTATCCTTCTCGAAATAATGGATACGACATGCGATACGTGCATGGAAGTCAGCTAAATCAGCCTTGTACAGACGCTCAGCTTCCTTAGCATCTGACAGAATTAAACCTTCACCGCGTGCACCGATTCTCATACGGGTCATGTAGTACAGACCTAAAACCACGTCCTGTGCAGGAACAATGATAGGATCACCAGATGCTGGTGATAGAACATTGTTGGTTGACATCATCAGTGCTCTAGCTTCTAACTGAGCCTCTAATGTTAAAGGAACGTGAACAGCCATCTGGTCACCGTCGAAGTCAGCGTTGAATGCTGGACATACTAGAGGGTGCAGACGAATTGCCTTTCCTTCAATCAGAACAGGTTCGAAAGCCTGAATACCTAGTCTGTGCAGAGTAGGCGCACGGTTTAGCATAATAGGATGCTCACGAATTACCTCGTCAAGTACATCCCATACGATTGGATCCTCACGCTCAACCATCTTCTTAGCAGCTTTGATAGTTGTAGCAAAACCACGGATCTCTAAACGACCGTAGATGAATGGCTTGAATAGCTCAATAGCCATCTTCTTAGGCAGACCACACTGATGTAAACGTAGGAATGGTCCACAGGTAATTACAGAACGACCTGAGTAATCAACACGCTTACCTAACAGGTTCTGACGGAAACGACCCTGCTTACCCTTAATCATGTCAGCAAGAGATTTTAATGCTCTCTTGTTTGATCCGGTAATAGCACGTCCACGACGGCCGTTATCCATTAAGGCATCAACAGATTCCTGAAGCATACGTTTTTCGTTACGTACAATAATTTCAGGAGCAGCAAGATCTAACAATCTCTTCAGACGGTTATTTCTGTTAATTACACGACGATATAAATCGTTTAAGTCAGAAGTAGCAAATCTACCACCATCCAATGGAACTAATGGACGTAAATCAGGTGGCAGAACAGGCAGAACAGTCAGAATCATCCATTCTGGCTTGTTACCTGAGCTGATAAATGACTCAATCAGCTTTAGTCTCTTTGCAGACTTCTTGCGGTTTGACTCAGAAGAGGTGCTCTCTAGAGTTTCTCTTACAGTCTTTAATTCTTCCTCAAGATTAATCTGACGAAGTAAATCTAAAATAGCCTCTGCACCCATCTTGGCGGTGAAATCATCACCATACTGACCTAAAGCATCAACATACTGCTCTTCAGTTAGCAGCTGACGCTCTGCTAGATCAGTCATACCAGGATCGGTAACAACATAGCTCTCAAAATAAAGCACGCTTTCAATATCACGTAACTTCATATCAAGCATTAAGCCGATACGTGAAGGTAGTGACTTTAAGTACCAGATATGTGCTACAGGTGAAGCTAATTCAATGTGGCCCATACGCTCACGACGTACTTTAGCCTGAGTAACTTCAACACCACACTTATCACAGATAGTACCACGGTGCTTTAAACGCTTATACTTACCACATAAGCATTCGTAATCTTTAATTGGTCCGAAAATCTTTGCACAGAACAGACCATCACGTTCTGGTTTGAAAGTACGATAGTTAATGGTCTCTGGTTTCTTAACTTCGCCATATGACCATGCACGAATCATCTCAGGTGAAGCAAGACCAATCTTGATTGCATCAAAATCCTCAAGCTTCTGCTTGAAAGCATTGCTGCGATTAGCAAGTTTACCTAAGCTCTCGCTTACACCAAGATCCATAACAGATTCTTCTGGAGAAGGCTGAGTCTGACTTGCTAAACCTTCTAAAAGATCATCGTTCTGATCGTTTTCCAAATTGCTCACAACAGTTTCTCCTATTGTCGTAGCCAAATAGGGGTTAAAAACCCCTAACTAGAAACTTATTCCTTGCGGACAAGATCGATATTGATACCAAGTGAACGAATTTCACGTAATAGAACATTGAATGACTCTGGAATACCAGCTTCCATAGTGTACTTACCGTCAACAATATTCTTATACATCTTGGTTCTACCGTTAACATCATCAGACTTAACAGTAAGCATTTCACGTAGAGTGTAAGCAGCACCGTATGCTTCAAGGGCCCAAACTTCCATCTCACCGAAACGCTGACCACCGAACTGAGCTTTACCGCCCAGAGGCTGCTGAGTAACAAGACTGTAAGAACCAGTAGAACGAGCATGCATCTTGTCGTCAACCAAGTGGTTCAACTTCAGCATGTACATGTAACCTACAGTTACCTTTCGTTCAAATGGACGACCTGTTCTGCCATCAAATAAAGTCATCTGACCAGACTCAGGTAAATCAGCCATCTTTAACATCTGCTTGATGTTCTCTTCCTGAGCACCATCAAATACAGGTGTTGCAACTGGTAGACCATCACGTAAGTTGTTAGCAAGAGTCATAACTTCATCGTCAGACATGCTTGAAATATCAACTTCCTGTGAAGTATCACCTAAATCGTAGATTTCCTGCAGGGTCTTACGGATTTCTGCAATAGCTCTCTGCTGAACAAGCATCTTGTTAATCTTTTCACCGATGCCCTTTGCAGCAAGGCCTAAATGAACCTCAAGAACCTGACCGATATTCATACGAGAAGGCACACCCAGAGGATTTAGAACCATATCTACAGGACGACCGGTCTCATCGTAAGGCATATCCTCGATAGGGTTAATCTTTGAGATAACACCCTTGTTACCGTGACGACCAGCTAGCTTATCACCTGGCTGGATACGACGCTTAACAGCGACATAAACCTTAACGATCTTCAGAACGCCTGGAGTCAGATCATCACCGTCTGTGATCTTCTTCTTTTCTGTTTCAAATTTCTCTTTGTACTGCTTAGCGAACTCATCTAAACGAACAGAGAACTCTTCAAGCTGACGCTGTGCCTTATCATCATTTAAAGTCTGCTTTAACAGATCTTCATCTGCAATTGCATCAACCTGTTCCTGAGTCATGCCGTTCTTAACAAGATGAACACGAACCTGATGTAGCAGACCTTGTGATAAGAAGCTGAATTCCTCATCTAAATCCTTCTTAGCCTGATTTAGGTGCATCTCTTCAATTTCTTTAGCACGCTTATCTTTCTCAACACCCTCACGAGTGAAGATCTGAACATCAACAACAGTACCGGTTTCACCATTAGCTAAACGTAATGATGAGTCCTTAACCTCAGATGCCTTTTCACCGAAGATAGCACGTAACAGCTTCTCTTCAGGAGTTAGCTGGGTTTCACCCTTTGGAGTTACCTTACCAACAAGGATATCGCCACCAACAACTTCAGCACCGACGTAAACAATACCGGCCTCATCTAGCTTAGATAAAGCAGATTCACCGACATTTGGAATATCTGCGGTAATTTCCTCAGGTCCTAACTTAGTATCACGAGCGATACAGGTCATTTCCTCGATATGAATTGTTGTTAAGCGGTCCTTAGCAGCAACTCTCTCAGAAACAAGAATAGAATCCTCGTAGTTATAACCGTTCCAAGGCATGAAGGCGATTCTCATGTTCTGACCTAATGCCAGCTCGCCCATGTCAGTAGAAGAACCATCAGCAATTACGTCACCAGCCTTAACCTTTTCATTTAGCATTACGCAAGGACGCTGGTTAATACATGTATTCTGATTTGAACGTGTATACTTGATCAGGTTATAAATATCAATACCTGCATCATGATCACCCTCGATCTCATCGATATTTACACGAACAACAATACGGCCGCCATCAACATGCTGAACAATACCACCACGTTTTGCAATGATAGATACGCCAGAGTCAACAGCAACTGCACGCTCCATACCTGTACCTACGAAAGGTTTCTCGGAACGAACAGTAGGAACTGCCTGACGCTGCATGTTTGCACCCATCAGTGCACGGTTAGCGTCATCGTGCTCAAGGAATGGAATCAGAGCAGCTGCAACAGAAATAATCTGCTGTGGTGAAACGTCCATGAACTGAACATCTTCAGCACGACGAACTTCTGACTCGCCCTTGTAACGGCACTGTACATAATCAGAAATAATCTTACCATTTTCATCAAGGTCGGTGTTTGCCTGAGCAATAACGTACTGGCCTTCTTCAATAGCAGATAAGTACTGGAATTCTTCAGTAACTACACCATTCTTAACATAACGATATGGAGTCTCTAAGAAACCATAGTCGTTGCAACGTGCAAATACTGATAATGAGTTAATCAGACCGATGTTTGGACCTTCAGGAGTCTCAATAGGACATAAACGACCATAGTGAGTTGGATGAACGTCTCGAACCTCGAAACCAGCTCTTTCACGAGTCAGACCACCAGGACCTAAAGCAGAAATACGACGCTTGTGTGTAACTTCTGACAGTGGATTATTCTGATCCATGAACTGTGATAACTGGCTTGAACCATAGAACTCTTTAATTGCTGCTGAAATTGGCTTTGCATTAATCAGTTCCTGAGGAGTAGTGTTATCAAGATCACCTAATGATAATCTTTCTTTAACAGCACGCTCTACACGAACTAAACCAATACGGAACTGGTTTTCTGCCATTTCACCAACAGAACGAATACGACGGTTACCTAAGTGATCGATATCGTCGATTGTCTCTTTACCGTTACGGATTCTTACTAAGTAACGGATTACCTTAATAATATCGCTATTATTTAGAGTTCCACGTAAAGCTTCATTCTCAATGTGGGTAGTATCAAGATTAATCTCTTTACCCTTAGCATCGGTAGCCTTACCTTCTAACTCAGTAACATTAGAAGCTAGCTTTAATACAGATAGAGGAAGAATAATTGCTCTATCGTAAGTGAAAGCCTCGCCATCCTTTGGCTGAATCTTAACTTTGTGTAACAGACGCTCTGAAGCAGGTAACATCTGATCCTTCTTTGCGTGGATCAGAATATTATCTAAGAAGCCTAAAAGCTTATCAGCAACTCTCTGAGGAGTTGTATTAGGCATACACTCAACTTCTGCTGGATCTAATAAAGGCTTAATTGCATCAACAATCTGAGGATACTGTGCATATACAAAGCCATCAACAACAGAAACAGGAGCATCTGCAGTATTTATTACGGACTCGGAATTAGATAATAAACGCTCTAAACCAGCCTTGAAGTTCTTCTCTTCAACGAAACGGCTGTCGAACTTCATACGACCAACTGATGATAAGTCGTATCTGTCCTCAGCAAAGAATAAGTTCTTGAATAAGGTGTCAGCAGCTTCAACAGTTGGAATTTCACCTGGACGCATCATCTTGTAGATTTCGAATAATGCTGCGTTCTTATCTGCTTCCTCAGAACTTAGATCACGAGTTGTATCGTTACGTAAAGTATCAGCAATAAATGAACCTTCATCAACAGCTGAGGTGTAAAGAATCTCGATCTTCTTTAAGCCGTTTTCTGAGATTGCCTTAAGATTGTCCTCATTTAATAAGGTATTAGCTGCAAGAACAACATCACCATCCTTGTTCTTATAGTCTTTAGCAACAATCTTATCTAATAGATACTCTGGTGGAACCTCTAAAGAGGTGACTTCCAGCTTCTTCAACTGACGAACGTGGCGGGCAGTAATCTTCATGCCCTTTTCTACAATTATCTCTTTGCCAACTTTAATGTCGAATGAAGCGGTCTCACCACGTAGGCTCTCAGGAACAAGTTCCATGTTGATCTTGTTGTTCTTGAAATCAATCTCAACAGTATCAAAGAATAAGCCTAAAATCTGCTCAGTGTTGTAGCCTAAAGCACGTAACAGAACAGTTGCAGGTAACTTACGACGACGGTCAATACGAACGTACAGATTATCGCGGTGATCAAACTCAAAATCTAGCCAAGAACCACGGTAAGGAATAACACGTGCACTGAATAAAATACGGCCAGGGTAGGTCTTACCTCTGTCGTTATCAAAGAAAACGCTTGGAGAACGGTGTAACTGTGAAACAACAACACGCTCAGTACCATTTACAATGAAGGTACCGTTGTCGGTCATCAGTGGGATTTCACCCATATAAACATCTTGGTCAATACGCTCTTTTACTGTCTTAGGAGAATCTTTCTCGTAACGAACTAAGCTTAATTTAACCTTCAAAGGAGCAGAATATGTTGTACCACGAATCATGCATTCGCGCACATTGAACTTTGGCTCACCAAGATGAAAACTGTTATAACATAATTCAGCGTTGCCAGAGTAACTCTTAATTGGGAATACACTCTTAAATGCAGCAACCAAACCATTCTCGTTGTTTGGATCTGAACTAATAAATTGTTTAAATGAATCGAGTTGTACTGCTAATAAGTAAGGTGTATCTAAAACTTTTACACGCTTACCAAAATCCTTACGGATGCGCTTTTGCTCAGTGTAGGAGTAGACCATGGATAGGTGATCCTCTATTTGATCTGTTTCCGGACAAGTACAATAAATTGCACCTAGTGTTTACAGGCATCGAACCCGATCCCCTTTTTATAGGGGATCGGGTTACGTTTTTAACAGTTTAAAATACTGTTATTGGTCCGATGCGAACCAAATTTTTGGCTAGTAATTAAACTAAAGCAGCCTCAGCACCAGCGTCAACTAGAGCCTTAACTAAAGCCTCAGCGTCAGCCTTAGGCATTGCTTCCTTAACCTTAGCTGGAGCTGACTCAACTAGATCCTTAGCCTCTTTTAGACCTAGACCAGTTGCAGTACGAACTGCCTTAATAACAGCGATCTTGTTAGCGCCTGCTGACTTCAACTCAACGTCGAACTCAGTCTTCTCTTCAGCAGCACCAGCTGCACCAGCAGCAGGAGCAGCTGCAACTGCAGCAGCAGCTGAAACGCCAAACTTCTCTTCCATTGCCTTAACTAGCTCTACAACTTCAGTAACTGATAGAGCAGCAATTGCCTCAATGATTTCATCCTTAGATAAAGCCATTTTTAAACTTCCTATAAAATAACCAGGCTATGCCTGAAAAAAAACAATTGACTATAAAAATTATATAGCCTAGCTGAATACGCTACTACTGAGCGCCAGCCTCTGAACCAAGTTTCTCGCCTAATGCAGCAAGAGTACGTACAAGCTTGCCAGCTGCAGCTTCCTTCATGGTTGCCATTAACTGAGCGATAGCCTCGTCGTAAGTTGGTAATGTTGCAAGAACATCAATGTCTTCGCTGCCATATGCCTTACCTTCAAAAGCTAAAGCCTTAACCTTGAAAGTATTGCAGGTCTTTGCGAAATTCTTGAAGATTCTAGCAGCAGCACCTGGATGCTCAAGAGATAAACCAATGATGGTTGGACCCTTGCATGAATCCTTGATGCACTCGAACTCAGTACCCTCTAAAGCGCGGGTTAAAAGAGTGTTACGTACAACATGTAGATAAACATTGTTAGCACGAGCCTCTTTACGTAACTGAGTTAAACTTGCTACTGGAATACCGCATGAATCTGCAGTAACAGCGGACACAGCTTTCTTGGCTACTTCGGCGACTTCAGCAACAATTGCCTTTTTGTCTTCGATATTCAATGCCATTTTTAGCAGTGACTCCTGGAATGTCCAAAATCGGACTATACCCTTTCGGGACCACCGAAAATAAACTAAAAGTTTACTTTCGCCTACGCTAGATTATTAAGGTACTACCCCTAGCGGTCTTTGGTATGGCGGCAAAGCCTCCTATCCAAAATCTTTTTATAAGCACATGTACCTTTGTGCTAGCACTTTTGGCTAATTAAGCCTCAACTGCCTTGCTACCTAAAGTTGCCTTATCGATAGTTAGACCAACACCCATAGTGGTTGAAACGCTAACTTTCTTAATGAAGGTACCCTTAGCTGCAGCTGGCTTCATCTTCTCGATTGAAGCAACAAGTGCATTTAAGTTATCTGCAAGCTGTTCAGCAGTGAAGTTAACTTTACCGATTGAAGTCTGGATGTTACCAGCCTTGTCATTACGGAAGCGAACCTGACCTGCTTTTGCATTCTTAACAGCGGTAGCTACGTCACGGGTTACAGTACCAACCTTTGGGTTTGGCATTAAACCGCGTGGACCTAGGATCTGACCTAGAGCACCAACTACACGCATTGCATCAGGTGAAGCAATAACAACGTCGAAGTCAGAGAAACCTTTCTTAACTTCTGCAGCTAGCTCGTCCATACCAACATGGTCTGCACCAGCAGCCTTTGCCTGCTCTGCTAACTCACCCTGAGTAAATACTAATACACGAACGGTTTTACCGGTACCGTGTGGAAGAACGGTTGAACCACGAACGTTCTGGTCTGACTTAGTTGCGTCAATACCTAACTGAATTGCTACGTCTACGCTCTCAACGAACTTAGCCTTAGCGGTATTCTTTAATAGTTCGAAACCTTCTTTGATGTCGTACTGCTTGGTCTTATCAACAGCTGCGCGGATTTCTTTTAAACGCTTTGCAATCTTAGCCATTTATTAACCCTCCACCTGGATGCCCATTGAACGAGCAGTTCCAGCGATAGTACGAGCAGATGCTTCTAAATCAGCACCAGTCATATCAGCTTCTTTCTGCTTAGCAATCTCTAGGCACTGAGCCATGGTGATCTTACCAGCAACCTCGGTACCAGGCTTGTGTGAGCCTGACTTTAGACCTAAGGTCTTCTTGATTAAGTAAGAAGCAGGGGTTGTCTTTGAAACGAAGGTAAATGACTTATCCTGATATACGGTGATGATAACTGGAACTGGTAAACCCTTTTCCATGTTTGAAGTCTTAGCATTGAATGCCTTACAGAACTCCATAATATTAACACCGTGCTGACCTAATGCAGGGCCAACTGGAGGAGCTGGATTAGCGTTACCAGCACCAACTTGTAATTTAATGTAGGCAGTTACTTTCTTTGCCATTTTGAGGTTTTCCTCTAAGTTGAAATGGGTGATATCGCGTAACTAAATACGCTTCCCTTGGTCATAAGACCTGATATTAATGTGCAAAGTGCACAAAAATAACTTTGAGATTATACACAAATGCATGATACGGATCAATTAAATTAATCAAAAAGTAACAAAAAAATTTGATTTTTATGCCGATTTGATCTAACTGCATGTTTAATAAAGTGAAAATTCTATTAACAGAAAAGAATTAATCAGATTACGGAAAATTGAGGAAAAAGAACTTAATTAGGAAGGGAAATTTAAAAAGCTCAACTGAGAAGTTGAGCTTTCAAATAAATTAGATGTCTTTTTCAACCTGAGTAAAATCAAGTTCAACAGGGGTTGCACGACCGAAGATAGCAATTGATACAGTCAGACGATTCTTTTCATAATCAACCTTTTCAACTGTACCAACGAAGTCCTTAAATGCACCTTCGATAGCGCGAACATGCTCACCAACTTCAAACATAGTCTTAGGACGTGGTGAATCCTCGGTTTCCTTAAGTCTATCTAGAATCTTATTAGCTTCTGCTTCAGTAATTGGCAATGGTTTCTCAGAAGTACCACCGATAAATCCAAGTACACGGTCTGTGTGCTTAACAAGCTGCCAAGACTCTGAAGTCATACGCATGTTCACTAAAACATAACCAGGGAAAAACTTGCGCTCTGACTCACGCTTCTTGCCATCCTTGATCTCTTTAACTTTCTCTTTAGGAACTAAGATCTCACCAAAGTAATCTTCCATGTGGTGAATCTTGATTCTCTCCTGAAGAGTAAGAGCTACACGCTGTTCAAAACCTGAGAAAGCCTGAATAACATACCAACGGAATTTGTCTCCACCGAAATATTTGTTCTTCTTCTCTTCCTGTGGTTTTGAATCTAACTGAGCTTCATCAAGACTGGTTGCTTCAGGTGAAACAGGAGCTTCTGGAGCTTCAATCTTTTCTACATCTGCCATTTTAAAGTCCTTTGAAGTCAATTAAAGTGTAAATACACGAACTATCTGTAAAAATACGATATCGCACAGATACAGGAATAAGCTTACAACAGAAACAGCTACGAAAACGATGAAAGTAGTCTGAACTGCTTCCTGACGAGTAGGCCAGATAACCTTTTTAAGTTCAGTATAAGCCTGACGAGAGAACTGAATTAAAGCACGTCCCTTATTGGTCAGCAGTGATACTGATAAAGCAATAATTAATCCGAAAATTACTGCTAATACACGAAGTAAACGTGAAAGAGTGGTTTCTTCAACCACAACAAAATTGGTGTAGTAATAGTTGCCAAAAATAATTGCGCAAACTAATACAAGAGAAACTGTCCAGAAAACAGCACTTACAGCTGGAGACACAAAAAGCTGAGAACCATCTGCTGCAACTTTCTTTACAGGAGCTTTCTTTGATTCGACAGCAGCTTTGTTGCTATTAATTTCTGACATAAAAATCAAACCTATCTTTTATTTAGTCTTAAGACTTCTATAAGATCATTAAATCCGTAGCAGGCCTTTTTAGCCTGCTACGGACATATTTATTTACTAAATCAAGGTGTTATCTATTATTCGATAATAGAACCAACAACACCAGCACCTACAGTACGGCCGCCCTCACGGATAGCGAATCTCTCGCCTTCAGCCATAGCTACTGGGTGGATTAGGGT
>NZ_FPAH01000050.1 GCF_900116345.1 Succinivibrio dextrinosolvens | reverse complement strand
CAGTCAGATCATTGAGCAGATTCTGCAGAGTCTTAATGGTAATTTCCCTGCCCACGTATGGTTTTAACACCGACTGAAGTTCACTTCTGCTGAGCCTGACCTGAGATTTGACTTCAACATTGTTTAAAGTCTGAGCACATACAGAGCCGGTAAATACCACCAGCACAGCAACGGCAAGATTTAAAAGAATTTTTCTGATTCCTGTCATAAACATACCTGCTTAATTCACATAAAGGTAAAAAAACGGGTGCGGCAAACATCCGAGGACTCATTGCCACGAGTCAGAATTTTTTGATTTAGGAATTCCGCACCCGGATAAAAAAAATGAATGTGGAAATTATGCGGTGGGAAATTTTGGCCTTCCGCGTAAGGGGGTCATTTTTTTCCAGAATTAAGGGGGTATAACAGATATTACTTTGATTTATAAGGGATAAAAAAACAGAAAAGTACATTGTCAAAAGGGTTGACATGGACTTAAATTAGATATATTTGAAAAAGGTAAATACATAGGATGATATTCATCAAGTAATATGGTATCTTCTGAGGGGCATGATTTAAGTAAATACCCTATAAGCAAACGATGCACCTGTCTTCACAATGTATGCGTATTTATGTTATGGCAATAGATATTTCAATGGACGCATACAGAGGACAATTACATTTTTTAGCTTTTTGAACAAATCGTCGCTGTGTTCAGAATATCATATAACAGGTTTGCAAATATACGGAGAGCATTCTGCTTAGCCTTTTATATCACTCACGATAACTGCTAAATCGAGACTCTTTTATAATTATATTTGCAGAGAGCTTTGAAATTTGTCTATTTCGTAAAATCCTATTTATTTGATACTGCTTGAAATAGATATTACGATTTTTGCAACAATTCAACATTTTTATAAAGAGATTTGAGAGTAGAATCGTTTGTATGCAAAAGAAACTTTCCTGAGTGAATGGTATTAATTTAAATCATGATTTAAAAGATGATAGTTAATAAGATCGAGAGCAACAATCCGGGTAAAAGCAAATAGTTCTACTCTCTTTATAGAAAGATAATTGGAAACAATGAGATAATTTTATAATTATTCTTCTATTATTTGTTTGTTATAACAAAGCAAATAACAATATAATTACTTGTAATATATACAAAAAAAGAGAATAATATGGCTGAATTACCATATGCCTGTACAAACTTTGAATCACTGCGTAATTCAGGCATGATTTACGTTGATAAGACTGATTTAATCTATGATATTGCTAGATTAAAGATTCCATATTTCCTAACAAGACCAAGACGTTTTGGTAAATCTCTTCTTTTATCAACTTTAGAATCAATATTTTCTAATGGAACTAAGTATTTTAAAGACCTGAAAATAGAAAAACTTTGGAAAGAACAGAATACATATAAAGTTATTCGACTAGACTTCTCATCACTCACTTATGATGATCCAGCATCATTTGATAGAGGAATAAAAGAGAAACTTCTGGACTATGTTTCCAAGTACAAACTACCTGTAGTAAAACGCAAAGATAATCGGTCAGCAGGTGAAACCTTATCAATGATCATAAATTCAGTACCAACAGATACTTTTGTGCTGTTAATTGATGAGTATGATCATCCTTTAACTCATTCTCTAGATGATAAAGAGCTATTTTCATCACTTAGAAACTATTTAAGCGGATTTTTTGGGGCCATCAAGTCAGATGTTGGTCGATTACGTTTTTTCTTTATGACAGGTGTTGGAAAATTTGCTAAGGCATCTGTTTTTTCACAACTAAACAACCTATTAGATATTTCTCAGAGTGCAAAATATGCGGCACTTCTTGGATATACTGAAGAAGAACTTCGCTTCTATTTCAATGACCATGTATGTAACGCAGCAAAACTTTTGCATGTCACATATGAACAGATATATACAGAGCTAAAAAATTACTATGATGGCTATAGAATGACCGAGGATAGTTCTAAACAGGTTTATAATCCTTGGTCATGCTTAAGTTTTCTTTTACACCCTGAAAATGGATTTAGAAACTACTGGTATGAAACAGGTGGCGCATATCCAACAATTATTGCAAAATATCTTAGAAGTATCAAAGAAACTCCACTTGAGTCTCTGCTTGGAGTAAAGATTACTAAAGATGATTTAAATACTTTCTACGATTACTTTGAAGTTCCTACTGTAAGTCTTTTATATCAGACTGGATATTTGACAATTAGAGAGGAATACAATGAGCTTTATAAAATGAATCAGCTAGTTTTATCTCCTCCTAACCTAGAAGTTAAGTCTGCACTTGCTAAACTTTATCTAATGGAAATTAGGAAAGAGAAGATCGGAGTTGATGATATCCATTTATCCGAGGTTTTAAGAGCAGACTTTGCAGAGCACAATTATTCAAATATGGAAGCTCATTTCAATATTATTCTAAATAATTTTGGATACGACAACAAAGTCGCCTTTGCAGACGAAAGAAACTGTAGAGACTTCGTTGATCTTGCATTATGTGTAGGAGGTCTGTATACAAGAAAGGAAGTTGTTAGAGCTAAAGGAAGAGCCGATCTTGTTGTTGAACTTCCAGATGAAAGATTTATTTTTGAATTTAAGTTATCTAAAAATAAATCTGATGAAGTATTACTTAATGAAGCTTCTTTGCAGCTTAAAGAAAAGAAATATGGAGAAATATTACCTATAAAAAGAATAAATAGAATTGCAGTTGTCATAAATTCAAAGAAAAAAGGCATTTCTTTCTTTAAGTTACTGAAGGAGTAACGATATATCGGTTTGTCCAAGGAGCACTTTCTCAGGAGGGGCCCTGCCCTCCTTTGATAGATGTATTAATCAATTGATGATCCCAAAGCGTGAAATGCATGATCATTTAACGTGAAGAAGCCACTTATCTATATGATGCAGAAGATCTGCGTATTTTTACATTGTCAATTCCATTAGATTTCAAATAATCACAAATATCTTTTTCTAAAGATACATTTTTTGGGCCGATAAAGACCTGCTCTATAAAGTTGTCTGAGAATTTAAGTGGATAATACCGAGAAATGCTATTGTTTTGTAACTAGTCTAACTAAAGCAATTGACGAATTCGTCAATTGCTTTAGGTTGACCAGTTACAGTCGTAATTTTCCCAAACCTGAAATGACAACCTCACCATAAAGCTTCAGAATATCCATGTCGATTTTGTTTACTAAAAGGTCTGACATGGATACTCCTAACATAAAAATCACAGCTCAGTACCAATCCTTCACAGCTACAATTGATTGGATTGAAATTTACAAGCGCTTTGAAGAATCAAAACTCTCCTGTTATTCGTTCTACAAAAGTGTTTTCCCTTCTCTTATTAAGGAGCTTTTTCCTTCTGGATATATGCCGTCTTTATCAACCCTAAGGCTTCATTTTCGAAAAATAAAAAAGGATGGAGTTGATGGGTATATTCAATCGAGTCGAGGCTTAGCAAGTTATAAGAAATGGAATTCCATTTATGACGATATGCTCAGGTCCGGTTTAAAAATGAATGATTTCTTTGAAAAGAGAATTCGAGGAACTATGAAATGCGGACGCAGTGCTTTTTACAGAAAAATGGACAAAATAAAGAAGGAGAGGGAACCAATGACGAATACAGAATCTCAAGATAAGAGCGTAAACATTGTTACGCTTAGTCAGGAACAGTTTGAACAAAAGGAAAAGTCATCCTCAGTTCAACTCTCAGCTCCATTGCCATCAAAGACTGTAACAGTAAACGTGAATCTATCAAAAAATACATCGATTACTTTTGAAAGTTCCAATCCAGAATATTCTGTTGCTCAGATTATTGCTACACTGGGGAGACTCTGACGATGAAAATTGATTTCAGTCAGGGAAGGATAACACTGGTGATTGTGCCTTTCGATTTACGCTTCGGATATTATCGTCTGGCACAAATATCAGCAGAATTACTGCATATTGATATAAATAAAGGACAGGATTATGTAGTGTTTATATCAAAAAAACGCTCCATAGCCAAAATCATTTACTCTGATTCCAAAGGCAATCTGCTGATTACAAGAAAGCTTCACCAGAACAAGTTTCAGTTATTACTGGCACGAGCTAATGGTCCTGCAGCAGAACCTTTAACAGTAAAAGAATTGGAATCTTATCTGGATGGAGAACCTCTGGAAATAAAGCGCACCTCTGTACTTAAAGGCTAAATTATTTATTGAGATAACTCACAGATTTAAAACAAAATAATCATAAAAAAACAGCCTGTTTTTGCATAAGAAATTGGCAGGTATACCTCTCCTTAAAAATACCTCGTATCGATCGATTCAGATCGACCGAGATCTCCAAATAACCTCAGGTATCTCCCCCTATTACAGCATAACTAAAGTCGCTCTATTTGGCTCTATACCGCAATCTGATGCGGTTTAAAGAGTATTTTTAATAAGGTAAAATATATTACAGATAATAATGTAATCAGAGGCGACTAATGTCTACAAGTAAGATTCTGAACCCGGAAAATATGAGCAGAGAAGAGCTTATTGCTATGCTCATGAAAACCCAGTCAGAATTAGATACCACGAAAGAAGAACTTAAAAAAAGTAATGAAAAGAACGTAATGCTAGAAGAGCAGTTAACGGGCGTTCAGGAAGTTACCGCTGAAGGCTTCAGACAGGTATCAGAACTTACTCAGAATCTAAATAAGAGAGTGATTCTGCTGGATGATGTACTCTCTATGAATCTTATAGAGCAGATTGAGTTTGCATTCGCAGAACAGGTGGAATGGATTCAGAATGCCAGAAGCCTGTTTAATCAGACGCCTTTTAATAAAGGCTCTGACGTCAAAGGCAGTAAAAAGAAGCTGGATGAAGCAGAAGCTGCAACCAAAAAGCTAAATGGCTCAATAAAAAATGCCGGCAGAAGTATTAACCGAGTAGCTAAAACCATAGCCGACGCTGTAACTGCAATGGCTGGAATTGATAAGACCACATATGGTAAGGCTGCAGCTGCGATAAATTCCTTTGTTGAACCTGCAAGAAAAGATGAAGCCAAAAAGAAATCAATAGGCAGAGTTGCAAAGAACAGAGCAACTACCAGGACCGTATCCGCATCGTTAAAAAGTCATGTCTGCAAATCCTGTGGAGGAAACACTGTACCTTATGAGACAGGAAAGCTTGTAGACAAGGTTATCGGTGCCAACCATAAACTTAACGAGATTCTGGGAGTTATTAAGAATATCCATGAAGTTGAGGTCTGCGAAAAGTGTGGTCAGGTCTCAATTGCCATTGCTGATAATCAGGATGTACCAGTAATTCCTAACCGAGAAATCGGAATAGATTACATGTTAGGCTGTTCTGACTTTATCTGCAGAGGTATGGCGCTGAATAACTATATTTCACCAATCAGGGATATGTTTGAAATCGGTAATGACACCATCAGCTATAACCTGCATGATTTCGTAGGCATTTACATCAAGCCTTTATATGACGGCATCATACGAGCAGCAAAGGAAGCTCCGGTACTGTTACTGGATGGAACTCCTTTTGACTGTCTTGAATCCCAGGGCTCAAGAAAGAGTAAAGACAGAAAAACTGAGGAGGTAACTGTAAGCAAGTCCAATTACATTCTGAGTATGGCTGCACCGGTTCATGCCAAGGTTCAGTTTACCGCCTACGGTTATCTGGAAAAACGAAATTTCGATTCCATAAGAAAAGTCATAACTCCAGATTATAAATTTAAGACGCTGGTTACTGATGGCTTCAGTGGATATGAGCAACTGCTGGATGAGCATCCGGGAGCAAAACTGCAGCACTGTCTGGTCCATTTGCGACGATATCTGATAGTTGCCTTTGATTTTAAGAATTACTGTGAAAAGCTAGATGTCCTTGATGATGAGGAATGCAGAGCCTTTGTTATGAAGGATATAGAAGAAGCATCAGACAAGTATCTGATTTACTCGGCATTCAACGCTATCAATAAAATCTATGCCCTAGAGGACAGTGTTGACTATTCAAAAGATGACTATCTGGAACAGATAAACTCTGTCAGAGAAAAAGCCCGTGAGCTTCTGGAGAATGCAGATACTGTCATGGAAGAGATGATTAAGCGTCATATGGTATCAAACAAGAATAATACCAGCCTGGTTGGTAAAAAAGGAGATATCTACTCCAGAGCCTGTGTTTACTGGTATCAGCAGCGACCTTTTATAAAAGAATTCCTCAATGATCCGCTGGTTCCACCTGACACTAATATCGTTGAACAGGCAATAAGACCGATTACCGTATTCAGAAAGAATGCAAACTGGAAGGCTACAATCTCATATATGGAGGATTTATGTATGCTTTACAGCGTATTCATGAGTGCCAAGAAAAACGGTATTGACGATGTGTACGGCTGGCTAAGAACTTACTGCAGAGACTTGTATAAGTACTGTATTGAAAAGCAATGGACAGCCTACATCAGAGAAGGTAAGTCTCTGACAAAGAAAATCCTCACCTGGGATATGGTATCCCTGTCAGAAGGTTTTGAATTCAATAAATATCAGATAATCAAGATCTGATCCTGCCAATCCAACAAACGCGTTTGTTGGAAATCTCAGAAACCTGATTAAATCCCGGGAACGCGTTCGTTGGAATAATCCCAGATACATGATTAAACCCCGGGAACGCGTTCCTGGGATTAGCAAAAGCTTTATTTAAAAGTGCGAAAAAACAGGTTTGGGAAAATTACTTACAGTCTGTCGTACAGATTCTAAAAGTAATTCATTGGTAGCAACGTTTTTTTTGTAGAGGCTCTTCAGAAGTAAGTTTTTTTAGAACAGAAACAGCTCTAGGACTAATGATTGATCTTCCTTCATGATAGTAATCTGAAGAAATTATCTCTCCCCTATAAGCATCCCATACAACAAAAGGATCTGCTATATTTATAAAGCACCAGGCAGTGCCATAATTTCCCTCTACAACATCATCAAGCATAATTATGAAGCTCGTAACTCTTGGTCAAAGCAGAACTTTTTCAAACAAAAGTTTAAAATCTATTCATCCAAATAAAATTTTAGCGATTCATCAAAGTGCTCTAATTTTTTTATGAAAAAATATTTAGAATAGCCGTCAGGACCAAAGATGGAACCATTAAATTTTATTTGAAGTATTTTTTGATTATCTAGAAAATTTAAACAATCATTTATTGATGCATCAAGACAATCAGAATTAACTAAGAATCTAGGAAGATTTGCACTATTTTTTATCAAATCAAGAAAAGCTATATTCTTGTCAAACTTAATTTTCCCAAGTCCATCATTAACCTCAATTGAACAGTATTTACGAATAAAATCAAGAAATTTATCAAGATTAGTCTTTATGTTATAACCGTATGTATACTTTTTTTCTAGATCTCTTATAGTTAGAATAAAACTTTTGTAATCAGGACTTGGTCTTTTACATTTGAGTTCAATTGAAATAATATTAAAAAGTTCTTGTAAATTTGACTCTTCAGAAATAACCATACCTTGCAAAAGATTCAAAGGAAGAGGTAATGATTCAGGTAATAATCCAGAATGACATATAGGAATCACTTTACAAGATTTTCTTATCCATCCAGCCCCCGCTTCAAAATTTATCCATGGCTTAGAAATAGAATTACTACTACAAATAAGTAATTCAATTACACAATTACTAAGAGAATAAGTAATACAATCTAGCCACTTACTTCCAAGCTTAATAGAATCACTATCCGAAGATACAAACACCTCAGTTATACCTAAAAAAGATTCCTCAATTAAATTTTTTAAAGAAATAGCTAATTCTTTCTCTTCATGAGTATGAGAAATAAATATAATTGGTTTTCCCATCAGAAACCTCCTTATTGGAATTTATGGGACAGTCTATTGCTGCTTATGGATTCTATTCTCATAGATAATTATCTGAAATAAAAATTTTTAATCCCAAACAGTTCAATACCAGAATAGAACTAACAGATAAGCTATATCAAATGATATAAAAGCACGTAGATAATCACGATTAATCGCAACAAAACTGATTCTAAATAAGTCCATCTAAAAAAATAGATGGACTTTAACTTCAAGAAAAAATACCTTTTTAATCTTATGGATTAAGAGTCCTTATTATTAGAGCCCACATAAACGTTGTAATTATTCTCAGATGTGATATAAGGGACCAATCTACCATCTTGCCGGCTTGCATTGTTACCCCAGTGTAAAGGCCTCAAGTTAGATACATTATCATCTCCGCCGTAAGATAAAGGAGTAATATGGTCAATCTCCCAACCATAAGGGCTAGAACGATCGCCATAAGCCCACCTTTGTATCCAAGCGCCACACTGATCCTTTCTAAAACCACTGAGCTCAGCGCTATATGAAACAAATTCAGCTTTAGCCCAAACAGCGTTAATTATTTCTTCTGTATACATAAATGTTATCCTTATGTATGAAAAACGGGCTCAAATACAGAATTGATGTGATACAATGATTCTGCGAATAAACATTGAATCACAAATCTGGCATCAACGGCATGAGCCCGGAAAATGCACGTGATTCCGCGGAAACCTGATACATAGGCGTGTATCGGGTTTCTTTTATGATGATATCTCAACAAACAGCCTTCTTCAAGTGCCTATATATTTTTTTTATTTTTTTTAAAATTTTGAGATCTAGAATGCTTTATTCTTAATTTAAACGTTATAATATATAAAAAAATACAAATAACATTTGTAATGCGATTATTCATCTTCAAAAAATACTTATTTCAATTATCAAACAAATAAGTTGTTTCATATTCTTTCTTAATGAATTTTATTTATATTAATTAATACGACAATTATTCATAGACTATGTTTTTAAAATTTGCTGTAGAGAATTTTCGATCCTTCAAAGAGGAATATTCAATCAGTTTTATAGCTACTGCAATAAAGGGGCAAGAAAATTCTTTAATTAAAAGAGATAACATTTCAATTCTTCCTGTTCTAGGTATATTTGGACCAAACTCTTCAGGAAAGAGTAATATAATTTTTGCTTATAAAAAAATGAGAAAGCTCGTTCTCAACTCAGTAAAATTAAACCCAGACGAGAAACTTGATTTTGATCCTTTCCTATTAAATAAAGCATCCTCCAACGCTCCAACTAAATTTGAAATTGAATTCTTTGACTCAGATATTAGGTATACATATGGTTTTTCCTATGATTCAAACGAAATTAAAAAAGAATGGTTAAAACATCAAAAAGTTGGACAAAAAACATACAGTCTTTTTTTTAGAGATGCTAACAAATTGGATTATTCTCAAAAGCTGTTTCCAGAAGGAAAAGACAAGATTCAAGCAACAGCAACAAATCGTCTATTCTTATCTTTATGTGCGCAACTAAATGGAGCAATATCACAGAAAATAATCAATTTTTTTAAAAATAGTGGCGTGGTATCAGGATCAAAACCAGAATATTACGCTGGATTTTCTTTGACACAACTAATTGATAAATCGGAACAGTCACAAAAAGCCATTGATTTTTTTAAACGAAACCAACTTGGTTTTTCAGACTTAATAGTTACTCAACAGAAAGTAAGTGATCTTTTAAGGGAAGGTACTCCTGGTATTACAGAAGATCAAAGAAAAGCTCTATTACAGTTTAAAGATAAAGTTTTATTACAAGGTGATACGATTCATAACTATTACGATGATCAGGGAAATAAATTAGGTGAGGTTAATTTTGATCATGAAGAACGAGAATCAGAAGGAACAAAAAAAATAATAGCCTTTTCTGGTCCATTATTTGATGCACTTTCAAACGGTTTAACAATATTTGCAGATGAGCTTGATTCACAAATACACACATCGATAACACGTAGAATAATTGAATTATTCAAGGATCCTAGAACAAATCCACACGGGGCTCAATTAATTTTTTCAGCCAATGATATTGCATTGCTTGATTTTGATGTATTACGTAGAGATCAAATTTTATTCACAAGAAAGAATCGTTACGAAATGTCTAAAATAACTCCAGTAACAGAGTTATTTGGAGATAAAGAAAGGAAACAAAAAATCCGTAGTGATAAATTGCTAAGAGAAAAAATCTGCAATGGGGATTTCGACTATCCGTCTGAGATTTAATCTGTGTTCTAAACTGAGAGAGAAACCGTTTATATAAATTCTCTCTCTTCACTAACGAAACAAATCATTTCAATTAGATTTCAAAAAAATCAAAATCTACTTAAACATTCCTTCCAAATCCTCACAGATCTGTTTCTCAACTTTCAAAGCCTCTTTCCTATTCTCTGCAGTAACACTTATATAAGCCTTAAGCTTTGGCTCAGTACCAGAAGGTCTAATTACAACAGAACCGTTTTCAAGAATAAACTTCAAAACATCAGACGCAGGCAGTCCATCTAAACCATGACTGTAATCTAAAGTCTTAACTACCTTAAATCCAGCAATTGAAGATAATCCTTTATGGAACTTCTCCATAATAGACTTCATCTTAACCATACCTGCAGAACCATCAAACTCATATGAATGAAGAGTATTCAGACAATATCCATAGGTCTTGTATAGTTCGTTTAACTTATCTAAAAGACTTATTCCTCTGCTCTTATAGAAAGCAAACATTTCACAAATAAGATAAGCAGCATTAACTCCATCTTTATCACGAACATATGAACCAGTCAGATAGCCATAGGATTCTTCAAAGCCACAGATATAATCAGCTACTCTTCCCTGAGCTTCAAGTCTGCCTATAACTTCACCAATAAACTTAAATCCTGTTAAAACATTAACTGTAGAAACTCCATAATGAGAAGCAATTTTCTCTGCTAAATCCATAGTCACAATGGTTTTAACAAATACTGGAGTCTTAGGCATCTTGCCATGTTTTGTTCTCTGAGCACAGATGTAATCTAACAGCAGAAGACCAACCTCATTTCCTGACAGTAACTGATGCTCTCCATTAGAATCCTTAACAGCTATACCGCAGCGATCACAGTCAGGATCGGTTGCCAGCAGCAGATCAGCATTATGTTTCTTGGCATATTGAATACCAAGAGCCATTGCCTCTTTAATTTCTGGATTAGGATAGGGACAGGTTGGGAAATTACCATCAGGATTTCTCTGCTCTTCTACAACAGTGACATTATTAAAGCCGGTTTCAGATAATACTTTGGTAATGGGTTTTAGACCGGTTCCATTTAAAGGACTATAGACGATAGATACATCAGTATTGATCTCATCCCCAAAGAGAACTGACTGTTTTTTTACTTCCTCGATAAATGAGGAGAGAACAGAATCATCAATATATTTTATATTACCGCTTGCAATACCATCATCAAAGGATGACTTTTTAATATCATGAAAGATATCTAGTGCATTGATACAGGATAAAATCTCTGATGCGGCTTCTGTAGTAATCTGACAGCCATCCTCACCATAGACCTTATAACCATTATATTTACTTGGATTATGGGAGGCTGTAATCATCACACCAGCAGATGCCTTAAGCTTACGTACAGCATAGCTTACAGTAGATACAGGAAGCAGCTCTGACCAGATATTAACCTTAATACCGTTAGCAGCAAATACAGAAGCTGCAGTTTTAGCAAATACATCGCTCTTGATTCTACTGTCATAACCGATTACAACTGATGGATTATCATATTTACTTAAAAGATAATTAGAAAGGCCCTGAGATGCTTTAGCAACCACATAAACATTCATACGGTTGGTGCCTGCACCAATGGTGCCTCTAAGACCACCAGTTCCAAAGGCAAGATCACGATAGAAGGAATCCTCTATCTTACTATCATCCATTGACTTAAGCTCATTTAAAAGCTCATTATCTTCAACATTCTCAAGCCAACGGTTGTATTCAGCTTTAATATCCATTTATCCTAATCCTTAATTTCTAATTCTTTAACCTTTTACATTTTAGATTTATAAACCTTTCAAGCGGGCTACCTTAAGTATCAGATGAGCAGTACTGTTTGATACAATCTCACCGCTCATAACCATATCAATGGCTTTAGAAAAAGGTATTTTTAAAGTTTCAATAGACTCAGTATCATCAAGCTTCTGCACAGTGGTTTTAACACAGTTCTCGGCCAGAAACAGATGCATAGTATTGGTAAGTTTAGAGGTTGATTCACGTGTACCACCAAGATACTTCCAGTTATCAGATGTATATCCTGTTTCCTCTAAAAGCTCTCTTTTGGCAGTCTCAAGAGGATCATTCTCGTAATTCTCAATCATTCCGGCAGGACATTCTATAATGTCAGACCTGCAGGCATAGCGATATTCTTTTTTAAGGATGATATCACCATCATCAGTAAGAGCACATATCATGGCAGCATTTGGAATGGTTACTGTATAGAAGTCTTCAATAATTTTTGAATCCGGAAGTCTGACCTTGTCTTTATGAAGTTTTACAAAGCGACTGTCAAATACAGTTTCTGTTCTTAAGGTTTGCCACATGGTTACAATCAATTGTATGAAGATTATCTAAAGACTGTTAGTAATGCTAACACAGGTAAATTATCTTGGCTAACAGCTTATATCCAGAAGCTGAGCTTTACCGTGCAGTTTTAATGGAATACTATCTGCAGGAACAAAAATACAGTCTCCTTTAAAGAAAGGGATCATTATGCCTTCTCCAAATAAAACACCACATCCATCAACACATAAAAGAGAATGAAAGCTGTTTGAAAAAGTCTTATATACAGCAAGCTTTCTGTTTTCAGTATTCAGAATGATTCTTTCCACCTGAAAATAACGGCATCGGCACAGAAGCTCATGAGCACAGCCACTCTGATATCTGTAAACTCTCATTGGCTGTCTTGGTGATGCTGATGATTTAAGATTTATTACATCTAAAGCCTTATCAAGATGAAGCTCTCGCTTGTTACCGTTCTTATCGACTCGGTCATAATCATAAAGCCGATAGGTAATATTTGACGACTCCTGTATCTCAGCAATAAGACATCCTGCACCAATCGCATGAACAGTACCAGGTTCAATAAAGAAGAGATCACCCCTGTTAACCTTTACGTGATTTAAATACTTTAGAATTGAACCGTCAGTAGCACTGTTCTTAACCTGCTCTTTTGTCACATCCTGACAGAAGCCGTAAACAAGTTCTGAATCAGCTCTTGAATCTATGACATACCACATCTCGGTTTTACCAAGACTGTTCTCTATCTTTTTGGCATAATTATCATCAGGGTGGACCTGTACAGAAAGATCGGATTTGGCATCAATGAGTTTTACTAAGATAGGCAATTCTGCCCTACCGTCTGTTGCACTTAGAGCATGAGTGCCAAGGTATTCAGTATGACTTTTAAGAATAGAGTTTAAAGACTCTCCTGTATCTACAACAATAGAAGATCCATCCTTGTGGGTTGAGCACTCCCAGGTCTCTGCAAGAGGATTCAGATTGATATTCTTTCCAAAATCATCGTTTAATCTGGTTCCTCCCCAAAGATAGTCCTTGGCCGCAGGTTTTAGTAGAAAAGGCTTATTCTTCATACGAAACTACCTTGAACTCTCCTCTCTATTTGTAACTTATAAATTTATTATTGTTTTTAATACAGCATGTATTATTCGCTTTTGTATTTGAATTATTTTGTTTTCAGTTTGTTCAATTATCTATGTATTATGAAATAACTGCTTTTGTTAAAACTAACAAAACATCTTAACAACTTAGAAAAAGACATTGCTTTGTTAGTCTTTTGGGGCTTTTTAATGAACCTTGTTCATTAGTTCTGAATCATTACTCTTTATACCTTGCAATTTGAAAACAAATCGTTCGTAAAAGTATTAAAGAGGTAATTCATATTTGTGTTTGTCATTAACACTGATTTCAGAACCAAGCTGTACCTCAATAAGCTGCAGTCCGTCTTTCCCCGCTATAACGGTATGTTTGCATCCTGCTGCCATGGTAATAACATCACCAGGCTTTATTAGCTGTTCCATACCATCAACAATGGTTTTACCTGAGCCAGAAATTACAGTCCATACTTCATCACGTCTGTCATGAGAGTGGTAGTTCATATGCTGTTCAGGATTTAAAGTTACTTTAACAGTTAAGCTTTGAGTATCAACATCTATTACTTTGTAATTTCCCCAACTTTTATCCGCAAACATAATCTGTTGGTTGATAGATTCAACATACGGCTTAATATGCGCACTACGCTCTTTATCACTTACAAGAATTCCTTGATTAGACGCAGATATAACAACATTTTGTAGGCCCATAGCAAGAATAGGAACATCAATTTCATTAATAACATTAACATTCATGCAGGTATCGTCAAACCTAACATCACCTACATAATTTTCCTCCATTGCCTCAGTAAGTGTATTCCAGGTACCAAGATCAGCCCATTCACCGCTGAAACGAAGAACAGCAATATCCTTTTCATGCTCAACAACAGCATAATCAAAACTGATTTTGGTAAGAGTCTCGTATTTTGAAAACAGATCAGCGTAATCTGTAAAATCAATCAGCTCATGAGCTCTTTTTAGGACATAACCTAATTTATAGGCAAAGACACCACCATTCCACAGTCCGCCGTTATCGATGTATTTCTGAGCAGTTGTTGCATCAGGTTTTTCCTTAAAGCTCTCAACCTTGGATACCAGCTCTTTAGATGTAGGCATGATATAGCCGTACTTCTCGGATGGGTAGGTTGGGTTAATTCCCATAAGTACAAGGTTGGCAGTATCATTCTTTGCAAATTCACATAGCTTGTTCAATGAAATAAAATAATCATCGCTGACATATGGATCAACAGGACAGACAACCACAGCCTCATCCAGCTTTGCCCCCTTTACATAGTGAAGATATGCTGATGCAAGAACAATTGAAGGGAATGTATCTCGTCTGCAGGGTTCAACACTTATTCCTACATTATCACCAAGCTGGTTATGAATTGAGGATACCTGAGATTTTGAGGTGGCAATGGTAACATTAGCATCAGGATCAACTGTCTTTATCTGACGATAGACTCTTTGAACCATGGATTCATATTCACCATCAGGTGTTTTGAAGATCTTGATAAACTGTTTAGAACGGATATCGTTACTGAGTGGCCAGAGTCTTTTTCCACTGCCACCGGAGAGAAGAATTATGTTCATATGAATCCTATAATAAAATTATGGCGCCAACACGATCTGATCATGATCTAAAAATCGATTGGACCTAGATTTAACCGTATCAGCAGATATTTCTGCTGAAATAAAAATTTTTGTTATGCCTGTTTTTTTTCAGGCACGACAAAGTCCCAAGGTTATTCACTAACTTTGGCTTTGCTCTTTCAAAATTTGATTCAAGATTAAAGCTATTTCTTCGCTTTGATTTTCTTTCTGGTCCTAGCAAACTTCTCTAATGGAGTATCGTCGTCGATACTGGATTGAAAACCACTGTTCTCCAAATCATCAGGGACATCATTTCCTGTCGATTCAGGATGTTTGTAAAAGAGACCGATGAATCTTTCGTCATTCTCTATTTGAGACATATCCTGAGTAAAGAAGGCTTTTAAGAACATAAATCCTACTTCAGCATCCTGTGCCACAATCTGTAAAGATTTAAATGACCATGTTTTCCCCTGATAATAAGGAACATTTTCTCTGATGTAGCTTAATACGTTGCATGCGAGCTTGGTACAGGCAGTGCTGTTAGTAATGTAATCCTTATTTCTCAAAGGAAGAGCATCCTGACGGAATACAACATCAATTACCCAGTGTCTGGCTTCAATTCCCCATCTTTGGAGAATAATATCAAGCATGGTTTCAGCGAACTTTTCATCAAGTCCATCTGGAACAATTGAGCTGATGAAATATCTATCTTCATCCTGCAGTGTTACATCTGAACTTTTGAAGTGTCTGACTGTTCTTACTCTGATGACAGAATGGACATCTGCCCATTTCTTTCTGAGTTCAGACCTTACTACATGTTTCATCTCAAGGATATCTATCTGCTTGGTCTCAATTCTGCCGTGCTCATCAAGAACTCTGATTGCAGACAGAACCTCATGTTTGTATTTACCATTGTCGACAAATTCAAAGGCGGTTCTGACATCCTCTTCAAGAGTGGACTGATTGGATTTTAGTCCCACAACACAGTCTGCATTAACATCCACGGTGGCAGATATCGTACCTGGTCTTGTATTAAGGGAATCCCAGGTAAGAATGGTATTTTGCAGGTTGACCTTTTTAAGCATGCAAAGGATTGCTTCCGCTTCATGTTTTTTCTTATCTACTATAGTCTGACTCAAGGTTAAACCATAGGTTGATGAATAAAGGCTGACAACGTCATACCCACCATGCTTACGTTCATCATTGCCATTCTTACTCTGTCTGGTACCTCTGATGTTCTGTCCTTCTGCAGCAACAATCTCTCTGTCCTGTAAGGCTATTGAGCCAATAGGTTTATCAGAATTATCTCTGTGAGTTACAAAGTAATCCGTCAGAAACTTTACCAGTTCATTGGAATCAATAATACTTATAACCCTTCGGATAGTCTGCTCAGATGCGACTTTATCCCCTAATCCATAGATTAACTGCTGAAGTTCCTTAACATGCTTTTTCCAGAACAATACCTGCTCATGACTGTTTTCATATCCAGATAATCTTGCTAACAGTACTACAGTAGCTATTACATACAGAGGATAAACTATCCTCTCTGGATTACGCGGATCACTGAGATTAAGCTCAATAATTCTTTGAAGAAAAGATGCGCCTTCAAGAAAATTTACAGCAGGAGATACTTCGTTTGACATAATTACTATTCTTATCAATCGGTTACTTTAGATTTCAGAGTTAAGAATATTAATTATTCAACAAAAGTTTTGATCTTTGAATCACATTTTGAAAGAGCAAAATCAGTAGGCTAACTAACTGATTAATTTATATTAATTTTATGAACCAACACTTTTAGCTTTTGTGATAAGCTTCAAATGGTGTTGGCGCCATA
>NZ_FPAH01000052.1 GCF_900116345.1 Succinivibrio dextrinosolvens | reverse complement strand
GGAGCTGACGGCTCTGTTATCTGATTTAGAAATAAATGGGATAGCAACCAGCAGTGTTGAAGCAGGAATTAGGTAGAAAACCTATAAATTTATAGATATTGGTATATTTTTATAGGTTTTTATAGATCCTAAGTAGCGGTTTTTTGATCTTTAAACAGTTCGTTTGATGTTAATTTTCAATCATTGATGTCAATTCTTCTAAATCAGGAGAACCTGTATATCTTCTGATAACTTTTCCTTCCTCATCTAAAACCAGAAGAAATGGTACGCCTATAATATTGAACGTTTTGGTCAGTTCCTCATTTGACTTAGTGTCAGGATCAGTCATATCAAAACGAACTCGATTCATATCCTTTGTCAGATCTAAAAATTCATCGCTTGCGTATAGGGTTTTATCCAGCTCATGACAATTTGCGCACCACTGTGCAGAGAAGGTGACAAGAGTCTTCTTACCGCTATATTTATTTAAATCACTAATCTTATGTATAAGTGTAAAGTTTTTGTTGGTAACCTGTGATGTTCCTGTATACACAGCAGCAAAAATAGCCCAGAAAGATAAGAACGCCAGCATCAGAATGTATGAGATCTTCTTGCTTCTGAACATCACTCCTATAAAGTATGCTCCACAGCTTGCATAAACAGCAGGTTCAATATATCTGTTAAGCTCTCCGAAAAGATGCTGACAGATATAGTAAGCTCCCAAAAACAAAGGAATGGCGAATAGTCTTCTTATCTGCTCAGTATGACTTTTCAGCTTGGAAATATATTTAGCACCAAAGAATCCGATTACCAGCAGTGGCAGTCCCATACCAATTCCAATGAACAGGAACATCAGCACTCCCTTTAAAATTGAATTGGAGGTGATGATATATACCAGAGCTCCAGCGAGTGGTGCACTGGTGCATGGTGTTGTTATCAGAGCGGATAAGGCTCCGAATATAAATGCCTTGGCAAGTGTTCCTTCCTTCTGTCGGTTGATTGCAATCTGTAGGGAATTATTAAACAGCAGCGGTACCTTCAGATTAATAAATCCAGCGCAGTCCAGTGTAAAGATAAGCAGAATTGAACTGAGAACAATAATAGATACCGGATGCTGCAGAATTCCATGAGCAGATACGCCGATCTCCGCAAAAACAAGTCCTAATACGCAGTAGGTCAGGGCCAGACCTAGAATGTAACTTAGGTTCTGTTTTATCTTGTGGGCTGCGGATACATATTTAGACCCCATGATTGTTGCTGAGTAGATTGAAAGCAGTGGGAGAACACAGGGAGTCAGATCAAGCGCAACACCGAAGACCAGACACAAGAGAAGAATAATTAGGAAACTGTCGTAGCCGCTGAAAATTCCTTTTTCCTGATTAAGACTTGATGCAGGAAGTTTTTCCATATTGCCTTTGATGTCTTTTTCAAGGAATAGCTCCTGAGTCTGGGTAGGATAGCATATACCCTGACTGTCACAGCCTCGGTAGCTGAATCTGACGGTGCTTCCTGCTTTTCCTTCAATAACCTGAGCGTTGAGTGTAACGGGAGTCATATAAACTTCATTTGTACCGCTTACATCCTCATGCATAATCCCATCTGGCAGCTTGTCTGTGCTTAAAAGTACATCAGGAGCATCGTAACCTATTGAGTCCTTATATATATAGGAACCGTTCTTTATGTAGACGTTACACTTGATTAAATCGTTGTTCAATGAACATTCTGAAGAAAAAGGGAGTTCCTCCTGAGCTGCAGAACCCAGTGCATATAGTTTGTCCAGATTAATATCTGCAAAGGAACTTATGGAATAAAAAACAGTTAGCAGTGTAATAAATATTCTGAGCATATATCTTTCCTTGTATTAACAGAATAATATCAAAATTTCAGCATCAAGATTTGTTAATTTGGAGAGAAAAGACTTGTTTTAAGAAAAGCTCAACTAAACTTAAGGTATGAAGTGTATGTGAGATTATATTATGACAATAATAAATGCCTGCTGGCTTTTTATTAAAAGCTATTTTTCAAAGCTGTATGCTGTCTATTTTATCAGATGGCAGATTTCTACTCTTGTCATGATGCCCTTTATGTATGTTCTGGATTCTTTAGGTCTTCCTGTAATTCCTAATCTTATAATTGCCCAGACTATTGGCTCTATCATCTTCTTCAGACTGGACAAGCTTATCTTTAATTTCTTTGACAGGATTAAGAGCCTAAAAAAAGATAGCAAAACAGATTAGATTCTGTTAAGTTTATTTTCTATCTCCTCAAAAAAACTTTCCTTCGTATATTCTAGCTGTTATTGAGAATTCCGGAAAAAACAGATCTGAAAAGAGAAATGGAGCTGATGGATTTTGACGATGCTCTTTATGAAGCTGATCTTGAAGGAGAGACACGAGGATATGACCGAGAATACTCTCGAGCATATGCTCGAGGATACTCTAAGAGTGAATATAGGATAGTCATGACTCTGATAAATAAGAAAGGTTTTACTCTTGAGTCTGCACTAGATCTTTTGGATATAACAAAAGAAAGATGGTCTGAAGTTAAATCTATTTTAAGCGAAAATCAGAAATAGCCCGTTTCTGACAGAAATCTGGTCTTAATTGTCGTCTATACTATAAATCTACAAAAAAAGGAGGAGCCATTAGGCTCCTCAACTTCAGTATTAGTAATAGTACAATTCTAATCAAACTCAAAGATTGACAGCTTTTCAAGCAGCTGCTGAGACTGATTCTTGATCTGCTGAACCTGCTGAGATGTTGTCTGGGAAATATTTGCACTTTCCTGAGTAAGATTACTTACACCCTGCATGTTAGTAGAAATTTCAGAGGTTGCCGTTGTCTGCTCGGTAGCAGCGGTAGCAATCTGTCCAATCTGACTGTTAACATTCTCAACACGATTGATAATATCATTAAGAATATCGGTAACACCTGCAGCTTTATCTGCAAGAGAATTCATGTCACCAAGAGTCTGAATCATAGATTCATTTGCGCTGTTAGCATCAGTCTGAATCTGAGAAACCATCTTGGTAATTTCCTGAGTAGAAGATGATGAGCGGGATGCAAGAGCACGAACTTCATCTGCAACCACTGCGAAGCCTTTACCTGCTTCACCTGCACGGGCAGCCTCAATAGCAGCATTAAGTGCCAACAGGTTGGTCTGAGATGCAATATCCTCAATGGTCTGAACAATAGAACCAATCTTATTACTCTGGTCTACCAGCTCCTTAATCAAGTCGGCATCGCGACGAGTCTTGTCAGCCTGGTTTCTAATCTGAGCAATAACAATTTCAATTTCATCAACACCCTGTTTGGTGATATCCTGAGTCTGGTTAGAATGCTGTGCTGCACTCTCACAATTCTTAGCGATATCACCGGTTGTTGATACCATCTCATCTGATGCTGCGGACACTGTCATAGAACGGCTTTCTGCTTCTGAAATTGCGTCGGCAATCTGCATAACCTGATTGTTGATGGTCTCTAGCTGTCCGCCAAGTTCACGGTATGAATGTACAACATCGGAAATCGAACCGCCCAGTTTACGACGCATTTCAATTGAGCTGTCAAATACAGCACCGAACTCGTCTTTGGAGTGGTTATCAATCTTGAAGTTGAATTTACCATGAGCCATCTTCTTCATTGCATCAATCAGAATTGAGAAGTTGTTCTTGATGTATGAAGTCAGGTTGGTGGTGATGATTAAACCGATCAGAATTGCAACAATGGCGATTGCAATAGAGATATACATTGGGGTCTTGCTGGAGTTCTTCTGAACGATCTGGGTTGATAATGCAACCTGTTCGTCGATCAGATGCTCAAAGATTACCTTACAGTTTCTGAACTTAGGGTTAACGTCCTTTAAGTACAGATCAAGTGCTTTGTCTTTCTTATTCTGGTGGATTAAATCAACAATTGTTGATTTGAAGTACTTGGAGAATTCTGATACGTCGACTTTTGCCTTTAAGATATTGTTTTTGTAAACATCAGATGATGGCAGCACACCAATGATCTTTTCATTCATGGTGTTGGTCACCTTGGCGATTTCTTCAATCATCTCAGATGACACTTTCATGAATTCATCATTTGAAATCTTGTTGCTGTCATCGGTTAAAAATTCAATAGTATAAACATCGAATTTTTCCAATGCCTTCTGAGTATTCATAACACGGTTATATGATTTACCAAGAATCATACTAACGTTATATGATGCATCAATATTTGAGTTTGTATTCAACACTGAGAATGCTGAAGTAATCAGAATCAGTATGTTTAATACTGTGAATCCGATAATAAGCTTAGCTCTTAGACTTAGTTTAGATAATCCCATCTTAACCTCGACGTACTAGAATACTGAATGATTTTTTTAAGAAATTAATAGATTATTTTGTAGGTCCCGATACTTAATGTATACGACATATTTTTTTTAATAATTAAATAATAAGAATTGTTTTGATAATTTGCTCACATTTAAGTTGAGGGGGATTATCTAAAAAAGATATGTATCACAAATTGGATTCTTTTAACTGAATATTCCCTTAATCATAAATTTTCTCTGATATTTTTTCCCCTTTACCTATAAAATTGTCTTAAAATTTCAGTCTGACGTTAACTAAGCAATAAGAAAGAGATTATGCAGAAATTATTTTTATCCCTGGTTATTCTTTTTGTTCTTGAAATTCTTCTTCTGATCAAGATTGGCGATTACATTGGTGGTCTTAATGTTGTTTTCCTGATGTTCGCCATGATGGTCATAGGTGCGGTCATTATTAAGAGATGTTTTAAGAGAGTAATGGAACAGCTGCAGCAGGGCGTTGTTGATATTAAGATTATCTTCCTTCCTTTATCAGGTTTTCTTTTCCTGTTCCCTGGCTTCATCTCTGACGTTCTGGCCTTATTGCTGCTGCTTCCTTTTGTTCAAAGCAGATGTGCCAAGGTTTATTCGTCTAAAAGCGGTAGTGGTACCAGCTTTGCTTTTAAGTCTTCAACTTCAGAAGGCTTTACTGATGTTTTCTCCAAGGGAAGAACTATTGATGGTACAGCAACCGTGGTTCAGGATGAGAATGAGTCCGAGGAACTGAATCACAATACTATTGAAGGTTCTGCTTCTAGAGTTGATGATACCGACTCAAAGAACAGCTAGATTCAGAGACTGACCTGATGCTATGCTCAATGGTAGATTAAAATATTATCTGATTCTTCTTCTAGCCTGTTTTATATGGGGCGCCACTCCTCTGTGCGGACGAGTTCTGAAGGACTCTATGTCTCCAATGCTGATAACCTCAGCCAGATTCTATGTGGTTGCTCTGATTCTTTTTGCTCTGATCCTGATTCTTCACGGAAAGAAAGGTCTTCTGGTTTCCCGACGTGATCTGATGATTCTTCTGATCATGTCAGTAGTCGGCATCTTTCTTCACAACTCGCTTTTATTTGAAGGTCTTCGCTATACACCTGCATCTAATGCCTCCATCATCGAGAGTATTGGTCCTTCTGTAACTTCTATTCTTGCTTTCTTCTTTATTGGAGAGCGATTGTCTTCATCTGGATGGATTGGTATCTTTATATCCTGTTTCGGCGCGATTTTTATAGTATGCAAAGGATCTTTTAGCACTCTTGTCAACTTCGAGTTCAATATTGGAGAACTGCTGGTCCTGCTGTGTGAAATTATGTGGTCTGTATATGTAATTATCAGCTGGAGACTTTCTAAGAATATCAGTGCTCTTGTGGTAACGGCATATACCGGTCTGTTCGGAGCCACGATGTGTCTTCTTACTGGCTTATGTCTGGGATCGCTTGAGGTTTACCGATTCACTTTTTCTGATGCCGGATACTTTTTTGTTCTGTCTGTATTTGCTGGTGTGGTTTCTTTTGCTTCCTGGAATTATGCAATCTCAAGAGTTGGAGCAAGCAAGGGCTCAACCTTTATATATCTGGTTCCTGTATTTGGCGTGATGTTTGGCGTATCCATATTAGGTGAAAGCTTCTCTTTATATGAAGGTCTTGGAGCACTGTTTGTTGTAACTGGAATGTTTATCTCGATTAAAGCAAAATCCTCAACCAAGGAAAACCGAAAGACTATAAAAGAGATAAAGCAGGAAATAATTCAGAAACAGAACAGAAAGACAAAGTCTGCCTGATGCTATAACCTTCTAATCATACTGATTTTTCTTATTTTCCCGTCCCCTGCATTTTTCATTTTTTGTATTTCCTTGTTCAAAACTAAGATAGGTGTACCGTTTTGTTAATTCAAATTAGGTTATAACTAACTTTAGTAGTATATTTTCTCCTTTCTCTTTATAAAAACTTCAAGGAATCGTGTAATGGATAAGATTATCATTGATACAGATATCGGCGTTGATGACGCAATTGCTTTAAGATATGGAATGCTAACCTGCGATGTTCTTGGCTATACCTGTTCATACGGAAATGTTGCTGTTGATACAGCTGTAAAGAACTGTAAACTGGCTATGAGCAAGTACGGTTCTAATATTCCTGTATTCAAAGGTGCATCAAGACCATTATCAAGAAAGCCTTTACCTTTGAGTACTCATATTCACGGAAAAGACGGTCTTGGAGCTTATTACGATAATCCTTTTGATGCCGAGGCTCCAGATGCAGTACATTTTATTATCGAGCAGGCCAAGAAGTATCCTGGAGAGGTTAATCTTCTGACAATCGGCCCTATGACAAATTTAGCCATTGCTTTAAACCTATGTCCAGAATTACCAAAACTTCTAAAACGTGTAATTAGCATGGGCGGTGCCTTTGGAACAGATGGCAACTGTGGAAATATGACTCAGTTTGCAGAGTTTAATATTTACAATGATCCTGAGGCTGCAGATCTTGTATTTGCCTCAGAGCTACCTTTGGTTGTAGTTCCTCTGGATGTTACTCATAGAATTCTGGTTACAGATAAGCAGATTGCTTCAACAAATGATGATTTCATGGTTAATATTTCTGCTTTCTATATTGAATTTTCTAAGAAATTTGAAAAGTTTGCAGGAATGTGTGTACATGATGCTCAGGTAGTAAGTTATTTACTATATCCTGAGAAGTACAAGACTGTTGATACCAGAATTGCTGTTTCAACTTCAGGTTACACTGATGGTCAGACTATTCGTCCTATGACTGAATACAATGTACCTGATGACAAATTCAAGGGCAGACCAAATCATACTGTTTGTCTTGATGTAGATGTTGATTTTATCAGAGACTCAATGCTTGAGACTTTAACCAAGAAGTAACTCATATCAAAAAATATAGCTGAGTTTTATAGCTCAGCTGTGTTTTGAATTAGTTCTTAAAGATTCTTTTCTACTTTTTAATTCCTTCCTTGAACAGTTTTAATGTGTTGTCGCATCCTTGAGTGAGGAATGCTGTATCAGCTCCAACGCCCAGGAAACTTACGCCAAGATCCGCAAAATGTTTTGCCTGTTCAGGATTCAGAGCAATTGTTCCAACAGGTTTTCCTAGTTCTCTAATTCTCTTAATTGCAAAATCCATTGCTTTTTCTACTTCAGGGTGGAATATATTCAATCCATGTCCCATTTCAACAGCCAAGTCGATTGGTCCTAGGAATACTCCTCCTACGCCTGGAGTATTGGTAATAGCATCTATATTCTCAATTCCTTTTGGACTTTCAATCTGAGGCAGGATACAGATTTCATCAACATTTCTTTCGAAGTAATCATTATGACGGCCGAATATTCCTGCTCGAACAGCAGGAGCTCCCATACCGCGATTTCCTCTTGGAGCGTAACTTGCCCAGTACATGATTTTTTCGGTTTCTTCACCACTTTCTACTTTAGGAATGATTATGTTCTGGACACCGCTATCAAGGATCTGTTTAAGAATTCCTGTTCCTGCCTCTGGAATACGAACCACTGGGGTTAAATCATATGGTGCTACAGTTCTGCAGACCTGAAGTATTGTCTGTACAGTATGAGGGCCATGTTCACCGTCGACAAAAAGCCAGTCATAATCAGAAGTTGCAAGAACTTCTGCAACATCTGGTGATGTTGTCTCCATAGCAACACCATACTGCAGTTTTCCTTCCTCAATATTATGTTTGAATTTGTTATAAAGGTAATCTTTTACCATTGGCATAACGGCTGCTCCTTAAAGCTTGTCCTGGCTTCGAAAAAAAATACATACACATGTGTATGTATATTAGTTGGCTTTATGGCGAAAAATATTGTCTTGTTACTCAAAAAAGAACACGCAAAAAATCGATAAATGTATTTAAACAGTTTTTTAACACAGGCAATTCCTAAAAAAACGAGATTTTATTTTGATAAATCAACTAAGTAATGTAAAAAAATGTAAGATTAAGAAAAATATTTGACAGCAAGATTAAATTGAGTAAAATTAAATTTAACAAAATACAATAAATTTATTTACAAAAGCGAGGTTCAATATGAGCATTTATGATTTTGAAGTTAAGACTCTGCAGGGCAAAAATCTTTCATTAAAGGACTATGCAGGAAAAGTTATGCTGATTGTTAATACTGCCAGCAAGTGTGGTTTTACCCCTCAGTATGCAGAACTTGAAGAGCTTCATAAGAAGTACAAGGATCAGGGCCTGGTAGTTTTAGGTTTCCCTTGCAATCAGTTTGCAGGACAGGAGCCAGGCTCTTCATCCGATATTTCGGAGTTCTGTTCCATTAACTATGGCGTAACTTTCCAGATCTTTGAAAAGAATGATGTTCGTGGTGAAAACGCCCTGCCTCTGTTTAAATTCCTGACAAAGGAGAAGGGCTTTAAAGGATTTGATATGAATCATCCTGTAGCTAAACCTTTGGTTGAAGTTCTAAAGAAGAATTTCCCTGAGTATCTGGAAGGTGATTCAATTAAATGGAATTTCACAAAATTCCTGATTAATAGAGAAGGTAATGTTGTTGAAAGATTTGAACCAACAACTTCACCTAAGGATATTGCTTCAGATATCGAGAAGTTACTCTAATACGAACATAACTGACTAAATGATTCTCCAACCTCTATTTCATAGGGGTAAAGGAAATATGTTGGAGAAATAAAACATCGGAGAAAGAATATGAATCAGGACATCTTAAATACTGTAATTATCGGCTCTGGACCTGCAGGTTGGACTGCTGCTATTTATGCCTGTCGTTCAGGCCTTAACCCTGTTGTGGTAAGTGGCCCTGAAGTTGGAGGTCAGCTAACTACAACTCCTGAGATTGGAAACTGGCCTGGACGTAAGGATTCTCCTGATGGTTTCTCTCTGATGCAGTCTTTACAGGAGCATGCTGTATCACTTGGTACTGCAGTGAAGTCTGATACAGTAGTAAAAGCTGATTTTTCTTCAGATATCAAGGAACTTACTCTTTCTTCTGGAGAGGTCTTAAAGACCAGAACTGTAATCATATCTACAGGTGCTAAGGCTAAGTATCTAGGATTAGAGTCTGAGGAGAAATATAAGGGAAAAGGTGTATCTGCATGTGCAACCTGTGATGGTTTCTTTTTTAGAAATAAAACAGTTGCTGTAGTTGGTGGCGGCTCTGCAGCTTTTGTAGAAGCTCTTTATCTATCAAATATTGCAAAGAAGGTCTATCTGATCCATAGAAGAGAAGAGTTTAGAGCAGAGAAAATCATGGTGGATAAACTTGATGCTTTAAGAGATTCAGGAAAAGTCGAGTTTGTCTTAAATGCTAAGGTTAATGAAATCATCGGTGACGGTAATAAGGTCACAGCTGTTAGTGTAGAACAGGACGGCTCTGTCAGAAAAATTGAACTTGACGGTGTCTTTGTTGCTATAGGCCATAAAGCCGCAACTGATATCTTTAAAGATCAGATTGAACTTTATGAGGATGGTGTTATAAAAGTTGGTTTTGGCAGTGCCACACAGACTTCTGTTAAAGGTGTATTTGCTGCAGGTGACTGTGCTGATAGAGTCTACAGACAGGCAATTACCTCTGCAGGAGAGGGCTGTAAAGCAGCTCTTGATGCTGAGAAATATTTACTAAGATGATCTAAAAAATAGTCTTTATATTCCACTGTAGTATCCTGTTACAGTGGACTTTTTTTTTTTAAATATCCATATCCGCGATTACTCTCAAATTCAAGAGAAAGTTTGGGAATTGACTCTTCGGTTCTCAAAGATTAATTTCATACCTTAACTCGTATCTGCTATACTACACCTCAATTGTCTTAGAGTTTTTTGCTTTAGATTTGTTTGGTTAACTTACTGATATTCAACAAATTCCACGAAACTAAAAGATAATCCACGAAACTTAAATTTTTTAGGAGTTATTCCAAATGGCAAACGGATTCAACAGAGTTCAGCTGATTGGTAATCTTGGAGATGAACCAACAGTTCGTAACACCACTACCGGTACTACCGTTGCAAATATCAATCTTGCAATCAATGAAACCCGCAGAGATCAGCAGACAGGAAACCTAATCAATGAAACTGAATGGGTTAGAGTTGTAGCTTTTGGCAGAACAGCTGAGATTATGCAGCAGTATCTGCACAAGGGATCACAGGTTCATATCGAAGGTAAGCTTCGTACACGTTCTTATGAGGATAAGAATACTGGTGAGAAGAAGTACTCAACAGAAGTTGTTTGTGAACCAAACGGTCTGTTAATGTTAGGCTCAAGAGGTGATTCACAGTCTGTTTCCTCATCAGGAGATGACTATTCATCAAATGGCTATGCTTCTCAGAACAATCAGTATGGCGGAGCTCAGAGACAGCAGTACGGTAATCAGCAGTCTCGCGGCGGTTATGGTAATGCGAATGCAAATGCAGGCTATGGTAATGGCGGTGCTCAGAATTTCGGCAACAGCTATGGCGCACAGAATTCTTTTGGTAACAAGCAGCAGTCCGGTCAGTTTGGTCAGGCACCTGCACAGAATCCTCAGGGACAGGTTAACGCCAACGCTTTCCACGGCGGAATGAATCAGCAGTCATTTAACAATGCAGCCGGTTTTAACAATCAGAACAATTCCTTCGGTGGACAGAATAATGCCGGTGGTTTCGGTAATCCTGACAACGCTGAGCCTATCAACGACGATCTTCCATTCTAATAAAAAGAAAATAGTCGTGAGCAAGGGAGCCTTAGGGCTCCTTGATTTTTGCGGCTTTAATTATCTTCAAGCAAAAAGTCTTTTATATTTTTATGGATGATGCCATCTTTGCTCATGTCGAATTCATCAAGTGAAAGCACATATTTTGGATAATTATCTTTTATGTTTTTATAAACTCCAAATTCGCGTTCATGTGTTTCTGGTGTCGCTAAAATATAGCAGACCTGAATATAGATAGTTTTAGACTTTTTTTGGGCGATGAAATCAATTTCCTTTCGGTCATATTTCCCAACTGTAACCGTGTAGCCTCGTCGAATGAGCTCTAAAAATACTATATTTTCTAATATCAGGTTTATATTAGCCATGTTATCGCCAATGACAGCTTCACGTATTCCATGATCCACAATATAGTATTTTTCCTGAACTGATAGTATTTTTTTTCCTTCGATTTCCTGTCGTTTTACAGGATAGAATAGAAAGGCATCAATTCCTGCATGAACATAGTTCAGAACAGTTTCTGGTGCAATATTTCTTCCTTCACTTTTCAGATATTTGGAAATTGATGTGGCGGAAAATGTATTGCCTGTATTTGCTGTTATGTAATTAATAATTCGTTCTAGTAGGTCTACATCTCTAATTTTATTTCGGCGAATTATGTCCTTTAACTCCACTGCATTATAAAGATCTTGAAGATATTGTTTTACAGGCTCTTCCTGATATTGAAGATTCCATAAATATGGCATTCCGCCAAATTTTACATAAAGATTGAAACATTCTGATGTTGTGGTTTTGGGATTTGTTTTATGGATAAGGCAGCAGAATTCTTTAAACGAAAATGGATAAATTATAAATTCGACATAACGTCCAGCAAGGTATGTTGAAAGTTCACCTGATAAAAGCTTTGAATTTGAACCTGTGATATAGATATCGCAGTCAATGTCTATTCTTAATGAATTTATAACTTTTTCCCAATCTTCAACTTCCTGTATTTCATCGAAAAAGAGGTAAGCTTTTCCTGTTATTGCTTTTGCTTTCTCTATAACATCCTTATGCAATGCTTCTGCGGTACAAAGCGTTGATAGTTTTAGTGATTCAAAATTATAGGTAAGCATTGATGATGATGAAATGCCGTCACTCTCAAGTTCCTTTTGAATGAGTTGCAGTATTACAGATTTTCCACATCTTCGTATTCCTGTTATTACCTTTATCAGGTCCTTATGCATAAAAGGTCGGATTCTTTCAAGATACAGATCTCTTTTAATCATTACTTAAACCTCTGCAACAAATATCTTTAATCTATTAAATACTATTCTGTCAGTTATATCTTATATTATATATGTAAAACTCAATTCTGTAAGTTATAACTTATAAAAAATGGTATTTAGGTATTTATATCAGATATATCTTATAAAACTCATAAATATTGATGCTTCGTAAGATATAACTTATAAAGTGTGAGGATAAATATATGTTTGAAATTTAAGCTTTTTTCGACTCTAAGCCCTGTGAATATTCCTTTTCCACCTTTCTGATCTTGTAAATATACATGACTACCAGGAATACAATACAGATAAACCAGCTTAATGGATAAACCATCATCAGCACATCAAATCTAGGGAATTTCTCGAAAACCGTGAATACGTAGATAAGTCTGCAGCTGCATATGGTTAACAGAGTAATAATGGTTGGAGGGAGTGAGAAGCCGTATCCTCTCATTGAGCCTGACAGAACTTCAAGCAGAATATTGATTGGTTGAGGCAGCAGTACGTAGAAGATTCGTATCATGGCTATGCTGATAACCACTTCACTTACGGTATACATGCTTAACAGTGGTTTTGCAAAGAAATAGACTCCGGCTGTTATAACTGTCGTTACAATAAGTCCAATTAAAGATGAGACCTTTGCAATTTCTACACAGCGTCTGATGTTTTTTGCTCCAAAGTTCTGTCCGATAAAGGTTGTTGCTGCCAGACCGAATGCATTGATGAAACAGTAAATATTGATTTCAATGGTAAAGGCAGCGGCAGATGCTGCCATGGCGTCAGCTCCCAGGCTGTTTATAGAAGACTGTATCACCAGATTAGAAATCGAGAATACGATTCCCTGAATACCTGTTGGCAGACCTATTGACACAATGGCCCTTAGCTTTCTTGAGTTTAGCTTCATCAGATTTCTAAGATCAAGGCTGATTGGTCCTGGAGCCTTGAGAATCTTTTTGAAAAGATAGATGGCGCTTAAGGCATTTGCAAGAGAGGTACATAAAGCTACGCCACCTATACCAAGATGAAAGATCAGCACGCAGACAAGATTACCCACGATATTTAGAATACTCGCATAAATAAGGGCTACCAGAGGTGTATGAGTGTCGCCGTTACTTCTTAGCAGTGCTGCCTCGAAATTGTAGATGGAGATAAAAGGAAGTCCCAGAAAATATGCTCTCAGGTATTTTATGGATTCTGGTTTAACTTCATCAGGAACATCCATAAGCTCTGTGATTTGAGGGACAAATATTTCTCCAAGAATACAGAACAGAATTCCGATGATGATGGCAACAGAGAAAGAGGTATTAACAGCATCCTTCGCATTCTCCTCATCCTTCATACCAAGATATCTTGCAACCACCACATTGGCACCGATGGACATGCCGACAAAGAGAGCGACAATAAAGCCGATTACAGGAACATTGTTACCAACTGCTGCCATGGCATTGTCGTTTACATAATGTCCGAGCGTGACTACATCAGCAGTATTGAAGAGCTGCTGCAGAAAACTTGTCAATGCCAGAGGAATAGAGAAGACAAGGATCTTGTCCCACAGAGTGCCCTCCAACATATCGATTTTTTTATATTTTTCGAGAAATGACAGCATAATTTAATCCGTAATCTGTTGTTCCTTTTAATTTTAGGGAATTAAATCAGAACAGAACAATAATAAAACTCAATTATTCTAATTGTCTGAAAAACATAAATAAAAAATAATTTAAAAAATTTTTAATATTTTTACTTGAAATAAAAAATCACCATCCCCATTTAACAGAATGTTAAAGATTAAATAGCTCTGACATATAAATTCAAATGTCGAGTTTAGGGTGGTTATCGGACACCATTTTCCGATTTGAAGAATATATACGGTTATAGACCGTGGAGAATCAAATGAAATTAGTTCCTTTGTATGATCGCGTTATTGTTAAGCCACTTGAGGAAGAGAAGAAGTCATCAGGCGGTATTTTACTAGGTAGCGCAGCTGAGAAATCATCTCGCGGTAAGGTAATTGCTGTAGGCAAGGGCCGTGTTCTAGAGAACGGTTCAACCTCACCTCTAAGCGTAAAAGTAGGTGACACAGTAATCTATAACGAAGGCTACGGCTGCAAGAAAGAGAAGATTGATGGTGAAGAAGTTCTAATCATCTCTGAGACTGACGTATTCGCAATTGTTGAAGAATAATATTTAAAGTAGGAAAAAGATAAAATGTCTGCAAAACAAGTTGTTTTCGGTAATGACGCTCGTTCACAGATGCTAGAGGGCGTTAATACACTAGCAAATGCTGTTAAAGTAACCCTAGGTCCTAAAGGCCGTAACGTTGTTCTAGATAAGAGCTATGGCGCTCCTCTAATCACCAAGGACGGTGTAACCGTTGCTAAGGAGATTGAGCTAGAGGGCAAGTTCCAGAACATGGGCGCTCAGATGGTTAAGGAAGTTGCTTCTAAGGCTAACGACGCTGCTGGTGACGGTACCACTACTGCTACCGTTCTAGCTCAGGCTATCGTTAACGAAGGTCTTAAGGCAATTGCTGCTGGCATGAACCCAATGGATCTAAAGCGCGGTATCGACAAGGCTGTTGCAGCTGCTGTTACTGAGCTGAAGGCTATTTCACAGCCATGTGAGAACAAGATTGCTCAGGTTGGTACTATTTCTGCTAACTCAGACGCTACTGTTGGTAACCTGATTGCTGAGGCAATGGAGAAGGTTGGTCGCGATGGCGTTATCACCATTGAAGATGGCCAGGGTCTTGAGGATCAGCTAGACGTAGTTGAGGGTATGCAGTTCGACCGCGGTTACCTATCACCTTACTTCGTAAACAAGGCAGAGACCGCTACCGTTGAGTTAGAGAACCCATACATCCTTCTTTGCGACAAGAAGATTTCAAACATCCGTGACCTAATCTCTGTTCTAGAGGGCGTAGCTAAGGCTGGCAAGTCACTTCTAATCATCGCTGAGGACGTTGAGTCAGAGGCTCTGGCAACTCTAGTTGTTAACAACATGCGTGGTATCGTTAAGGTTGCTGCTGTTAAGGCTCCTGGTTTCGGTGACCGTCGTAAGGCTATGTTACAGGATATCGCAATTCTAACTGCTGGTACCGTAATCTCTTCAGAGTTAGGTATGGAATTAGACAAGGCAACCTTAGATGATCTAGGTGTTGCAAAGCGTGTTGTAATCACCAAGGATAACACCACCATTATCGATGGTGAGGGTGATTCAGCTGCTATCGAGGCACGTGTTGCTCAGATCCGTCAGCAGATCGAGAAGTCAACTTCAGACTACGACCGTGAGAAGTTACAGGAGCGCGTAGCTAAGTTAGCTGGTGGCGTTGCTGTTATCAAGGTTGGCGCTGCAACTGAAGTTGAGATGAAAGAGAAGAAAGACCGCGTTGAGGATGCTATGCACGCAACCCGCGCTGCTGTTGAAGAAGGTATCGTTCCAGGCGGCGGTGTAGCTCTAGTTCGTGTTGCTAAGAAGTTAGCAGGCACTGTTAAGGGCGAGAACCAGGACCAGGATGTTGGTATCAAGGTTGCTCTAACTGCTATGGAAGCTCCTCTACGTCAGATCGTAACTAACGCTGGTCAGGAAGCTTCAGTTGTTGCTAATGAAGTTCGCAACGGTTCAGGTAACTTCGGTTACAACGCTGGTACCGAGCAGTACGGTGATATGATTGAGATGGGTATTCTTGATCCTGCTAAGGTAACCCGTTCAGCTCTACAGTACGCAGCTTCAATTGCAGGCTTAATGCTTACAACTGAGTGCATGATTGCTGATGCTCCAAAGGCTGAATCTGCAGCTCCTGCAGCTCCTATGGGCGGCATGGGCGGTATGCCAGGAATGATGTAATCTTATTCCTTATGCAAATAGAAAGGCCAGCAGAAATGCTGGCTTTTTCATCAAAAAAATAGCAGAGCGGAAACCTCAGACTTATAGTCTGAGGAGGAGCTCTGCCAACTCAGGCTATATATCTTAAAGAATTTCTTTACAATAACTGTTAGAATATAGGGATTATATGGCTTGGAGAAAACTGTTTTGA
>NZ_FPAH01000057.1 GCF_900116345.1 Succinivibrio dextrinosolvens | reverse complement strand
AGTTTTTTAAGTTAAAACCCAATTCGCCTGGCGGCCATAGTGCTGTAGAACCACCTGTTCCCATTCCGAACACAGAAGTGAAATGCAGTAACGCCGATGGTAGTGCAACGTACGTTTGTGTGAGAGTAGGTCACTGCCAGGCATCCCTTAACGTGGAGCGGTAGTTCAGCCGGTTAGAATGCCTGCCTGTCACGCAGGAGGTCGCGGGTTCGATTCCCGTCCGTTCCGCCACTTTTTACATAAACCCAGTCCTTTGTGACTGGGTTTTGTGTTTCTGCCTTACCAATATTCATCGCTTGCAGTAATTTGAAGAAAACCATTTCTGGTGTATTTTATTTATTTCACCTGTCTGAATAAGATGATCAATGGCGGAGTTGATCTTCTCAATCAAATCCTTTCTGTATGCGCTCATAGCAATCTTATAGATGTGATTATAGCTATCAGCGTTGTATATTGGCTTTATTTCAAGTTTATTCAGCTTATGCTTGGTTTTGTAGTATTCATTACTGGATTTTGTATCTATCAGTAATTCACATTCATTTTTGTATAAAGAATCTACAGCCAAGTTAGAGCCGTTATAGATCTTGATGATTGTGTTTATGTAATGAGCTCTTACATAGTCGAGAATATGTGGCTTATTAGGAATACAGATTCTGGTGCCGTCTTGAAATTCTTCATTGGCACTTAATTTTAAGTCTGTATCCTTCTTTTTCAGATATGTCAGATAATTGAAGAAATATGGCTTTGAATAAACAATATTCTCGCTTTGGTTTTCTGGATTATTACTATCCATTGGAGCCATTACAACATCGACAAGTCTTTTATTGATATTGTTTTCTATTCCTGTAAAGGCAATGATCTTGAATTCAATCTTATAATCTAGTTTTCTTGCTATTGCTCTGATGACGTCAATATCATATCCGCTAAGATCACCCATACTGTTGGTAATACTAAAGGGCGCACTAAATCCGTCAACACCTACACGAATTGTCTTCTGTCTGGCGATTATAAGAGAGACAGCAGAAATCAGGAGTATGACCAATATCATTGCGGCACTTAGGACAATGGTTCTTTTAGGCACTTACTACATACCTCAATTTGGTTTTTTATTTGATATTAGATTACGGATTTAATACAGGTATTAAGAAAGTATGTTATTTGTGACTCAGTCTTGTCTGTTTTTTTAATATTGAGATGCAGATATAGTTAACTGATAGGGGAAGAGAAGAGGGTAAAAAAAAAAACAGGCAATTATTATTGCCTGTTTTAGTGAATTTTGATTTTTTATTTTCCTTTCAGAGATTCAAGGATGTTGTATCCGAACCAGTGTTTACTTACCTTCTCGAATACACCGTTATTCTCGATTTCCTTTAAGCCTTGGTTAATCTCTTTAAGGAGCTTGGTGTTGCCTTTCTGTACTGCAATACCATAGTATTCCTTGTTGATGTGCTGAGTGATTTCAACAGAGGTGAATTTACCTGAAACATCTCTTGCAAGGAAGAAATCATTTACAGGCTTGTCGTGAACTGCAGCAACACAGCTGTCATTTCCTAATTCAATGTAGGTCTCTGGAGGTGCATTGAAAATCTTTAGGTGAGATTTTGGCAGATACTTCTGAGCAAAGTTGGTACCGGTAGCTGCAAGCTGGGTACATAAAGTCTGACCGTTAAGCTTCTCGTATGAGTCGTATTTCTTCAGATTCTTTTTGTTGATTACATAACTCATACCGCAGAGGTAATATGGATCAGAGAAGTCTACCTTCTTGGCACGTTCTTCAGTAATAGTGAAACCTGAGATAATCAGATCGATATTACCTACCATTAGAGAAGGAATCAGTCCGTCGAACTGCATCACATTGATATTGACTTCGTAACCTAAGTGTTCACCAAGCTCTTTTATCAAATCAATATCAAAACCTGTGATATTACCTTCATCATTTATATAAGTGAATGGAGCAAATGCACCTTCACAACCGACATTTAATACTTTCTTCTGAGTAGCTGTTTCAGGGGCTGCAACGCTTGAAAATGACATAACGCCGATACAAGCTGCAAAAACGATTTTCTTAAGAGCATTGATCATAAATTAAACCTCCTTAGGCTCAACCCATTCTATCATAATTTTAATTATTTGCTGTGGACTGGAGATTTGTTTAAGTATGGTGCAATTTTTCGTAACATGATCACAAAAAAAGATTCTTCAGTATTCATTTATGATAGTCTGTTGATTTATTTTTCAGAAAAATATCCAGAAACAGATAGTCGGTCAAAAAATCAAATTTCACCTCTTTTGAGCAGTTTAATTTTTTTATTTAATCAGAACTCTTACAAACCGCGTATTCAAGCCATTCTGAATATATATAACTTTTTGAAAATGTTGATTAGGTCTCATTTATTTCGTATAATGTTGAAATTTTGAAATAATGTTATTTTGCGAGATCTGTTCATATTCGTTGAACGAATTCCCCGGAGTTTGTCCCTGAATATATAGTTATCGACCTTACTTCTGTAAGGTGTCTATATAATGGATAGATCTGCCAATTTTTTATCAATGCCTATAGAGTAAAGAGGCTAATATATTTTTATGTCAATGCGTTCAATTTACTGTGGTAATGTAAATCTTAGCGCCAAAGATACCCAGGTTACACTGTGTGGCTGGGTTAACCGTAGACGCGATTTAGGTGGTTTAATTTTTATCGATCTTCGTGATCGTACCGGTATTGTTCAGGTTGTTTTTGAGCCTGACAATCAGCAGTTACATGAGGTTGCTTCAACTTTAAGAAACGAGTTCTGTATCTGTGTTAAAGGTACTGTTAAGGCTCGTCCTGCAGATCAGATCAATTCTAAGATGGCAACTGGTGAAATCGAAGTTTACGCCAGCGAACTTAAGATCTTCAACAAGGCTGCAGCACTTCCTCTTGATTTCAATCAGGAAAACACCGAAGAGCAGCGTTTACGTTACAGATACTTAGACCTACGCCGTCCACAGATGGTTAACATGTTAACCACTCGTGCAAAGATTACTCACTTTGTTCGTGAGTTCATGGATTCACACGGTTTCCTTGATATCGAAACTCCAATGCTTACCAAGGCAACTCCAGAAGGTGCTCGTGACTATCTGGTTCCTTCACGTGTTCACCACGGCAAATTCTATGCTCTACCTCAGTCACCTCAGCTGTTCAAGCAGCTACTGATGATTGCAGGCTATGACAGATATTATCAGATTGTTAAGTGCTTCAGAGATGAGGACCTTCGTGCTGACAGACAGCCTGAGTTCACTCAGATTGATGTTGAGACTTCTTTCATGAGTTCTCAGGATGTAAGAGACATCATGGAGGAAATGATTGTTTCTCTGTTCAAGCACATGAAGAATGTTGATTTAGGCAAGCTTCCAGTAATGACCTGGGAAGAGGCAATGGACCGTTTCGGTTCCGACAAGCCTGATCTAAGAATTGACTTTGAGTTAAAGCTGGTTGATGAAGCTGTTAAGAATTCAGAGTTCAAAGTTCTATCAGAGCCTGCATGTGATGACAAGTCACGTGTTATCGCCTTTGCTCTTCCTGGCGGTGCCGCTTTAACCCGTCGTCAGATTGATGATTATACTGATTACGTTAAGAAGATGGGCGGTTCAGGTCTTCTTTATATCAAGGTTAACGAGATTGACAAGGGTGCAGAAGGATTAAAGGCTTCTTTCGGCAAGCATGTTACCGAGAAGGAATTAACTGATTTAGTTGCTTTATCAGGCGCTAAAGATGGCGATATGGTATTCATCGGCTGCGGTCCAAGAGTTAAGACTGCAACTGCTATGGGTGCTCTACGTCTTAAGACTGCTAAGGATGCAAATCTTGTTGCTGGCGGTTACAAGGCATTATGGGTTGTTGATTTCCCAATGTTCGAGATGACCGACGAAGCTGGTTTAACTGCAATGCACCACCCATTCACTGCTCCTAAGGATGTAACTCCAGAGCAGCTGATTGCAGATCCTATGTCAGTATATGCTGATGCATACGATCTTGTAATCAACGGTTATGAGTCAGGTGGTGGTTCTGTACGTATCTATGATCAGAACATGCAGAATGCTGTATTTACTGTTTTAGGTATTTCTCAGGAAGAGGCTCGCGAGAAGTTCGGCTTCCTGTTAGACGCTCTATCCTTCGGTGCTCCTCCACATGCTGGTCTAGCATTTGGTTTAGACCGTGTAACCATGCTGATTGCAGGTACTGATAATATTCGTGATGTAATCGCATTCCCTAAGACAACTGCAGCTGCATGTTTAATGACAGATGCACCTAATTTTGCAAATAGCGAGGCTTTAAATGAGCTTGCTATAGCTGTAACCGATATTGAAAAATAACGCCAGGCGTGAAGTAGGAGAAAAAAATGTCAGGACATTCCAAGTGGGCTAATATTCGTTTCCGTAAGGCAGCTCAGGATGCTAAGCGTGGTAAGATTTTTACAAAACTGATTCGTGAAATTACAACTGCTGCTCGTATGGGTGGTGGTGATGAGTCAAGCAATCCTCGTTTACGTTCAGCAGTTGTTGCTGCATTAGCTCAGAACATGACCCGCGATACCATCAAGCGTGCTATTGAGCGTGGTGTTGGCGGCGGTGACGGCGTTGATTTAGAGAACATCACTTATGAAGGCTACGGTGTTGGCGGTGCGGCTGTTATGGTTGAGTGTATGACCGACAACCACAACCGTACTGCATCTGACGTAAGACATGCATTCACCAAGTTCGGTGGTAACCTGGGTACCTCTGGTTCAGTTGGCTACCTGTTCACCAAGAAGGGTGTTATCAGCTTCGCTGAAGATGAAGACGGCAAGATGCCAATCGACGAAGAGAAGGCAATGGAAATCGGTCTAGAGGCTGGTGCTGATGATATCGTTACCAACGATGATGGTTCAATCGATGTTTATACTGCTCCAGAGGCTTTCGCTGATGTTGTTGAGGCATTTGAAGCTGCATCAATTAAGCCTACAAATGCTGAAATTTCTATGGTTCCATCAACTGAAGCTCAGTTAGACGCTGAAACTGCAGTTAAGTTCATGCGAATGATTGACGCAATGGAAGATCTTGATGATGTCCAGAACGTTTATCACAACGCATCACTACCTGATGACCTTGAGCTAGAATAAAAAAAATTGCGAAAATCTTTTTGCTTTTTAAGCGTTTCTAGCCTATAAATATTAAGTCGGGATGGGCAAGGGTAACCTTACCCATTTCGTGTCATATGACTACAGCTCCTAGGACTACTAAGATAAATGGATAATAATTCTGCAAGTACTGAGTTCAAACAACTTATTGCCAAGGGTAAAGAACAAGGTTACTTAACAATTGATGAAATCAATGATTTAATTCCACCTGATATTATTAGTGGCGATCAGCTTTCAGTTTTCATTCAGACCTTTGTTGACATGGGTATCACCGTATGTGAAACCCCTCCAGAGGCAGACGACATCCTTCTGAATGGCAATTCCCAGACAGACTCTGAAGACGTTGAAATTGTAGCAAATCAGCTGGACAGTTCTGTTGATATCGGCAGAACCACAGACCCAGTTCGCATGTACATGCGTGAGATGGGTAACGTTTCTCTGTTGACCCGTAAAGACGAAATCGAGATCTCAAAGAGAATCGAGAAAGGAACCAATGAAGTTCAGGTTTGTCTTGTTGAGTATCCTCAGGCAATGGAAGAACTGTTTGCACGTTATGAGCAGACAATGGATCCTTTATCTGAAATCAAGATTGGCGATATCATCAACGGTTTTGCCGACGGTGCTCCTTCACAGGACGACACTGAAGTGCTTGAAGACATTGATGAGAACGCAGAAGCTGAGCTGGATAAGGAGCTAGAAGCTCTGGATGAGGCTGATGGCGATATCGATCTTGATGATACACCATCAAAGAAAAGCGCTAAGAAATCCAAGAAAAAAGCTCAGGTTTCAGATGATTCAGATGACGACGATGATCTGGATGATGCAGATGACAGTGCTGATTCTCCAAATGATTCAGGTCCTGATCCAGAAGAAACCCGCAAGAGATTTACTGAACTTAGAGTGCAGTTTGACAAGGTAACTGCTGCTCGTCAGAAGTCAATGACTGACAAGAAGTATCAGAAGGAACTTGAGAAACTGATTGAAATCTTCCAGTGCTTCAAGATTGTACCTTCTCAGCTTGAGTCATTACTTCGTAAGATGCATGACACTATGGACAGTGTTAAGCGTCAGGACAGAAGAATCAGAGAAATTGCTGTTGGCCGTTGTGGAATGAAGATTGACGAGCTCAAGAAGTTCTATAACGAAAACGAGAATGTTGCCGACATGGGCTGGTTCGAGAAGGCCTGCAAGGTTAAGAAGCCTTCACACGCCAAGTTCAAAGATTACGAGGCGGATGTTCAGAAGTGCGTAAATGTTCTTCGCGAAATCGAAGAGAGTTCAGGTATTTCTATTGCTCGTCTTCGTGATCTGGCAAGACGAGTTATGAAGGGCGATGCTCTTGCAAAGAAAGCCAAGAAGGACATGGTTGAAGCAAACCTGCGTCTGGTTATTTCTATTGCCAAGAAGTACACCAACAGAGGTCTACAGTTCCTGGATCTGATTCAGGAAGGCAACATCGGTCTGATGAAGGCTGTAGATAAGTTTGAATACCGTCGTGGTTACAAGTTCTCAACCTATGCTACCTGGTGGATTAGACAGGCTATTACCAGATCAATTGCAGATCAGGCCCGTACTATCCGTATCCCAGTTCACATGATTGAGACCATCAACAAGCTGAACCGTATTTCAAGACAGATGCTGCAGGAGAAGGGCAGAGAACCAACTCCAGAAGAGCTGTCTGTGAAGATGGGCTTACCTGAGGAGAAGATCCGCAAGGTAATGAAGATTGCTAAGGAGCCAATTTCTCTTGAGACTCCAGTTGGTGATGATGACGATTCACATTTAGGCGATTTCATTGAGGATAGCTCAATTGTTGTACCTGCTGAAGCTGCAACTTCTGAGAGCCTGAAGAACGCTATTAACGGTGTTCTGGATGAGATGCCTCCACGTGAAGCTCAGGTTCTGCGTATGCGTTTCGGTATTGGTATGCCTTCTGACCATACTCTTGAAGAGGTAGGTCGCCAGTTCGGTGTTACCCGTGAGCGTATTCGTCAGATTGAGGCCAAGGCCTTAAGAAAACTGCGTCATCCATGTAGATCACAGGGCTTACGCGGCTTCTTAGATTAAAATCTTCTAATCCCCGGTTTATCCGGGGATTATTGTATCTATACTTTTCTTCTTTTCTTTGAGGTATCTGTTTTGCACGATATCTGGAATCCCTGGCATGGCTGCATTAAAATTTCTGAAGGCTGCAGAAATTGTTACATGTTTTTTCAGGACAGAATGCGTGATCGAAATGGTGCCGATATCTATAGGACTAAGTCTTTCTATTATCCTCTTGAGAAAAATAAAAATGGCGGTTATAAGGTTCAGTCAGGTGAAATGATTCGCGTCTGCATGACATCTGATTTCTTTCTGGAAGAAGCTGATGTCTGGAGAGATGAAGCTTGGAAGATTATACGTCAGCGCCCAGATGTAAAATTCTTCCTTTTAACCAAAAGACCGCAGAGAGTTCTTGAGCATCTGCCTTCAGACTGGAATGATGGGTATGATAATGTGTTTTTTAATGTTTCTGCAGAAAACCAGCGGAGAGCTGATGAGCGAATTCCAATTCTTTTAGAGCTGCCCTTTAAGCATAAAGGCGTAATGTGTGCTCCTTTTATTGGTCCTGTAACTCTTGATAAATATCTCTCTACAGGTCAGCTTGAGCAGGTGATTTGCGATGGAGAGAATTACGCCGGTGCAAGACCTTGTCATTACGAGTGGGTAAAAACATTATCTGATGAATGTCGTAAATATGATGTGACCTTTGTCTTCTGTGGAACCGGAAACTATTTTGTTAAGGATGGACGAAAATACAGAATCGAGGGCAGTACGGTTCAGAGTACCCAGGCTTTAAAATCTGGACTTACATATATTGGCCGACAGATTGAATTCAAACTTGTGGATGCCTTGGGCATGCCGATTTACCCTGACGAGCTATATCAGCCTCATTTTAAGGATAGGTGCGACAGCTGTGGAATGAAGGCTGTATGCAATGGCTGTTCAGACTGTGGAAAGTGTTAAATAACCTCTTTTTAAGCATACTATTCTTTAATTTCAAATTTTTTATTTGAAATTCATTGCAAATATTTAATAAATATAATTCAACTTTTCTTCGTTGCGTTATCACTCACATAAAAGCCTTATAGAAAATGATAAAAATAACTAATATAGCAAAATGCTATCAACATAAGGATAGAGTATGGATCACGCTACAATAACTTTAATCGTATTAGGCGTAGTGGCTTTTCTGTTCGTGACAGAACTGATCCCTGTTGCCGTAACTTCAATATTAGGAACCTTAACTTTAGGTGTGTGTGGAGTTCTTACTCCTAAAGAAACCTTCTCAGGCTTATCAAACGACACGGTTGTTCTGTTTGCTGGTATGTTCGTAGTAGGAACAGCAATGCTTGAGTCTGGACTTGCTCAGGCAATCGGTCGAATGGTTGTTAAACGAGTCGGTACCAGTGAAGTTCCGTTGATGATTTCCTTCATGCTGTTAACAATTATCATGTCAGCTTTTGCTTCTAATACCGGTACCATCGCCTGTTTAATGCCTATGGTTATTGGTGTTTGTGCTTCTGCAAAGATCCCTGCGACGGCAATTCTGATGGCAATGGCGGTGGCTGCTAATGCCGGCGGTATGATGACCATGGTTGGTACCCCTCCTAATATGTTCGCAGTATCTGCCCTGCAGGAACGAGGCTTGGAGCCATTCGGTTTCTTTGAGTTCGCCTTTGTTGGTGCTCCTGTTGCATTCATCAGCGTATTCTTCATGGTATTTATCGGAAGAAAGCTGCTTCCTAAGAACGATTCTGATTTAGGTGTGCTAGGTAATGAGCTAACTGGTTCAGGTTCACCTCGTCAGCGCTGGACTGTTCTTGGTATTCTGATTTTTGTAATCTACGGTCTTATCTTTGGCATTCCTGGTTTGTCTCAGGCTATGATTGCTATTATTGGTGCGGTTGCCTGTGTGATGACAAGATGTATTACCGAAAAACAGGCCTATAAGGGAATTGACTGGGTTACCATCTTCCTGTTTGCAGGTATGTTGCCTATTGCTGGTGCTCTGGAAAAGACCGGTGCCGGTAAGATGATTGCAGAATCTGTTATTGGTCTTATGGGAGATAATCCTTCAGATACCGTGATGATGTCTGTTCTGTTCATTATTTCCTGCGGTTTAACCCAGTTCATGTCCAATACCGGAACTGCAGCTCTGCTGATTCCAATCGGAATTTCAATTTCTGAGGAGCTTCATGTTTCTCCATACGCAGTGGTAATGGCAATTTCAATTGCAACCTCCTGCGCATTCGCAACTCCTGTTGCAACTCCTCCAAATGTAATGGTTATGAATCCTGCTGGTCTACACTTTATTGACTATATCAAGGTTGGTACACCACTATGTATCATTGGCTACATTATCAGTGTATTCATTATTCCTATCGTATGGCCATTTAATCCATAAAAAGATTTAATTCCATAAAAACTAACATCAAAGGGAGCTAAGGCTCCCTTTATTGTTCGAATTTAGTGAAAATCTAAAACGTTTGCTGTGCCTTTTACTTATACTTTACATCTAATTTAAATTAGATATATATCAAATTCTTTCTTGTTAATGCTTAGACTCTGTGTTAATATTTCTCCGCTCTTGGATAATATATTATAAAACCGCGTAACGCATCTCGAAAACGTATACAAAAGTTTGCATTCAATATTGATCAAGATCACATTACTATTCACTATAAAATAAAACCCTTTCATCTTTATGCAACAGCTGTTGTATATTCACTCTGTCGTTTTTTACGACTAGCACAAAAGTATAAATATTTACCTATGTAGTAAACATATGGGTATCCGTATGCTTGCTAACTTATTGAACTTCAAACATAAAAGTAGGTCTTCAGAAAGGCGAAGATTTACAAAGAGGTATCATGAACATTGCAAACTGGGGTAATTATCCACGCATAAAGTCTCATTTGTTCTCAAACGTGACTCTTGACGAGGTACCTGAGCTGACTACTCATAAAAAAGATCTGATAGTCAGAGGTAACGGTCGTTCATGTGGCGACTCTTCATTAAATAAGAATGCAATTCTTAATCTTTCCAAGGTTAAATTCAATAAAAAGGGAATGATCTACAACTACATTGATCATGAGCTTTTAGTAAATTCATCTGCATCCATTGGAGAGGTTCTGGATAATTATTCCTTGAAGAATATTATTCTTCCAGTTATACCTGGTAGCAGAATCATCTCAGTTGGTGGAGCAATTGCTGCAGATATACATGGCAAGAACCATTATTTAAACGGTTCACTTGTTAATCACGTCAGATGCCTTGATATTCTTACTGCTTCGGGGGAGCTGATTACAGCCACTCCAAAGGAGAACAGTGATCTTTTTTATGCAACTTGTGGTGGCATGGGACTTACTGGAATTATTGTATCTGCAGGCATAAGGATGACTAATACAGAGACTTCTGTATTAAAGCAGCAGATTTCTCTTTGTGAGAATATTGATAAACTGATCGAGGAGAGTCAGAATCACCGCTCCTCTGAGTATTTTTCAGCCTGGGTTGATCTCTCCTCCACCAGAACTCACGGCAGGGGAGTTGTAATTTCAGGGAACTTCGCATCAGCAAGAGAGCTTCTTGATCATGATGTAGCTTATCTTGAGACAGCATACTCAAATTCTCTTTTGACTGTACCGTTCTATCTGTCATCAAAGTTATTCAATCATCTTTCTGTTAAAGCTTTAGACCGTCTGTATTATCACATGCAGAAACATAAGCGTAGAAGAGCTCAGTTCACTGGTCTGAACAGTTTCTTTTTCCCAATGGATGCAGTAAAGCACTGGAACCGTCTCTATGGTCGCAGAGGCTTTATTCAGTATCAGTTTGTAGTCCCTGATTCTGATGTATTAAAGCAGATTATATTTCTGGTAAAAAGAGAAAGACTCTACTCAACTATGGGCTCTTTAAAGATTTTTGGCGAACAGAACAGACAGTATGGTTCTCTAAGCTTCCCGATGAAAGGCTATTCTCTTTCTATGGACTTTAAGCTTACCCCTAATCTTTTTAAAGTTTTGGATTATATCGATGAGATAGTGGCTGAATCCTCGGGACGAGTTTACCTAGCCAAAGACAGCCGTATGAAAGCAGAAGTATTCAGAAAAATGTATGGTAGAGCCGTTGACGAGTTTTTAGAAGTAAAGGCTAAATACGATCCTTGTAACCGATTTAATTCTCTGCTTGCGGAAAGACTGTGTCTCAAGCTTTAAATTAAGCCTATCTCCGGTGATATTTAAAAAAATGAAGAGTATGTGGTTATGAGACGCATTTTAAACAATTTACTAATATCTATGCTTTTTACAGGAGTGTTCTCTGCTGATGCTGGAGATCTCAATGATAAGTGGTCTTTGCTGTGTAAGACCGGGGATATCTCCTATTGTAATCTTATAGGCAGAAATTATCTTTCCACAAAACATTACAGTGAAGCCTTCTCCGTCTATAAAAGGGCGTGTCAGAAGAATAATGCTGAAAGCTGTGCCTCTCTTGGTTATCTATATATGAATGGTCTGGGAACCCATAAGAGTATCCGTAAGGCTAAAGATCTGTTATCAAAATCCTGTACTCTCAAATATGGAGAAGGCTGCTACAATCTGGCTTCTTTGTACGAAAACGATTTTGAATTTGAACAGTATCGCTCTCATGCTTTTGAATATTATGAAAAAGGATGTGAGTTTGGCAATGCCGACTCCTGTCTTAACCTTGGCATTTTCTACTCTGAAGGTAAATCTGTAAAAGCAGATTTTTCTAAAGCCTCAAAGTATCTGGATTTAGCCTGCAGCGGTAAAGTTGGCTTCGGCTGCTTTCTATCTGGAGAACTTAATTCTGGTGAGTTTGAAAGACATCATGATTATGAAAAGGCTTTGGATTCATATCTTAAAGCATGCGAACTCTCTGTAGCTGAAGGCTGTTCCTCGTTAGGTCTTATGTATGAGGAAGGTAAGGTAGAGGAGCCTGATCTGGAAATGGCTGCAGCATACTATAGTATTGCCTGCAGACTTAAAGATCCTAACGGCTGCTATTACCTTGCTATGGCTAAGGAAAAAGGACAGGGAGTGCCTAAGGATAAACTGACGGCAAAGACTCTTTACAAGACAGCCTGCAACCTTGGTCAGTTTTCAGCCTGTCAGAATTAAAAAAATAATAAACAACAAGCAAACAACATAAGGAAACAACAATGAACATCATTAGCTATGAAGAGATTGTAAAAACAATCCCTAAAGAGAAATATCACAATTACAGACTGAGAATAGACAGGACTGACAGTTTTGTGTCTTTGGATAAATTCATGGAGGATACTGCAAGACTTAAATTAGCCCTACCTCCTAAGTATCAGTCTCTTGCGGTACTGACAGAACAAATGTCAGAAGAAAATCCCAAGCTCGTGCTGCAGAAAATTGTATCTCACAGTATGGGGGAATTTGGCTTTGAAGATTTAAAGGATATTTCCTTTGAACGCTTTGAGGATGAAGCCCGCTATGCAATTACTGATGAGATTGAACTTTATAAAAGAATTTGCCTAACCTCAGAAGAGACTGAAGATCCCCAGAAGGTTTAGGCTTAATTAATAATTAAAAGATTTTCAGCAAAGAAAATTACATGTGAAAACAAACGTTAATTCATTGTTAGATAGTCAAAATAAAGGAACGTCAACTATGCCTATATTCAGCAAAATGTCTGTACGGGGAAAGCTTGTATCTGCATTCTTCTCCATCATTATCCTGACCATCATGATTTCTGCAATTTCACTGATGCAGCTTTTCAAGACCAATGATGTCATCAAATATGTACATTTCATTCTTGGTACCAGATATGAGGCGGTAAGTAAGATCTACTACGCAATGCTGGATGTGGAACAGATCTGCTTTGAGCTGCAGGGTAATCTTCAGGCGTTGAATCCTCAGAAGGAAAAGACTCTTGAAGAAAAGATGGCTGTACTGCAGGAGGCAACAGATTTTGTAGACAGGACCGATACCAATAATCGCTCTAACGTTGATCCTATTGCAGAAGGGGTTAAGGCATATATCAAGGAAGTTAAAGAGGAGTTTCTTCCAACCATGAAGGGCATCAATGCTCCAATGGCTCCGATTATCTACGAGAAAAATCTGTTCCCCGTTGGGGATAAGGTAAAGCAACATTCTCTTGCAATAACCAAGCATCAGATTGAACAGACCACCGGGAGAGTTGATACAATTGCAAGTTCAACTCCGATACTTATTATCATGGTAGTATCGGTTAGTGCTGTTGTAATTGCCGCTCTTATTGCACTTTTATTCTCAAGAAGTATTGTTTCCGTACTTAATCAGGCTGTTGGTGCTGCTGACAAGATTGCAAGCGGTGATCTTACCCATGAAACTCATTCAAAACGCAAGGATGAATTTGGAACTCTCCTGCAGCGAATTGAAAACATGAGAGTACAGATGAATTCGCTGGTTGGTCATATTAAAACCAAGACCTATTCAATTGAGGAGAAAATCTCCGCTATCAATGATGTCACCAATCGCATCAACGAGTCTTCGATAAACACCCAGAACCGTGCCCTTACAGTAGCTGCTGCTTCAGATGAGATGGTTTCTACCACAGGTGATATCGCCAAGAACTGTGAGAGTGCCGCTGCATCCGCAGATCAGTCAAATGTAACCACTAGTCAGGGCGTATCCGAGGTTGAGTCTGCTATAGCCGGTATTCACAGCCAGGTGGAGCAGTCTAAGAAAGATGCGCTTCAGATACAGGCACTTGTAGAGCAGTCCCAGAAGATTGGCACTATTGTACAGACCATTGAGGAAATTGCCTCTCAGACTAATCTGCTTGCGCTGAACGCTGCTATTGAGGCAGCCCGTGCAGGTGAGGCCGGTAAGGGCTTTGCCGTTGTTGCTGATGAGGTTCGCTCACTGGCATCCAGAACCAGTACTTCCACTCAGGAAATCATCAGCATGGTTTCAAAGATTCAGAATGATGCTAATGAAGCCAATCAGTCCATGAATGCCTCTCTAGAAACCATGAACTCCCTTGCTCAGAGAACTTCAGGGGTATCTGGTCTTTTAGGATCAATTTCAGAACAGGTCTATGGAGTTAATTCCCAGATTACCCAGATTGCTACTGCAGCTGAACAGCAGACTACAGCTACAGCAGAAATCTCTTCAAATATGCAGAGCATTACTGAGATGGCTAAGCATCTGACCACAGAGGTTGACGAGGCTAAACTCTGCGTTTCTGAGTCTGTAAGTCTTCTGAATGAACTTCTTAATGAAGTTAAGAATCTTAAGGTTTAGCTTAAATTATGCTCTAGTTTTTGCCAGTAGCTATTACTGGCATTTTTTTTGACTGTTGCAGAATAGTTACAAAAAAAACGTTCTGTAAAATAATCAAAAATTTATATCTATTAGCCAAAAGTCAAATACCCTCGGATAAATCCGAGGGCTTGCTAGTCAGCATAATATAGGTACAAGCGATACCAATTGGTAATCTCCCTACACTGCCAGCATCATCGGACAATTGACAATGCCCGCTTTGAAAAAGAGTTTACTCTTAATCATTTATTTTCCTTTTTGTATCTAGGATTCTTTTCTCCTGACAGCCATCTCTTTCCAAGATTCTGAATATTCATGGCTCCAACTCTGTCATCATTGGATTTATAGCCGCATGGGCAGCTATACAGATGTCTGTTATG
>NZ_FPAH01000087.1 GCF_900116345.1 Succinivibrio dextrinosolvens | reverse complement strand
GCCCTTTGGGCCTGTCTGCTTCAATTAAAGGTCTGATTTCAGTCAGAGGAATAATTCACAGTGTAAATTTTATTTAGGACAAACAACATTCTTAACTTCCATCAAATTCAGATGCCAGAGGATTAATTCTAAAGTAAGTTTTTTTCTATCGTGTGGAACAATCTTATCATCTCAATCCTGACCTTCATTTAAAACAGCCAGGCTCAAAGAGCCGTTATCGTCCCATAATGACTGTTCGAATACCGGCAGATTTGGTTCAGAGGGATAATTCCAAACAATTTTATTAAAAAAAAGAATCTTACTCATTCTTAAACCAAATCATTACATGCAGGGTAAAGAGAGATAATTCGCTTAAATAAATTTATTCATGAAGGACCTCATCCTTTTACCATGCACGCCATAGCATCAATCTCATAAAGAATGAACGGTACCAAGTCTCTCTATGAAATCTTAAAGCTCATTTTTTGACGATTATAAACAAGGCTTTTAGCCTAACAATCTGCATTTCTTTGCATCAAACGGCTGTCCTGATTTGACAATAGTCCATGCCACTCTGGCAAGCCTGTTTGCAATTGAACAGACAATCTTTTTATTGGATATCTCCGGATTTTCTATCAGCTGTGTTAACTTCGAGGCTTCTGTTTCTGTTGAAGCTTTTCTCGACTGCTGTGCAAATCTGGCGATAGCACACATATAAAGAATCTTCTTCAACTGCCTGTTGCCGGTGTGGGGAATACAGCCTACGTTTACTTCACCTCCTGAGCCTGAAACACGGGGAGCAAAGCCTGCAAAGGACGCAAAATGTCTTGAATTAGGAAAGTCATCCGGATTACCAAGTACCGCATGTAAAGTAACTGCAGACAAGACTCCTATACCGGGTATGGTCATCAGATTCTGTACAGTTCTGTTATTCTTTGCGTACTGTTTGAGGTAGAGATCAATCTGTTTAATCTGTGCTTCAAGTGAATCACGGTTTGCCTTAAAAGGCTCTGCGATCATCCTGAAATTACTAATAGCATCAGAATGATTCTCCTCAAGTGATAACTTCAGCTTATCGGTAGCCGCATCTATCTTTGCTGATCCTTCGCCGCAGATTTCTCCTAACTCATAGAGCATTGCTCTTTGTGCATTCATTGACTGTGTCTGCTGTTTTAGGAGCTGTTCTCTGGCAGCAAGCAGATTCATCAGAGTCTGATTCTCTTCATCTCTTGCTCTTATGGTTCTGACTGAAGGACAGATAGTGCCTTTAAATATTCCCAGGGCATCAATCTTATCTGTCTTCTGTAAGCCCAGAAAAGCTCTGATTGAAGCTGCCGGCATGATTTTGTACTTATGACCAAGACTCTCAATAAATCTTGCCCAGTAATTACATGCTCCGCATGCTTCAAATCCAACCATCAAAGGTTGACTGAAAGGAGGAGATTTTAGAAAATCTAAGAAAGCTTCACGGGATAAGGCTTTATTCTTAATCTTTTGCTTCTCGGTCAGATAGCAAACCTGAAATACTCTTGCTGCCAGATCAAC
>NZ_FPAH01000058.1 GCF_900116345.1 Succinivibrio dextrinosolvens | reverse complement strand
ACTCTATGTAAACTCAAGCAGGAGAAAAAGATATTACAGGAAAAATACGCAATTCTGAACAAGAATTATAATGAAACAGTTACAGCGCTTCTCGAAAGTAAAGAGTCTTTAGTTGAGCAAATAAGGTTGAATATGGATGCAAAATCTCATATTCAGGAGCTTGAATATAGAATTAAAGAGTTAGAATGCGACTTATTACGGAGGGAAATCCTACAGTAGTTAATTTATACGGTCGGACTTATTTCCGACCTGTGATGACTACAAGATTATTGCTTACCTCTTACAAGATCGCTGAGGACCAGTTACAAGATCCGTGAGGCTCTTTTTTAATTTCTCTCAGTTATGGATAAAGTTTATACCAGAGATTTGTTTGGGCGAGATTAATTGTTAATGTTTAATTATTTATAAAATTTTTTAGCTAGATAAGATGTTTTTTAGTGTTTTTATTTCAAATATAAAAAGGTTTGGCTGTTTTTATTTTAAAACTAAGATTCTTGGATATGGTTTTAAAGATAACAAATCTACAAAGCTTTCTAAAGTAATAGAGAAAGGTAAAAGAATTTCAATATACGGTTTTGGCCCGTATGGAGAGGAATTGTTTGTTAGATTGTTTTCTAACAATTTGATAATAAACATCTACGATCGAGATTCCTATTTTATGGATGAATATGTTAGAAGTCCTCAAGTTATAAATAAAGATGAGTTTGATTACATTGTTATAACTGTTATGAATCCTAATGTAAGAAAAGCGTTAATTACTTTTTTAAGCGAGAAGATCTCGTCTAATAAAATTGTTTATCTAGAGTATTCTTAGAGCCTGACTGTTATTTTTTTAAGGCGGTAATAATATGTCTGCATTGTATAACGAAAATATGCCGATTTTTAGAAATGATGATGTTTCAGCAGATACAAATGTTGAGCATTTTTGCGAATTTTGCAAAATTTTTCATAAATATGGCTATACTCAGATTCATGCTGTTGTCTTATATGGTTATACAAACTGTAATTATTTGACTGGAGACGAAAGATGTCCTTCTCCATATCTTGGAGAAAAAAACTTAAGTGCGATTTATAATAAGAGAATCACCGATTTATCTAAGAATAAATTTATTGGAAATAATAAGGCTCTAATTGATTATTTAAATATAATTCCAGATGAAATCGCCTTACATGGACTGTTTCATACCAATTATTCAAAAATGACATATGAGGAACAAAAAAGAGACATTCTGCAAGGATTAAAATTACTAAACGAATTGTTCCCAAATAAAAAAGTTTCGTTATTCATTCCTCCTTTCAATAAAGCTAACGATGATACTTTTAAAATCTGTAAAGAATTAAATTTACAAATAAGCCTAGACGAAGAAGGTAGTGATTATCATCTGGAGAAATTGATCGCTACGCATAGCTACAAATTAGAGAATAACCACGTATATCGCTATCATCATCATAGATTCTACCCGGAATCAACCTTTTGGTATTACGATCTTACTCTTCACTATTTGGATCAATTTTTTGCTATTTCTAATAATAAATATGTTCTTCCTAAGATCTGTTTACTTTGTGACAGAAGAGATTGGGCTCATGATCATAATGCTCGAGAAATAAAACATTTTTTATCTTATGATTTCGATATAGATATTAAATACGTTGTTGATTCTCCTATTTTAAATCCTAACGATTATGATTTATTGCACGTCTTTTTTTGGGGAGAAGAGGCCTACAAAAAATTTAAATTTCCTCGTTATAAAATTATTAAGCAGGTTTCTTCTCATAGATGGCAAGACAATCCTCTTTATGGTCCCTTATCTACCGAACAATTTGTTAACAAATATTTAAGTGACTCAAAATTTGTTACTTGTCCTTCCAAGATTTTATATGACCTTTTAAAAGAGCATGTGAATAATTTATTTCTTATAAAAAAAGGTTACTCTTCACTTAAGTTTTATTATAAAAATGCAAGATCTGGTGATTTAAATATCTGTTGGGCCGGGAATATAAAAGATCCTGTTAAAGGCGTAAATGAAATACTGATTCCTTCGACACATAATCGCTTTAATCTCAATTTGGCTTCTGATTTAAAGCACAATGAATTATTAGACTTTTATAATTCAAATGATGTTTTTGTTGTTTGTTCGCGAAACGAAGCTGATCCTTTGCCTCTTATTGAAGCTATGGCCTGCGGTTGTTTTCCTGTAGCCAATTATGTAGGAATTGCTCCTGAACTAATACAGCATAAAAAAAATGGCTTTTTAGTTAAAGATAGGACTGTTAAAGCTTATCAGGAAGCTTTCGATTGGTGTCGAGATCATCTTGACTATATTCGTTCTGTTTCAAGTAAAATTTCAGAAGATATTTTTGAAATTAGACGTTGGGCTGTTACTTCAGAGGAATATAAAAAGATGTACTTGAGGTGTCTGGAGCTGAATAAGTTGGATAACGAATTATGAATAAGTTTTTAAAAGTAATATGTGATAATTTGTTCTCTGTTCGAAAGAAAAAAGATTGGACCTGTACTTATACGTATATTACAGTTTTAGGATTTAAAAAAATTGTAAAACCTAAATATATGATTTTATATGCTCAAAGATTTAAAAGAGAATTTTCTATTGAAGAGAAAAAATATATTCTTGAGTATCAATTTAATAGAAGAATGGGGTATATCCCAGATATTGATAATCCAAAAACTTTTAATGAAAAATTACAGTGGCTAAAGTTGTACTATCACAACCCACTAATAACAAAATGTGTCGATAAACTGTTAGCTAAAGATTATGTTTCTTCTAAAATTGGAGCAGAGCACGTTGTTCCATTAATTCGTGTTTATGATTCTCCGAAAGATATAATCTTTTCCGAACTTCCAGATTCTTTTGTTTTAAAGACAAACTGGGGGTGTGGAAATAATATTATTGTTAGAGATAAACAGAAAATCAATATAAAAGAAACAATAGCTCTCTTGTCAAAATGGATGACTAAGAAAAAAAATCATTATTATCTGTCTTTTGAATGGGGCTATAAAAACATATCTCCAAAAATAATCTGTGAACAATACGTTGGTGAATTAGGGAACAATTTAACCTGCTATAAGTTTTTTTGTTTTAATTCTAATCCTTTTTTAATTCAAGCCGTCTTTGATGATAAAACAGAAAAGGAAACGATTAATTATTACGATTTAAATTGGAATAGGTTAGATATTAGACAGAATTTTCCAAATAACAATTCAATAGTTCCTGCACCCAAAACTCTAAAGAAAATGATTGAAATCTCAAAGAAACTTTCAGAAGATTTTCCTTATTTTGTCAGAGTCGATTTGTATGAAGTAAATGATCATGTTCTGTTTAGTGAATTCACATTTTATTCCGATAATGGAATGACAATGTTCCATCCTGAAGAATGGGATTTTAAACTTGGAAATATGATCTCTTTACCAGTAAACAAAGAATAATAGATATTCAATACATTATAACTTATACAACTTATTGAAAATATTTGTAATTCTTGAGGTATATCCCATCGTCAAATTCTACATATTGGTATTCTTATTCCTAGAATAACTCTAAGATTATAGGGAATATTCCTCTAACAATGTAATATCCTTATTATTCCTGAATAATATAAATTTATAAATACAATATTATCTTAAGCATTTTTTTTATGATTTATTAATAAGCGCGAATAATAAATAGTGAACCTGTTAGGAATGTAATGATGAATAATATAACTATCGGTATCATTGGATGTGGTTTTGTCGGTGGCGCTTTAAAGCGGTGGATTGAAGAACACAATAAAGCCGTTAGAATTCTGATTTCCGACCCTTATAAGGGGTTTGGGGATAATGTAGGTGATGCTGATGTTATTTTTATTAGTATCCATTTACCAACCGAAGAAGACGGTTCTCAGGATTTATCTTTACTAACTGAAATTATAAGTAATCTCCCTTTAAATAAACCTATTTTTATTAGAACAACTGTTCTTCCTGGGACATGTGATAACCTTTCTAAAATAACAGGAAGATTGGTTTATTTTATGCCGGAGTTCTTAACTGAACGTACTGCGTACGATGATTTTTGTTCTCAACCTATGATTTTTACAGCAGAACCTGAGCTGCTGTCAAAGATCTTTATAGGAAAAAAATATATAGAGATGTCATCTTTGGAGGCAGAAATAACCAAGTATGTACATAATGTTTTTGGAGCGTTAAAAGTTACATATTTTAACTGTGTATATGACCTTTGCAGAGAATTGGAAGCTAATTATAGAAAAGTTCAACAAGGTATTCTTTTAAGTGGGTATATTAACGCTCCTCATACTATGGTTCCTGGTCCGGATGGTAAATTTGGGTATGGGGGAAAGTGTTTTCCAAAAGATGTTAATGCTTTTACAAGAATGACTAAAGATTTACCAATTTATAACTTACTAAAAGAATTAAAAAACTTAAATTTACGATTTAGAGGTGAAGATAATTAAGTGAATATTCTTGTTACGGGAACTGCTGGTTTTATAGGCTTTTTTGTCGCATCAAAACTTCTTAGTTTGGGGCATGTCGTTATTGGTCTTGATAATGTTAATGACTATTACGATGTTAATTTGAAGGAATCAAGATTAAAAATACTACATCAGAATAAGAATTTTATTGAAGCACGTTTGGATCTTGTAAATCGAGTTGGTTTAGAGGAATTATTTAGAAAATATAAGCCTGTACGTGTTTTAAACCTAGCAGCTCAAGCTGGTGTAAGATATTCTTTTGAAAACCCTTATGCATATGTTGATTCTAATTTAGTAGGATTTGTAAATCTAGAGGAACAGTGCAGGCATAATCAAATTGAACATTTTGTATTTGCATCTACTGCATCTGTATATGGTGCAAATAATAAAATGCCTTGGGATGAGTGTGATGGTTGTAACCATCAACTAAGTTTGTATGCTGCGACAAAAAAAGCAAATGAAGTTATAGCTCATTCTTATTCCCATCTTTTCAATATCCCTACAACTGGATTGAGATTCTTTAATGTATATGGTCCATGGGGCAGGCCTGATATGGCATTGTTTATTTTTGTAAGGAATATCTTTGAGGGAAAAGCAATTGATGTTTATAACAATGGACAAATGGTGAGAGATTTTACCTATGTAGAAGATATAGCTGAGGGCGTTTGTAAGGTGCTTTTAGGAAAAGTTCCTATGGTAAATCAACTATGGAACAGTGATTCTCAATACCCTGATCCCTCAACAAGCGGAGTTGCTCCGTTTAGAATATACAATATAGGTAATTCTAGACCAGTTGAACTGATGCGATATATAAAAATTATGGAAGATGAAATAGGTAAAAAGGCAATTATAAACTTTATGCCAATTCAGCCAGGTGAGGTTATTAAATCAGAAGCTGATAATTTGGATTTATATAAAGAATTTGACTTTAAACCTAAAGTAAATGTTGAAGAGGGCGTTCATAATTTTGTTAAATGGTATAGGGAGTATTACAAGTATTAATTATTAAGTTTTAGCTTGCTAATTTAATAAGTTGTTTTTTTATCAATTTAAAATATTTTTGTTGGTTTAAACTACTTTTAAACAGAGTCAAGGCAATAGATGAGGATTATTTGTATGGTTTTGTAAAATTGTATTATATCCTCATTAAATCTAATTACATATTGAAAATGCGTCTATAACAAATATGTTTCTTATGAAGGTTTTATTATCTTTTTATAAATCTAGTATTAGCCACTTTTATTGATCTTGTGCAAATTATTTAAATAGTTTATTTGGGGAAGTAAGATTTGCGATTTAACTATTTTATTTAAGTATTTTTAATTTCTTGTGTTAACAAAACCAATGATCATATGGCTATTATGAGAAAAAGTCTTAATATTTATTTCTATAGTCCAGAATTTTTAAATGATAATCATTCAGATTTGATTGATGGTGGTATAGCTCATCAGTATTATAAGTGGGCATCTGAATTAATTAGACAGGGAAATACTGTAACTGTTGTTGTTAATAAAAAAGGAGCAAAACTAAACAAAATTATTTTTAAAGGAATTACTGTTTTTGAAGGTGATTTTTTTGCTTTTCATAAAAAAATTAGAATTTTTCTTTTTATACTATCTTTCGGAAGACTTTATCTTAAAACAGGACTAGAGATTTTTTTATTCTTAAAAAACCTTCAAAAACGTATAGATATTATTCAAATTTGTTCAGATTGTCTTCTTAAGGAGCTTCCATCAATAAGAATTCCCCATTGTGTTCGAATATCTTGCGATATATGGTCATTGTTTAGTTTTTATTATGTAAACAACAGTAATAAACTATTAGAAAGGTATGAAAAACAATTAAGGTCGTGTAAAAATATATTTGGTCCATCTAATTACGTTGCTAATAGAATTAAGAATAAACTAAAACTGACTCAACAAATTGATGTTATAGAAACTCCTATCGACATAAATATTGGAGAAGAAGATAACAGTTTTTATTATTTATTAGAATCAAGAAGGTATTTTTTATATTTTGGAACGATTTCTAGGCTAAAGGGATGTAAAAATTTAGCTGATATCATTTATAAAGTTTTGGACAAATATAAAGATTTATATTTCGTTTTAGTTGGTAAACAGTGTAAAGAAGGTAACGTTTTACTTGTTGATTTGATAAAGCAAAATGCAAAAGAATACAGGGATAGGATTATCCACTTTGATAAAATGTCACATAATTCATTATTTCCCCTTATTAGAGGTTCTGAATTTTGCGTATTGCCTTCTTTAACAGAAAATTTTTCAAATTCGTGTCTTGAAGCAATGTCTTTAAGCAAAATAGTAATCGGTACTTCTCCTTTCTTTAATCAAATTATTGATAATGGAGTTTCTGGTTTTTTATGTAATAGCAATGATTCAAATGATTTGTATCTAACTATTTGCAATGTCCTTTCTTTGCCTCTAGATAAAAGAAAAGAAATTGAAAATAATGCACAAAAGAGAGTTGTCTCGTGTAATCCGCAAAAATTAACGAATGATCTCCTTAACTATTACCATAGAATAATAAAAGAATGGTGTTAACTATATAACGTTAAATAGTCTAATCTGCCCTCAAGTTAGTGATTGGTGATATGCTAAATTATGTTTTTTTTAGAAATCTAATCAAATATAGAACATTATATATTGAAACAAAGTACTTTAGTGATTACAAAGATTTTGTAATGGATAATGTATTAAGTAAGGAAATAAAGCCTAATAGTAATATCGCTATTTATGGATTTGGACCATATGGTGAATCTTACTTTTTAGACCTATTCTCTAAATATAAAATTACAGCTTTATACGATAGAACTTACTGTCTAAATAAAAGGATTATAAATAGTCCAGAAAAAATTAATTCAGAAAAATTTGATTATATTATTGTCACAGTAATGAACGAAAAGGCAAGGAATGGGGTTTTGGATTTTCTAAATAAAAAAAATATTTCAGAGGAAAAAATAATATGCGTTAATTACGTTTAATATTAGAGGGGGAATAAGTCCTGTACAATATAGGTTTTGATTCATTCTTAAAAAAAAGTCCTGGATTTTGTCTGCATCCACCTCTCCATGTTTTAGCAAATCGTTTTTTACCCTCATGTCTTATTATCTATAATCTTTTCGAGTTTGGAAACAGATTCTTCTACATCAAACCTATAAAGATATTTCGATGCATTCATAATTTTTTGTTTGCAAGAAAGAGGATTAGTTACTACGTAACTTAACTGTTCTGCGAGAGCTTCCTCATTTTCAGCATCAAATAAAATTCCTGCCTCTCCATCCATAAGAATCTCCCTAACTCCTGATTTAACATCTGATGCTATTACAAGGGTTTCCAATGCCTGAGCTTCTAAAATAACATTCGGTAAACCTTCTCCAATTTTTTTTGTTGAAGATAAAACTAGCGCCAATGCATTTTTTATTATTGGATAAGGATTTGAAAGTTGGCCTGTAAAAAATATATTTGTATTATTTTTGGCAAGATCAATTAGATGTTTTTTATCTGGTCCGTCTCCAATAATATACAACTCAATATCTTTATTCTTTTTGATAAATAGATCAAAAGCTTTGATAATAGTAGACACGCTTTTATCATAATTATCAAGACGCTGAACTGCGACAAAGTATCTTTTTACCGCTCTAATTGAAGAATTCTCTGAAGCTAATTTTTTTACTAATGAAACATCTATCGGGTTATATATACATATAATTTTATCCGGATTACTAATTCCTTCTAATAAAAATATGTCGTTTATTACGCTGTAAGATAGAAAAACAATATGATTGTATGTGTTATTAAAAAGTTTTCTTTTTAAAAACTGATTATAAACATTAATACTTCCATGACACCATGCAACCTTTTGTTTTTTAATATTTTTTAGCTCATAAAAAAAAGAACAATTTGCAAAATCGATAAAAATATCATTGTTATTAATAATATGTTGCCAGGTTATTTTATATAAGATAAAGTGAAACAATCTTAAAAGAAAAGGATGCGTCTTGTTACGATGACAAAATATTTTGTCATACAGTTTTATCTTTTGTCTGCCAAAAAAATCTATAAAGTAAGGATCAGTGATTTCTTTTTTGCTAACTACTGTTAAATCATATTGATGTTTGTTGCATAAAGCTAATAGATATTGACATAGAACTTTTTCAACTCCTCCCATGATTATATGATTCATACAAAAAACTATTTTTGTTTTTTTTGTTAATTTCATATTTTTCTTATTGCCAAAATAACGATTAAAAATCAATTTTGATCAAAGTTCATTATAATTATGAAAATCTGTTTCTAGTTTTTATTCATTTTTCGTAGTGTTCGAAATTAGACTCCTGTTTAAGTTTGACTACAATTGGACTGTTTTGATTTTGTCTGATTGTATTGACAACATAAAAAGGTAATTAACTCAATATTCACGAAATAATACTGATCGATTGCTTGCACTTTTATTATATATTAAGGTAAGCAGGTGCTTACTCTCATAAATTATCAATTTGATGATATTTATCAAAATATCGAAAATACAATTTACGAATTGAAAATTACGTGTTAGCTATGCTAATACCAGTAATTAAAAGTAGGATATGTCATTCTGTTGTATTTCTGTTTTTCTTTAAGGAGTAATTTATGCCAGAAATATATAAATATTTGGTTTCAATAATTGTTCCTGTATACAAAACAGAACCTTATCTTAGGGAATGTCTTGATAGTATTTTAAATCAGTCTTTTAAAGATTTTGAGGTTATTTGCATTGATGATGGGAGTCCAGATAATTCCGTAGAAATTCTTAAGGAATACTGTATAAAGCACAATAATTTTTCTTACTTTAGTCAATGTAATCAAGGTCTAGCTGCATCTCGTAACAATGGAATAAAAAGAGCAAAAGGAAAATATATCTTCCCTCTAGATTCAGATGACGTTTTAGATAAAGATTGTTTGTTGCACCTTGTTAATTCTTTGAGTAGTAATGAATGTGATATTGCAACCCCTGTAATTGTAAAGTTTTTTCCTGATGGCCATTTATATAATTTCTTGGGGGCTGAGCCAACACCTTGCAATATGTCTCAATATAGTAACCATATTGTATGTTCTTCTTTATTCCCAAAAGAATTTATTGATAACTACGGAGGTTATGATGAAAATAATTTTGAACATGGCGCTGAAGATTATGATCTATGGTTAAGATTTATTGATCAGGGAAAAAAAATAAAAAGAGTAAAATCTGCTTTGTTTTTTTACAGACAAAAAGAATTCTCCCAATCAATGGGACAACAGTTTTTAAAAAATAAGGAAGTGATTTTAAAAACAAATCAGATTTTATTCCAAAAACATTGGTGTGTTAGAAAATATACACGTCTTCATTACATCTTATACAAGCAGATCGTTCGTTATTTAAAAAGGTACTTTAATAGATATATTTTTAGAAAAGAACTTGTTTCAAAAGAACATAAATATCAATATGTACTTTTCTCAAGATTCGTTCTTAAAGAAATCTATTTTTAAAACATATAGGACATGGACTTTTATGGATAATAGTCTGAAGTATTAGACTGTTCCCAGTAATGTTCAGCTGAATTTAGATTTTCTAGTAAAAACTTAATGGAAAAGCCATACTACATTCCACCATATTGTTTTTCGTTTTTTTTATGTATATTCTTTAGCATAAAGTTTTTCTTATATGTGATGTAACCTATATAAATTAATAGGCATAAAGCTTAATAATTAAAGTTGAGTTTGCAAGAAACTGATAATCTTGAGAAAAAATAGGAGATAATAACAATGGATAACTCTGCAGAAAAAGCGTATGAAGTCTTCAAATCACAATTAGAAGAAAACCTAAAAAAAAGATACGCCAAATTCTATGACAGAGATATCGTTATTTGGGGAACTGGTGTTTATGGAAATTTTATATTCCAGTTCTTAAAGTCAATTGGACTATCCTCACAAATTAAAGCCTTTTGCATTACCTGCGATGACTCAGTAGACAATGAGATAGAAGGCACTCCTATTTTTTCGTTTAAAAAGGCTTTTGCTCTATTTCCAAATGCTGTCTTTATTATTGCCAATGACTACTACGAACAGATATTAGAATATCTTGATAATGAAAAAATAAAAGTTGAAACCTATATCCCTAATCAGGTAGATAGGCTTCTTGAAAAGCAACTTATTTATTATTACTTCGGTTTCAACAAGAATAATGTAGTCGGCTTTAACTATACCTGGTTTGAAATATATCACGATTACGTAAGGAGAGGTGTTCTTGATTCTTACTTGAATGAAACTATGAATCTTCTTGAAGATCAGAAATCGAAAGATATTCTGAATAATAGAATTCAAACCTTTCTTTCTGGAGATTTGGCGTTTATCTCTAAAATTCCTGTTGATAAACCTACATATTTCTCAAACAGTTATTTTGGAGAAAAAGCTCTTTCAAATAACGAAGTCTTTTTTGACTGTGGTGCATTTACAGGAGATTCAATAGCGGAGTTTATTCATTATCAGAATAACCAATACAAAAAAATACTTGCATTTGAGCCTGATCCAAAAAATTTTAATGTGTTATCTGATTATGTAAAAAATAATAATATCAATAATGTCAAACCGATTAACGTTGCAACAGGAAGTGAAACTGGAGAAATTGGATTTCATTCAACAGAAAACATGAATTCCATTGTTGTTAAAGGTGAAATTTCAACCTCAGATAAATTAGTAAAAATTGTTAAACTTGATGATTACTTCAACGAAAAACCTACTTTAATCAAAATGGATATTGAAGGCGCTGAGTTAGACTCTTTGAAAGGGGCCTCCGAGATTATATCTAAATTAAAACCAAAGCTTGCAATATGTATTTATCATATTCCATTGGATTTTTACGAAATTCCTAAATATTTAAAGATATTGGTTCCTGAATACAAATTTAAAATAAGACAGCATGAAGACCTGTTTTGGGAAACTGTTTTATACGCTTATATATAGTTATAAACAGAGAATGCTCATTTATCTTTCCGATTAACAAGGCAATTGCATTTGAAGTATTGGAACAGAAACAATCATTGAGCTATTTGTAATATCAAATTAATAATTAAGGTCCAATCAAAATGTTAAGACTTGCAGACTACATACTCTCCAAACTAAGTGATCTTGGAATCAAACATCTCTTTTACGTTCCAGGCGGACAATGTGTTTTCCTCTGTGATTCCTTACGCCGCAGTGAAAGCATAAAGGGTATCAGTATGCATCATGAGCAGGCTGTAGCCATGGCTGCGGTTGCTTACTCAACTCTAAATGAAACACTCGGTGCAGGTCTTGTTACAACCGGTTGTGCTGGGACTAACACATTAACAGGGGTTCTACATGCTTTTCAGGACAGTATTCCTCTGATTATTATCTCGGGCCAGCAGAATTACGAGAATACAGTTAAAGCCTCTGGGATACCAATAAGACAGATTGGTATTCAGGAAGCGGATATTGAAAATCTTGTAAAGCCAATTACAAAGTATGCGGTAACTATAAGTGATCCAAGTGAAATCAGATATCATTTTGAAAAAGCCATATATCTTGCAACTCACGGCAGAAAAGGTCCTGTATGGCTGGATATTCCACTGAATGTTCAGAACACCATGATTGATGAGAACAATCTTAAAGGATTTACCGCTGAGACAGATAATCTCAATGTTTCAGCTGATGATCTTGATTATTTAAAGAATGTCTTTGCTGAGGCTAAAAGACCTGTTCTTCTGGCAGGTAATGGAGTTCGCAGTGCCTATGCCAAGGCAGAGCTTAAAGCTCTTGCTGAAGATCTCCATATTCCTGTTGTATTCAGCCGTCTTGCTGCAGATATTCTGCCTTATGATCATGAAAACAATTTTGGAATTATAGGCGGTGTTGCCGGTGCTGACCGTTATGCTAACTTTATAGTTCAGAACTCTGATCTGGTCATTTCTGTAGGTTCAAGATTATCCATGGAAGTAACCAGTGGTGACAGAGCTGCCTTTGCAAGAGAGGCCAAGATTCTGGTTGTAGATGTCGATACTGTTGAGCATCAGAAGAAAGGAGTTAAGATAGACAGATTTATCAATGCTGATGCCAAGTTGTTCCTAGAAGCAATGAAAGACTTAAATCTTCCGAAGGTATCAGAGGAGTGGCTGGATAAATGTCGACACTGGAAGGTCACCTTTAATTATCCTATGCTGTGTGATGTTACTCATATCTATCCTGAGCTTGCCGATAAGACCTTCACCAGCAGAGAGTCTCTTATATCTGAAATAACCTCTGATGATAGCCGTAATATTGATATGAAGTTCTTCATGACCAAGCTGTCACAGCTGGCCCCTGACGGTACAGTCTATGTTTCTGATGCCGGCCTTACTGGTGCTGCAGGTCCTGCCGCAACAGAGTTTAAGAGTAAGGACCGTTTTGTGATGGCTTTATCTCAAGGCGAGATGGGCTTTGCTCTGCCAGGAGGCTGCGGCGTTTCTACTCTGACTGATGGTCCTGTTGTCTCATACTCAGGAGATGGTTCTGTGATGATGAATCTTCAGGAGCTGCAGACTGTAGTGCGCAATCAGTTTAATCTTAAGATTGTGATTGTAAATAACAACGGCTACTCTGGTGTTCGTCATGGTCAGAAGGCTCATTTCAGAGGAAAGAGTATCGGTACTGATCCATCCTGCGGCCTTGATTTTCCTTCCTATGAAAAGATAGCTGCTGCTTTTGGTCTTAAGTATCTTAAGATCGAAATATACAGTGAAATAGAAACTGTTTTATCAGAAGTCTTTGCAGACAAGAATCCTTGCATCCTTGAAGTTATGACTGATCCAGAACAGTACGATCTGCATAATGGTTTAGTGATGTACGACAAGAGAAAGTTTGGCTTCAGACCAATTGAAGATCAGTCTCCTTATATGGATCGTGAACAATTCTTCAAGGAAATGATTGTTGAGCCTTTACCAACCAGTGGAGGAAAGCCTGTCTAGATGGTGATTCTTTTCTGTTATCGCGCCTTATCCTAATATTT
>NZ_FPAH01000059.1 GCF_900116345.1 Succinivibrio dextrinosolvens | reverse complement strand
ATGTGACCGTTGAATCTTAGTTTTTCTTTAAGTTGAACATACCCAAAATTTGGTATATTCATGTATTGTTTAGTACTGTGATTTTCAAGTTTCTTTGAACAGGCTTTGCCTGTAACAATCTTTACCTGGTCTCCACCGATATAGAATTTTCCCTGCTGATAACTCTTCTTCTTGAATTTTGGAAAGAATGCTTTTCTTTTTTTACTGTTCTGCTTTACCTTTGCCTTCTTTCTTTTTTTGACATTTTCAAAGTAGTTGGATACTGCTTTTCCGAAGTTTGCAAAAGCCTGCTGAGAGGCATATTTGGTTACTTCGTATGTGAATGGATATTCTTCCAGCCTGATGGCATTGAATTCTTTCTTGTAATCCTGCCAGGATGGTAGTTTGGGTTTAACAGGAACAACTGTAGACTGAAGAGGTGATTTCTTGTATTCAGCCAGCTCTCTGGTATATCTGTCCATGGCTGCAATGTGTGCAACATAGTCCTTTTTAAACTTCGCTACAGCCCAGTTGTAGGAAAATCGTCTTACACCAAAGGCTTTTCTGCAATAAGTGAAAAACTTATTGTTTGCCTTAAGCTCTATAACCTGTCCTACAATCATTCTTTTCCGTTACCTGTCAGCTTCTGCTGCTTCTTTTAGTAATTTACGAGACCAACTATTTTACCTTCTGCTGACAATCAAATAAAGCAGAGAAAAACAAAGTCTACAAAATTTTTGTAGACTTTATAAACAATTTATAGATTTATCGAAACTGTTATTAGCCCATACTTGTAAATTAGTATGGGTTTTTAGTAATTGTTGATGAAGATTACTTCTTAGCGGCCTTAGCTGCCTCAAGTTTCTCCTCAAGATAATGGATGCTTGCGCCACCCTTTATCTCAACAGGATCATTCAGTAAATCCTCGTGCAGAGGAATGTTGGTCTTAATTCCGTCTAGTACAAGTTCGCTTAGAGCCTCAAGACCACGTACACGAGCCTGCTCACGAGTATCATCGAAAACAATTAACTTACCAACTAATGAGTCATAGTGAGGTGGAACCTTATAGCCCTGATATACATGGCTATCCCAACGCACACCAGGACCACCAGGTACATGAAGATACTTGATCTCACCTGGAGATGGCATAAAGGTTGAAGGATCTTCTGCATTGATACGGAACTCGAATGCATGACCTTTAATCTTAACGTCATCCTGGGTAATTGAAAGAGGGTTACCAGCACATACAGATATCATTTCACGAACGATATCAACACCAGTAATCATTTCTGTAATTGGGTGCTCAACCTGAACACGGGTGTTCATCTCAATAAAGTAGAACTCACCGTTCTCATACAGGAACTCAAAAGTACCAGCTCCACGGTAACCAATGTCAACGCATGCCTTGGCACAACGAGAACCAATGGTACGACGCTGCTCCTCAGAAATAAATGGAGCAGGAGCCTCTTCTAAAACCTTCTGATTACGACGCTGCATTGAGCAGTCGCGCTCACCTAGGTATACAGCATGACCCTGACCGTCAGATAAAACCTGGAACTCAACGTGACGAGGGTTCTCAAGGAATTTCTCCATGTAAACAGCAGGATTGTTGAAGAACATATCAGCCTCACGACGAGTCAGAGCAATTGACTCCTCAAGTTCAGCATCAGATCTTACAACACGCATACCACGTCCACCACCGCCACCGGCAGCTTTAATAATAATAGGGTAGCCAATCTTGTTAGCCAGCTGACGATTCTCTTCAAAATCCTCACCTAATGCACCTGCTGAACCAGGAACACAAGGAACACCAGCTTTCTGCATAGCTTTCTTTGCAGATACCTTATCGCCCATCAGACGAATAGTATCAGCAGTTGGTCCAATGAAAACGAAACCTGATTTCTCAACCATTTCAGCGAAATCAGCATTTTCAGATAAGAAACCATATCCAGGGTGAATTGCATTAGCACCTGTTGCTTCTGCTGCAGCAATAATTGAAGGAATATTCAGATAAGAATCCTTTGGAGCTGCAGGTCCTATACATACAGCTTCATCTGCAAGCTTTACATGTAACAGATCTCTATCGGCTGTTGAATGAACTGCAACAGTCTTTAAACCTAACTGACGGCAAGCACGTAGAATACGTAATGCGATCTCACCGCGGTTAGCTATAAGAACTTTTTCAAGTTTCATATTTTAGGTTTACTCTCAGTTATTATTCAAACTCGAATAGAGGCTGGTCAAACTCAACAGCTGAGCCATTCTCAACCAAAATCTTCTTAATTACACCTGAACGGTCAGCCTGAATCTGATTCATCATCTTCATAGCTTCAATAATACATAGAGTGTCGCCTTCCTTAACTGAAGCGCCTTCCTCAACGAAAGGAGCAGCGGTAGGACTAGCTGAACGGTAGAAAGTACCAACCATTGGAGACTTCATAAGCTTTGCAGCATCAGGAGCTGCAGGAGCAGCAGCTGGAGCTGGAGCAGGTGCAGCAGCTGCAGGAGCAGCCTGAACAACAGGAGCAGCAACTGGAGCTGAAATTACAGTCTGAACTGACTGAGCAACAGCCTTTTCACGAGTAATCTTTAACTCTTCTTCGCCTTGCTTTAAGTTAATCTCAGAAACATCTGATTTTGAAACAATTTCAATAAGCTTAGCAATCTTATGAATATCAATTTGCATAAAATATCCTAATTTAGTTATTTCTAATCTTAACGATTACGACCTAAGAACTCGACAGCAGATCTTAAGGCGTACTCATAACCATTAAGTCCGAAACCGGCAATGACACCAACAGCCACATCAGATAGATAAGAATGATGCCTGAACTCTTCTCTACTGTGAACATTGGAAATATGAATCTCATAAAAAGGCAAATCCACACCAGTCAAAGCGTCGCGAATTGCAACACTGGTATGAGTATAGGCACCGGCATTTATGAGAACAAAATCTTTGTTTAATCTAGAATCCTGAATTTTAGTAACGATATCGCCCTCAGAATTTGACTGATAGCACTCGATATCCACATCCAATTCTTTTGCGACATCCTTAAGATGATTTTCAAGATCTTTTAATGATGTATGACCGTAAATCTGAGGCTCACGAACACCCAGCAGATTAAGGTTTGGTCCGTTAACAACTAAAATTGAATGCTTTGCCAAAATTTGACTCCCGAATATCTTAATCCGCGCATTTTATCATTTTTAAGTGAAAGTGGCGCATTTTTTCTTAAAATCCCCAAATTTTTCCTTATTTTTTTATGATTTTTCGCTTATATCCTTATCTGAGAGTAGTAAAAATTTTTTAGATTTATAGTTTTTATAGACCATTTTTTGAGTCTAGGCCCATTTTTTTTTGAGACAAATGTTTAAAGATTAATTGTAATATTTGTAGAAGTTAACTAATAATCTCTGATTTAAGCAAAATTTTAAGGAAAAAAAATATGTTCTGTAGATTCTGCGGACAGGAAATTGATAATAACAGTGAAATCTGTCCTAAGTGCGGTGCCAGACAAAGGGAAACAATAACAGATAGATTTGAGGAGACTGTTCACGACTTCACGAAACAGTTTCAGCCTAAAATCGAGGAGGCCGGTAGAGCCCCTAAGTTTTCCTTCAGATGGGCACTCTACACAGTTCTGAGAAAGAAGTATTCTGATTTTTCAGGAAGAGCATGCCGTTCTGAATACTGGTGGTATATGCTTTTTGTAAACCTTCTTTATCTGGGACTGAGTATAATTGGAGGAGTTCTGACAGTAATTGCTGGATTGGTCGGTGCCTACCTGATGCTGGCTCTACTTATTATTGCTATGGTCACCCTCATAGTTCCTTCTATAGCAGTTTCAGTAAGAAGACTGCATGACAGAAATGTAAGCGGATGGTGGTTAATTCCTTTCTTTGGGCTAAGCGTGATTCCGCTGTTAAATACTCTGTTATTGATAGGTTACATTGTCTTTACCTGCCTCAAAGGCACCACCGGACCTAACAAATTTGGAGAAGACCCTCTTACAGCAGATAATCAGATTGTATCCAACGTAGGACAGTAACCTTATTTGTAATCAATCATATTCAAGGATCAGTTGAAGGCTGATCCTTTTCTTTTTCTAGACGATTCTAAGGCAGCCTATCCATATTCTCTTTTAGAAGTTCAATAAACCTTCTTGCAGCAATAGTCAGCGACAATCTGTCCTTATACCCTATCGCCATCTTTCTTATTACAGGTGGATCTGTTGGTCTTAACTCCAGATTATAGGCAATTCTCTTGAGCATAAGCTCAGCAAGCATACTAACCCCCAACCCCTGTTCAACCATATTCATGATGGTGTAGTCATCGTGAATAACGTAACTGATTTTAGGATGTATCCCCTGCTCTTTAAAGGCAATCAGTGGTTCTGAATGATTACCTTCTTCAAGGAGAATAAAATGTTCCTGACCTAACTCCTTAAGTGAAACAACTTCATTTTTAGCAAGAGGATGCCCCGGAGGCAGAACAGCCATCATTCTTCCATCCTTTACAGGAGAGGTCTTTATACCGCTTACTGCATCCGGATTTACAAAACCAAAATCCACTGCTCCGGTTTTAATCCAGTCGGTAATAGAGACATAATCACCTTCAAGGAGCACAAATTCAATTGCAGGATATCTCTTTTTAAACTCACTGATGAGAATCGGCAGCCAGTGAGTGGAAATACTTCCCATGGTTCCGATTCGGATTGTACCGGTCTCAAGACCTCTGATTTCCTGGGCATGTTCTTTTACTGTTCTATATTCGTATACAAGACGCTGTATATGGGGGTATAATTTCTCGCCTTCTTTAGTAAGAGAGATTCCTGATTTCGATCTGTTGAGCAGTTTTATCTTCAGTTCATCTTCTAAAGAGGAAATCATCTGACTTATTGCAGACTGTGTACAGTTCATTGCTGAAGCAGCCTTGGTAAAATTTCCAAGTTCGATAATTTTGTGTAATGCCAGATATCTATTCATTGTGCAAAACCAGATACAGAAAAAACTTGTAATAATCAGTGATTGGACTAAGTTGAGACTAAGATGACTCTACTATAATTACCAACCGTATTTCATAGCATATGGAGATTTTATGACAAAAGGATTATTTTTGCTGAGTGCAGCTTCTATATTGCTAGCAAATATTTCAACTGTCCATGCTGAAGGTATAATTCATACTCCTAGATCATGCGAATCAGAATTCAAGGGACAGCCGCAGGGATTTGAGAAAAGACTTAATATTATCGCCATCAGAGATCTGAAGAACGAAAAAGACGAAGAGATAGTCAGAGTAAAAGGAAAGGTTACAAAATACTTTGGTGATGACAAATACGAATTCACAGATGAAAACGGCGATACCATTGAAATTGAGTTAAACAGAGATAAGGACTGGTCCTTTGTACACAAGGATGACACCATCGAAGTCATTGCCCAGTATGACAAACAGTTCTTCTCAGCAGATAGTCTTGACGTTAAATGCGCTCTTCCTCCTGAACATCCAATGACGCAGATCGGAACCAGAATTCCTCCAAGAACCAATCGAAGACTGTAACAAGCTCTACTTTTGTCGTGAGAAGTTTACTCTCTGCTCACGACTGTATATACCGGACAAATTCTACTCATTATCAGTACCTGATCATCAACTTACAGTTAATTATTAGATTTTCTAATACATCAATAAGATAATTTTGTTTTACTAATAAAAAATTTACCTTTAATCTATCTTTATAAAAGATATTTTGAGGTATTGATAATGAGCATCAGAAAACTTAGATTCTTCTATGTGTGCATGATCGCATTCTGCGCATGTCTAGTTTATGCTGTAAGCTCAGGTATACGCTCTAATCTTGCCCTGCTTCTAAATCCAATTATGCAAAACAGCGGAGTATCCTACCCTGAGATTAGTTTTGTTCTGGCCCTAGGTCAGTTGGTCTATGGTCTGGTTCAGCCTCTGTTTGCTTATCTGGCACTGAAAAAATCCTACGGTTTCATGCTGACATTAAGTTGTCTCCTGATGTTTGTTGGCCTCATGGCTACGCCTTACTGTACCAGTGTTGCCTCACTTACTGTTTTTCTGGGAGTCCTTTTCCATGCAGGAACAGGCGGTACCTGTTTCGGTCTGATGATGGCTGTTGCCACTCCTGCTCTTGGACTTGCCCGGGCCACTGCAGTTTCAGGATTTGTTAATGCAGGAACCGGTGTTGGTTCAATGTTTCTTTGCCCATTTATGAATGTGCTTAATTCTAACTTTGGAATTCAGACAACCTTATTAACGCTGTCAGCTCTGACTCTTATAATCATTCCTGTAAGTCTATGGCTGTCAAACCGCAAACAGGTCATAGCTGCAACAGCTGAAACTGAACGTGGACTGGATATGGAATCCTTTGTGAATATTCTGCATGACAGAACCTTTATAATCATGCTGTTAAGTTTTGCTGTATGCGGATTTCACATGTCAATTCTGCAAACACATCTGTACTCCCAGTTCATCTCATACGGCATAACAGATAACGTCGCAACCCTAAGCTATTCCCTGATAGGAATCTCCACAATGCTCGGTGCGGTCATCTGCGGTTTATGCTACAGAGTATTTTCTCTTAAGAATGTATTAGGAACAGTCTATCTGTTAAGAGCAGTTGCTGCCTTTGCCTTCATGTTTTTAATGCCAAAAAGTGTTATCAGCGTAATTCTGTTCTCAGTATGTGTCGGCTTGACCTGTGATGCCTCAGTAAGTCCAACATCCGAGATTATCAGAAACCGTTATGGTCTTAAGATGCTGGGCATACTGTTTGGAATAGCATTTATCTTCCATCAGGTTGGAAGCTTTATAAGCTCCAATGTCGCAGGTCAGATTGTAGAGAAGACTCACAGCTATGACCTTCTATGGAGCATAGACATCATTCTGTGCATAGTAGCTTCTCTGTCGGTTTACGCTTTAAACAGAAACCAGGAACCAAGGAAAGCTGGCAGACAGTTCTCAGGAACAATTGCTCCAATGCATTCTTAAGCCTGCCTCCTATTGAGAAACAATACCTTTCTCAGAAGAGATTTTTCTGCTTTTCAGGCAGAATTAAGCACTGATCTAAAGATGAGCATTAATAAATAAAATGCTAGCCAGTTCAAAAAAAATGATAAAATAAGCCTGTCTTCTTTTTTTATGCAGGTGTTAAGAACATCTGCATACCAACACTAAACAATACTGAGGGAATCCAATGAGCTTCATTAACAAAGCTAAATCAATTGCAGAATACGATCCAGAGCTTTGGTCAGCAATAAGCGGCGAAAATCAGCGTCAGGAAGATCACATCGAGCTGATTGCATCAGAAAACTATGCTTCCAAGTGTGTTATGGAAGCACAGGGTTCACAGTTAACCAACAAATACGCTGAAGGTTACCCTGGTAAGCGTTACTACGGTGGATGTGAATACGTTGATATCGTTGAAAAGCTGGCTATTGACAGAGCCTGCAAACTATTCAAGTGCGATTTTGCTAACGTTCAGCCTCATGCAGGTTCACAGGCTAATAATGCAGTATACGCAGCATTATGTCAGCCAGGTGATGTTGTATTAGGACTGTCACTTTCTTCAGGTGGTCACCTGACCCACGGAAGCTCAGTTAATTTCTCAGGTAAGGTTTACAAGTCATACGGCTACGAGGTTAACGAGGCAGGTGAGCTAGACTACGAAGCAATCCGTAAGCAGGCTCAGGAAATCAAGCCAAAGATGATCATCGCTGGTTTCTCTGCATACTCAGGAATTGTAGACTGGGCTAAAATGCGTGAAATTGCTGATGAAGTAGGTGCATATCTGCTAGTTGATATGGCTCACGTAGCAGGTTTGATTGCTGCAGGCGTATATCCTAGCCCAATCGACCATGCTCATGTTGTAACCTCAACCACTCACAAGTCATTAGGTGGTCCACGTTCTGGCTTTATTCTTTCAAACTGCCACGACGAGACAATCTACAAGAAGTTAAATTCTGCAATCTTCCCTGGTACTCAGGGTGGTCCTCTAGAGCACATCATTGCAGCTAAGGCAATTGTATTCAAAGAGGCTATGGAGCCATGGTATGTTGAATACCAGAAGCAGGTTGTAGCCAACGCTAAGATTTTAGCAGAAGAAGTTATGAAGCGCGGATACAAGGTTGTATCAGGCGGTACCCACAATCACCTGTTCCTGATGGACTTCATCGGCCGTGAAATGACTGGTAAGGATGCAGAGGCAGCATTAGGCAAGGCATTCATCACTGTTAACAAGAATACAGTTCCAGGTGAGCCTCGTTCACCATTCATCACTTCAGGTATCCGTGTAGGTACCCCTGCATGTACCAGAAGAGGCTTCAAAGAGGCTGAAATCAAAGAATTAGCATCTATCATGTGTGATGTTCTGGATAACTATCAGAATGAAGAAGTTATTCTGAAGTGCCGTGATCGTGTTAAGGCTTTATGTGCTAAGTTCCCTGTATACAAAGACTAATCGGGGCTTACACTTTGAATTCAGTATCAAAAACTGATAAAAAATTCATGATGCAGGCTTTAAAGCTTGCATCATGTGGTTTATATACATCCTACCCAAACCCACCGGTAGGATGTGTCATCGTTAGAGATGGCAAAATAATCGGTAAAGGCTACCACCACAAGGCAGGTCAGCCCCATGCTGAGATTATGGCTTTAAAGGACGCCAACTACGACGTCGAAGGTGCAACTGCATACGTTACTTTAGAACCATGCTCTCATTATGGAAGAACCCCGCCATGCGCTCTTAAGCTTGTTGAAATGAAAGTTGCAAGAGTTGTTGTGGCCGCAGGTGATCCAAATCCACAGGTCTGCGGAAAGGGATTTCAAATTCTAAGAAATGCAGGCATTGAGGTCGTTGAACACGTTCTGGAGAAAAAATCTCTGTTCCTCAATCGAGCTTTCTTCAAGTCAATAACCGGTGATTATCCTTATATAAGTGTTAAGGTTGGAATGTCACTGGATGCCAAAACTGCCCTGTCAAACGGACAGAGCAAATGGATTACCAACGATAAGTGCCGAGCAAAGGTTCAGGATATAAGAGCAAAATCTGACTGTATCATTACCGGAGTAAACACTGTAATCGCTGATAATCCGCAGATGAACGTCCGCTATGAGAACTTCTCTGAAAAGAAGCTTTCAAAGATCGATAAAGAATTCATCCGACAGCCCCTTAAAGTTATCCTCGACACAAAAGGAATTCTTGATCTGAACAGGTATCAGATCTTCTCCTCAGGAGAGGTCTTATGGGTTAACGGAACAGATGATTCTTCAAGATACCTTAGTGAAGAAAAATTATCTGAACATGTAACCCGTCTTCTGGTTCCTGTAAAAAACGGACACACAGAACTTGAAGCTGTACTGCGTTATCTTGGCAACCTGAAAATCCGACGTGTCATGGTTGAGGCGGGGCAAAAACTTACTTCTGCATTCATTAACGAGAATTTCTGCGATGAAATATATGCATTTGTATCCGGAAAAATGTTAGGATCTGACGGACAAAATGCATTCAGCATCGAAAATGCCCTATCTTTAGATACCTGCAGACAGTTCTATCTGCATAAGTGCAAGAAGATAGGCTCAGATGTTCTGCTTCACTACACCTCCGTTCAATACTAGTATCGAGGCTTCCGCATGTTTACAGGAATTGTTGAGTCTGTAGGCATTTTAAAGTCATTATCCAAAAGAGGAAATGGCTATGAAATTGTCGTTGAAACCACAGATAAATTTAATTTAAACCAGAGAGTTAAGTTAGGTGATTCTATTGCCAACAATGGAGTCTGTCTGACTGTAACCAAAATGTCTGGAAACTGCTTTTATGCAGATGTTTCTGCAGAAACAGTTGAACATACCTGTTTTTCTCATTACACCCGCGGTCAGAAAATCAATCTTGAGCTGGCCTGTACCCCAAGTACCCATCTAGGCGGACATATCATGCAGGGACATGTTGACGGTGTCGGTGAAGTGGTAAAGAAAGCAGCGCTGGATGATGCTATCAACGTATGGATCAGAGCACCTCAGGAACTTTTAAAATACATTGCCCACAAAGGCTCAATTGCTGTTGACGGAGTTTCCCTGACAGTAAATGAAATTGAAGGAGATACCTTCAGACTTACCCTGATCCCTCATACTCAGGATTCAATAAACTTTGGAAACTTTGAACCTGGCTCTCATGTAAATCTTGAAGTGGATGTACTTGCAAGATACCTGGAGAGACTTTTCCTGCAGAGCAACGAAGAGAAAAAGCCTGCTAAATCAGGAATTACCATGGAAACTCTGCTTAAAAACGGTTTCTAAGGAACAACGTATTAACAATTAGCAGAGAATTAACGAAATAATACAGTCATCTTCCCTGAAAGAAACGCGTTTTTAAGTGATCCGTGATATCTTGAAAAAAGATGATATAATTCTCTGCGTTGAAAAAACTAATTCGACAAAGAACAGGACAATCTGTCTCGGACAAAACATAAATACTGACACAGTTCAGTCGATTGAGAACGGGAAGATGGTCATTGGTATATTGGAGATCATATGTCTGTCAAATTTATCGAAGGCAAGAAGCCTTGCCAAGATGGCAAATTCGCTATTGTTGTTTCTCGTTTCAACAGCCTAATCAACGAACGTCTTCTTGATGGCGCTTTAGATACCTTAAAGCGTGAAGGTGAAGTTCCAGAGGAGAACATCACTGTTGTCCGTGTTCCAGGTGCAATTGAAATTCCAGTTGTATGCGAAAAGATTGCTGCATCAACAAAATATGATGCAATTATTGCTCTAGGATGTGTAATTCGTGGTTCAACATATCACTTTGAGGTTGTTGCCAACGAGTGTTCAAAGGGCATTTCACAGGTATCACTAAGACATTCAGTACCAGTTGCTAACGGTGTACTGACTGTTGATACTTTAGAACAGGCATTAGAGAGAGCGGGATCTCATGTAGGCAACAAGGGCTCAGAAGCAGCCTCATCTGCACTTGAGATGGTAAATATTATTAAACAGTTCTAATTTATAGGTAATTATTTAAGATGGATTCTACAGAAGGTTCAGTTACACCTGCTCAGCGCCACAAGGCAAGACATTTTGCTTTACAGGCTATTTATCAGTGGCAGCTGACTGGTTATTCTGCAACTGAAATCGAAAAGCAGTTTCTAGAAGATCAGCCAATCAGAGGAGCAGATCTTGAGTATCTTCACGATCTGATTTCTGGTGTTATCAATAACGTTGATGAAATCGACGCTACATTCGCACCTCATCTGAGCCGTCCTTTAGAGGAGCTTGATCAGGTTGATAAGGCTGTTTTACGTGTTGGAACTTTTGAGCTGATGTTCCGTCAGGAAGTTCCATACAGAGTAGTTATCAACGAGTCTATCCTTCTGGCAAAGGAATTTGCCGAGCAGGACAGTCACAAATTTGTTAATGGCGTACTGGATAAAGTAGTTAAGGCTATCAAAAAATAAGGCCTGACAAGTGGCTATTAGTGAATTTGAACTAATAAAAAAGTACTTCACCTCTAATGACCGAGGTGAAGGAATATCTCTCGGAATTGGTGACGACTGCGCACTGATTAATGTTCCTTCAGAGTATGAGCTGGCAATAACAACTGATACTCAAAATGAAGGAATTCATTTTTTTAAAGACACCTCCCCTTTTCTTCTTGGATACAAATCTCTTCTGGTAAACGTCTCTGATCTTGCAGCAATGGGTGCCAAGCCTTACAGCTTTACCCTGTCTATAAATCTGCCTGATGCAGATGAAAGATTCTTAGAGGAGTTCTCTAGAGGTCTTTACGCTCTGGCCTCAAAATTAAACCTTCCTTTAATTGGAGGAAATACCAGTAAGGGGCCTCTGTCTATATCCATAAGCGCCTATGGCCTCATCAAAAAAGGCCGAGCCATGAAAAGAGCAAACGCCAGGATAAATGACGGTGTATATGTAACCGGAACACTGGGGCTTCCAGCCTTTGCAGTTGATTTAGGCTACAGAAGTGAGCATATCTGCAAACTTATGGAAAATCTAAGCCTTAACAAAGAATATGATAGTATTTTTAATCACTGTTATGAGAAGGGAATGCTGATTGAAAACAGATGCGCTTTTGCATCTGCCCTAACAGAATTAAGTACATGTGCAATCGACATTTCTGACGGACTAGTAGGAGATCTGTCCCATATTCTCAAGGCATCAGATGTTGGAGCTGTTATTAACATTGAGGAGCTCCCAAAACCTTCAGAATTTAAAGAATACAAGTTACCTGAGGAATATCAGGATCATCTTTGTATGTACGGCGGTGGCGATTACGAACTGCTGTTTACCATGAATGAGACTTTTGAAAACAGACTCAATACTCTTGCTCAAAGTTTTTATGTGCCGGTAAAACGTATAGGAACCATTAAAAATGGTACTTTAGAACTGTTAAAACATGGTAAAATGATTGATTATAGAGAAAAACCTTTCGAACATTTTTAATAAGAACAATAATGGAGAAAAACTTGAATAAGTTATTTGCAAAAACTGCTATAGCAACAATTGTAGCAGCTTCAGTACTAACCCTAAGTGCATGCGACCACAAATATCAGTTAAATGCAGGTTCAGCAAAGGCTCAGGCATCTAATGTATTAACCAAAGACAGCTCATTCGAGCAGAAAGCAGCATATGCAATCGGTGCATCTTTAGGTGAGTACGTTTTCCAGATGAAGAAGAACCAGGAACAGCTGATTGGAGATATTCCTTCAGACGTTGTAATCGCAGGTTTTACAGATGGAGTAAATTCAGTTTCCTCTCTAAAGAGAGAAGAGATTGAGACCATTCTTAAGGATTTAGACAAGAAGATTCAGGAGAAGATCGAGGTTGAGACCAAGAAAGCTGCTGAAGACAATCTAAGTGCAGGCAAGAAATTCCTAGAGGATAACGCTAAGAAGGAAGGCGTTGTTACCACCAAGTCAGGCCTGCAGTACAAGGTTATCAAACAGGGTGAAGGTCCAAAGGCTGTTAAGGGCGATACCATCAGCGTAACCTACAAGGGTTCAACCATTGACGGCAACGTATTCGACGAGCAGACCAAGCCAGTAGATTTCCCTCTGGACAACATGATCCCAGGCTGGATTGAAGGTCTACAGTTAATGAACGTTGGTTCAGAGTACGAACTGTACATTCCTGCCTCTCTTGGTTATGGTGAGAATGCTGTTGGTCAGTTCATCAAGCCTAATTCAGTTCTTGTATTCAATGTTAAGCTTGTTGATATCAAGAAGGCTGAAGAGAAGAAAGACAACAAGTAATTTTTCTCTTAGAAACAGTTTACACCCCATTCTTTGCACATTTTTGTGTAACTATGGGAAAGGCAATAAATCCTCAGCACATGCTGGGGATTTTGTTATGTTTCTAATCTAGATTTTCTTCTGCTTCCGC
>NZ_FPAH01000060.1 GCF_900116345.1 Succinivibrio dextrinosolvens | reverse complement strand
AAACAGTCTTGCCCAGTACTGACTTGCTGAGCAGGATTCCATAAAAATTAAACATGGTCCCTGTTTCAAAATATGATCAACGAATTTTGAACGTTGTACCTTAACATTTTTCTTTTTTCCCGTCTTCTGATTGACTACCAGTACCTGGAAAGAATTTTTTGCAGTATCAACAGCAATAATAGTTTCAACATTCTGTGCAACTTTGTTTATAATCATCTTGTGGATCCTCTGGTTGTTTAGTTTATCCCATTGATACTATAGCATTTTTCTGTTACTCAGTATCTCAAGCAGTGGGTCCACACCATTAAAATAATTATAAGTGCCGTTCCAGCCCTTTGTCAGAGCATTTTTATAAAGAAAGTTAGGATAATGCTGTTTATCGGATCTGCCAGCATGAATCCAACTATTGGAAAGATCAGATAGGACTTGAAAGACGATCCGAATTTACCGGTAAGCACCATAAGAGTTGCTACCGAGCTTGAAGGCCCCCCAATACCAAAACCGATTGAAGTTGCAGACAGTACAGCTGCATCATAATCTCTTCCAGTCAGGATGTAGACCATAAAGAAAGCAAAGAACAGCAGAAGGATTAACTGCGCAAGCAGGACAGCAATCTGAACCAGATTTACAAAACTCAGCTGCCAGATGGCAAGGCTCATAAAATCCATAGCCAGATATAATGACAACCCAAGACCGCCGATATAGTTAAGCTCACTGGTATAGAAATGATAGCGACCGGTTTTAATGCTTAAATTACGCAGAATAATGGCAATCAGCATCGTACCTATGTAATAAGGAACCATCGCTCCGACAATACTGAACAGATCACATAGAGCAACCCCCAGACCAACCACAAAGAGCATCTGATAGGTTGCTTTGGCAAGCTTGGCAGAAAAAGGAAGATTTGCATCCTTATCAGCATTCTTCTCTACATAAATCTCCTCATAGGCAGGCTTTAACTTATACTTTAAGATGAGATGACGACCTAAAGGACCTCCAATAAGACCTGAGATAATAATACCCAGAGTACAGATGCCAAAGGACATATTCTGACCATTTGCAAGTCTTAAATCCTCAAGAAAATCACCAAACTCCTCAGTAATACCAGAACCTCCTGTCATGGAAATAGAACCGACAGTAAAAGTAGTCAGCGGGTCAAGGTTAAATATGGAGGAAAGGGAAAGACACAGACAATTCTGAGCAACTATGAGTAGAATAACCCCAAATAAAAGAATCACAAAGGTTGATATACTGCGTTTTATCAGACTTAAATCAATCTGAAAACCAACTGCAGTAAAAAACAGCACCATACAGAGCTTTTCTATAAACTCACTAGTTACAAATACAATTCCATAGAGATAAAAGCAGAAGTTGACAAGAGCAATAATCAGACCACCGACAACAGGCGACGGAATGCAGTATTCCTCAAGCAGAGGCACCATACGTTTGATGTGCATTCCAAGAAAAAGGACAACCACCGCTAAGCCTGCAGTCTCATACATATTAAGATTTACAATTTCCAGCATTTTCTATCCTTAGTCCTGAGCTGCAACGATATGAACATCAAAAAGAGGAGAAATTTTCTTTATCTCTTTAACCGTTAGGCCTTGTTTTTCATAGAAATCGGCAGCCCTAGGATGGAACAGCAGATTAAGTGAAGGCACGGTGGCATAGCTTAATTTACCAATGTCTATAACCTTTATTTCAGCGTTATTTGAGGTAAGTTCAGGATCAAACATTACCTTCATGAGTTCATCAATTACTTTATCAGAAACGCCATTGTGAGCCTGAAGCAGAATATTGATGTTGATTGCCCCAACAGGTTCCTTCTGACCTGTATACTGATTAGCATCTATAGTGGTTGCAGTAAGTGATTTCTCGTATTTGGTTATGATTCCCAGTCTGTCAGGATTTATGGAAAGGAACTTTACCTTCATAGACTTGCAGAGATCTGATACATGGTCAGATGGAACTTTGTCATACAGGAATAAGGCTTCCGCCCCCTTATTCTTAAAGAAATCTACTGCTTCCTGCGGTGTTTTTACAACAAGTTTTCTGGCAGAACGATTGATACCATGGTCTTTTAAAAGACCAAAAGAAACTGACCTTGCGGCGTAGTCGTAGCTACCTACCACAATAGTTTTCTCAGCAAGATCAGATATATCATCATAAGGAGCATCCTCTCTTACAAGCACGTGAAGAGTCTGATCATAAACACCGGCTACTGTTGAGTTATAAACATTCACTTCATCGCCGTCGTTTATTACATCATAATTCTTCTCATTGATACTGCCTGCAACATAGGCGGGATTGATTTTTGTAACCACAGCAAGAGCTGTATCCAGAGCCGAAGCATTTATCAGAGCAAGATCAAGAATACCGTTGTTCAGAAGTCTTATGGAAGAGGCTGAATCTGCAGTATAAACAGGCTTAAATCTGAAATCTGCACCAGCCTTTTCAAGCTTTTCATTCAGTTTAACCGTATATTTGTAGTAATCACTGTCAGGAGCTCCCACACCAACCCTCAAGGTTTTATCCTCAGAGCAGCCGGCAAGAAACAAACCACAGACAAGCAGTGTCAGTACTCTTTTCATGTAATACTCTCAGACTAATGCTTTACAGCTTAGGAAGAATCCCCTTTCGAGGACCATTAAACGCTACAGACTATAAAGCAGAAGATTTCAGTTCATAAATATTTCCGCTGAAAAATGGAAATACTCAAAAAAGCAACAACTCCTTAAAAATTATAAGAAAACCTGCAAAAGATAGGTAATTTCAAATTGATGGATATCATCTGAGATCACACAAAAATCATGCTAAACGTGACTTAGACTGATAATTATGGAGGATCAGCAGAAAACGAAAAAAAATAAAAAAGCTCCGAACAGGAGCTCTTAAAGCCAAAGGATAAATCCTATATTTCCGGATCTTCGACAGTTGAGCTAAAAAAAATTTGTAAGGCTATGAAAAGCCTATTTTTTTTGCCTAAATATAGTTGACAGAATTATGTAAGCTGAAAATAGACCTTTTTTTCTTATTTCTATATTCTGCTTAACACTTTTTCTTTTTTTTGCAATATTTATGTATCTGTATGTTTTTAGTCTGATTTTTATGTATTGAAATACAATAAAAATCCCAAAAACATATGACAAAGTATAGAATATCATTTTTTATAATGTAGGTGAATTTTAGAATTTTTTAAAGAAATTGTAAATTATGAGATACAGATCATGTAAACATTCATCTATATAAAAGGATATAGAGCTCTCATTATCTAGACAAAATCCTGTTTTTTTCCTCAGCGTCAAAACATAAAACCTATAATTCAAACTAGACATCTGAATTGTCCCTGTGAAGGTGTGTTATGAAAAAAAGCTTCGTAAGATTATCTTTTAAACAATCATTTATTGCTCTGTCTGTCCTGTTTTCGACCTTTGTGCCGTTAACCTCGCATGCCGTGATTCAAAACTCCTTTTCCTATCAGTATGCAATGGATCCAAAGGTTAATGTTCCTATTATGAAGGTCTTTCTGCCTCAAGGATGGAGAATCAATGTAACCTCAGACTGGCAGCGCTGCAGTTCAGCATCAATTGCACTTGGTATCGTAAGTCTAATAAGCCCTGACGGAGCAACAGAGATTGTCTTTACCACACCTGAGGCATATCACTGGAGTACTACAAAATTAACGAAACAGATGGGACATATACCAATTAATAATCAGGGCTGTAATTTTCCAAAGAGAATGTTTAATCTGCCATATAAATCTCCTAAAGAGTATATAAAAATGATTCTACAGGCCTGGGGAATGAGCTCTCAGCAGTCTTTAGCCGTTAATATGTCAAAAGAAGATGCTCTATTTAAAAAGATGCTTAAACCAAAGATGACACAGCAGGCTCAGCTTGGTGTAAACGCAATAGTTCAGAATTCAAGAGGAGTATACGCCAATGGAACTGTCAGTGGAGTGGATGCAAGTGTAGGAGCTTCACAGGAACTTGTGGTTCTTAAAAATGGAGCTCACAGGTACTCTGAGCATATTGTAGCGACCTCAGGTTATTCAACCAGACTTACCGGCAGACAGGTTACAAGACAGCTTCCGCCTTCTATTCAGGATAATACAATCTGGAGGGCTCAGGTCATTTCCTATTATGCTCCTACTGTTGAGGCATTCAATGCCAATTATGATCTGTACAGAATGGTTGTAAATAACTCTCAGTTCATGCCTCAGTGGGGATACCTGTGTGATCATTTTGGCATGAGAATGGCGCTTGCGGTTATGCGTGGCACAGATCTCGGCAGAGCTCAAGCCTCTGCTCAGGCCGCAAAAGAAGCTCTACAGAAGGCAACAGAACAGGAGAAAACCGCAGATCAGTCTCAGATGACTGAAGCCATGTCAGATGTTATATATGAGAGAAATGATTATACCGATCATGAGGGAAATCATTTTAAAGTGAATACCGGCTACGATGTATACAGAGATCAGGACAATAAATATCACATCGTACAGGAAGGACACTCAATGCCTTACAACTACGAGAAATTAAAGCCAAACAGTGCTAAAGACTACTAACCCATTTTCTGCTGTCAGAGTCATATTGTAATTTCAAATGAATCTGACGGCATGATATGGAATGTTTTGCTTTATAAGCTCCTCTCTTGGATTGGTTCATAAAGAAAAAGGTCTAGGTATGTTTGAAATAAAATCCAATAATACTGAGCTTTTATCTTTCAGAGATTTCAATCAGATTCTTGCTAACCTGATAAAACTGTGTCTTTTAACTCTCCTTTCTTTAATCTTTCTTTTGTTTCCAAAAATCAGTCTTGCCTCAGACAGTCACAAAGAATGGACCGTCATGATCTATATGTGCGCTGACAATGATCTTGAGGAGATGGCTTTATATGATTTTCTGGAGATGGAACAGGGTATTACCGATGATATCAATGTAATCGTGCTCATGGATAGAGCCAGAGGTCAGACCAGTCTTTATGGAGATTTTACAGACACGAAACTGTATGAAGTTAAAAAATCTCCTTCAAAAATCGATTACAGCGGTCTTATAACAGGTAATGTAGCTCTACCTAAACAGCTTGAATCAAAGGTAATTATGGAGCTTGGAGAACTTGATATGAGTGATCCATCCAACCTTGTTCATTTTGTAAAAGAGTGCGCAAATCGCTATCCTGCTCAGAGATATGCCTTTATTCCCTGGAATCATGGTGGCGGTTGGAAATCCATGATTATGGATCTGGATGGCGGTAAAGGAGTAAAAGGCAAAGGAGATATGATGGTCTCTGAGTTTGCCTCTGCACTCAGAGAAGCTGTAAATTATCTTCCTAAAAAACGATTTGATGCCATTATTTTTGAAATGTGCCTTATGGGGCAGATGGATGTTCTGTATGAACTCTCTGATCTTGCGGACTATGCCTTTGCAAGCCCGCCTGTAATGCCTGCCGTCGGCATTAACTACGCTGAGGTTCTGCCCTATTTCAATAAAGATATATCAACAAAGGATCTGGTTAATAAGATCGTAACCTCATCTAAGAGTTATCTTGAGGAGAATCATTTACTCGAGTGTGCCTTTAGTGCCTATGATTTAAGTAAAGTAAAAAGTGTAACGGATACAATCTTAAGTCTTAACCGTTACCTTTTAGGACTTGTTGAGCGTGATTATCATGCTTTAACTCAGTCATTAAGCTATGCAACTCACGTTAACAGTATTGAAACTGACGTCTTATACGGAAAACCAGCCTACTGGTCAGTCTCCCTGCCCGACTGGCTTAACCAGCTTGGAAAGATTACAAATATTGATAAATCCTATCTTAATGCGGTTAGAGGAGCTTTAGATGCTCTGATTTTATCCACACAAAGCACCCCAAACGCTAGAGAGCTCGAAGGTGTTGCCGTATATCTGCCAATGCGACGTGAATTTGTTGACACGAGATATCTTACAACCAGATTCGCAAAGGATTCAGGTTTTATCAACTTTTTAGACAATCTGTATCAGGCACAGGAGTTTAAAGGCAACAAACAGCCACGAATTGAAAATATAAAAATCGGCAATGTAAAACTAAAAAAAGGAAGATCTGGCGACTCTGCATACGACTTTGACCTAACAGAAGTCAATACCATAAAACCTTTTGATAAGAGCGTTATTCGCTTTGATGTAACCGGAGAGAATGTCTTATGGACATATCTTTATCAGCTAGAGAAGGTGGCAGAGGGATATAGAATCGACTTTAAACAACTGGTTAGAGATTACTCGCAAAAGAATGTTTCTGATAAAGACGGGTTCTTCTCAAAAACCACACCTCACTATAACAATGGCACTACCTCCATTATGAGAGAGATTACTGCTCAGAAATATGTAATCACCAATGGACAGATAACCGCAGATATCTCCATACAGAATACCTCAACTACAGATTCCTTTAATGACAATATCTCAATTGGCTATGCCAAATATCTTGATCCTGCCTTAAATGGCCAGGAGCTTTTCGTAAAGCTAAAGTTTAACAACCGCACAAGATTATTGACCGGAGCTGAAGTTATATCCGACAGTAATGGTAATTTCTCCGGAACAGCTATTGCTCTTAAACCTGACGGGATATTAAAACCTGCTATAAGTGTTATGGATAAGAAGGGAAATATTACCAATAAGTTTGGAACTCCTTTCAAGCTTGGCAGTGTTTTAGCTTTAACCTTAGGCATGGTTGACAATAATTCTACAATTGTTGAGATGCTTCGCGCTCAGAGTGTTGGTGGAAAAACAGCCATTTCACTTTCAAAACCAGTTAAAGTCGTACAGGATAAAGCACAAATGGCTTTAATTGAGAATACACTCAAAAACGGCTTTACCGGTCTTTTTGGCGATTATGCCCTATTCCAGTATGCAACAACTGCCGATGAAGTCGATATCCTGCCGAACTTTAGAATTTTATCTTTAAAGCAGGACAGAAACTCCAGAGCAATCTTTGAGATGAGAGATTCTAATGGAGAACAGGTTGGACATGGAAGAATTAACTTTATTCTGGCAGGTACTCCACAGCTAACTCTGCATCTGCCTCATTCAAACAGTAAGGTCCCTATGCTGGGTCCTACTATTCAGGGCTATTTCTGTTTCCTCGATGGAACCGGTCCTCAAAGACAGTGGTATCTCGTAGGACTTGGAGATGGCACAAGATCTCTTTTAATTCCTTTAGAACAGCTCAATCCACAGGATCTGCAGGGTCAGTGGCAATCTGCAACCGAGCTGTGGACCTTTAAGGGTAATGAGGTAGAGCTTTATCGTCACAAGGAAAAATTAAAAGCAAAGGGAACATTCAGTGTCACCAACAATCTTATCAAAGCTTTAAATATGCCTTTTGATGAGTACTGTTATTACATTGATAAAGACAATACCCACATGACTCTTATCACAAGGGATGGTCATGCTTCATTCTTAACAAAGGTTAATTCATCATCTGCCATCAAAAAAGAAAACAACACTGACAGAACAGTTTCAGCTTCAGCGGAGGGAGACTATCTTATTGGTAATTATTTAAGCGGCGCTGATACCGGCAATGCGGCATTAACAATTCAGAGAGTAAATAATTCAAAGCAGTTCAGTGCATACATGCAGACCAAGGGACAGGGAAATATCTCCTTTGTTTTTAATCTTAGCCCTGAATACTTTGCTGCTGTTTTCCCAAACGGAGAAAGACAGAACGTGGGGTTCAGATTTAATAACAATACCCTGACTTTATTCTTTAAAAACATGCCACCTATAACTTTTAAAAAGATGTAGGAAGCTTAACCGATTTTCACTATGTTTGACGAGGTTGTACTATGAAAAAGAAAACTCTTGTTGCGGTAATTTCTTTATCACTGTTATCAGTTACCTGTTCAAATGCAGCTGATAATTCTTTAGCTTATACGCAGAATAATACGCAATCTGTCTATGTTCAGAAAATCGGAATAGAGCAGGACCTTCAGGGCTCCTGGTTCGGAACCAATGGCAAAGACTCCATGATGCTGATATTTATGAACAACATGGTTGGTCTGGCACTAAACAATCAGCAGATTTATGGTAATTACACGGTCAATGGCAATCAGCTTAACATGCAGTTTCAGAACGGCAAAAGTTTAAGCTATACCATGAAACTTAATGGTGATGTACTGATTCTGGATAACATCACTTTACACCGACACAATATGCAGCAGCCTCAGAATAATCCTAATAATGGAGGCTGGGGAAATTCTCAGGTTCAGAATGACTCCACTAATACCTACCCTCAACAGTCTACTCCCCAAAGTTCTGGTGGCTGGGGCGGCGGAAACACCAATAACGGAATGCCACAGAATAACGGAGCTCCACAGGGAGGTTCATGGGGAGGAAATGATGTTGCACCTCAGAATAACGGCTATGGAGCAAACGCTCTGACTGGACGCTGGAGCAGTATGACGCCTCAGGGAGAGTTTGCCTTCCAGTTTTCAAACAATCAGTACGTATGTTTTGTCAACAATCAGCAGATTGAAACCGGTACCTATCAGTACGATCCTGCCTCAGGCAACTTTAATTTCAGGATAACCTCCGGACAGGCAGCAGGTTCACAGGGAACCAATCGTATCTTTGTTCAGGGAAATACCATGACTATCCAGTTCCAGAACGGTGGTCAGATGAATTTTCAGAAGAGTTACTAATCTTAATTGAGGTTCTTGGATATGAAAATGAAAGCTATAGCTATTGCCTGCACAGTCTTAAGTCTTTGTGTGTTTGAAAGTACGATTGCAGCTGAGAATACTAATAGCAATCAGTCAACAGCACTTCAGGGCTTGTTTACAAATGATAATTCTCTTTTAAAAATGATGGAGGCCAATCCCTTTGTTGGAGGACAGCAGAATATTCCTCAGCAGGCATATCCGGCTCAAACCAATGAGAATGCTAAAAAGAGAATTAAGGGAACCTGGTCCGCAGGACAGGGAGCCGGCAAGGTTGACGTAACCTTTGATGACAATTATTTTGAAATCAGAGGCAATGGCAAGGTGGTAAAGGGCACCTATGAAATCTCAGAAAGCTCACTTGTCCTTATTTTCCCAAATTCAGAGCGTGCCCCACTATCTTATGAAATTGTAGGTGACCAGTATTTAAAACTAAGTGATGGCTCTGTTTTATTAAAACAGGATCCTCAGGCTCTATGGCCATCACAGACTCAGAATGTAAATCAGCCTGCCCCTCAACAAAATACTAATGAGTGTCGCGGCTGGGGCTGTAGTTCCTCAAATACGGTACCTCCGTCTACTACACAAACACCTGTTCAAACTCAGCCTGCGACAGTCCAGAATCCTCTTATTGGAAAATGGTCAACACAATCCCCTCAGGGAACTATTAGTTTTGTCTTTAACGCTGATGATTATATCTGTACGCTTAATGAGAATATGACCATAGAAACCGGTGTATATCAGTATGATCCTACAACAGGAGTCTTTAATTACAGAGTGACCTCAGGACAGTCAATGGGCGCATCCGGCAGTAACAAAGTAACTATAAACGGAAATCAGCTGATCCTTGTTTATCCAAACGGTTATCAGATGATCTTTTCAAGATAAGAAGAGCTTTTAATTGGAGATTTAGTATGAAATCAGAATTTGCAGTTATAAGTTTATCCGTCTTTTTGGGTTGTACTTCAGTAAATGCAGCCTATGACGACAATGACAGTCATCCTCTGCAGGGATATCAGGAAGCTAAAGGCAATGTTTTAAACAAGATCCCTTATGATACGGCAAATGATAAGAATACCCTGCTGCTCACTGAGTCAGGCTATTACAACACCAGACCAGATCCAAAATACCCAGAAGAGATCTGCATGAACAAGGAAATCTATGTGTGGAATTACAAGGAAGGTCCAATGCCACCTTTACTGACATTTAAACTCTATGATTTTATTCATGACTGTCCAACATCTGCCCGACTGGAATTCAGTAAGGAAATTCCTCAGCTGACTGATCTAGACGGTGATGGGAAAAAAGAAGTCTGGATTGGCTACTACAAAGGCTGCCATGGAGATGTAAGTCCGGATGAATTAAAGGTTTTCATGTATCTTGGAGGAAAGAAACATTCTATAAGAGGCTTAAACCGTATCTATGTTGACGGAGGCTATCTTGGAGGAGATTATAAACTTGATCAGGCCATGAGCAGTGCAGATAAACGTTTTAAGGATTATGGCATCAAACTTTTTAAAAGACTGGCAGATGTAAATAAGTAGGATGTTTAAAGATGCTTTTAAAAAGAATATTACTGCTGGCAGCATCTTCGTTACTGGTCATTTCCTTTTCATCAGTGGCAGATAAGACACAATGTACTTACGATGCAGCCAAATGTAAGGAAGAAAATGGCATTAAGGAATTTGCTCTAAAGAATAAGCTCACTTTTGATGAAGCTAAAGTTGCGATGATGATAGCTACAAAAGATCTTGCTATTCACAACTGCAATCTTCCAAAGGATGAACTTTATGAGAAGTTTAAAGCAAAAATGTTTCTAAATGAGAACCTCAAGAAAGCAAGTCAGAACTACTACTCAGATATCAAATGCATAAATGTTTATTCTATGGAAAACTGGTGTCATGATTACGCTTATGGCGACAGAATTTTTGGTCTGTGGTAGTAGCATTTTTTATGAGTTTAAAATCGGGAGCTTTGTATGAGACCTTGGAACAAAGAACTTTTACTGATAGCTATTGGACTAATGGCAGGAGGTTGTTATGCCGCCGATGATTTTAATGATGTAAAAGGAGTTCCTTTTATTAAAGGAACTGTTATAACCTGCAAGGCTTCTGATTTTAAGGAAACAGTATTTGAGGGAAACAAGAATTACTCAAAATGTACCTTGAACACAAAGGAGATTTTAGAAAAACATAAAATTAAAAATGTTCAGGTTCTGACAGAATATCCTGCGGTTTTATGGGGTTGTTTTTCCATGAATGATTTTGGCGGAGTACCTATTGTAAACAACGAAAATGGACACTATTCCGACTATAATCGTTCCGTAAATTACGACGGTAATTGTGCAGTCATCATAAGAGTGAATTATCAGCACGGAGGAAAGTGTTACCCTCACTTTAATGGAGATGCCTATGAGGTATTTCAGTCAAACCATCTATCAAAGGTAATAGAGGATCCTGACAGCAAGAAAAATAAAATTGAGTTTGTTCCTTGCAGAATGAATGATGTTCAGGTTTTATTTGAGTATGAGTAACGGTTATTGAAGTATTTACAAACTGTTCGTGGAAAATGGACTTCGACACGGAACAGACAAGAAAAAGGGGATATTACAGGCATAAAAAAAGCACCCTAAGGTGCAGTGGCGGTGAGAAGGGGATTCGAACCCCTGATACGCGTTAACGTATACACGCTTTCCAGGCGTGCTCCTTCAGCCTCTCGGACATCTCACCATGTGAACGATGTTATTTTACTTAAAAATCTGTAATTTGCAAGAGCCTAACCTCATCAGATCATCAAAAATATCGGTTAAACAGGCTAAATAGATAAAATTGAATAATAGACTTAACAAGAATAAAAATGGAACTTGTACCTAAGTCTAACTACCCCTGCCCTAACCACTTCACAGGATATAAGTTCTAATGACTTCCCTAGTCCAGGTTTTTCCTCTGGCCCACCTTCGTACTCAAAGATTGAACCTACACCGGTAAGGCCATCAACACCAGGATAAATCACCAGATACAGTTCATCAATAAGACCCTGCTTTAAGAATGAACCATTGATTTTACCGCCACCGCTTAACAGGACTTTTCTTAAGCCAAAATCAGAATAAAGACTGTTTAACGCCCTGCGAAGATCATTACCGTCCTTTCCTGCAAAGGTATAGGATATTTCGCGCTCTCTCAAATAATCAAGATATTCCTGAGAACAGGTATCCTCGCCTAGTATCACCATTAGAGTGGTATTACCAAGATTGTTGTCTTTATAGGCAACAGAGCCTTTAGAGTCAAATACAGCAGTCATCTTGCTGTGAGAGCGGATTCCAAGAAAGGGTTCAGGATTCTCAACCCTGGTATGCGTATCTGAGTGAAACTCATCTGAACAGTGATGTCTTTTTACTGTATTTACGCCTAATACAAAAACATCTGCCCTGATTTTCTTCTGGGTTTCATAATAAACATCCGGATCACCTTCCCCTTTTTCACTATATAGAACAGACCATCTGGACTCATCAATACGTCCGTCGACAGAACTTTCCATAAGACAGATAACACGCTGGGAAGGAGTAGTAACCATTTAAGAAACCTCTACAAGACAATCTTTTATATGATTATACAAGAAAGGACAAAGAACATGAAAACGTCCTCAGATGATGACTTTCATGAAGATTATGAATACAGTTATTATAATTAACAACAGTCTTATATTCATATAAACAAAAAAACATATGTCTACCCATATTATAGGGGCTATGATGCTTTTTATACAGTCATTATATAACTGGATTTGCTCTATGTTGATAGAGTAAAAAGGTATTAATCCACATGGGATCATAAGGCATGTTTTAATCACTTATTCTAGCATGTAAAATTATTTTTCCTTTTCCATTTTTACCTCTTAAATGAATTTGTAGACAAAACTCCTTATTTTCGTTGTTGCAAAATACTTTTAAATTCCGACCTCTCCTTGTCTC
>NZ_FPAH01000061.1 GCF_900116345.1 Succinivibrio dextrinosolvens | reverse complement strand
TACGAGTCTGACGGGATCTGAAGGGGAGATAAAATCACCAATACAAGGAGGAAGTAAGGCTAAATCATCTTGAATATAGGGTTTGAAAAGATCTTCTTTATCCATAACGATATTACCAATAATATAACTCTTTATATTATTAAGTATAGTATATTAACTTTGTATATCAAGGAAATAGATAAAGATTTAATATAAAAATATTATCAATAATGTTAATAAAACCACAAAATTTAGGTAAAAATAGAGGGCGACCTTTTTAGTCACCCTCTTGAAAACTTCCTTTGCTAATCTAGTCTTTAGACTCTAATCTCTCTATTCTAGCTTTTGTCGTTTACTGCCAGAGTGTCGCTAGCTTCGTTTGGAATCATCTCCATAGTATTACCTTCAATGGTAAGAACATTATCCTGCTTGATGTAGTGAGTTCCAGCAGTATTGAAGTTAGCCAGCTTGTTCTTAAGATTTCCTCTTCCGGCATACAGCAGATTCTGCAGCTCTAAAAGATTCTTCTGCTGTTTATCACTGGTGCTTAAAACAGCAGTCATCTTATCTTCAATGGTAGAGAACTTCTTCCAGATATCCTGTGCTGTTCTGATGAGTTCTCCAATATTCTCGGTCTGCTCTGACATCATCCACAGATTGGATACTACTCGCAGAGCTGGCAGCAGAGATGAAGGTGATACCAGATAGATTCTGTTTCTTGCTGCCTCGTCGTACAGTCCTGAATCGGTCTTTAAGGCATCATAAAGAGCGCCATCCAGAGGTACGAACATGAAGACAAAGGAAGGGCAGTTTAAGCTCTTTCTGTAATCTTCACAGTACCTCTTAGCCTTAAGTTCATAAACATGTTTCTTAACTGAGGCAATATGTGCTTTGAGGAAGTTTTCCTTTTCAGTCTTGTCCTGAGAGTTGATGAAGTTAGTATATGCAGTAAGTGAGCATTTTGCATCAATTACGATACAGTGATTGTCCGGCAGATAAACTACTGCATCAGGTCGTCCGGTATGATTTATATCGTTGCTATCTGGCTTAACGGCGACTTCTCTCTCGTAATCTCTTCCTTTTTCAAGGCCTGAGCTTTCTAAAACTCGCTCAAGCTGCAGCTCTCCCCAGATACCCTGAGTTTTAACACCAGAGCGTAAAGCATTTGTAAGTTCCTGAGCCTGATTGGTTAGATTCAATGAGGATTCATGTAGAGTCTTAAGTTCATTTTCAAAGGCTCCAACCCTCTTCTCCTGTCGGGCATGATTCTCGTTTACCATCTGCTTGAATTTATCAAGCTCTTCTTTTAGTGGTTTAACAATGTTCTCAAGGTTGGACTGAGAGTGCTTGCTCAGATCCTCTGTTCCAAGTTTTACGAATTTCTCTGATAGTGCTGTCAGCTGTTCTTCTAACTGTTGTTTAGAGAGATTGTAGGTTTCCTCAATCTTCTGATATAGAAGTCTGTCGGATTCTATCTTGGCTTCCAGAACTTTATTCTGGGTTACAAGACTTTCCTTCTGAGTATTAAGATTAAGTTTTTCCTCTAAGGATGCAGTAAGCCTGTCAGAGATATCCTGACAGTTCCTGATTAGAGTCTCATTCTGTGTTGAGAGATCCTTGTTCTGAACCTCTAAGGTTCTGATATTGTTCTGAAGATCGGCAACATTTTTTTCTAATAGTCTGATTTTCTCTGAGCCAATGGACATCTGAGAGCTTAGGGAGCTGTTGTCTGACAGGCACTTCTGATACTGCAGATTGAGATTTACAAAATTCCTGTCACTCTCTTCACATCTGTGTTTGAGAGTGTCAAATTCTGAATTCTTCTGATTAAGGGCATTGTTTAATTCCATTGCTGCCTTGTTAAGGTCTTGATTGGTTTTATCAAGTTCATTTGTTTTTCTTCTCAGTTCGGAGTTCTGAAGATAAAAATAAATGGCAGCTATTAGTACAAGCGCGAAGATAGCCGCAATGATAATCGGGTTATTTAAGATGTAGTCCATTGTAATCTCTAGTATCTGTGACATTTTTTTTAGGCTAATGTTATTTTTATGGTTTTATACTATTAATGTTTTCTCGAGTTTGTCCTTTTGATTTTAAATGAAATCATAATTAATCAGATTATTTTATCCGGCTGTTGACCATCATGTGATTTCCAGACACACTCGGTAATGCTAATGTTAGTAAAAACAGCCTTGAATGAAGACTCCTCTGGACTGCAGGCATAAATTCCAAAGCTAATTTTTTTTTCAGCTTTAAACATATGACAAATTCTCATCTGAGAATAATTTATTCCGTCTAAAGAGGATTCAATACGAAAGTCGTTTTCTCTTCTGGATAGTCGATACCACATGCTCTTTATATCAGATGGTATTTCTGTGGTAGACCAATCAGAATAACCATTATTGGTCACAACAGCTCCTAAATGCTGAAAATTTGAATTTTCAAATTCCACAGAGGCCTTAAGCCAATTTTTAGCATCAAGGTACAGGACAATTCCACACTGATCGAATCTATGCTTACTTTCAGAAAAATCAGTTTTGACAACAAACGAAAAAAAACTTTCATCTGTATCCATCTGAAGAACAGGGGCATTGTCATTACAGAAATGATAATAGGTGTTTTGCCACAAATCCGTACGAGGTTCTGTGATAATTTCAATCCTGTCTTCTGTAATAAGATAATTCTTAGGAGCTCTTATCCATTTCGCATTCTGAAATTTCATAGCTAGTTTTAACCGTATATAAAGCTAGGACAAAGCGGGAACCCATAATATCATAGCATGAACACAAAAATGCGCGTTTAAAACGCGCATTCTTATCAGATATCAATGGCCATTTCGTTTTCCACTCTGACCAGATAATCATGAATTTCTATCTGCGAGCGGATTTGTTTTTCATTTGGCCCTGCCTGAACATAGTTGTTAACCTGATCCGGATCAACAATTCTAGCCTTGCGGTTATCCTTCTGCTGAAGGAACAGAATGGATTTGATTCTCTCCTTCAGATCTGGATCGAGAATTCTTGATCCAACCTCGATTCTAAGATCAAGATTACGTCTCATCCAGTCGGCTGAACTGATATAAAGCTCTTCATGTCCGCCGTTGTTAAATAGCATGACACGTGGATGCTCTAAGAAACGATCTACAATCGAGGTGATATAGATGTTCTCCGATAGTCCTGGAATTCCTGGCTTGAGTGAACACATTCCTCTTACAATTCCTCTGATCTTAACTCCGGCCTGACTAGCCTCGTAGAGTTTTTCAATCAGATCGATATCCACAAGAGCATTAACCTTAAAGTTGATGGCAGCCTCTTTTCCTTCCTTGGCAAACTCTATCTCACGGTCAATCATTGAGGCTATTTTCTCTCTGGCATTCAAAGGTGAAACCAGAAGGTTGTTGAATACAGGTCGCGTATATGGGTATTCAATAAATCTGAAGACATCGTTAACTTCTGAGGTTACCTTCTCATTTGCTGTGAACAGTGCAAAGTCGGTATAGATTTTTGCGGTCTTTTCGTTGAAGTTACCGGTACCAATGTGAGCATAGTGAATAATCTTATCTCCCTCATGTCTTGTAACCAGACACAGCTTTGAGTGAATCTTGAGGGTAGGCAGACCGAACAGAACCTTAACACCTGCCTGTGTCAGGAAGGAAGCCCACTTAACGTTGTTGGCCTCATCGAATCTTGCCTTAAGCTCAACTACCACCGTAACTGACTTGCCGTTGTTGGCTGCGTGCATCAGGGAGTTAATAACACGGCTGTTGCTTGCCACACGATAGATGTTGATCTTAATTGAGCTTACCTTAGGATCGTAGGATGCATAACGCAGAAACTCGGTGAAATAGTCAAATGAATAGTATGGATAGTAAAGCAGTACATCCTTTTTGGCTATAGCCTCAAATGGGGTAATAGCAGTTTCAAACTGAACTGACTTGATTTCACTGAGACTTGGATTTTCCATGTCATCACTGCCAATGCTAGGGAAGGACAGGAAATCCTTGAAGTTATGGTATCGGTTGCCTGGCATCATAGAGTCAATGGCAGACATCTTAAGCTCACCTGCCATGAATCTGACCATATCCTCAGGCATTGCCGCATCATAGGAGAAACGAACCGGCATGGCATTAAGTCTCTGCTTTAGAGCCTCGGACATATTCTCTAAAACTGAGCGGTCGATATTACCTAGCAGATCGTATTCAGCATCGCGGTTCATTTTGATTGAGTATGCCTCGATACTGTCGTAATCGTATAGACCGCGGAAGATCATCTCCATGCCGACACGGATTACGTCATCGAGGAACATGAAGACTACGCTGTTATCTGCAGAAGGCATACGGATAAAACGAGGTATTTTATCTGTTGGAATTTCAATTAGGGCATGATATTCGCTGGTGCTGTTTGAAAGCTTAACCAGAAGATAAGTGAACTCGTCCTTTAGGAAAGATACAAGATCGGTCTCCGCATCAATAATTACCGGATTGATGTGTTTTAAAACATGGTGCTTGAAGTAAGTTGAAACCCAGTCTTTCTGTTCCTGGGTAATTGAATCCTGATCTCTCATCAGAATATTATGCTTGGAGAGCTCTTCGAGCAGATCTGAATAAATGCTGTTAAGTGTTCTCTGATACTTGTTGGCTTCGTTCTGAACCTGACGCAGAAGGTTCACTGCAGCCTCGTTCTCACCCTGTGCATTGTTGATGATTACCTGTCTTTTAAGTTCGGCTACACGAACCTTGAAGAACTCATCGAGGTTACTTGAATAAATTCCTAAAAATCTGACTCTCTCGATTAAAGGTACAGAAGGATCAGCAGCCTCCTGCAGAACTCTTCCGTTAAATGAAAGCCAGGAAAGTTCCTTTGGAACAAATTTATCTATCATGTCCGCCTCTTATTTAGTCTCACCTAATAGAGAATTATAGTAAGTGGTGTGCTAGTTTGTTAATTTGTTGTGTGACAATTTCAGAAAGTCATAACATCTAATATCGATTTTTGAGAGGAAAGACAAAAAAAGTCAAAAAAATCAGATAAAAAACAGAGTTTGATGGGACTTTCTAATAGTGTCTTTAGTCTTTGAGTGAATCTTTGTTCTTTGAGAGTTTCTCAAATACGTTGTTGTTTAGAGCAATATCAAAAAGATACTGTTTGGCATTCTCATCGCCAAGCTTGGCTGCCTCTTTAAGAAGATCAGCTCCGATTGAAAAGGTTTTCTCATTGTTGCAGAACAGTCTGCCCATGATGTAATAACCGGTTTTCATGCCAAGAAGATTGGTCACTCTTCGTGCCCAGTAGGCTCCGTCATTAAGAAGGTCATCTGAGTAGAACTGACGGGCAATCTTTGCTGACACCGTTCCTCTTGAGACGAAGTAATTGAGATATTCCTGATGTCCTTCACTTGCTGCCTTCTGAAGACACATCTCATATACGATGTTGGTATTGACCTTCTGATATTCATAAGGTTTTACTTCAAATATGAGCTCAGAGCTATCTTCAAGCTCAGGAAGGGCTAGATTTTTGTCAAAATCATCTTTCTGAAGAGAAGATATGTACATGTGTACAACCTTAGGAGCTGCACTCATATCTCCAGTTGTACATTTTTTTGCGTATTCAGTGAAGGTTTCCTCTGCCTTTGAAGAATATTCCTGCTTTTCTTCAACGGGAACCACAATTTTTTCTGCGGTTTCATCCTCTAAGGTACAGCCGTTTAGTAACAACGACAGCATCAGAGGCAAAAGCAGGGAGGACTTTTTCACAGGCATTATTCCTGTGGCAGTTCGAAATTATCAACCTGGCTGTTTGCAGGAAGAGTCTGGGCTCCAGATTCAAATCCTGCTGGACGCTTGAAGTCTCCTGACATGTCAACAAGGGTATTGTTCTGGAACAGTAGAACCAGGTTTTTGATTTCAGGATCGCTCCATCCCTCACGTTTGAATGCGGTATAGTACCAGCGTGATTTGTCAAAAGGATCAACCAGCATAGGAGCCCCCAGAACATATCTTACCTGATCGGATGACATTCCATATGAAAGGTTGTTTACAAGATCCTGATCAACGTAGTTTCCCTGATTAAGATCTGCTCTATACGCACATGAAGATACAAAAGGTACACAGGCACAGACTGCAGCCATGCATAAAAATTTATTTAACTTCATAAAAAATCCTTTTTTTTAAAAGAAATTGTAGCAAAAAAGAGTATGTATCTGATTTTATTTTTATTTATTTTTTCATTTTTTTTAGATATTGCTCTTGAAATCAAAAAAGTCGATCCCCATCTTAGTTGTAACGTTAAATTAACAACAATTTTAAGAGATAAAAATGCAGACTGAAGAAACTCAGATGAAACAGGCTTTTGAGAATGCTCAGAATCTTGATGATTCTCAGAATATCGAAGAAATTGAAACTGAAAATGTTGAGGCTCAGAATGATGTCGAACCAGAGGCAGAGATTGCAGCTGAGGAGAATCAGGAGTCAACTTTTGATGTTAAAGAGGTTCTTGCTGAGAATGAGCAGTTAAGACTACAGATTTCTGCTTTGGAAACCAAGCACAAGGACGAGATTGATCGTCTGGTTCGTGCAGTTGCTGAAACAGAAAACCAGAAAAAGCGTATCGAAGCTGATGTTGAGCGCGAAAGAAAATTCGGTAACGAGAAGATTCTTAAGGCTCTGATTCCTGTTGTAGATTCACTGGAGTTAGCTCTGCAGCATACTGATCCAAACAATGAAGCTGTTAAGCCTACCATTGAAGGTGTACAGAATACCGTGGCTCTTTTATTAAAGGAGCTGTCAAAGTTTGGTGTTACCGCTGTAGATCCATTAAATCAGCCTTTTGATCCAAATCTTCATCAGGCAATTTCAATGGCTCCTTCAAACGAGGTTGAAGCTAACCACGTAATGTCAGTTATGCAGAAAGGTTACACATTAAATGGAAGAGTTGTAAGACCTGCTATGGTTATTGTATCTCGCGGTGCTCCTCAGGAAGCTCCTGCCGAGGAAGTAAAAAATACAATAAATATTGAAGCATAGTCTTGAAAATAAAATATTAGACTCCATTTAGTAATACAGATAGATAAACGTCATTAAGTGACATAAAGAATTTGAAATAGAGGAAATCCAAAATGGGTAAAATTATTGGTATTGACTTAGGAACTACTAACTCATGCGTTGCAGTGTTAGATGGTGATAAAGTTAGAGTTTTAGAGAACTCAGAAGGTCGTCGTACAACTCCATCAATCGTAGCTTATGCTAAAGATGGTGAGATTATTGTTGGTGATGCTGCAAAGCGTCAGGCTGTTACCAATCCAAAGAACACCTTATTTGCTATCAAGCGTTTAATCGGTCGTCGTTATGAGGATGCCGAGGTTCAGCGTGATGTTGGCATCATGCCATTCAAGATCACCAAGGCTGACAACGGTGATGCCTGGGTTGAGGTTGATGACAAGAAGCTTGCTCCTCCTCAGATTTCAGCTGAAGTTTTAAAGAAGATGAAGAAGACTGCAGAGGATATTCTTGGTGAAGAAGTTACCGAAGCAGTTATTACCTGTCCTGCATACTTCAACGATTCACAGCGTCAGGCTACCAAGGATGCCGGCCGTATCGCTGGTTTAAATGTTAAGCGTATCATCAACGAGCCTACCGCTGCAGCTATTGCTTACGGTGAGGACAAGGCTAAGGGTGAGCAGAAGATTGCTGTTTACGACTTAGGTGGTGGTACCTTCGATATTTCAATCATCGATATCGATGAGTTAGACGGTGAGAAGACCTTTGAGGTTCTAGCTACCAACGGTGATACTCACTTAGGTGGTGAGGATTTCGATAACCGTATCGTTGATTACCTGATCGATGAGTTCAAGGCAGAGCAGGGCGTAGACCTACGTGCTGATCCATTAGCTCTACAGCGTTTAAAGGAAGCTGCAGAAAAGGCTAAGATTGAGCTTTCATCATCACAGCAGACCGATGTAAACCTACCATACATTACTGCTGATGCAACCGGCCCTAAGCACATGAACATCAAGATTACACGTTCAAAGCTTGAGTCATTAGTAGAAGATTTAGTAAACAGAACCTTAGATCCTGTTAAGACTGCTTTATCAGACGCTGGTCTGTCACCATCAGAGGTTAACGACGTTATCCTTGTTGGCGGTCAGTCACGTATGCCTATGGTTCAGAAGCTTGTTGCTGATTTCTTCGGTAAGGATCCTCGTAAGGATGTTAACCCAGATGAGGCTGTTGCTATCGGTGCAGCAATTCAGGGTGGCGTTCTGACTGGTGATAAGAAGGACGTTCTGCTGTTAGACGTTACCCCTCTATCATTAGGTATTGAGACTCTTGGTGGTGTTATGACTACTCTGATTGAGAAGAACACAACCATTCCTACTAAGAAGTCACAGGTATTCTCAACTGCTGAAGACAATCAGCCTGCAGTAACCATCCATGTTCTACAGGGTGAGAGAAAGAGAGCAGCTGACAACAAGTCACTAGGTCAGTTCAACCTGGAAGGCATTGAGCCTCAGCCACGTGGAATGGCACAGATCGAAGTTACCTTCGATATTGATGCTGACGGTTTAATCCACGTATCTGCTAAGGATAAGAAGACTGGTAAAGAGCAGAAGATTACCATTAAGTCATCTTCAGGTCTGTCAGATGAGGATATTAAGCGTATGGTTCGCGAGGCTGAAGAGCACTCAGCTGAGGATAAGAAGTTTGAAGAGCTTGCTTCTGCACGTAACCGCGCTGACTCAACTGCTCACCAGATCAAGAAGCAGATGTCAGATCTAGGTGATAAGGTATCTGATGCAGATAAGACCAAGATCAACAAGGCTTTAGGTGATCTTGAGATGGCATCACGCGGTGATGACAAGGAGAAGATTGAGCAGGCTGAGAAGGCTGTACTGGAAGCTGCCGCTGTTCTAATGCAGGCTGGTCAGGCACAGGCTCAGGCTCAGCAGACTCAGCAGTCTTCACAGCAGTCAAGCGGTGGTGCTAACAAGGAAGACGATGTCGTTGATGCTGAATTTGAAGAAGTTAAAGACGACAACAAGTAATTAGTACTTAGTTTTTCCTAAAAAGGTGGATGATTTTATCATCTGCCTTTTTGTCAATTTAAGAGGATGATATGGCTTCCAAACGTGATTACTATGAAGTGCTAGGTGTAGAAAAGGGCGCTGATGATGCTGCTATCAAACGCGCCTTTAAGCGTTTAGCTATTAAGTATCACCCTGATAGAAACAAGGATCCTGATGCTGGTGAGAAGTTCCGTGAAATCAACGAGGCTTACCAGGTTCTTTCAGATCCTCAGAAGCGTGCTGCCTATGATCAGTATGGCTTTGCAGGTGCTGACGGCTCACAGGCTGGCGGCGGCAATCCATTCGGTGCTGGTGGTGCTGACTTCTCAGATATGTTCGGTGATATCTTTGGTGATATTTTCGGCGGCGGAAGAGGCGGTTTTGGTTCCCGCTCTTCAGGTCCACGTGAAATCCGCGGCAGAGATCTTCGTGCAAGAATCACTATTACTCTTGAAGAGGCTGTTAAAGGCTGCAAGAAGAAGCTTAACGTTAAGACCTATGTTAAATGTGACACCTGCGGTGGTTCAGGCTTAGGCAAGAACGGTAAGAAAGAGACCTGTCCTCACTGTCATGGTCAGGGCCAGATCTTCATGCGTCAGGGCTTTATGCAGGTTTCTCAGACCTGTCCACACTGTAATGGTTCCGGTTATATCATTACTGATGGCTGTAAGTCATGTTCTGGTACCGGACGTGTATTAAAGTCCAAGACTCTGGAAGTTGATATTGCAGCTGGTGTTGATACCGGTGATCGTATTCGTCTGACAGGCGAGGGCGAGGCTGGCTTAAACGGAGCTCCTGCAGGTGATCTGTACGTAGTTATCGAGGTAAAGGATCACGAGATCTTTACCCGTGATGGAAATGATCTGTACTGTGAGGTTCCAATCAGCTTCACTACAGCCGCTCTTGGCGGAAAGGTTGAGGTTCCAACTCTGGAAGGTGCTGTTAATATCAGTATCAGACCTGAGACTCAGACTGGTATCATGATGAGAATCCCTGGCAAGGGTGTTAAGTCATATAACTCTTCATTCAAGGGTAACCTGTACTGCAAGATTGTAGTTGAGACTCCTATTAATCTGACTGCTCATCAGAAAGAGCTGCTCAAGGAATTTGAGGCTTCTTTAAACGGAGAGGACAAGGATTCAAAGGACAGCAAGGATGACAAGTCATCTAAAGATGAAAAGAGTGCAAAGAAAAGAGCTGAAAGCGCAGCGAGGCATAAACCAAAATCGGAAGGCTTCATAAAGGGCGTAAAGAAGTTCTTTGACGATCTTTCAAGCTAAACTAATGGTGATTTTTGTCAAATCAGACTTAAATCACTGTTGATTGAAAGACCACAAAAGTGTATATTTTTACATACAGAATGGCGCCTAATTTGAAAATTAGGCGTTGTTTTTTTTACCCTGAATTTCTGGTCGATTCCTTTGAGATTTAAGGTATCGCAAGGTTTTAAGAACATAAGAGTTATTACTTAAACTCGGTGTTGATAAATATTGAATAAGACAGGTAAAAGTTCAGAACTGATATTGCTTTTAGCTTTATTTTTGAATCTGCCGAATTCGCTTTATTTCTGAATAAGCTTTTATAGGAAATATCTTTAATTCGATCGACAGATTAGCTTTTTAAGGTTCTGGCTATTTTACCTTCAATACAGGATTTTTAATTTAAAGAGGATTTACATATGGATCAGACTCCAATGACTCCACGTGGTGAAGAGCTGTTAAGAAAAGAGTTGGTTCGTTTAAAGACTGTTGAGCGTCCACGTATTGTTGCAGCTATTGCTGAGGCAAGAAGCCACGGTGATTTAAGTGAGAATGCCGAGTACGATGCAGCTAAAGAAGAGCAGGGCATGTGTGAGGCAAGAATCAAGGATATCGAAGGCAAGATTGCATCTGCAAATGTTATTGATGTCACCAAACTTAAGAATCCTACAGGCGGTAAGCTTAAGGTTATCTTTGGTTCAACTGTAACTTTGGTTGATGTTGATACCGACAAGGAAATCACTTACAAGATCGTAGGTGAGGATGAGGCTGACATTGATTCAAATCTTATTTCTTACAAGACTCCTATTGCTAAGGGCTTACTTGGCAAGCAGGAAGAGGATGAGATTGAGATTAAGATCCCTAAGGGAACCATCTGCTACGAAGTTGTTAAGGTTGAATATATCTAAGAGAAGCTTAGAGAATAGACCAAAAAAAAAGGATCCTTGCGGATCCTTTTTTTGTAACTGTAATCTTAAGATTTAGCGAGGAAGAATGAATCTGCTGTCATCCTTTCTCTGGCGGAACAGAACAGCAATTCTTCCAACCAGACTTACAAGCTCTGCATTAACAGTCTTTGCTGCGGTTTCAGCCTGTTCTTTACGGCCTTCACCTGCATTTAACTTAACCTTGATAAGCTCATGGTGCTCAATGCTTGAGTCGATTTCTTTTAAAACGTTCTCTGAAAGACCGTCGTTACCTAACATAACAACAGGCTTTAACTGGTGAGCCTGAGCCTTTAAGAACTGGCGCTGATGTGAATTTAGTGACATCTTAATCCTCTTCAAAATTCTGCAAAATGTACTGCTGAGGCTATCAGCAGCATTCGTACAGAGTTTTCAGACCACCTTAAATGAAAACTCTGGAGTAAACCTATTGTTTGTAGGACCTCAGTTTAGACTGAGAACTTTTACCAATATAATTTAACTGAAATATAATATACTCTAGTTTCCCACATGGAAATTTAAAACAAAACTAGATTCACTCTAGGTTTGATGCTCTTTAAAAACTTGTATTGATTTATTTTTGGGAAGAGGTGTGATTATAAGCAAAAAAGGCTTATATATCTGATAGATATCGATGAAAAGGTGTGTTTAATATGTTATAATTTTATCTGCGAAAACAAAAAGTTAACATAAAAAAACACACCATGAATATGATACCTAAAAATACCTCTTCTAGCAATTTTACTGATACATTTTCTTCTCTTTTTTCTGTTCTTGGTCTTTGTAGTTTACTCAAAGTTGCAGGCTTTAGAAAAAGAGCTGGTTATGGCGCTTCT
>NZ_FPAH01000063.1 GCF_900116345.1 Succinivibrio dextrinosolvens | reverse complement strand
AGTATTGATTGATAACAGACTTCCATTTTCAACAAAACTGTAATCTCTGTTGCGAACCAAATCTGTCTGAGGTCTGCTGAAATACACCGGCTTAAAAAGCCATTCCAGTGTCTTTGGTATGTTCTGCCATTCGCCTTTCTCGTCTTTATAGCGGTATGGATGCTCTAAAAGCTGTTCTTTTACAGTTTTATATCTTGCAATTACTGTTTTGATGGATGACTGTGCAAGCTGAGCTTTAAGTCTAAACTTTCCTCTTATATTCCTGTACAGTACTTTATTAAGGCTGAAGAAGTTCAAGTCAAAGGAATGGGTAAAAACGTATTCTGAAATAAAATTACATGCCTGTCGATACTGCTCCGTCATCTGACGTAACAGTGTTTCCTGTTCTGAAGGTACATTAATTCTTATTTTTAATGTTTTTGTAAATATCAAAACAGTTTTCTCCAAGCCATATAATCCCTATATTCTAACAGTTATTGTAAAGAAATTCTTTAAGATATATAGCCTGAGTTGGCAGAGCTCCGCCTCAGAATTAAGTCTGAGGTTTCCGCTCTGCTATTTTTTTGATGAAGTTATGGCTTAAAGAAGAAAAGACAATATTGGTGCATAATATTATTCACCATATATACAACAAAACCGACACAAAAATCTCATAAATATCAAAGACCATACAAAAACATTTTCAGATTAGGCAAGTTTCTAATAAAAATAGGCATGTAAATTTACAGTTTTGTTATGTATATTTTATCAAACATAAAACATATCCTTTTTAGTCTTGGCTTACCCTCTAGCAGGAAGCTGAGGCTATCATTCAACAGAATACACAGACATTCGGGGTTTTAACTTTTGGCAAGTTAGCTATTTGATAAGCGTTAAGCTTAAATCAGGAAGCTAACAAACAGGAAACTCCCTTCTCTATATAGAAGTAGAGGCTTGTCAATAAAGTATTTTGACCTCAGCAAAGTTTCCATAAACAAAAACATAATGATTTTTCAGGATTTATAGAATGAAACCAATTCTTTTTGCTCTAGCAGTTATTACAACAGTTGTATTCTTCTTTGGCTATCTTCTTTTTAATGACAAAGTTTTATGGGAAGCAGTTGCAGCACTGATTTGTCTTGGCTTCTATGCTGTTTCACCATGTTCACTATTCCTTGATCGTAATGCTGTTCCAAAGAGCTTTGCGGAATAACTTAGAGTAGAAAAAAATCAGCGAATACAGTCTTAGACTGTTTCACTGCAATTTATCAAGATAACAGGAGCAGGAAAGTCAAGCCTGCTCCTTTAGTTTTAGAAGCCTGCATCCTCTCTTAAAAATTATCACGATTACTGATAACCAGCTGATCTCCTATTCTCCATCAGAAACACAGCTTAAAACAGACAAAATCCAAAAGTTTATGTTGTCAAGTGCAAAAACTCACCTAAATCTAAAAGTTTATGCTCTCAAGTGCAAAAACTCACCTAAATCTAAAAGTTTATGCTCTCAAGTGCAAAAACCCACCTAAATCTAAAAGTTTATGCTCTCAAGTGCAAAAACTCACCTAAATCTAAAAGTTTATGCTCTCAAGTGCAAAAACTTAGCAAAATACAAAAGGTTATGTTCTTAAGTACCAAAAATACAGAATAAGAAATAAAGACCTATATCTATTGAAAGAATAGCAAGATTAAACGTATTTAAGAATTTTTGAAACAGAACAAGCAAGTTACTTCATCTTCTCAATAAGAAGTCTTGCCTGTTTAGATGAGACAATATCGTCGCTGAGCTTCTGTTCTGCCTTAGCCTCAAGGCGTTCACGCTCAAGACGATGTTTTTCGATAAGAGATTCAATAATCTTTCGCTGCTGCTGTTTATCAAGATAATTGGAGCGGGCTCGATTCTCCTGCTCCTGAAGCTTTACAAGACCAGCCTCCTGTCTTTCCTTAATTCGCTCAAGCTTATTGATAAACTGCTGATAAGCAAGGTAGGTTCCCATATCCAGCTGAAACTGGGATTTGACTTTCATCTCCTCTATGTAGATGTTTTCAAACTCTTTTAACTGTGCAATCTGTCTTTCAAAGGAGGCAACATTATTCTGAGCCTCAAGCAAAAGCTCCAAGGCTTCATCCTCCTCTCTTTTTCTTAAATCCAGAACCAGATTAAGAGCTTTATCACTCATAGGCTAACTACTGAACCTTAACAAACTGGTTGGCACCAGGCTGCGCACCGTTTGCAGGTGCAGGAACAGCTCCTTTCTTGACGGTCAGAGCATCCACTTTCTTCTGAGCATCATTGATAAGGATCATGGACAGCTGTTCAAGACCATCTAAAGACTGTTTGAATGGAACGATCTCTTTCATATCCTGAACCGTGAATTCATCTATATAAGGCTTAATCATAATAGCCTGATCGATATTTGGATCAGATCCCTTCTGATAGGCACCGATCTGAATAAGCTCCTTGCTCTGTGAATACTGGGAGACACACTGTCTTATGGTTCTGGCCATAATCATATGCTCAGCAGTAACTACAGCAGGCATAACACGGCTTACAGACTTTTCAATATCAATTGCAGGGAAGTGCCCAGAGTCTGCAAGCTGACGGGATAAAACAATATGACCATCTAGAATAGCTCGAGCAGAGTCAGCAATAGGATCCTGCAGATCGTCACCTTCAACCAGAACTGTAAAGAATGCAGTAATAGATCCTTGCCCCTCACCACCGTTTCCGGCGCGCTCAACTAAAGCAGGCATTTTTGCAAAAACTGAAGGAGGATAACCTTTTGTTGCAGGAGGCTCTCCCACAGCCAGAGCAATTTCACGCTGAGCCATGGCATAACGGGTAAGAGAGTCAATCATCAGAAGCACGTTGTAGCCCTGATCTCTGAAGTACTCAGCAATGGAGAGTGTGGTCTCACATCCCTTAAGACGCATCAGAGGAGAGGCATCTGCAGGAGCAGCGACAACAACAGCACGGGCTCGACCTTCATCCCCTAAAATTTCATCGATGAACTCTTTAACCTCACGGCTACGCTCACCAATCAGACCAACAACTACAACATCGGCGTTAGTACCGCGGGTCATCATGCCTAACAGAACAGATTTACCTACACCGGAACCTGCAAAAAGACCAATACGCTGGCCCTGACCTATGGTAAGCATGGAATTTATGGCTTTAATTCCCACATCCAGAGGCTTTTTGATAGGACGTCTTGCCATCGGATTGAGTTTAACCGGATTCCATTTGGTTGCTGTTTCTGCAGTAAGCGGACCTTTGTCATCAATTGGATTACCAAGACCGTCCACAACTCTGCCTAATAGATGCAGGCCATATGGATAGGAGTCCGAACTTGAGATAGGGGTTACCAGATCACCGTTCTGAACATCAATGATTTCAGTTGTAGGCATCAGATAGGTAGTCTCACCGGAAAAGCCAACCACCTCAGCAAGCATTGGTCCACCTGCAGTATCAATACGGCAGCGCTGACCTAAAGGAACTTTTATACCGACAGCCTCTAGTGTAAGACCAACCACGCGGGTCAGTCTTCCGGATAAGACTGGACTCTGCTCGTGATCTGGAAGACTTACAGACTGAAGACGAGATAACAGATTACTCATAACAGCTCCCATTAAGTTCCAGGCTGTACTTCAGCTGTAACTTCAGCTTCCGCTACAGGATCACTTCCGATAGGAACACCATTTTCATCAACATAGACTCGATTGTTGTTTTCATCAAAGTAGTAAAGCTGTCCATCAGGAGACTGATAAACAGGATGACCAAAATCATCGACATAAGGAGCAGGATCATCAGTCAGAGGAGCCTGAGCCTGCATGGTCTGTGCAAGATTATCCTGATCAACAGGAGCACTCTGAGGCTCTGCAGGAGCTTCCTCTACAGGGGCTGAAGCCTGAGCTCTACCCTTGATGGCTTCACTTATATCATCAAGATTTCTTGGAGCCAGAGCTTTCTTTGGCAGCTCGTTATATTCTGGGCAGCCTTCGATGGATTCACGCAGAGCAGAATCAACACTTGGATAGATCTTGGCTAAAAAATCATCGAGCAGCGAATCGATTCTGTCGTTGATTCTCCAGTTTATCTCTGAATTCCCGTTTACAACTCTGATATCACCAGGCTCGAGCTTGTCTGATTCCTTTAAATCCCAGCCCTGTTCCTTAATGTAATCATTTCCGATTGCTGCGTTTATTACCGCATAATCCTCAGAATTCAGATAAATGGAAACACCTTTTGAGGCAGATGGAAGGATTGATATTGCATGATCAATACTTTTCTTCAGGAAATCCGCATTAGAGTCAATTTCCTTTTTAATAATAACCTTGGCTAATCTTGAAATGATGTAAGCAATCTCATCAGTAACCTCCTTGTCCACCTCGCGCAGTGGATTTGCAAGGGAGTCCGCCAGAAATCTGAATCGCTCTACCTGCTCTAAAACCACCTTCTGGCCTGATTCAAGACCTTCATCATGGCCCTTTTCAAAACCGTCAGCTCTGCCCTGTTCAAGACCAAGTGCATAACCTTCATCCTTACCTTGAGCTAGACCTTCATCATGCCCCTGTTTGATACCTTCTGCCTTACCTTCTTCAAAGCCGCTCTGATAACCTTCATCATGGCCCTGAGTCTTTCCTTCCTCATAAGCGTCATTTCTGATTTTCTCGACTTCTTCAATGGTAATGCTGGTAATTCCGCGGGCGGCTCTGTCTGCAGCCTCCTCCTCATCTAGAATCTTGTGTGCATCAAGAATAAGCCCAACTTCCTCAAGATAATCATTGCGCTTCTTTTCAAGACGCATAAAGGCACGCTTACGCTCCACCATCTCCACGTTCATGCCCAGAGCATTGGTTCCGGTAACAAAATCGTCGGAGAGAGTTGGCCAGACTTTTACCTTATAGTTTGTGACTTTTGAGGCAGAGGTGACAGTCGAAATCTTCTTATCATAGCGAATATCCACCCTGTTAGGCTTATCTTTCGCTATGTCAGAGGCATTTGCTACATCGCCCTCAGCCGCAGTGGCGTTCTTTTGAAAAAAATCACTCATACGAGAACTGCCTTATTATTAAACGAAGTCACCACCGCCACCTCCACGGCTAAGCATAATGGCACCTGAATCATTAAGTTTTCTTGCAATGGTAAGAATTTCCTTCTGAGCTGCTTCAACATCAGACAGCTTGGTAGGACCCATAGATGCAAGATCTTCCTTCATAGATGCAGCTGCACGAGAAGACATGTTCTTGAAGAACTTCTCCTTGAGGCCGTCATCAGCACCCTTAAGGGCCTTCTGCAGCACATCGGAAGGAACATCACGCAGCAGAGTCTGAATAGAACGATCGTCCACAGTATTGAGGTTTTCGAATACGAACATAAGATCCTGGATCTGACCACCGATTTCCTTGTCCTGAGACTGAATTGCATTCATCAGCTGAGTCTCGGTTGAGCTGTCTAAGTAGTTCATAATGTCGGCAGCACTCTTCAGACCACCGATCTTTGCGGTCTGAGAACCGGCTGCACCGGCAAACTGTTTCTCCATAATCTCGTTCAACTCCTGCAGAGCTGCTGGCTGAACCTCTTCTAAGGTTGCAATACGCATGATAAGGTCCAGTCTTACAGTTTCATTAAACTGGGATAGAATCTCGGCAGACTGTTCAGGCTCTAAGTAAGACAGAACAATAGTCTGAATCTGAGGATGCTCGTTCTGGATAATGGTTGCAACCTGTCTTGCATCCATCCACTTTAAGGAATCCAGACCACGAGAACCGGTTCCCAGAGAAATCTGCTCGATAAGATTGTTGGCCTTCTCTGAACCTAAAGCAGATACCAGAGCATGACGAACGAAGTCTGAATTTCCAAGACCAAGATTTGAATGCTTGGTTACTTCCTTTAAGAAGGCTTTATGAACGGCATTCACCTGATCCTGAGAAAAGGTTGCCATCTCAGACATTCTGATACCAAGCTTCTGAACCTGTTTTGGCTCAAGATTCTTGAAGATCTGAGCAGCATCTTCCTCTGATAGGGACAGCATCAGAAGCACAGCCTTGTCCATGCCGGACATATTCTCCAGTGCTGTTTTTTCATCATCAGAGAATTCTAGTAAAGCATTCTGTCCGCCGCCAATTGGTGGCATCGCAGCTGGTGCCGGAGCTGGTGCTGCAGAAACATTTTCATCTGACATAGTACTACCCTAATTCTTTTCCTTAAAATCAGCATTAAGCCATTCTTTAACAACTTCCGCAGTCAGCTGAGGTTCATTGGAAGCAAGAGTTCTGACTGCCTTGAGTAGATCAGCCTCTTTATGCAGGTTAGGAAGTTCAATACCGCCTTCATTGTTGATGGTGTATACCTGGTCAGCCAGTTCCTTGTTCTTGGCAATCAGGTTGAAATCGTCATAGCCGTCAAGAGCTGACTGGGAATCAAGCTCATCCTGCTCGGCCTCAGCAGACATATCCTCCTCGTCCTTGTGCAGCAGCTTGTTGAGCAGAGGACGTATCACGAAGATAACCACAATCAGCACAACAATTACAGAACCGCCGATACGTACAAGTCTGTAGAAGAATTCCTGCTCATACCAAGGCAGAGGTGGTTTTACATCACCATGAGGGAAGCATACAGTCTCAACTTTGACAAAGTCACCGCGAGCCTCATTAAGTCCCAGACCTCCACGAACCAGATCAGCAATCTTATCCAGATCCTGCTGTGAGCGTGGCTCATACTTGACCATACCGTCAGCATCCACAAGTCTGTCATAGTCAACTGCTACAGATACGGTCAGACGGGAAACAATGTTTGAAGGACGTACTGTATGTCTTACAGTTGTGTCAACTTCATAGTTACGAACTGCCTCACGGCTCTCCTTACGGTTTGAGGTTGAATCTGAAGAGCTGCCGGTACCATCCTTTAACTGCTGAGGAATTGCAGCATTTGCAGGAGGCTGATTGGACAGAGAACCAGGTACACCGTAAGGGTTCTTCTTATCCTCATTGCCAGACTGTTCCTTTAAGGTCTCAGAACGTACGGCCTGAGAGTCAGGATTATAAAGCTGAGCAGTTTCCTCCTGAACTGTAGTATCCAGAGTAACGTCAACTTCAGCAGAGTAACGGCCAAGACCAAGCATTGGCATCAGAATCGAATCAAGTTTGTCACGATACTGAGCTTCACGCATGGTTCTCATTTCAAACTCACGCTGAATCTTGCTCTCTGGAGTATCGCCTTTGACCTCAGCACTTAACTGACGTCCATTATGATCGGTTACGGTAACATCCTTTGATAACAGATTGTGAACAGAAGATGCCACCAGGAATCTGATTGAGTTTACATTCTCAGGAGACAGATAGGTATTTGGCTTTAAAGTTACAACAACAGCGGCACTTGGTCTGCTCTTCTCTCTTGCAAACACGTTGTCTTTTGGAATAGCCAGAAGTACAGTGGCATGGGAAACACCATCAATACGTTCAATAGCTCTTGCAAGCTGAACCTCACGACTATGCTTGATGCGCTCATTTTCCATTCTCTGAGAAACACCGAAGCCAGAGTCAGTCATAATAATCTGGTCACCCTCATCAGTTGCCTCCTGAGGCAGAGCAATACCCTTACGCAGCATCTGCTCGGTAATCTCACTGTACTCATTGGCATCAACTATGATGGTGTTATTATTGGCAAGCTTATACTTAAATCCCTCAGAATCAAGGAAATCAAGCACATTTCCGATTTCCTGAGAAGAATACTGCCCAAGCTTTCTTTCTGTATCAGGAGTCTTGCCTGAGGTGGAGGTAAAACTTATTACAGCAAAAATAATACCGGCCACAAAAATAATCAGGAAAATGAGGATCACCAGACGGCGAACCATTTCACCATCTTTGAAAAAGCTTTTTATAGCTGAGTGTTTTTCTGGAAGACTGGTATTAACAGGAGCACCAGCATCGGTAGACACCAGATCAGAGGATGATGCCTCAGTTCCGTCTGTTGTGGCAGGCAGATTGCTTTCCTCTTGATTGCCTGTACCAGGAGCTACCGGGAATCCATTTTCTGACATATTAGTTCCTCATCATCCAAATATGCATTAAATCTGCATCTGAGATATGGTTCTGTAGGCTTCAATCATCTTGTTTCTGATCTGAACAGTCGCATCAAATGACAGACCGGCTTTCTGAGTTGCAAGCATTACATCAGACAGAGTCACTTTTCTGTCCCCCAGATCAAAACGTGTCTGTTTATTGGCGGCATCGTTCTGAAGGGTATTAACATTTTCAAAAGCTTCATGAAGCATGTTGGCAAATGCACCAATGTTATCCTTAGGCTGAACAGAATCTGTCTTATCTGTTCCTCCCTGACCTGGAACCATTAGCGGTGCATTCTCAATCTTCTGCTGTAATGTATCTTTTGTGCCAGTTGATGCAACCTGCAGGGAACGCATATTCTGCTGCATTCTCTGAAGCTGATTTAACATTGTAGGATTTGCTACTAAAGGATTTATCATTAAACTCATAGTTTCCTCCTGTCAAAAAACTGACAGACACATAATGCTATGAGTATCTAATCAATTAGCGTGCCAACTCTGAAATCAGGCATCAAAAACAGAAACTGCTACTAATTTAATCGTACTTTCTTTTCTTAAAATACAAAAAGAAAAAATATCAAAGAGTTGAGTTAAATCGCATTATTCAGCAGAAAGTCTGAACAAAAAAAGAGGCTGGCTAAAAAATTTAGTCAACCTCTCTTTATACTCAGATTTTCGAATTAGTATTTGTCAAAAATCTTCTGAATCTCAGCCTTCTTTGAAGTCTTGGTCAAAGCAAGTCTCAAAAGAACAGCAGCTTTCTGAGGCTGAAGGTCATCGCAGCGAAGCACGTTGTCAATATCATAGTCATCGCTTGCAGCTACATAGCCGGTTCCTACACGGGTACTGCGGACAACAATCATCTCAGGATGTCTCTTGATGGCATCTTTCCAGCTTACGCTGTACTCACCGCTTCCGGCACCTGCAATCACGATACCCTTGTAGCCCTGCTGAGCATAGTAGTCAATAATTGAACCGTCGGTATCAACATTGAAATACAGTACTGCAACCTTAGGCAGCGTCTTCAGATTTGAAACATTGAACTCAGTATTTACAGTGTGCTTCTTTACAGGCTGACTGTAGAACAGAACATTGTCATCAATCACATAGCCCATGCTGCCGTAATCGCCGGAGCTGAAGGCATTTACATTGAAGGTGCTGATCTTGCGGACGTCACGGGCACCGTAGATTCTGTCAGAAATTACAGCCATAACGCCTTTGCCCTTGGCAGCAGGATTTGAAGCCAGAGCTACTGACTGATGAAGATTTAAAGGACCGTCAGCTGAAATTGCGGTTGATGGTCTCATAGAGCCGGTTACAACCACAGGCTTATCAGTTTTTAGAGCCAGATTTAGGAAGTAGGCGGTTTCATCAAGAGTATCTGTTCCGTGAGTAATTACGAAACCGGAAATAGAAGGATCTTTTGCGAGTTTATTTATGCGGTTGGCAATCTGAAGCCAGATTTCTGAGGTGATATCATCTGAATTGATATTGCAGATCTGCTCTCCATGAACCTTGGCAACATCCTGAAGTTTTGCAGCTTCAGCTAAAGCCTCAACGTTAAGCTGACCTGGCTTATAGTTGGTTGATTTACCCTCTGCGCCAGTACCAGCAATGGTACCGCCGGTTGCAAGAATAGCTACGGTTGGCAGATTTTTTCTGGTCTGTTTGGTTTGAGAAGTAGGAGTGCTTACTGCAGCAGTTGCACCTGTGGTTGCAGGCTGAACTGAAGACTGAGCCTCATTGTTAGTGGTACAGCCGGTAGTAATTGCTAAAGCTAAAGCTATTGGTAAAACAGCTACACCTTTAAATAGATTTTTTTTCATAAATAAACTCCAAAGTTTGTTAAAAAAATGAATATCCGATACGAGTTCATGTTCAGAACACAATGGATAGTCAATTTACTGCTAGTAACTAACTGATGGTATGTGTTTGATTTTATGATGTTATTTGAGTAAAACAACCTGGCACTGTCAAATCTCCCTCAAAGAGATCGAATTGAACTAATAAGACTCACAGAATCACTTTACCGGTGCAGATACCTCTTTGTAGGAAACAGTTCTTTTCCAGATTAGAGGGCAACAAAAAAAAACTCTATGAGAAGAAATAGTGCGAAGTCGTAGGACATAGTATAAATTTGATGCAAACTAGAATATTTGACAAGTTTCAACAAATTAGAAATTGAGCCTTCGATTACACAAATAACAGTTTTTTTTATCAATATCTGAATATTACCTGTTACTTTGACCTATATTTAAATAAGTACATCAAAATTTGTCGGAGTTTTTTATGCTATTGAATATTTCTTACGTAATAGCTGGAGTCCTACTGCTGTTCTTCATCTATAACATGTTTATAAAGAACAAGCCAAGCTTTCGCAGTCTCTGTATATTCATTGCAGGAATAATGAGTGTCGCTGCATGTACCTATATTCTTTCAACCAAGCTCGATGAACATCTGACAGACGTTCTCCATCAGGGACAGCCTAGATCAGTATCATGCATGTTCAATAATCCTGTTGTAAATCCAAAATCATTCACAGATGATGTCGCAAAATATGCGGCCATGTGCAAAGACGATTATGAAAAGAAATACGGAGACTCCATCAGAATACTTCCATCCTATGAGTATGCCTTCATTGATTCAGGCGCATACCTTGATGTGACTTTTGATGTGATTGAGCTTATAAAGGACAAGAAATAGGAACAATCTCGTTACTCGATTCAAAATTTAGAAAATTACCTCTCTTCAAAACTGACAGCTGACACTGTCAGTTTTTTTTCCCGACTTTGATACTTTAATTTTATAAATGGCTTATCCAAGCCATTTGCTTAAGATTACAGTGTTGTGTACAGGGAATTTATTATTTCTGAATGATGAATAGTCAAACTTTCTTTTCTGACGTAGCGATTTGAAAAGTCCTGACCATAAATTCGATCTAGCTCGTCTACAACTTCGTCTCTTCTGTTGATCTGATAGATCTCTTTACCAATATCAACTGCAACTGCAGAGTTCAGTCCATCAATGATAGCTGGTGATCAATAACGGGGTTCATACTAAAACAAGGGGTCTTCCGGCGGCAAAGATAAGCCAATCACAACGGATTGGCGCAGAATACTAACTTACTACAGGAGCAGAGAATAGGATATAGCTTAAAAAAGTTATACTGAATAGAATACCTGCACCACAGATAAGAAGTGCAATAGCCATAAAAAACAGCATCATTTTTTCATTGCGGGGAACAAAAGCTGAATTTTCAGGTAGTAAAGGTTCGTATTCTAGTGATGACTTGTACTGAGTCTTCCTCTTGTTAAACATTTTGAAATTCTTCTTTGCTGTATAGGTTTTACCATTCTTATAGACTCAAACAACGCTATAACCTACAAAAGACCGTTGCAGAGTTCAGGATTATCGAAATATCCTTACTTTTGTTCTTTTAATTATTTTTGCTTGCCAATCCATGATGGAAGGTCATAAAGACCGTCCAGAATTCTCAGAAGCAAGTTATCTTTTTTATAACAGAATTATCTGTTTATCAAGTAATAGGCACGCTAAAACCACGCAGTTTACTGCGGGGATAAAGCGTGCTGATTAGAAAATGGATATTTTCTAATCAGGTGTGTTCTGTTGTTCTATATATTGTCTAATAATAGAAATTGAGGCTCCTCCACAACTGCATGCAAAATAGGATGGTGACCAAAGAGTTTTCCCCCAAAGATTTTTTTGTATAGAGGGATAATTCTTTTTTCTGATAATTAGACTCGAATAGCCTTTGAGAGCTTGAACTAGTTTTGAGATTGCAACTTTTGGAGGATAACCGACTAGCAGATGAACATGGTCAGCCTCTCCATCAAAT
>NZ_FPAH01000073.1 GCF_900116345.1 Succinivibrio dextrinosolvens | reverse complement strand
AGTTTTTTAAGTTAAAACCCAATTCGCCTGGCGGCCATAGTGCTGTAGAACCACCTGTTCCCATTCCGAACACAGAAGTGAAATGCAGTAACGCCGATGGTAGTGCAACGTACGTTTGTGTGAGAGTAGGTCACCGCCAGGCATCCCATAACGTGGAGCGGTAGTTCAGCCGGTTAGAATGCCTGCCTGTCACGCAGGAGGTCGCGGGTTCGATTCCCGTCCGTTCCGCCACTTTTTACATAAACCCAGTCCTTTGTGACTGGGTTTTGTGTTTCTAAATTCCCCATTTTTTCTTATAATTCCACAAGTAAGTCTTATTTTTGTGCATTATTCTCATAATTTTGCTCAATAAAATGTAAATTGTATAATTACTCATTATTATTGTATTTGAGGGGATTTCTATGCCTATTAACATACCTAATGATTTACCTGCTAAAGCTGTACTGAATTCAGAGCAGGTTTTCGTTATGACTGAAGATAGATCTTCTCATCAGGATATTAGACCTTTAAATCTATTGTTCCTTAATTTAATGCCTAAAAAGATCAATACTGAAATTCAGTATATGAGAAAGCTGTCTAATACCCCTTTACAGGTAAATATAACTTTATTAAGAGTTGATGACCATATCTCCAAGTTGACACCTAGAGAGCATATGGATAATTTCTATAAATCATTCTCTGAAATTAAAGATCAGAATTTTGATGGAATGATTGTTACAGGAGCAGCTCTTGATCAGATTGAGTTTGCTGATGTGACCTACTGGGATGCCTTAAAGAAGATACTGCTGTGGTCATCGAAGCATGTTACTTCAACTTTATTCAGCTGCTGGGGTGTTGCTGCTGCCTTAAAAGTATTCTATAACGTTGATATTATCTTCAGGGAAAAGAAACTTTCAGGAATTTATAATGAGAAACTTTCAGATCAGATTGACACTCTTACCCGCGGATTTGATGATGTTTTCAAGGTTCCAATTTCAAGATACTGTGAATTTCCGTTAGATGTTATTAAGGAAAAGACCAATATTGAAGTTCTGGCTTCTAGTGAAGAGACTGGTATGTATCTGGGAGTCTCTCCTGATGGTAGACAGGTATATGTTTCTGGTCATCCTGAGTATGATGCGGATACTTTACTCCAGGAATATACAAGAGATATTGAAGCGGGGAAAAATCCTTCAATTCCTTTAGATTATTTTCCCAATGATGATCCTACTAAGACACCTCTGTGTACATGGAGAGGACATGCCAGTCTGCTATTCTGCAACTGGCTGAATTACTATGTTTATCAGGAAACTCCTTTTGATATTAAAACGATATGATTTTTTAATTTAATCCTATCCCTTTCCTCATAACTTTAATTTTCTCTAAAGGCGCATTAAACAAAGTTTTTTGCGCCTTTTTAATGTAGAATATTACGTTAAACATAGAATGATAAGGTGAAAAAGTGACTGGTTTAAAGACTGCAAAATTTAAAATTGTTGGCGGAAAGGCTTTAGATGGAGAAGTTGTTATCTCTGGTGCAAAGAATGCTGCCCTTCCTATTCTTTTATCCACAATTTTAACTGATGAAAAAGTTTGTTTAAAAAATGTTCCTGATTTAGCTGATGTAAAAACCAGTTTTAAGTTATTACAGGATCTTGGTAAAAAATGTAATTATGATGCTGCAACTGGGGTTGCTGTTATTGAAGGCGGTGTAACCAGTCATGTTGCTTCATACGAATTAGTAAAGACTATGAGAGCCTCCATTATGGCTCTTGGACCTCTTGTGGCCTATGCAGGTTCTGCAGAAGTATCTCTTCCTGGCGGTTGTGCTATTGGTGCTCGTCCTGTTGATCTTCATATCAAAGGCCTTAAAGAGATGGGCGCTCAGATTAATCTTGATGACGGCTATATAAAGGCAAATGCTATTGGTGGAGGAAGACTTCACGGTGGACACATCATTATGGATAAGGTTTCTGTTACTGGTACAGAAAACCTTATGATGGCAGCCTGCCTTGCGGACGGTATTACTGTTATTGATAATGCAGCTTTGGAACCAGAAGTTGAAGATCTTGCTAAATGTCTTAACAAGATGGGCGCAAATGTAAAAGGTGCCGGAACATCAAGAATTGAAATTGAGGGCGTTGAAAAGCTTCATGGCTGTGAGCATTCCGTGGTTGCTGACCGTATTGAGGCCGGAACATATTTAATTGCGGGTATTGCTACAGGCGGTATTGTTACCTGTCTGAATACTTTACCTTCAACTCTGGATGCAGTTCTTCAGAAGCTAAGAGAAGCAAATGCTCTGATTACTGTTGATGGAACCTCTATTACTGCCGATATGCGCAATAGACAGATTAAGCCTGTAAATGTTGTTACTGCTCCTCACCCTGGTTTCCCTACAGATATGCAAGCCCAGATTACAGTACTGAATGCACTTGCAAGTGGTGTAAGTTCAGTAACTGAAACCATCTTCGAGAACAGATTCATGCATATAGCTGAGCTTATCAGAATGGGAGCAAAACTAGAGATCAAGGGAAATACTGTAATCTGTGAAGGTGTAAACAGATTAAAAGGAGCTCAGGTGATGTCATCAGATCTCAGAGCTTCTGCTTCTCTTGTTATTGCTGGATTAGCAGCTGAGGGAACAACAATAGTTGACCGTATATATCATATGGATAGAGGCTATGAACATATTGAGAAGAAAGTTCGCGGTCTTGGTGGTGAAATAGAAAGAATTTATTAGTCATGTTTAATTTATGTCCATATAACACATTTGGTCTTCAGGTTCATGCTGAAAACGGAATTATTGTCAGCAGCGTATCTGATTTAAGAAAGGTTCACGCTGACAATCTAATTGTTCTAGGGCATGGTTCTGATGTACTGTTTACTGATGACTATAAGGGAACAGTAATCATTAATCAGATCAGGGAACTTTGTGTTGAGAGAGATGGTGATGATTTCATCGTAAAGGCTGGAGCTGGCCTTATTTTAGACGATTTAATCAGTACTCTGATTTCTCGTGGAATATATGGTCTTGAGAATCTATCTGCAATACCAGGCACAGTTGGTGCGGCTCCTATTCAGAACGTTGGAGCTTATGGTGTTGAGATAGGAGATTATATTACCGAAGTAAAAGTCTATGATCTGCAGCGACATATTCAGGAAACATTTTCTAACGAAAAATGTAAATTCGGTTACAGATCCTCTTATTTCAAGAAGCACAAGGAAAGAAAACTTGTAATTACTGAGGTTACATTCAGGCTATCTTCAGTTTTTTCACCTAAACTAGTATATAAGGGCCTACAAGAAGAAAGATTTGATAATGCTCTTGCTCTCCGTAATAAGGTAATAGAATTAAGAAATAAGAAGTTACCAGATCCTAAGATAGCTGGAAATGCAGGTTCTTTCTTTAAAAATCCTATTGTTAACAGCAATATAGCTAAAGATTTAGAATCAAAATACGATAATGTTCCTATATATCCAATGGGAGATGGAATGTGTAAAGTTGCTGCTGGCTGGTTAATTGAAAAGGCTGGCTGCAAGGGCATTACTCATGGAAATGTGGGAACCTGGGACAAACAGTCGCTGGTAATTGTAAACAGGGGTGGAGCCAAACCATTTGAAATCGTTGCCTTGGCAAAATATATAATGGCCGAGGTATTCAACAAATTTGGTATTAAGTTAGACCCTGAAGTCAGAACATACGATGCACAAGGAGAAGTATCTTGGGAAAACCTTTAGATATTTTAAAAATTATAAAGTTACTGAATAATGCTCCTGATTTAACTTTAGATAAGACTCTTTTGATGACAGCTCTTGATGCGTCAGAAGAAGATCTCTTTTCTTTAGTAAAGAATCTGTCAGTATATTCTGACGTAATAACTTTTGAAAATGACAAGTTCCTTTTAAAGGATAAAGTAGATCTCCTAGATGACATGTCTATATTCAAAAGAGTTGAAGGCTCTGGTCGTATAGCAATTCTTGATACTGTTGATTCGACGAATACCTTTATGATTAAGAATGCCTCGATGCTTGCTTCTGGCGATGTTGTTATTGCAGAGATCCAGTCAGACGGACGAGGCAGCCGTGGGGGTAAATGGCATTCCGGCTTAGGAAAACAGCTAACTTTATCTGTTTGCTATATTTTTGATTCTTTTGATAAGCTTCAGGGATTATCTGTAGGAATTGGTGTTGCAACTGCAATTTCAATTGAAAGATTCGGTTTTGAAAATGTTCTGCTTAAATGGCCAAATGATGTCTATCTGGATACATTAAAGGTTGGCGGTATTCTCATCGAAACAGTTCCTTATAAGGATAAGGTAAAGGCAATTATAGGCGTTGGACTGAATGTCTACGATGATGATTTTGGCGAGCTTACCCGCGATTATGGCTCAATGTATAAAGAGAAGCCTGAGAATTTCAAGAGAAATGATCTAGCTGCAGCCCTGATTAATAACATTAAGAGAACCTGTGAAGATTTCAACAAGGGAAGCAAACGTATGATATTTGAATCATTTAAAGCCCGAGATGAGATGCTTGGAAAGATGATTCAGGTGGATAATGTTCAAGGCGTCTTTGTTGGTCGTGCTGCTGGCATAGACAATACCGGCGCTCTTCTGTTAGCACAGGAAGATAAAAAGATCTCTATCAGATCCGGTCACATCACTTATCTAAAAGATCAGTAGCCTATATTTGGAGGAAATAAGACTTCTTATTTCCTCAGATATACTTCCTCTATATGATGATCTTTTCCTTTCTTCAAGATTAGATTTGCTCTATTTCTGCATGGAAGGATATTCTCAACCAGATTTGAATGGTTTACAGCCTCCCATATTAGCTTAGCGATACTTGCTGCGTTTTCATCAGGAAGATTTGCATATTTGTGGAAATAGCAGTTAGGATCGTGGAAAGCTTCATCTTTAAGCTTAAGGAAACGATCTATATACCATTTCATCAGATACTTTTCTTCAGCATCAACATATATTGAATAATCTATATAATCAGAAATAAAAGCACGTTTTCTAAATTCAGGGTATTCTGTTGCGTCCTGAAGAACGTTAACACCCTCAATAATTAAAACATTAGGTCTATCAACGATGGTGTATGAATCAGGAACAATATCATAAGTAAGGTGTGAGTATACTGGTACCTTAAGATTTGGTTTGCCTTCCTTTAAATCAAGCAGGAAAGAGATTAGTCGCTTACTGTCATAGGAAACAGGGAAGCCCTTTTTTCCAAGAAGCATTTTTTCTTCTAGATAGGCATTTGGATATAGAAAACCATCAGTTGTTATAAGACTTACTTTAGGTTTGCATGGCCACTGTTTGATTAGTTCAAATAAAAGCTTTGCAGTTGTGGTTTTACCAACAGAAACGGAACCCGATATAGAAATAATGAAAGGAACTGAATCCATAGGAAAGCCAAGAAATTTCTGTATCACAGACAAACGGTCATGTCTGCTGATAAAGTACATTCTTAGAAGACTGGACAATGGAAGATAGATTTTTTTTACATCTTCTAAGGACAATTTGTCATTGAATGCCATGAACTTCTGCAATTCATTTTCTGTTATCGTAAGTTTTTCATCTTCATGTTTGAATGAAGCCCATGTATTAGGATCAAACTTTACAAAAGGTGCAGCAATAACTGAATTGTCTACATTCATAATATAACCTGGTTTCCTAAAAAAAATTACAGGCAGATTTTAACATTAGATGTATATAGACGCTAGAATTTCATCTTTAAAAATACTGAACAGTCTTTTTTATTAAAAAAATTTCTGTTGATATGTTTAACATATTATGCGTTTAAAAATTTTTTTAAGAAAAAAATGGAATCAATATTGTTAATGACGGACTTATTTAAAAAAAAATTTAAAAAAATTTTAAAAATAGAAATGCGAAATATAAGGGATTCTATTGGTATTTTAGAAAAAAAGTAAAAAATTATTTAAAAAAAATGTTGCAATAAATTAAAAGTTTGTTATTATAGTCCCCGCTGTCGAATGATAGCGACATAGTTGGTCCGGAGACGGGCTATCTATGGAGGGGTTCCCGAGTGGCCAAAGGGATCAGACTGTAAATCTGCCGGCTCTGCCTTCGAAGGTTCGAATCCTTCCCCCTCCACCACTTCCCAATTAAATTCTCCGGTATTAATTATTTCATTTGTATCGCGGGCATCGTATAATGGTTATTACCCAAGCCTTCCAAGCTTGTGATACGGGTTCGATTCCCGCTGCCCGCTCCATCGTTTTTTTTATCATCAACGCTGTGAGCCTTTAACGTCTTGTTCACATAGGAAATAAAAAATGGCAAAAGAGAAGTTTGTCCGTGGCAAAGTACACGTAAACGTAGGCACCATTGGTCACGTTGACCACGGTAAGACCACTTTAACCGCAGCTATCACTACTGTTCTAGCAGAGAAGTTTGGTGGTGAGGCACGTAAGTTCGATCAGATCGATAATGCTCCAGAAGAGAAGGCACGTGGTATTACCATTAACACCTCTCACGTTGAGTACGATACTGCAAACCGTCACTATGCACACGTTGACTGCCCAGGTCACGCTGACTATGTTAAGAACATGATTACTGGTGCAGCACAGATGGACGGCGCTATTCTAGTAGTAGCAGCAACTGATGGTCCTATGCCACAGACCCGTGAGCACATTCTGTTAGCACGTCAGGTAGGCGTACCATACATCGTAGTATTCCTAAACAAGTGCGATATGGTAGACGACGAGGAATTATTAGAGTTAGTTGAGATGGACGTACGTGATCTATTAAATCAGTACCAGTTCCCAGGCGACGACACTCCAATCATCCGTGGTTCAGCACTAGGTGCATTAAACGGCGAAGAGAAGTGGAAAGAGGCAATCTATCAGTTAGCAGACACTCTAGATTCATACATTCCAGAGCCAAAGCGTGATATCGATGATCCATTCCTATTACCAATCGAAGATATCTTCTCAATCTCAGGTCGTGGTACTGTAGTAACCGGCCGTGTAGAGCGTGGTATTGTACACGTAGGTGACGAAGTTGAAATCGTTGGTATTCGTCCAACCACCAAGACCACTGTAACTGGCGTTGAAATGTTCCGTAAGTTACTAGACGAAGGTCGTGCAGGTGATAACGTAGGTGTTCTTCTACGTGGTACCAAGCGTGATGAGGTTGAGCGTGGTCAGGTTCTAGCTGCTCCAGGCACCATCACTCCACACACCAAGTTCACTGGTCAGGTATACGTACTAAGCAAGGATGAAGGTGGTCGTCACACTCCATTCTTCAAGGGCTATCGTCCACAGTTCTTCTTCAGAACAACCGATATTACCGGTTCTATCGATCTGAAAGAGGGCGTAGAGATGGTAATGCCAGGTGATAACACCGACATGACCGTAACCCTAATCCACCCAGTAGCTATGGCTGAAGGCGAGAGATTCGCTATCCGTGAGGGCGGCCGTACTGTAGGTGCTGGTGTTGTTGGTTCTATTAT
>NZ_FPAH01000064.1 GCF_900116345.1 Succinivibrio dextrinosolvens | reverse complement strand
CCATAACCAGCTCTTTTTCTAAAGCCTGCAACTTTGAGTAAACTACAAAGACCAAGAACAGAAAAAAGAGAAGAAAATGTATCAGTAAAATTGCTAGAAGAGGTATTTTTAGGTATCATATTCATGGTGTGTTTTTTTATGTTAACTTTTTGTTTTAGCAGATAAAATTATAACATATTAAACACACCTTTTCATCGGTATCTATCAGATATATAAGCATTTTTTTGCTTATAATCACACCTCTTCCCAAAAATAAATCAATACAAGTTTTTTAAGAGCATCAAACCTAGAGTGAATCTAGTTTTGTTTTAAATTTCCATGTGGGAAACTAGAGTTATTCAAATTATGCTGAGAAAGAATAACTTCAACAATAACTCTTAGATCAGCTTCTTTCTCTGCGAGGATGATTCAATACCTAAAGCTTCTCTGTATTTTGCAACAGTTCTTCTTGCTACATTCATGCCTTTCTCTAAAAGCAGTTCAGATAGCTTGCTGTCTGACAGAGGCTTGCGAGGATTCTCACCTGCAATCAGATCTTTGATGAAGGATTTTACTGCAGTTGCAGAAGCGGCACCGCCGTCATCGGTTCCTACCGATGAGGAGAAGAAATACTTGAGCTCAAAGGTACCCTTAGGGGTGTAGATGTATTTCTCGGTTGTGATTCTAGAAATAGTGGACTCGTGCATCTCAATTTCAGTTGCAACATCATTGAGAACCATAGGTTTCATGGCAGAAGGTCCTTTGTCCATGAATTCTGTCTGGTGTGCTACAATGCAGCGGGATACCTTCAGAAGAGTCTCATTTCGCTTTTCCAGACTGGAAATAAACCAGTTGGCTTCCTGAAGGTGGGATTTGAAGAATTCCTTCTCCTGAACTGTTCTGGCCTGTTTTGAAAGCTGACTGTAGGCTTCGTTGATCCTGATGAGAGTATTGGCTGAGGAATTCAGTTCAGCTGTATAGCTGCCATCTGATGTCTTTACAACGATAACATCCGGAATAACAAAATCGGTTTTCTTGGAAGGGGCAAAATTACCTGGTCTTGGGTTCAGCTTCTGCAGAACCGCAATGATTTCCTTAAGAACATTTTCCTTGATGGACATCTTCTGACAGAGGCTTCTGAAATCTCTGTTGGAAAGCAGATCTGAGTATTCTGAAATAACTTTGATGGCCAGATCACGGTAAGGGGTTGAACTGTCCAGTTCATTAAGCTGAATCAGCATGCACTCGGCAGCATCACGAGAGGCAACTCCCAGAGGATCATAGTGCTGCACCAGCTTTAGAATAGCTTTAACATCCTCAAGTGTAGCTTCCGGGTCGTCCTTCTGCACTGAACTTAGGATGTCTTCAAGGGATTCAGTGATATAACCCGAGTCATTGACGGCATCAATGATATTCATGGCTATAAGCTTATCTGTACCCTCAAGAGGAGACATTTCAAGCTGGAAAATCAGATGATCTCTCAGAGTTTCTGTGGTCTCACCCTCATAGATATCATTGTTTTCAATTGCGAGGCCCTTAACGCTCTTGTTTATGTAGTCATCGTTACGGACAAGCTCTTCCTCTTTCACAGAAGTTTCTGTATTTTCACTAACAGCTGCATCTTCATTTGCAGATGATTGGGTATCTGACAGGGTGGAGGAACCAGATTCACTGAAAGGATCAAAGTTTTCGTCTCCATAATTGTCATGTTCAATCATGGAGTCTGAGGTGTTTTGAGCTGAGGAATCGTTATCAAAAGGATCAAAGCTGTCGGAGTCTGAATTCTCCTTTTCTTCAAGAGCTTCCAGAGACTCGTCATTTGAGTCAGAAGAGACTTTCTCTAAAAAGGGATTTTCCTCCAGTACCTGCTGAATCTCCTGCTCAAGCTCAATAGACGACAGCTGCAGCAGCTTGATAGCCTGTTGCAGTTGAGGTGTCATTGATAAAGTCTGAGTCTGAGCTGTTCTTAATTGCAGCGCGTTTCTTATACCAGCCATAAATCCCTTATGTTTTTATTGTTTTTAATGTTTTTACATTGAGAAGTCTTTTCCTAGATATACATCCTTTACTTTTGCATTGCTTAGAACTTCATCTGCAGTGCCCTGCGCGATGATCTGTCCTGCATTAACTATATATGATTTTTCGCAAACATCCAAAGTTTCACGGACATTATGATCTGTAATTAAGATGCCGATCCCTCTATTTCTCAAATGCAGGATAATCTCTTTAATATCGTTTACAGAAATAGGATCAACACCGGCAAAAGGCTCATCGAGAAGAATGAATTTCGGATCAGCTGCCAGTGCTCTGGCGATTTCAACACGACGTCTCTCACCACCAGATAGGGACATACCGGAATTATCTCTTAGTCTTGCAATATTGAACTCTTCTAAAAGCTCATTAACCTTTTCCTCACGCTGAGCTTTGGTCAGGTTAGGAACCAGCTCCATAACTCCCATCAGATTCTGATAGACAGTGAGTTTTCTGAAAATTGAGTTTTCCTGTGGCAGATAGCCAAGACCGGCTCTTGCTCTGGCGTGCATAGGCAGTGCGGTAATATCCTTGCCGTCAAGAATAATGCTGCCGCCTTCAGAGGACACAATACCCACAATCATATAGAAGGATGTGGTTTTTCCTGCTCCGTTAGGACCTAGAAGACCAACAATAGAACCGCTCTCAACATCTAGGCTGACATCTGAAACGACGGTTCTTTTCTTATAGGTTTTCTTTAAATGTAAAGCCTGTAATATACTCATTCTTATTTCCAGTAGGTATTATTTTTTCAGTTCCTGTGGCATGAAGGTACTCTGTACTCTTCCGCCCTGACTGTTTTCATTTGATGCTTTTAACTGTCTGGTTACAGTATTGTACTCAATTCTCTCTCCATCAACATGGGAGTTGTCCTGCCAGATGGTTGCTCTGCCGATAAGGATCAGCAGATTCTTCTCTGGCAGATACTGAATAATTGAGGACTGGGAATGAACGATCTTGCCGTCATCCTGTTTCTGCTTAAAGGTTGCTGGCTTGCCGTAGGCTTTAACTTCCTGAAGCTCTCCTTTGCTGTTTCTGGTCAGCTCAGCCTTGTCTGCATGAAGCTCCATACTGCCCTGAGTTGCAACCACATCCTTGATGAAAATAGCCTTGTTGGATTCAAAATCGGCAATCTGCTCCTTTGAGATGATATTCAAAGGCTGCTCAGAATCGTCCTTCAATGCATACGCACTCTGTGATGCAAGGGCTATCATCAGTACAACTAACTTAATCTTTCTTGCTCTTTGGATAATATGTAGCATGTGGCTTTCCCTTATAACTCATCACATTATTGGATAAATTGAATTTAAAATTAGTACCTTCGGTCTGGAATACATGTCCGTAAATGGTTACAAGATCTTTTGAGGTTACCTCATCGGTAGCAAAACTGTAAACAAGATTATCTGCAGTTGCCTTATCAATGATTGCATCCTTGAAACCTGGATAGATGACCACGTCACCATCTACAACGGCATAGTCATCAGACTTCATTCTGCCTTTAAGTCCCTTCAGATGCCAGATGTTAGGCTTGTCTGCATCCTTGTAATTGTAGGCAGTAATCAGCGGATCATCGAAAAAATACATATTTCTCTGATCGTAGAATTCAGTTCTGCTTGCAATCATGGTTCTGGTTATCTTACCTGTTTTATCGAACAGGGTTCCGTTGGAATCAGTTGCAATGAATGTAGGCAGTCCTGTCATATCCTTAACTTCAAGCTTCTTTAAAGTTAAGGTATAAAGGTATATGCCAGAAGATATGACTGCAAACAGGATTGCAATCAGTATCGATTTTTTAGTAACGCTCATCTACAAAGCCACCGTCAGGGTTTAGGATACCCTTTGACATTAAAATAAGATCGCAAAGCTCTCTTACTGCACCATGACCTGCATCGCAGGTGGTTATATAATCAACGTTTTTCTTGATGAAAGGATGTGCGTCATGAGGACATGCACTTAAGCCTGCTATTCTGAACATTGGCATGTCATTGAGATCATCTCCGATGCAGACAGCCTCCTCCAGAGAAATATTCAGCTTTTCACACAAATTGGTCAGGGCAACGTTCTTGGTCTTCTCACCCTGAATGATGTGCTGTACATGCAGATCCTGCATACGTCTTGAGGTTAGATTTGCCTCTCTGCCGGTGATAACCGCACACTCAATGCCTTCTTTTACCAGAGAGTATATTCCAAATCCATCCTTGGTATTGAATCTCTTGATTTCCAGATTCTCGTTGTCGTAGATAATTCCGCCGTCGGTAATGGTTCCGTCCACATCAAAAGCCAGAAGCTTGATGGTTGAAAGACGGGTCATGAACTCTGCATCAACTTTTCCGTAGCAGGTATTAACAGTAGTAATCTTTTGCATATTATTCCGGTATTTTCTTTGGATAAACAACATCCAGAGCTCAATCTGGACTCAGTACATTTTTTTTTCATGTACCAACTTTAAGTTTAAGTGAAAATATAAAGACTAGTAAAAAAACATGCGTAATTATAGCAACTATTAGTGTGATTTGGACATTAACAATATACAGATTGTTGTCCAAAAAGCTGAACAATTTCGCCTATACTGAATATATCTGTCATTCAATATTTTGATACAATGCTTATACAGGAAGTTTAATTCTGAGTATTTATAGCAGATTTCCTATTGCTGATACTTAGTATTATTCCTCGGTAATACTTTTAAAAAACAAATAAATAGTGTTTATGAGTGAAATCCTAAACGAAGATAGTCTTATTAAAGTTAATAACGTATCTTTTTCGTATGCCAGCAAGCAGATTTACAAGAATCTGACGCTGAACATTCCCAAGGGAAAAATCACAGCAATTCTTGGTCCTTCCGGAACAGGTAAAACCACGATTCTAAGACTGATTGGCGCTCAGCTTGTTCCTGATGAGGGAACCATCGAATTTGACGGCATCAATGTTCATTCACTGAAAAGAAATGAGCTTTATGAACTCAGAAAAAGAATGAGTATGCTTTTTCAGAGCGGAGCTCTTTTTTCTGATATGAATGTTTTTGACAATGTTGCCTTTCCAATCAGAGAACACACAAATCTTCCTGAAGAGCTGATTCATGATGTGGTGCTGATGAACCTTGAGGCTGTGGGCATGAGAGCTGCCGCCTATCTGTATCCATCAGAGCTTTCAGGCGGTATGTCCCGTCGCGCGGCACTTGCCCGTTCCATTGCCTTAGATCCTGATCTCATCATGTATGATGAGCCTTTTGTAGGACAGGATCCTATAACCAAAGGTGTGCTGGTCAAGCTGATTGCCGATATCAACAAATCCTTGGGCAAGACTTCAGTTGTCGTAACTCATGATGTAAAGGAGATCCTTGAAGTTGCCCACTATGTTTATATTCTCTCAGAAGGTTCTGTTTTAGGCAGCGGAACGCCACAGGAGATTGTAAACAGTGATGATCCAAGAGTTATTCAGTTTATTCAGGGCGATTTTGACGGCCCTTATGCATTTAAACTAAAAGGCTCTCAGAACTATATTGAGGAGCTTTAATGTTAGATTTACTAGGTGTTTTAGGAAGATATGCGTTAAGAAAGATCTCCTCTTTAGGAAGATCAACAATCATCTTTCTTCATTCAATCATAGCGATACCTGATCTTAAAAAATCATTTCCGCTGCTGATAAACCAGATTTATTTTGTCGGTGTACAGTCAATCATTATCATTCTGGTTTCAGGTCTGTTTATAGGAATGGTTTTAGGTCTGCAGGGCTTTAATATCCTGAAGGATTTTATGGCAACAGGTTCTTTGGGTACTCTGGTGGCTCTGTCCATTATCAGAGAGCTCGGTCCTGTGGTTACTGCGCTGCTGTACGCCGGTAGAGCCGGTTCCGCTCTTACTGCTGAAATCGGTCAGCTTAAAGCCTCAGAACAGCTTTCTGCCATGGAAATGATGGCGGTTGATCCTCTAAGACGTATTATCGCTCCAAGATTCTGGGCCGGTCTTATCAGTATGCCTATCCTGTCACTGCTGTTCTGTCTTATCGGCATCTACGGCGGTAAGCTGGTAGGTGTTGACTGGCTGGGTATCGATGACGGCATTTTCTGGTCCGGTATGCAGGCCAGTGTAGATGTTCTTGAGGATTTAGGTCCGATGGTAATCAAAGCTGCGGTCTTCGGTTTTGTCTGTACCTGGATTGCTCTGTTCAACGGTTATGACTGTCGTCCAACCTCAGAGGGTATCAGTAGGGCAACCACAGCTACGGTTGTGCAGTCATCATTAGCGGTTTTAGGTCTGGATTTTATTCTTACAGCCTTAATGTTCTAGTAGGAAATTCTAATGAAGTATTTAAAAACAGAAATCATGGTTGGCATTTTTATGCTGTTGGGCATTATCGCTGCATGTGTTCTTGCTCTGCAGGTTGCAGGTCTGGTATTAAATTCCAAAGCAGAACTCTATACAGTCTATGCCAAATTTGAGAATATCGGCTCCTTAAGATTAAGAGCACCGGTCAGAATCGGCGGTGTTGCAATCGGAAGAGTTACTGCCATCAATCTGGATTCAGAGAGCCTGACTCCGGTTGTAAGTATCGGTATTGAGAAAAAATTTGATAAAATCTCAAGCGAATCAAAGGCAAGCATTCAGACTTCAGGTATTATCGGTGAGCAGTACATTGCCATCACCCCTGGCTTCTATGATGAGGATCTGGGTACCACCTACCTTAAGAACGGTGATTACATTACCGATACCGGTTCAGCAGTGGTTCTTGAAGATCTAATCTCAAAGTTTGTATTTAATTCTTCTTCAGACGCTGAAAAATCAAAGGCTGATTCTACTGATACAGCCTCAGATTCAAAAACAGATTCAACTCAGGAATAGGATAGCTTAATTATGAAAAAGATTATTGCGCTGATTTCAGCTTTTATCGTTCTTCTGTTCAGCTTTAACGCTCAGGCAAACTATGACATGAGCAATCCATACCAGCTGGCAAATGATGTAGCAGTCAATACCATCAAGGAGATTAAGGCCAATAAGGATAGAATCTCCGATAACGCAGTTGCTGAGAAGATTATTAAGGATAATCTTTTACCTTACATTGATATCAAGTACGCAGCCTACAAGGTAATGGGAACTTCACTTAAGACTCTGTCCAAGGAAGACAGAGAGAAATTCACCAATGCTTTTGAGAAGTACATGAAGCAGAGCTTTGTTTCTGTAATGTCAAAATACACCAATCAGGAGATTGTGCCTTCAGAGGTTAAGAATGTTCCTGACAGTGAATCACTGGTTTCTGTAAAGATGATTATCCGTGAGAGTGGCAAGAAGGATCTGGAGCTAGTGCTTAAGATGCGTAAGAATACAAAGACCGGTGAGTGGAAGGCATTTGATCTGATTGGCGAGAATATTTCCATGCTGGATGCTAAGGTTTCAGAGATTTCTCCAATCATCAAGAATCAGGGCGTAGATGCCGCTATTGCCAAACTGAATGCAGTGGAAAATAAATAACCTTTGAGCCAAGGTGTTTTATGGATAATCTGACTGAATTAACCTTTGCTACTGTTCCTGCGCTGTGGAAGCAGCGTAGTGAAATCTTCAAGAATTCAGTTTTTGATATGCAGAATATCAGAAAGATTGATGCGGCCGGTGCTGCCTATCTGGTGCAGTGGGCCAAGTCTTTAGACAGTAAAAAGATTAAATTGCTTAATGTTTCACAGACTGCAGTAAATTTGATCACAACTTATAGACTTAATGAGATTTTAGAAATCGAGAATTAATTTATGGCAGAACAGAAACATTTTGAAGGCTTTGATGCCGCCCCTGAAGAGGAGAGCCGCAGTGCTCACAAGAGAGAGGCTCAGGCAATCAGAAAGCTTGTGGAAAAGATAGCTGATCTTGGTGATCAGAGCTTTAAATCCCTGGTTATTCCTCAGGATGTCAAGGATGCTCTGATTATTGCAAGAAAACTCAAGCCTAAATCAGACGAAAGACGCAGACAGCTTCAGTATGTGGCCAAGCTTCAGAGGGCCTATGACGACTCTGATCTTGAGCAGCAGGTTAATATGCTGGGAGCCTCTTCAAAGGTTGATCCTAATGCCCTAAAGCTTGAGAAGTTAAGAGAGAAGCTGATTACCGGAGGAATTGAGGTGGTTAACGCCTTATGTAATCTGGCAGCTGAAATTGACAGAAACAAGCTTAGAAATCTGGTTAAGAAGGCAAAGGAAGAAGCGGCTAAAATCGAATCTGAGGAAGTGGCAAAGCCTAATTCCAGAGCTTTATTCAAATACGTTAAAACTGAACTTGCAAAGGCAAAGGTTCAGATCCCAGACGAACTCATCAAGTAATCCTGATCTGACGTCTTTGCCTTTTGGTGAGGACGTTAGATTTCTATAGGTGATTCTACAGAAAAATCCTGATCTGAAATCGGCATGAAGCCAATCAGTACATTCTTCTGCTCGCGGAATGCTGGAACCCATTTCTCATTCCAGACCTTTGTGGTTACAAACTGAGGCTTGAAACCTTCCATGCTGTTTTTCTCAGCATATCCTGCAGCAAGTTCTTCATGTGACCATACAGGAAGAATGCTGAAAAGATTATGATCATCATCTTCCTCGGTATCTTCAAGAATCAATGGGCCTTCGCTGTCAGCAAGAATATAGAAGCCGTTCTCTTCTTTGGCAACTCTCATAAACATTGCCTGTCTGTATTCTGCATTTAGAGACTGGATTGCCTCATATTCCTTTTCTGTAAGTTTTGCCATATAGTCTCCTAATAGCCTCTTTCTAGTATTGGTTTTAAAAACTGACCGGTAAATGATTCCTTGCATTCACTGACCTCTTCTGGAGTACCGGTAACGATTATATTTCCGCCGTTACGTCCACCTTCAGGTCCTAGGTCGATAAGATAATCTGCGGATTTGATTACGTCAAGATTATGTTCGATGACAATAACGGTATTTCCCTGATCTCTTAATCTAATCAGCACATCAAGCAGCAGTTTTACATCCTCAAAGTGAAGACCGGTTGTTGGCTCATCCAGAATATAAAGAGTCTTTCCGGTAGCCTTCTTTGACAGTTCTTTAGAGAGCTTGATTCGCTGGGCCTCACCGCCTGAGAAGGTTGTAGCAGACTGACCTAGGGTAATGTAGGATAGGCCCACGTCCATCAGTGTCTGCAGCTTAGATGCGATGGAAGGTACTGCCGAGAAGAACTCTAAAGCCTGCTCAATGTTCATGTCCAGAACATCAGCGATAGTTTTGCCTTTATATAAAACTTCAAGAGTCTCGCGGTTATATCTCTTACCGTCACACTCTTCGCATTTTACATACACATCAGGCATGAAGTTCATGGAAACCTTGATGGTTCCATCTCCCTGACAGGCTTCGCATCTACCTCCCTTTACGTTAAAGGAGAATCTTCCAGGAGTATAGCCTCTTGCTCTAGATTCAGGAGTTTTTGCAAACAGATCACGAATGTCGGAGAACAGTCCTACGTATGTTGCAGGATTGGAACGAGGCGTTCTGCCGATAGGACTCTGATCAATACAGATGATCTTGTCAAAATGCTCAAGTCCCTCTATCTCTCTGAATGGAGCTGGATCATCATTTGCAGTGACTCCGTTTAGTTTACGCTCGGCAATTCTGACCAGGGTATCGTTAACCAGTGTTGATTTGCCAGAACCTGAAACGCCTGTTACTACCACGAAGCATCCAACAGGGAAGGATACGTCGATATTCTTGAGGTTATTGCCGGTACATCCCTTTAAAGTCAGGAGCTTTGATTTCTTTGGTTTGATTCTTTTCTTTGGAATTTCAATGCGTCTTTGGCCTGAGAGGTATTTACCGGTCAGGGAGTTTTCGCATTTTTCAATTTCATCAACTGGTCCCTGAGCGATTACTTCGCCACCGTTGATTCCGGCTGCAGGACCGATATCTATAATCTGATCTGCAGCTCTCATGGTATCTTCATCGTGCTCTACAACTATAACTGTATTGCCGATGTCTCTCAGATTCTTCAGGGCATCAAGGAGCTTTGAGTTATCCCTCTGATGAAGACCGATACTTGGTTCATCAAGCACATACATAACACCGGTCAGACCTGCACCGATCTGACTTGCCAGTCTGATACGCTGGGCTTCACCTCCGGATAGGGTTTCAGCTGAGCGCGACAGCGTCAGATAACCAAGACCAACGTTTATCAGGAATCCCAATCTGGCTCTGATTTCCTTTAATACTCTGGAAGCAATATTCTTTTCCTGCTCTGTAAGCTTTATTTCAGAGAAGAACTGATAGCACTCCTGTATTGAGTAGTTATTAATCTCTGGTAAGGATTTATTGTTAACAAATACGTTGCAGTATTCCTTCTTCAGTCTTGCGCCATGACAGTCAGGACAAGGCAGTGGTCTCATCAGTTTTGAAATATAGACTCTTACGTACTCAGATTCGGTTTCGCGTGATCTTCTCTCGTAATTAGGAATAACACCTTCGAACGGCTCAAAGCTGGTCTGGGATTTCTTTCCTCCAGAGTAGACCATTTTCATAGGAATGGCTGTGGTGCCAGTTCCATACATGAGCAGATCAACTTCTTTTTTGGTAAGCTCACTAAATGGTTTCTGAAGATCTATATCGTAATAATCGGCAACAGCTTCTAACTCCTTATAATAAAAAGGATTTCTTCTGTCCCAACCCAGAATTGCTCCCTCAAATACGGATTTGGTTTTATCAGGAACGATCTTGTCGATATCCAGAACCATCATTGCACCTAAGCCTTCGCACTTAGGACAGTATCCGTGTGGATTATTAAAGGAGAAATCTCTTGGTTCTAATTCTGGAATTGAATAGCCACAGATAGGGCATGAGTAATGAGATGAGAACAGAATCTCATCCTCTTTTTTATGCTCCTCCATTGGACAGACCACGGCAATACCATCAGAGTATTTGAGCGCGGTTTCAAAGGAATCAGCAAGACGCTGTTTTAAATCTGGCTTAACCTTGATTCTGTCTACAACAATATCAATATCATGCTTTTCTCTTAAAGCCAGATCTGGAGGATCGGAGAGATCGCAGATTTCTCCATCGACTCTGGCGCGGATAAAACCGTCTTTTGCCAGATCAGCAAACAGCTGTTTGTATTCGCCCTTTCTTCCTCTTACCACAGGAGAGAGGATCATAATCTTGGTGCCTTCAGGCTGTTCCATAACCGCATCAACCATCTGGCTTATGGTCTGAGCTTTCAGAACCGTGCCGTGTTCTGGACATCTTGCCTCTCCGATTCTAGCCCAGATAAGTCTTAAATAGTCATGAATCTCTGTGATAGTACCGACTGTTGATCTTGGGTTGTGGGAGGTGGCCTTCTGCTCAATGGAGATAGCAGGGGATAGACCTTCAATTGAATCAACATCAGGTTTGTCCATCAGGGATAAGAACTGACGGGCGTATGCAGAAAGAGATTCCACATAGCGACGCTGTCCTTCTGCATAAAGAGTGTCGAAGGCAAGAGATGATTTTCCTGAACCTGATCTTCCTGTGATTACGCAGAGTTTGTTACGTGGAATTGTCAGATTCAGATTTTTCAGATTATGGGTGCGGGCACCGCGAATTACGATTTTATCCATTTGTATAATTGATTTTTATTAAAGTCGATTTTGTAATTTTACCTTAAACAATTCATGGAGGATAAAAGAAAAGACGACAAAATTAATCAGTAATGATTTCTATTAGATCTGATTTTGACTAATGAGTAGAGTCCGGAATACCGTCTGTTGACCCCAACCTCCGCAGATCATAGTTACTAATTTTTGATCTGCTTCTTTGGGAAGGGTACACAGAATAATTCAAAGAGATCTCTAGTTTTTTTAGGG
>NZ_FPAH01000065.1 GCF_900116345.1 Succinivibrio dextrinosolvens | reverse complement strand
TTCGTCTTATGTTTAGAAATTGTTATTGTTGAGTGACTTTGATATCTTATTTATTTTTTTAGTTTTATTCAAAATTACTCAACATAACAGTTTAATTTACTCTACGTTTAGTCAAATTTTCTAAAAAATTCAATGTGTTTTCATCTTTATTATTTATCTTTTCTAAATTAGTAAAATTTTCTCCATCAGTAATCTTTGACAAGCTTTCCGCAACTGTATTTGCCTCCCTTACTTTCTTATAATGTCCAATATAAAATTTTTCGGTTATCTGCACACTGCTATGACCAAGCAAATCTCTAACGTAGATAAGATCTACACCATTGGCTATATTTAATGTAGCAAAGGTGTGTCTCAGCATATGAGGAGTCACCTCATCAGGAATTAGTTCAGGCGCTTTTATTCTTGCTTTCTCTGCATATTTTTTTACAAGGTTATAAACACCATGTCTAGATATAGGTTGTCCAAATTGATTCAGAAATAGATATTCTTCTCTTCTAGCAGGATGCTCTAAGCCAGTCTGTTTCATATAGATTATTATTTTCTGTACGATCTGCTTCTGCAATGGCACTGTTCTGTATCTAGCTCCTTTTCCGATAATTACCATAGAGGCAGGATTCCCCAAATTAATATCTTTTGGCCTGAGGTTGATTACTTCTGAAACTCTTAAACCAGCACCTACCATGAGAGAAATAATCAGCAGATTTCGCAACCTATTTCTAGGTTCTTCTATTACTTCATGAATAAACGCTTCTAACCCCTCAGAACTCAGAAATTTAGGAGCCTGATGGATAGGAGTTTTTATTCTGATGGCTTTAATTTCCGCATACTGCTGCTGATAGTCTACGATTTCATATTCAAGATAATTGATAAAACTGACAATAGCTGCTTTTCTCTGGTTTCGTGTGGCAGCACTGTTTTGCTTTTCCTCTGCAAGATAACGAATGAACTTTTCTACCAGTGTTCTTGTAAGCAGGGCTATGGTCATATTTTCAATCAGTATATGTTCATAATCTCTTATATATTTTAAGAATAGAGAGAATGTCTTGCTGTAGGATTCTATTGTTTTAGGAGAGTACCCTTTATCTTTAGGCAGGTACTCTGTAAAGAATTTCTGTATATGCAGATTAAAATCAGTCAACATATTCTGGTACCTCCAGACTATCTCCTAATGATTTCAGTGCTTTTTCTAGAGTATCATCAAGCTTAGAACACAGATAAGGGAAAAGCATTGTGGCGTATCGCAGGTAATATTCACAAGAACTTACATCACTGTGACCGAGCCATTGTGCTAGGTAAATAAGTGAATTATGCATATCCTTACCACTATCTATAAGTTGTTTACAGCTCATGACTGCAGCAGTCCATCTCCAGTCATGAACTCTAGGTCCTTTATGCTCTCCATTGTATGGAATTCCAGCTCTATGCAGAAATTCAACGTGATAGCTGTGAATTGTTCCCTGACTAACGCTATTATTTAATGCTTTAAGTCCCCAGAAAATGGCATCATGATCTTTAATTTGATAAAAGGTTTTGCTGGCATAGGAGCGCATTAGAGAAAGAAGATCGTCATTTAAGATGCAGTAACGTTCTGCTCCGTTCTTGGTTTTACTTAGTTTTATTATTCCAGTGTCTAAATCAACATCACATTTACGAATAGACAAAGCTTCTCCTAACCTCAAGCCATTGCAGGCCAACAGTCTGAATAGTAATGGCATAATGATGGCACAGCGTCCAGCCTGTCCATATTCGTAGGAATCCACCGCATTAAAATATGCGATGCGTTCCTCTTCTGTATAGATGTGAGGTATAAAATAAATTTGCTTCTGATTTGAAACATTACGAGGAGGAATAACTTGATATCCGCGTAACAGTAGCCATTCAAAAAATAGCTTGGCTGCACAAACTCTATTATATCTGGTAGACAATGCTTCATGATTACGTAACAGTCTGTATGCTTCTGCATCCTCACGGGTAAAGATTTTTTCTTTCAGCTGTCGCTCATTACAGAATCTATCTAACGCAAGTAATTTGAATATAAGAGTTCTAATCGTATATCCGGATTTTTCCCTTATTTTTAGATATTCAAGTATTTCTGGTGACAATACAGATGAGAATTTTTCAAGATAGTGGGCGATGTTTTCCATGTTAATTTACCTTCTTTAAATCGCTATAAAATGGAGAAATACAAGGTACCATCGGCAGATTACATTGCTTAAGTCTAGAAATATCCAATTTTACGTAATTAAAAGTTATGGATTTATCCTTATGTCCAAGCACCACCTTAACATCTCTAATATCTGCACCGTTTTCAATCATCCTGGTTGCTAGGGAAAATCTTAAGGCATGACAGCCATGCCTGCGATTTGATAAATTAGAGATCCCGGCTCTACGTATATATTTATAGAAAATATTTTCAACTGTATGCGGACGTAATGGTTTTCCAATATTTCCTTCAGATAGCAAAAGGAATAGCTCGCCACTATTAAGTTTGTCATACTCTTGATCATTAGGCCTGCCGTGCTGAATATAATCAACTATAGCGTTGAATACTAATGGTTCAAGCTTAGTATGGATTGGTTCTCCTGTTTTTACCTGATTAAAAGAAATGGTCTGATTTCGCCAGTTGATATACTCAAGTTTTAATTGAGCAATATCGCTGATCCTCCAGCCATAAGCTGCAATACAAAGTAAAATCGCAAAATCCCTCCTGCCTAAAGCGGTTCCTCGGTCGATACATTTCAGAATTGCTTTAACTTCGTTATCTGTGAAAGTTGTCGGAAGTCTTTCTTCTTTTATATATTTTTCTCGTGGAATAAATATTGATAAATCTTGTGTTGTATAAGAGTTGAAAAAAAGCCACTGTAGAAAAATTTTTATATATAGTTTTAAATTGTAGATAGTTTTATGGCTGAGATTAGAACCGTCAAATAATCTAGATAAGTGAAAATAATTCAGTTCGGAGAGAGATAATGTGTGATTTAAGCAATATCTGTACAAAATACTCAATGCATATTTATATATACGAGTAGATTGAGGTTTAATTCTAAAGGAAACAGATTGAAGAAATTCTTTATAATATTTTACTTCATTCCCTATATTTTGAGCATCAAAATCAACTGGTTGGATAAAACTCTTACGTCCTATTTTTCCTGTATTTATATAGTTTATTAATGCGTTGCAGGATAAAGCTATAGTCTTTTGTTTTCTTGATAACTCAGCATAAGAATATTCAGTTTTATAAATCGTTTCTTCAAGATATTTATGAATTTCTGTTTCACCAAAATTGTATATATTATTAGCAGTAAGCCATTCATAAAGCTTTCTCCAATAGGTTCGATAGCAATTTAATGAATATACTGATAATGAATCAATGACAGTTGTTTTATCAATTATTTTTTTTAGTTCAGCTATATCCATAACTTTTTTCTCCTTTTTTTGCAGGTGACAATTACTTATCTAAGAAAAGCATTGATTGGTTCAACTGAAAAAGCAATAAAAGAGAATAAAACTGAAAATAATTAATTGATTTGAAAAGTAAATAATATTATGTTAAGAAAAAATAAATAAACTTGTGAGAAAATAATAAGATATCAAAGTCACTCAACAATAACTCTTTCTAAACATAAGACATCTTATGTTAAAAGTAACATAAGATGTCAAGCCCGTTCCACTTTACACCTATTGAGCCAGAGCTTATCATGGCCATAAGCTTATGAATGCCAAATCTGCCACAGACAGGCTCACGAACCAATAAAATCTTACCTGTTGATGATAATATTGACATGGGTTACTCCTGTAGCAAGCTCATAATCTTGTTAACAGTCTCCCAGATTTGTGGCTGTTTGGGATTAAATGACAGCTGAACGCCATTCAACTGGATTCGGGCGTAATCAGAATCTGAGTTGACATTGTTCCTGTATCTGTTGTGTCTGTAAAAGTTGTTGCGCCTCATTGGCTCTTCATTTTTTATAAGTGGGAGAAGTGAAGTCTGCTCAGAAATCTCCTGATTGGACTCTGGATGCTCGACTGAGATAACCTGAACCTGCTCCTTACGATCAGTCTCATACCTGTTAACGATCTTAAACATAGTTGATTTGGAGATACCCAGATGCTCAGACATCTTAGTTACGGAGAATCCCTGATTTTTTAGCACTTTGATTTGTTCAATAAGAGCTTCAAAAGCTAGTTTCTCTTTTTGGTTGTAGATAACTTCACCCAGATGAGAGATACCAAGGCGGTCAATAGTATTCTTTGACAAATGAAATTTATAGGCGATTTGGTACGAGGACAGTTGTGAGGTTGTAATATCTTTTACAATATTTTTGACTACCTCGGGATCTATGCTACTCATAGTGACTCCTTAGCAAACTAATAATTTGCTAAGATCGTACTATTTATGCGGGGGTGGAGCTAGGTACTAAAAAGTTAACAATTACTTGTAATTGATCCTTATGCCATTAAAGTACAGACGCACCGTGTTTGACAATTGATTTAGAACTTTGCGTTCATTAAGAACTGGAGCTTTTGAAGCGGAATGGTCGCTTATTTGTGATTTTGAATCTTCAGCTGGTAGCTCTGGTCTGATTATTTTTGATTCATCAACAGCAGGCAAGGCCTTTGCACTGTTCATTGGCACCTGTTTTAGCTGGGATTCAGTGTGGTCATCATCCAGGGAAACAATCTCTACAGAATCATCATGTGAAGGGGAATTTTCTACCAGAGAAATCTTACCTGCAATAATCTTGTAACAGGTGCTGGAGTAAAGACCTAACTCTTTTGCTATTTCTGCTCCGGTATAGCCCTGAGCTGAAAGTGACCTGATCTGGGAATCAAGTTCACTGTTTATGAGCTGTTCTCTTTTTTCAAAATTATTCTTACCAATATATTGAATACCAATACGATTTATTGTCTGAGGTCTTAATTTGTATCTGAATGCAACCTGATAAGATGAACTGCGGGTGTTGGTTAGCTCATTGATAATTTTTGTTTCAACTTCTTTAGATAGCTGAAGTGGAATTGAACTCATAAATGCTTACTCCAATGACATTAAAATGCTGGAGTAAGTATATTTTATGCGGTTTTATTGAAAAAGATGCAAATAGTTCCTAGATACTTTAAAAAGAATGTTTTTCTCCCATCCTCGCTCTTTCCTAAGTAGTCAACAAGCTTGTGAAGCGAATTTAAGGATACAGATGCACCAGGAAAGAAAACACTGGTAAAGGTTCGGTAATAATGGGCAGATACTCTGCTTAAAGGCGTGGAAGGTCTTATAACCCGTATGAGAGCAAGAGCCATTATTGAATAAGCTATAGTTGGATCGAAGATGGATAACAAGTCATCAACAATGTCTGTACAAACAGATTTAGCCAAGGCCGCAGAACCATATGAAAGCATTTTGGGGGCTTCATCTGATGGATGAGTGTTTTCAACAGGGACAAACTTATAGTCAATGATGTGACCTATCACCTTACCATTATGAGGCTGGGGATTCTTACCAGGAACATACTTAACCACGCCTCTCTGACGAACAGAATAACGTTTTGGACCCTCTCTACCTGAGTCTTCAACAATCGTATTAACAGGTCTTTTAACCTTTCTAATCTCTTCAGGAACCTTCATAAAAATCACCTCTTTATATGGTCCGTGCAACAAAAGGACTAAGAAAACAAATAAAATTCACCAATTTGGCAAAGAACTAAGGTTAATTTTTGATAGAAATTGAGATAAGTTTTGAGTTGCTTGCTGAAGAATGAAGATTTTTGGGGAAATTTAGGGGTAGAATGAAAGAAAACGCCTCAGAATGGAAAATGATCTATAGTCCTGAGGCTTGTGAAACTTTTAATAAATTTGAAATACTGATTTAGGTATAGTTTAATAAAATTTACTGTATTAAGTTTAAGAATTATTATGTTTATTTTAAATAGGTTTACTTCGTTTATTTTTAATTTAAAGAAATACAAGTTATTTTACTTTGAAATAAAGTACTTAGGTGGCTATACAGAGGTAATTAAAAACACTCAATTATCTAGAAATATTAGCCCAGGAAAGAGAATTTATATATATGGTTTTGGCCCTTATGGTCAAGAATATTTTATAAAATTGTTTTCTTTATATAAAATAATAGATATTTTTGATTTGAATTTCAAATATATAGTAGGTCCAATTAGCAATCCTGAAATAATAAATAGCAATTCAATTGACTATGTAATAGTTACAGTAATGAATGAAAATGCTAAAAATAACGTTGTTAATTTCCTTCTGAATAAAGGAATATCCTTAGAAAAAATAATATTTGTAAATTATTTATAATTTTTTATAACTATGAAAATAATAATTCATGTAATTACTGTGTATTATATAAGCTTTATGGAACTAGTCTAAATTCTTCTTAACAAGTCTTTTCATAATTCTATAATTTCTCTTGCAAAATAAAGATATTTATGTCTTTTTATCAGTTTCAAAAAAAAACGTCTATTCTGGCAAGTAGTTGCTAGCAGATGATGTTGTGTTAAATAGTAAAATCTTCAACTGTGGTTGTGACATCTTAAAGTTCAAAACAGGTAAATAAATTTGAAAATGAAATAGATAATTCTAGTATCGGTATATATCACTAGAAAAGAGCTCATAAATAAATACTTTTACTACTGATGTTTTATAAATAAATTTCTGAACAATGTCTGTTTTTTTGATTCTAATTGTAAATCTGTTAATAAGTATGATTACAGGCGCTACTTATAATTCTTCACTGTGTTAATATCAGTTTGCATAATTTTATTTATTCATGTTCAGTTATATCTTTTTATCTCTTTATAATAGGAAAATTCAGAGAATAATTAATTCGATTTAAAATCAATTTTAGTAAATACTCAAATTGATTGAACGTAACTATTTAAATTTAAAGAATAGTAAATTAGATATATTTTATAAGAGAAAAATAATGAATACAGAATATTTATCTAATGAAAAAGAAAATGAATATATAATTAATATATCTTCTGAATTGGTTAAAAATGTAGTTGAATTCTCAAAAGAATGTACAAGTGAAATTTCTGATGATTTGTTTTCTTCTTACGTAAATATTTATTTAAATTTTAAATCATGTATGGATCGGATGAATGGAATCCTTTCTTTTTTTGATATAAATAGTTACAGCAACATCGTGGAGATTGGCTCTGGAATAGGTTCAAGTTGTATTTGTACAAAAGCTTTATCTGATGCAAACGTATTTGGAGTTGAACCTTGTCAAAATTCATATTCTAAACTAAAGGAATGCATCGAAATACTTAGTCAAGACAATCCTTCTTTCCCGTACAATTCCGTTCAATGTGCAGGAGAAGATATTCCTCTTGTTTCAGATAGCATAGATTTTGTGTACTCTTTAGAAGTCCTTGAACATGTTAGAGATCCATATAAGGTATTACAAGAAATTCATAGGATATTGAAAAAGGGTGGAAAAGCCTATATAGCAACTTGTAATTATGACAGTTTTTACGAAGGTCATTATAAAAAATTTTGGAATCCTTTTATTTCTCCTCAAAAAAATAAAGATAGATATGTCTCTCAAGGAGATTCTCCTATTTTTTTTAACGATTTGAATTTTATTACTAAAAAAAGAATTATGGATTACGTCTCACGAATTGGTTATACAAGTATACAGTTTGATCCTAAGCCAATTATTGATAAAAATAACGCTGTTCTCACAAAGATAAACTGTTCAGAAGATGTAAAAAAAATACTAACAACTTACAAAAATAAAAGACCAACAACGTTAGCTAGGCTTATTCAAGCTCCTAAAATAAGTAATTTTTTGAAAAGATTTAATAGAGAATACAAATTATATTTCTTGTTAACTAAGTAGTTTTTTAATCAGTTGAGATCTTATTTTTTTTTATATATATCTGGTTAGTTAATTCTAATTTGACTAGTTTATCTATGATAAATAGATCCATTTTAATGTCGCTATAAAATCATCATATTAAGCTGTATTTAAGGTTTTTTTATGTGCATTTGTTCTTTTTTTTATAATTTGTTTAAGTATAGATTTTTCTTTATTGAAACCAAATTATTAGTTACTTTCTGCGACCAAAATGCAAAGACATTTCTTTCAAATAATATAGATAAAAATAAAAAAATTGTTATATATGGCTTTGGTCCCTATGGAGAAGAATATTTTGTTAATTTTTTTTGTGATTATCGTATTATTGGGGTATACGATGCTGATTATGCAGAATTTAATTCCAGATTTATCTTTAATCCTGAAATAATAAACAGAGCATCCTTTGATTATGTAGTTATCACTGTAATGAATCCAGAGACAAGAAAGTCTATAGTTAACTTTTTATTAAAAAAAGGTATTTCTAAAGAAAAAATTGTATATATCAATTATAAAGATACAACAGATAAATAATATACAAAGATTATATAAAACGTATTATTCTCTTATATATTTTAACTTAGATCCTGTTTTACATATTGTCCTTTTTAAACAGAGATTACTTTTAAAATATCAACATCAAAATATTCTTGAGGGCTAAGTTCTTAAAAGGATATGATGAAATGACGTATTATTACCTAAAAATTACTTCTTAGCCACCATCTTTCACTCATTTAATTGATTCGATTTAACTCTTTGAAAACTTTTCTCTTTTGGATATCCACCATAATAATTTTTATGCTTTGGTATTTTGTGACCTTTGTATTATTTGGCTGTTTTTACATATGATATTTTATTTAAATATAGTCGATTCAGAGGTTCAAAATGAGTGAATCAAATAATTATTTTTCTAAAGCTGAAATTGATGAATTCTGTTCAATAATAAAATCTAATGAAGCTCCTAATTGGTATGTTTATGCTTTTAAAGAATTTTTTTCGAGACAACATGCCTGTCTTCCGTTTAAATGGATTGTTGATAATGTAGAAAAAAATACATCTATTCTTGCAAGTGGCTGCGGAGCTGGTGATATGTTATATCACCTTTATAAGATGGGATTTAGAAATCTTAGTGGATATGATCTTTACAGTAACATAATAAGAGTAGCAAAAGAATTTTCAAAATATCTCAATTCAGATATTGTTTTATTTGGTCGCTGATGGTTCTAATTTGAATCTAAAAAAACATATAGCTTAATACTAGGAATTAATTGGATTTATCATGTTCCTGATTATGGTATTGAGCTTTTTATAAACAATCATTTCCCTACCTAGAAAACAATGGTTATCTAATATTTTATGTAATAGACCAATCATATAATAAAGTTCCAAAGAATCAGTTTTGTACTCAAGATTGGAATAAAAATGAAGAGGATCGAAGACCTAGTGAGTATTTGTATCGATATTCTTATGAAGATATTCATGAAGTTGCTCAAAAATATAAATTAGAAATCGTATATCATAATTATATTGATTATGTAGTTCCTCATGCTTTTTACGTTTTACAAAAAAAGGCATTTCCAAACTGAAAGTTATCATGAATAAAGATACAGTACACTTTTTTATCTGTTAACCAATGTTCTGTTGTTTAAAAAGGCTTTTTTTGTATCAGACTGAATTTAGCGGGATATTGGTTTATATTTTTTGCAGTGTGCTTACTTATCAGAATTAGTTTGATAATAAATTCAGTATATAGTTTTTTTTGCGAAATTAACTCTAACGACTTCAATTTTTATTTTATTAAATAAAGAATTAAGTATTATAAATGACGAAATATTGTGATCTTAAAATAGCTGTTGCAGGTATTGGATATGTTGGCTTATCACTTTCTGTTTTGCTATCTCAGCATCACAAAGTAACTGCTGTAGATATTGTCACTGATAAGGTTAATCAAATAAATAACAAACAATGTCCAATTCAGGATGCATATATAGAAAAATATCTTGTTTCAAAAGCTCTCAATCTTGCAGCGACAACAGATTGGGAATCTGCATACAAAGATGCTGATTTTGTTATTGTCGCAACGCCAACCAATTACGATCCCTACAAAAATTTCTTTGATACCAGTGCAGTTGAATCTGTTTTGGAACAGGTTCAATCAATTAATTCTGGAGCTTGTATTGTAATTAAAAGTACTATACCTGTCGGATATACAAAATTACTTAAAAATAAGTATCCAAATGCAAAGATTCTTTTCAGCCCTGAATTCCTAAGAGAAAGTAAAGCTTTGTATGACAACTTCTATCCTTCTCGAATAATCGTTGGATGTGATGATGAATCAACTGAAGAGGCGTATTTATTTGCTAGGCTTCTTAAGGAAGGAGCTCTTAAAGATAATATTGAGACTCTTTTTATGGATTACACTGAAGCTGAAGCAGTTAAACTGTTTGCGAATACTTATCTTGCTTTGAGAGTTGCATATTTTAACGAGCTTGATACCTACTGTGAGCTTAAAGGTTTATCTACTAATAATGTAATTAATGGAGTATGTTTAGATCCTCGAATAGGCAAACATTATAATAATCCTTCCTTCGGTTACGGCGGATACTGTCTACCAAAAGATACCAATCAGCTTCTTGCTAACTATGTGGATGTTCCGCAGAATCTTATTTATGCGATTGTTGAGTCTAACAAAACCAGAATGGATTTTATTGCTGATAGAGTCTTAAGAAAAGCCGGATACTATAACGATCTTCGAGCAGAATCTGAGAATAAGATTGAGAAAGATGTTGTTATAGGAATATACCGTCTAACCATGAAGAGTAATTCTGATAAATTTAGACAATCATCCATTCAGGGCGTTATGAAACGCATAAAAGATAAAGGGGCTACTGTAGTTATTTATGAGCCAACCCTATCAGGTGTTTTAAATTATTATGGCTGTAGTGTTATACCTGATTTAAATGAGTTTAAATTAAAATGTGATGCTATTGTTGCTAATAGAGTTGATGATTCTCTCACTGATGTTATGTGGATGATCTTGTAATTTTGCACCACTGATCTTTTTTTCTATGCCTCACTGATCTTGTCTTTGATCATCAAAAATATTCACAACAAGCACCATTAGGAAATCCCTGTCTAAAAATTTTCTAAACTTTAGTTATGAGGTACAGAATTATGTTCTGTTGAATTGGTTTGTATATGTGAATTGAGGATTAACCACGGTCTCCCCCTTTGTTTTCGCCGACAAAAAGAGACCGTGGCTGACAAAAAGTCATGTTTATAGTACCACATCAGCTTTATGGTGTAGATCTCAAGTCGAGTTTATATCCAAAATTTGAGCTCACTGTCCAAGTT
>NZ_FPAH01000067.1 GCF_900116345.1 Succinivibrio dextrinosolvens | reverse complement strand
CCCGGCTAGCACAGGAAGTGAACTCCAAAAGGAGTCAGCACTGTGAACCCACCGAAGCTGAACAGTAATGTCAGCAGTAGGAATCCTCTTGCTTTATAGCAAGAGGAGGATGTCAATCTCTTACGGCAGGAGCTTTAACACTGTACCAAGATCAGTTTAAAAGTACCATTTCAGAAAAGACAATGAAAAAGCTTTCAGTTTTCACTGAAAGCCCTTTTCTTAAAAAGTAAAAGCTAAAAGCTTAGCTGCGCTTTAAAACCTTAACACCATCTTCAGTTGCATAAAGCACAATATCAGCGCCCTTTGATGCAAACAGACCTACGGTGACTACACCTGGGATCTGATTGATCTTCTGCTCTAAAGCCAGAGGATCGGTGATATTCAGACCGTGAACATCCAGAATCTCACATCCGTTATCAGTGATACAGTCCTTACGCAGAACAGGATCACCACCCAGGGCACGCAGAGTTCTTGCAACCTGCTCACGGGCCATAGGAATAATCTCTACAGGAAGAGGGAATTTACCTAAGGTCTCAACCAGCTTTGACTTATCTACAATACAGATAAACTTCTTGGCCATTGAGGTCAGGATCTTCTCTCTTGTCAGGCAGGCACCGCCGCCCTTGATCATATTGAAGTTAGGATCTACCTCATCAGCACCGTCGATATAAACCTCATAAGGCTGTGTCTCATTAGGGTCAACAACGTTAACGCCAATTGCCTTTAGAGCTTCAGTGGTCTTGTTTGATGAACTTACTGCAGCAGCAACAGGAACCTTATTAAGTCCGATCTGCTCGATAAACTTCATAACAGTAGAACCACTGCCAACACCTAAAACACTTCCTTGTGGGATATAATCTAAGGCTGCCTTGGCAACCATTACCTTCAATTCATCCTGTGTCATACAATTATTCCTTAATGTCTGTAAATAACTTTATTCAACTGTAACTTTTGCAAAACGACGCTTACCAACCTGCCAGATTGAAGTGCCCTTCTCTACAGGAGCGTTCTTGTCAGTGATAACCTTACCTTCGCACTTAACTGCATTCTGCTTGAGCATACGCATAGCTTCAGAGGTAGATTCACATAGACCAGCATCCTTTAACAGATTTGGAATAGTCTGTGAATTTACGGTAACTTCCTGAATGTCATCAGGCAGAGCGCCCTTGGCAAACTGAGACTTGAAACCTTCAACAGCCTCGTTGGCAGCTTCCTCACCGTGGTATCTTGCAACAATTTCACGGCCAAGTTCGATCTTGGCATCACGAGGGTTCTTGCCGTTAATCAGACAGTCATCCTTAATAGACTTAATTTCGTCGACAGTCTTGAATGACAGTAAATCGTAGTATGACCACATCAGATCATCAGAGATAGACATGATCTTGCCGAACATCTCCTTAGGAGCTTCGGTAACACCGATGTAGTTGTGCTTAGACTTTGACATCTTCACAACACCGTCAAGGCCAACCAGCAGAGGCATCATCAGCACACACTGAGGTTCCATGCCAGCATCCTTCTGAAGCTCACGTCCCATCAGCAGATTGAATTTCTGATCGGTACCGCCAAGCTCAACATCTGACTTGATAGCTACAGAGTCATAGCCCTGGAATAATGGGTAGAGGAACTCATGAATTGAAATTGGCTGTTTTGCAGCAAAACGCTTTGAGAAATCATCGCGCTCTAACATACGGGCAACAGTAAGTTTAGCAGCCAGCTTAATGGTACCGGCAGCGCCTAACTTCTCACACCACTCGCTGTTATAGCGGATTTCAGTTAAATCTTTATCCAGAATCTTGAATGCCTGTTCTGCATAGGTTTTTGCGTTCTCTAAGATCTGCTCACGAGGAAGTTCTGGACGAGTTGCATTTTTACCAGATGGATCACCGATTGCAGCGGTAAAGTCACCAATGATAAGAACAATCTTGTGGCCTAGTTTCTGGAAGGTACGAAGCTTGTTTAGGATAACGGTGTGTCCTAAATGAATATCAGGAGCAGTTGGATCCATACCCAGTTTAATAACTAACTGTTTACCTGACTCCAGTTTCTTTTTAAGTTCATCTAGAGGAATGATTTCCTCGGCACCACGGGTAATTTCACGTAATGCATTTTCGATATCAGACATCGTATAACCTTTTAAATAATTAAAAACGTTGCAAAATTTGCATAAAAAAAAATATAAGTCGCAATATTTTAATATAATTTAGTCATGATCTAAACAAAAAAAAGCACAATTAGGCTTAAAAAAAGCTTAATCACAAGGAAAAGATAATGACTGAGCTTTATATAGGTTTGATGTCCGGAACCAGTATCGACGGCATTGACGCAGTTCTTGTGGAATTCGACGGAAATAAAAGCAGAATCTTAAATAGTACCAGTGTTGATTACGACGAAGATACACGTAAACTTCTGCACTCTTTATGTTCATCATCTGAGGATGAAATTGAAAAGGCAGGAGTCGCCAGAGTAAAGATAGCAGAATACGAAGCTAAAGCTGTAAACACCCTATTAGAGGACGCCAGGCTTAAAGCTGAGGATATAAAGGCTATCGGCTCCCATGGACAGACAGTAAGACATAGACCTCAGAAAGGCTTTTCTCTGCAGCTAGATAATGGAGCACTCCTCTGTGCTCTAACCAAAATTGATACTGTATGCGATTTCCGCTCAGCCGACATTGCACATGGGGGCAATGGAGCTCCCTTAACTCAGGCTTTCCACAGTATGCAGTTTAGAGATGATAACAAAGTATCAATGGTCCTGAACCTTGGAGGTATCTCCAACCTCACAGTAATTGATAGGGACGGCAGCATCCTTGAAGCCTTTGACTCAGGTCCTGCCAATACTCTGATTGATGGAACCTGCAGAACTCTGCTAAATATTCCCTATGACAAAGATGCTAAATTAGCTTCAAAGGGTAAGGTTGTACCTGCACTTCTGGAAAAATACATGCAGGCGCCATACCTTAAATTAGAACCTCCAAAATCAACCGGCCGAGAGGATTTCGGTCTTGATTTTATTAAGGAGGAGCTGCTCTTTGCCACTCAGGATGAGGATTTTATCTGTGATCTTATTGCAACTCTGACCGAGTTCACCGTAATGGTGAATGTCAACGCCATCAGAATGTGTATGTATAAACATACAATCACGGATGCAAGACTTATCCTCTGCGGAGGCGGAGCTTATAATCCATATATAAAGGCAGGTCTTGAAAAGAAACTTGTAAAAAACAATATTGAGGTAATGACAGCAGAAGCTCTGAATGTAAATTCAAAACTGTTAGAAGCTCATGCTTTTGCCTATTTTGCGTACAAATTCATGCACAGAGAATGCTTAGTGCTAGGTGATTCAACAGGAGCAAAGGAACCTTCGATTTTAGGCTGTCTGTACCCTGCTGTACGATAAGAGAGTGATATGTTAGCGTTTAAGATTTTCCCGTTTATTCAGGCTATTGTAATTATTCTGTGCTTTATCCTACCCCTAAAGAAGGTAAGTCTGAAGTACAAGATTGCACTTGCTTTAATCTTTGGTCTGGGAAGTCTTAAACAGTACATTTATATCTTCTCAGGTGGAGATATGATGGATCCGAAGCTTTCAAGATATCCAGCAATCTTCTTTGACACCATCTATTTCAGCTCCATATTCCTGTTTCTTCTGACACTGATCAGAATGATTATCAATGGAATCTACAAACTCTCCAGACTGAGTGTCTCAAAATTCATTATTCCAGCCCAGTCAACAAGATATGCAGCACTGTTCCTGCTTATAGCCTGTCTTATCGGAGGACGAGCAGTATTCAATGGCTTTGCACCTCCTGTTGATAAATTCTACGAAATTACAGTAAAAGATCTGCCTGCGCAGGCTAATGATCTGCGCATTGTAGAACTTGCCGATCTGCATATTTCAGCACCTACCATTCCTTCAGAGATTGAGGATATCGTTGAAAGAGTAAACAGCAATGAGCCAGATCTGATTCTGATTGCAGGAGACTTTGTCGACGGTACGATTGCAGAACTCGATTACATGACAAAAATCCTCTTCAAACTAAAGGCTAAGTACGGTGTCTATGCAGTTTCCGGAAATCACGAGCTCTACTCTGGATATAAAGAGTGGATTGAGTACTTTGAAAAAGGCGGTATAAAGTTTTTGGAAAATGACGGAATAGTTATCAGAGACGAGAAGGATGTACCGCTTCTGAATCTGTGCGGTGTTATTGATATCTCTGCTACCCGTTTCAAACTTCCTGCAGCTGATATTGCAAAAGCAACTGCAAATACGGATAAAAGACTGCCAACTATCTTCATGTCGCACCAGCCAAAGCTTGCAAATCAGCTAAAGGAAATATCCGATCTCACCTTCTGCGGACATACCCATGGAGGTCTTATGCCTGGACTTAAGCAGATTGTTGCCAAGGTTAACGGAGGCTATGTCAGCGGTCTTTACAATACCGGAAGACAAAGAGTTATAGTGTCCAACGGTACCCGAATCTGGGCAGGAGCCCCTCTAAGACTTCACGATCCATCGCAGATTGTTTATGTAACACTTAAACAGTAGAGTTCACGCTATCTCACATTTCCTTTCAATTCAGTAACCTATAATTCAAGATAGTGTTGTGCATCTGAGAGGATTGTGAGATGTTGAAGGATTCGTTAGAAGCTGCGCTGGATTCGACACTAAAAGTGTCTGATATTGGCTATGTAAAAAATCAGGCCGATGAATACATATTCAGAAAGGTTGTCACCACCTCCCGCTTTACCTCAGTTCTTATCCTCCTTGATACAAAATTAAATCCAGATACAGAGTTTTTCGGTGAAGGCTTTCAGATGCTCTCACAGATGACTGGAACCTTTGGTAATCCTGTAAACATTGGCAGATGCATGGATGACTTATCCCCCTACTCTCACTATCCTGTAGAAGACTATAGAACAGTATACAATCTGCTGCTTCTGAAAAAAGAGAGTATGTGGACACTACTAGGATTTACCAGCTGCAATAAATACACCGGCTTCTTCAGAATCTTCAACGACGGAACTCTGCATGTCTGTATGTCACTTGAGGGGCAGCTCTTTAACTCAGGAGACATCATCAACACTGAAACCTTCGTCATTATGGACGGAACAGATAAACAGCAGATTCTGGAGAAATTTGCAAAACTGATCGCAAAACATCATCCTCCACAGAAAATCAAAGAACGACCATGTACCTGGTGCTCCTGGTATGCCTACTATGATCATGTCAGAGAATCAGACATCATCGAGAATGCTGATAAATCAGGAGAACTTGATTTTATTGATCACATTCAGATTGATGATGGCTATGAAAGTCACATGGGAGACTGGCTTGAGTACTCTGACAGTTTCTCAAAGGGGCTTGATGCCTGCATTGCAAAAATCGCAGAGAAAGGCAAAAGACCTTCCATCTGGGTTGCTCCATTCATTGTCAGCGGAGAATCCGATATCGTAAAGAATCATTCTGACTGGCTTGCAACCGACATGGACGGAAATCTTATTCCAGCGGGCTATCTGACCTATGGAGGCTGGCGAGATCTTCCCTGGTATGTACTGGATTTCTCCAATGAGGAAGTTGTAAATCATATCCACAATATATTTAATTTCTTTGTTAAAAAACTCAGGATCAGATACTTTAAGCTTGATGCCTGCTACTGGGGAGCAATCAAAGGCTATCTCTTCCGAGGGAATATCTCAAGAATTGAAAACTACAGACGAGGAATTAAGGCTATCTTAGATGCAATCGGGGATGATGCCTGTCTTTTAGGCTGCAATGCGCCCATATGGCCGTCACTTGGTCTCTTCCATACCATGAGGATCTCCGATGATACTGAGAGAAACCATTACCGAACAGTTCAGAAGGCAAAAGAAACCTTTAACCGAATGTGGATGAACAATCATCTGTGGATAAACGATCCGGATGCTCTGTGCATAAAAGATCTTGATGGTCAGCATATTGAGGCAAATGATGTACATCTGCAGATTGCAACCGTACTCATCTGTGGAGGAGTGGTAACCATTGGAGACAGACTGTCTGATTACAGCAGAGAGGATAAGGAACTTCTCAGAAGAATCAAAGACTATACATACTATGTCAAAGAAGTAATCCCTGATGAGGATTACTCCACATTCACACTGAATCTTAAGAGCAAGAAGGAGCGCTTAAAGATTTATATCAACTGGACCGAGGAAATTCAGACAATTCTCATAGGACAGAATTCTGTCAACTTTATAAATAATGAACCTCTGTTCTCAGAATACATTCTGCCACCTGCAGACACTTTAATTATTATAGAGCAGTAAAGACAGAATCAGGATTTTCACCTAAGGTTAAGGCTCTCAGACCTTTTAGTGCCATAAGAGTGGTCTGAAGCCTGATTTCTTCTCTATCACCTTTGAAATGGAAACAATGGGCGTAGGCTTTCTGCCCTTTCTTCATGAGTCCCATCCAGACAGTACCAACCGGTTTCAAAGCTGAACCTCCATCAGGTCCGGCAATACCGGTAACTGATACGCCAATGGTTGCAAGGGATGAATGCTTTAAAGCACCTTCAACCATCTGAACTGCAGTGTCTTCACTTACAGCACCGACTGTTTTTAGAGTATCCTCTTTAACCTCTAAAAGCTCCATCTTAGATTCATTTGAGTAGGTTATAAAACCTCTGTCAAACCAGCCGGAGCTGCCAGGTATTTCAACAATTGAGGCCCCTATAAAACCGGCCGTTAAAGATTCTGCTGTAACATAGATTTCTTTATATTGAGCAGATAAAGACTCAAATTCACTGGCAATTCTAGTGATTTCTTTTAATAAGGATTCTTTCATGATTACATTTAAACTCTGTTGATTCACATTTCAGTATCAATCTCGAATAGTAACAAGATTCTCAAAAAAGACCTATTAGACTACGAAAATGTTTTTAGAAAAAAGAATCAGAAGCTTTATCTAGGTCTTCTCAGACCTGCTTTCGCCCCCATACCATAAGCTTCACGGGCTTTGAGACTTGCCACATGAGGAGCTGCAGGAGCAGACTGCACAGGAGTTGGTTTAGGAGGTTCCGCAGCTGTTTTGGCAGGAGCAGGTGCAACCTTAACCTTATCTAGAGATGGTGTCTGATTATCTGCAGCTTTTGCCTTAGCAGCAATTTCAGCAGCTGCAACCTTAGCAGACAGATTATGAACTTTAGCCAGCATCTCGACTTCGTACTGAGGAAGATTGGTTTTAGCAATCACTTCTTCAATAGAAAGACCTTCGGCTAAAAGTCTTTTAGCAAGAATAATCGGCTGATTCTCAACAGAGTTGTTCTGAATTTCCTTCTTCTGCTGTTCAACCTTCACAGATAGGTTATCAAATGATGTATTTATAACCTTCTGCTTATCAACAATATCCTGCTGAGATGAGGTTAAATACTGCAGAGACATATCTGAAGCCTTCATTTTTCTTTCTAAAGCTTCAATAGAGGCTGAATATTTTGATGCTTGTTCTTCAAGAGATTTCAGAGCATTTTCAACAGATTCTTTTAATAAAAGGTTTTCTTTTTCTAAGGCACCGCAGCGACGGGAGGTAATTACAAAAGAGATAAGGATAAATAGCAGCAGGACAACAGCTGTACTAATAGCGGCAATAAGAGTTACATCTAAATATGTCTGCATAAAATCTCTGTACGTAATTAACCTTTATCTAACTGTAATATAGCACTTTTTTTAAAATCTCACAAAATTTAAGGAATTTATATTGTGATTTTCGTCTTAACTTGTGCAATATTTCCTGCTTTTTAGCATTAAAATCGTAAATAAACAGGAAATATAAGCCTTAAGACGACGAACCTTCCTGATAAAAAGAGAGAATATTCATTAAACAGAGTCTTATTACCAGGAAGCTTTATGACAAGTGCTTTGGAGGAGCTATTATCGTACAGTAGTCTTATGGCAAATGTAGGATCTCGGAGTAAGACTCAATTCTCGAATATTCTGCAGTAACCTCTATTTATAGGAATTAATCCAGTCATCAAGAAAACGCATCTGCTCCTCAGTATGGAACCAGTGTTCACCTTTCTCCATTTCAGTTAGAGTTACATTATGTTCCTCTTTGAACTGCTCAATAGTCTCACTAGAAATCAGATTATCCTGACCTCCGTGAAGAATATGAGTAGGAATTAACCATTCTGTCTTGTGGGCTCTAACATAACATAGATAATCCCAGGACAGATCCTCTCCAAAGGATGTATGGATAATCTTTTTCTCTTTAAGTTCCTCTTCACTAACATTTGCCCAAAGCATCATCTGAGAAATCATCTTTTCCATATCAACCAGAGGCGATATAAAAAAAGCTTTATCCACTATGCCGTTAAGATTTGCGTTCATACAGAAGAATGCGCCGATACTGTTGGCAATCAAGACAATTTCATCATAGTGATTTTTCAGCTCTAAAAGAGCGTTATGAATTTCAGGTCCAGTCTCCCATGGAGTGAATGTCTTGTAATCAAGACCTATAACATCATAATCAGGAAACAAAGATTTGTAGTGTTCACTTTCTTCTGCACTACCGTCTTTTCCATGAACATATACAACCAGTTTTTTCATTTTTTTGCCATTAAGAAATATCAAATTGATCTTTTATAGGAAGATATTTACATTCTGCTCAAGCTGGATTTAAGAATCCGTTATTCTCTGTAAGCATTCAGTGATCACATGATATTTTAAATCCTGAGGATCAGTTATTATCTATAAGATTAGAAAAATAAGCTTCAATCTCCTTCTCTGGTATACCATCCACCTTAACTGGAGAAAAATCAGTCTGAGTATTATCCACACATACATTGGTGCGTCTTATGCCCTCCTCACTCGGAGGAGATTTATCGTGTGTGTGCCCATGAATAAGAGTTGTACAACCACTTTCTTTATACAGTTTTATAAGTTCCACTACTCTGCGGTTAACTTCCTCTTCACCGGTAAGCGGATAGTGACATATAAAGAAATCACCAAACTGAAGATAATAACAAACATCGAGGAAGCCGCATGACTGATAGAACTGGTTCTTACAGTGATCATGATTCCCTTTAATAAGAATCTTCTGTCCTGGGAGCGACCTTATAAGAGTACTGATTCTCTCCTGTTCTTCATTTTTAAACAGAGCGACATCACCAAGGAAAAATACAATATCATCAGGATTCACAATACTGCAGTATTTTTCTCTAATGAATTCATCGCACTTTAAAGTCCCCTCATAACTGTAATCAAAAGGTCTGTTACAGTATTTAATGATGTTGGTATGACCGAAGTGCTGGTCTGAGGTAAAGTAAATCAACAGTTATTCCAATACCGCTATTTGAGTTTTAGCTGCAGTTGCGTTTTAAATTACAAATACATCTGAAGAAACAAAAGCAGCGTTATGTCTTTCAAAGCCTATATGAGGATAATATTCTGTTGCCTGCGGAGCCGCCAGTAAAATAAGCTTAGCATTGTTATGGATATTATCTTTGGTTACCTGCAGTAGTTTCTTGCCAATTCCTTTTTTCTGATATGAACCACGTACAGCAAGATCACTTACGTAACAGCAGAAAGAAAAATCAGTGACAGAGCGGGCGATTCCAACCAGTTCATTTCCGTCCCAGGCTGTAACAATAAGATTGGCATTTTTAAGCATCTGCTCGATTCTTTCGTAATCATTTATAGGACGACGATCCTTCAGTGTTGTCGAGCATATAAGATCAACGTAGGCTTCAACGCTAATCTTCTTTTTGGTGGTGTAGGTTATCTCCATGAATACTCCTGTTTTGATATATTCCTTTTAATCCATATTTTTGACAAAAAAATCAAAAGATTACGAGTGCTTGCTAGAGCAGATTGACCACCTCCTCTTGCTGAAACAAGAGGATTCCTACTGCTGACATTACTGTTCAGCTTCGGTGGGTTCACAGTGCTGACTCCTTTTGGAGTTCACTTCCTGTGCTAGCCGGGATAGACCTTCCCTTAGGATATTTTTCGCTGCATTTTCATCTGCATTGGCTGTATATCCACAGCTTTTGCAGCAGAACACAGCCTGAGTTTTTCGGTTATCTTTGGAGATATGACCGCACTTAGGACAGGTTCTGCTGGTATTCCTGGGGTTAATCTGTAAAAAGATATGACCTCTTTTATTCTGCTTGTATTCAAGCATCTTAAAGAATTTTCCCCAGCCTTCAGATAGAATGGAACGGTTAAGTCCTGACTTTGCTTTTACATTTCTGCCAGGATTCAATATAGTTCCTTTAGCACTCTTCGTCATATTCCTTATCTTCAGCTCCTCAGCAACAACAATTGCGTGGCTATTGCATATCTGTGTGCTGAGCTTCTGATGAATGTCATAACGAATATTGGCTTTCTTCTGATGAAGTCTGGAGATTCTTT
>NZ_FPAH01000068.1 GCF_900116345.1 Succinivibrio dextrinosolvens | reverse complement strand
CAAGGTTAATCAGCTTGAATCGGTATCAGATGCAATGAAGCTATGTTAAAGGATTTTGTTATAAACTCAAAGGAGATGTAACAAAAAAAAGTTCCCACCTAGGGAAATGCACAGAGAAAGATAAACTGGCACAACAGGTAAAACCGGACTGTATCAAACCTGAGTTTTATAATGGTACAAAATACCGCTAATTTAATTAAGGAATACAGTCGCACAAACCATAGAGGCCAGAGTAGGCATACTCAACAAGAGGCCGGATATATAGCTGCATTTACTTCGTTATATAAGGTTGATCAAAAATCTGTTGCACATTCAAGTGGGTCCATATATATAAAATAAAAAATGCCAGTAATTACTGGCATTTTTTCCATACCTCATCGCTTAATAAGTTCGCGTTATTCCTTCATCTGCACTCTGCTATGCAGCAACATCCTCATTGTTTTCCTCAATTTCTCTCATTGGAGTGTTAACATTTCTAACCGCATTTGCGCCGATAAAGATTTTGTTCTGATGACTGAATTTCTGTTTTGCATATTCTGGTCTTGAATTCATAATCTGAGTCACCTGTTCCTCTGTCATCTTGCCAAGGGTAAGACCAATTGCCTTGTAGGTGATATATGGACGAGCTTCCTTAGCGATAATAATATCGGCTCTATAAGTGTTGCTGTCATTTACATTAACAATTCTCAGTACACCATCATCGATCAGATTTCTAACAGTAGGTTCATTAACTGGTAGAGTTAAAACAGACTTTCTCTGAAGAACATATTCTCTTAGTAAAGCTCTTTCTGCAAAATCAAGTCCCTCAACTGCCTGTACGATCTTCTCCTGCATTTTCTTCTGTGCTTTCTTGCTAAGCAGGGCATTGATGATTGTTAAGAGTCCCTGACTTATAAAATTTGATACCTCAATAATCAGTGCAAAATAAAGAACAATTTTGTTAGTTTCAATATGTGATGCGAATTCTGTTGAGATTATCTCCCATGGCATAACCAACATCATTACAGTTAAACAGAATAACCACATCATAATAGTATTAGTAATCTTTAATGCAGAAATTGAATTTTCGTGTTTCATATTGATGCTCCATTTTTTGGCGAACTTTTATTCGATGATTTCAATTTTGCATTTGCTGTGCCAACAGATTAATCTAATTCTAGAAAACTGATTTATCTAAGCTTTTTATCATTCTGTCAAATAATTGAGAGGAGAGCTAACGTCTGTGAGTGTCAAAATCTTGAAATGGACGTTATGCGATTAATTAATAGGAATAACATTCAATGAGGTGGATTTTTGCTTAAGAATGCTATGATTTTTGACATAACAAATTTTTGACTGTGTAAATTTAAATTTGCGCAGTTTTAAAGCAATTTAAATAAAAACAAATAATTTTTTGTAAAAATAAATTAATACATAATAATTAGAGCGAGATCATTTTATAATTATGCCTCTTTTCTTTTAGGATGAATTAGGCATATTGTTTGGATAGGTGTTATTATAATTACGCCTATCTCTGTACATGTTTGTATATTAAGGGCTGGAAGTTGTATGAAAAAAATATCCGCGATTATTAAACCATTCAAGCTAGATGACGTTCGAGAAGCATTAAGTGCAAAGGGTATTTCTGGTATGACAGTTTCTGAGGTTAAAGGTTTTGGCCGTCAGAAAGGACATACAGAATTATATCGTGGTGCTGAATATGTTGTAGATTTCCTTCCAAAGGCAAAAATCGAGCTTGTTGTAAAAGATGAGGATGTCGATTTGTGCATCGAGGCAATCACAGCTGGCGCTCATACAGGTAAGATCGGAGATGGCAAGATATTTGTCTCTGATGTGGAGAGAGTAATTCGAATCCGCACCGGAGAAGAAGGTGACGACGCTATTTAAATACACATTATAAGATGATTCTAAAAAAAAGTATTTTCTCTATCGTAGTTGGAGCGCTATTTATGGTTGGATGCGCTTCAACTCCCCCATCAGACATCAAAAATCTCTGTTCTATTTTTCAGGAAAAAGACAGCTGGTACGTTTCGGCTCATAAAGTTCATGATAAGTACGGCATCCCAATTAATGTAGCTATGTCCATAATGGCTCAGGAATCAGGATTTGTAGAAGATGCTAAACCAAAAATGAGATGGTTTGGCTTTATCCCATATGGTCGCGGAAGCTCATCTTATGGTTATTCACAGGCACAGGATGATGTTTGGGAAGACTACACCAGTGAAGAGGGAAGTCTCTTCACTTCAAGAACCTCTTTTGAAGATTCTCTTGATTTTATTGGCTGGTATATGACAAAAACCAAGAAAATCAATGATGTCAAATTTTCAGACGCTTTTAATCAGTATCTGAATTACCATGAAGGTTGGACTGGCTACAAAAACAAAACCTATTTAGGTAAAAACTGGCTGATTGATGTTGCAAGACAGGTTCATATAAGAGCACAGAACTATAAAAATCAGTTGGAACACTGTAATCTGTATTAAGCCGTATTCATAATTATTTAGAAAGACTCAATAATCTGAGTCTTTTGAATCAAGTTATACACAAAGGAAGGTTAATTATGCCACTAGTTGACAGTTTTTTAGTTGATCATACTATCATGCCTGCACCATCTGTAAGAATGGCAAAACTGATGAAAACTCCTAAGGGTGATACTATTCAGGTTTGGGATCTTCGTTTTAAGAAACCAAATCATGGCAGATTGTCCGACAAAGGAATTCATACTTTTGAACATTATTTCGCTGGCTTTATGCGTGAGCATTTAAACAATCCAGGTGTAGTTGAAGTAATTGATATTTCTCCTATGGGATGTAAGACTGGATTCTACATGAGTCTGATAGGTGATGCTCAGGGGGATAATGTTGCAAAATGCTTTGAACTTGCAATTAGAGATATTGCTTCATTAGATGACAACGCAAAGATTCCTGCTGCAAACGAGTACCAGTGTGGTTCTTGTGACTTGCATTCTTTATCTGATGCTAAGGATATTGCTAAGGAAATTCTAGATAAGGGCATCGTTGTTGTAAAAAATGAGGATATTGCTCTCGCTCCTGAGAAACTCAAGGATCTTGCATAGTGAACAAAGCCGCATTCTTTGATCGCGATGGCGTAATCAATATTGATTATGGTTTTGTAGGTCAGATAGAGAATTATGATCTCATCGATGGCGTTCCTCAGGCCCTAAGTCTTTTAAGAGAAAACGGGTATTATCTTGTTCTGGTAACCAACCAGTCAGGGATTGCTCGAGGCAAGTATACTGAGGCAGACTTTTTTAAAGTAACATCATTTATGCAGTCCAGTCTGTCCTTATACAATGCCTGTTTTGACAGGGTATATTTCTGTCCGCATCATCCTGAGGCCGATCTTCATCAGTACAGATGTGACTGTGAATGCAGAAAACCCAAGAGTGGCATGTTTCTTCAGGCAAAGCGGGATTTAAATCTTGATATGAGCCAGTGCCTGATGTTTGGAGATCACGCATCGGATCTGATTGCCGCCAAGAATGCCGGTATCAAGAATCTTTTTCTTGTTGGCACCCATATTGAGGAAGAATCTCCAAAGATTGGAGAAGCAGAATGTTTTCTTTCTCTTATGGAAAGTGTGAAAAAAATCAAAAATGAAAATAAGTAACTACTAATTATTTAGTGGTATCGGCGCTTACGTTTTGAAAAATATAATAATTATCAAAAGGTTAATTTTATATTTTTTGCAATTTTGTAAGATAGATCAATGATCGAAAAAAAATAATAAAAAAAATTGAAAAAAATGTGCCATTCATAAAAAATGCTACTATAATTACTCTTGCTACGGGGATGAATGATCATTCCCATATTTATCTGTTTAAACAGTTTTGGAGATAAAAATGAATAAGTTCCAGGCTACTTTAGCTGTTGTTGCTTTAGGTTCATCAGTATTAGTTGGTTGCGCTAGCAACTCTGCTCTTGAGGCTAAGATCGATGCTATCGCTGCTGACGTTGACGCTTTAAAGGCTCAGCAGTCTAAGTTAGCAAACGACGTTGCTTTCGTTAAGTCAGACGCAGCTCGTGCAAACGATCGTTTAGACAACATGACTCGTCGTTACAAGAAGTAATTTCTTGCTAAGATGATTAGAGGAAGGCTCACGTAAGTGGGCCTTTTTCATATGCATTAACTTATTTTCCTTATTTCTTTGTAATCATGTTGTAGTAGAGAAATATGTAGTTGATGCATTTTGAAATACGGCTTCAAACCCGTTGTGTTCCATTGCACTGACAACTTCATCTACAGATCTATCATCGTTAACCGTCCATTGTTCGAGATTTTCTCCTTTGTGAGCATATCCACCTGGTTCAGTAGAGGAACCTGCTGATATCGCTGTTATTCCAACAGGTAAAATCAAGTCCCTGAAGCTGGCATTTTCTCTTGTACTTAAAGTCAGATCCAGTTCATTGTCGAATATTCTTAGAGCACAAATTATCTGCAGCAGTTTTGCATCGGATACAGGAATCGTTGGTTCAAATCCTCCTGCTGCCGGCCTTAATCTTGGAAATGATACTGATAATTGTGTTTTCCAGTAATGATCTCTCATATAGAGAATATGCATAGCGGTTGCACAAAGGTCGGCTCTCCAGTCGTAAAGACCTAGAAGTGCACCGATTCCTACCTTATCAATTTCAGCTTTTCCTAAGCGGTCTGGAGTTTCAAGTCTCCACTTGTAATCTGCTTTTTTTCCTCCAAGATGAACTTTACTATAAAAATCTTTATGATAAGTCTCCTGATAGACAGACACAGCATCAAGCCCCAACTCTTTTAACATAGCATATTCTTCTGTTGATAGAGGCTGTACTTCCATTTGCAGATACGAAGCATATTTTTTGACTACCGGTAATACCTTTTTGAAGTAATCAATACCCGCCTTCCTTTCTGATTCCCCTGACACAAGAAGGATGTTTTTATATCCCATCTTGTTTATTGCAACACATTCTTCTTCAATCTGTTCTAAATCCAAAACAACTCTTTTGAATTTATTCATGACTGAGAATCCACAGTAGACACATTTATTTGAACATAGATTAGTAATATACAATGGCAGGTACATATTGACACATCTGCCAAATCTTTTTCTTGTCAGCTGTGATGAAATGGCGACCATTTCTCTAAGATAATGCCTACGGGCATTTTCTGATATAAGTGAGGCAAAATCATCAATTCCAAGGGTAGATTTTTTTGTTAAGGCTCTTTCTACGTCACGATCTTCTCTGGTATCTACTAACGATTTAAAACTATCAATATTAATTTTTTCAAGAACATCATAGAAGCTCATTTATTTCATAGCCTCCTTTAAGAACGATTCCATTGGAGAGGTTGCTCTAGAGGTCTCTACTTTATCTGCCATTCCTGCAATGTATGCTATGCGTCCAGACTCTTGTGCAAGATTAAATGCCTTTGCCATTGCTATCTGATCTCCCGCTGCGGCAATGGCTGTATTTATCATGCAGGCATCCGCTCCCATTTCAAAGGCTTTGACTGCATCTGAAGGTGCACCGATTCCTGCATCAATAATTACTGGTACATGAGACTCTTTTATGATTATCTTTAACATAGATAAAGTCTTCAGGCCTCTTGCAGAACCAATCGGAGCGCCTAGCGGCATGACAGCACATACCCCAAGATCTTCTAATCTTTTGCACAGAACTGGATCTGCATTTATATAAGGAAATACTTTAAAGCCCTCCTTACATAAAGTTTCACAGGCCTTAAAAGTTTCTATTGGATCAGGCAACAGATACTTAACATCTGGGTGAACTTCGACTTTGATCCAGTCAATGCCTAATGCTTCTCTTGCAAGTTGAGCTGAAAAAATTGCTTCTTTTGCATTTTTTGCACCCGATGTATTAGGCATGAGCTGAACTCCAAGCTCTAAAAGTGGGTTTATTATTTCATCGGTATGATCTGTGGTATCAATCCTTTTTACTGCCATTGTTGCAATTTGAGCTCCTGAGGCTTTGCATGCCTGTGCAAGCATTTCTCCAGAGGCATATTTGCCTGTACCGATTATGAGTCGTGATTTAAAATTTTTTCCTGCTAAAGTAAATGTATCTTTCATGGTTTTATTTAAGCTTCCATAATTTATGGATCTTATATCTCCTAGTTCGGTTATATATTTGTTTGTTTTGAATTTGTAATTTATTAGCCACCTGCGACCAGATTAAAAATATCTAAATTCATTCCTTCTTTTAAAATAAAATTCTCCCAGTTTTTCTTAGGAACTATCTGTTCATCAACAGCTGCTGCTATAGTCTTTGTTTCTAGTTTTAATTCTGAAATAAAGATACTTAAAGATAAATTTTCCTTAATTTCCAAAGAATTTCCGTTATAAATGATTTTCATTATTTCTCCTTATAATTTCCGCAACATTTACACTGAAGAGATTTTTTTAAAGAAAAGCTCTTGATTGCGAATTTTTTCAAATCAAATAGATATATTTTTCCTAATTTGTCCTGAATAATGTCTGAAACGACCTGCATAGTGAGATTTGCTGCAAATGCTGAAACTGCAGAGGCATATGGTCCAGTGATCCCATTAGGTTTTATTGTGGCATTTTCGCCTGCTAAGCACTCATAGCAGCCGTATTTACTGATGAAATCAGGATCTGAAAATTTAAAATAGGATAATAGGGCGTTCTCGCCTGTAACGGAGGCGTGAATTAGATCAATTTTATGTTTGTAACATAACCTGTTTATAGAAAGTCTGGTTTCCATGTTGTCACTAAGATCTAAAACCAGTCGACAGTTTTTTGTAAAGTCGAGAAAATTTTCTTGAGTGATTTTATTATTAAATGTGTTTACATTTGCTCGACGGTCTAATTTCTTTAGTTCATGTTTACAGCAATTGACTTTGCTTTCTCCTATATCTTTTTCTCTATATAGGATCTGTCGGTGCAGATTTGACTCATCTATATGATCATAATCGGCTATATTTATATTTAATGCACCTGCCCCCACCAGTAGATATGAGCATAGGCCACCTAATCCTCCACATCCTACTATGGCAATTCTTTGCTGGCCTAGTTTTTTATCAATATCCTGATATCCTTGGATTATCTGTTGTCTTGTGTATCTGTTGACACTCATTCTTGTTGACTCTCAAATAATTTTTGCCATTCTAAAATTGTTTTTTCAGGATCATCTGCTTTGGTAATTCCAGAAATAAGGGCAATTGACCTGACTCCAGTTTTTAATACATCTTTCGCATTGTGAAGTTTGATCCCACCTATTGCCACGGTACATATGTTTTCATGAGCCAGTAATTGATTCTGATATTTGAGTTTCTCTATCCCTTGAGGCTTTGAGTTCATAATTTTTGTGTTTGTTGGGAAAATATGTCCAAGGGCGATATAGGATGGTTTTAATTGATATGCTTTTAACATTTCATAAGGACCATGAGTTGATATTCCAAGTCTTAATCCAGCCCTACTTATTTTTTGAAGATCGGCTTTTTTCAGGTCCTCCATTCCAAGGTGAACTCCATAGGCCCCTGCCTTAATTGCAAGTTCATAATGATCATCAATAAAAAGCTCTGCATCATACTGCTTTGCGAGTTTTACACTTTTATCTATTTGGTCAAAAAGATCCGGAGAAGATTTGGCCTTTATGCGAAGCTGAAGAGTCTTAACCCCTGCCTTTAATACTCTTTCGACCCATTCATAGCTGTCTACAACCGGATATAAGCCGAGTTTTTTGCAGTTGGTAAAGGAATTAGTTTGATTTGGGAATTCATTTTCCTGAATGAATGGGAATAATGAAATATTGTCCGGAACTCCATTATGTCCTACAGGAGGTCTTTCTTTGTTGTAAGGAAGGGCTGGATTTAATATTCCACTGTATACATATGCTTTTGCTATGACGGCAGCATCATGTGCTGCGTAACCATCTGCAATAAGAGCAGCCAGTGCTGATGAAAATGCACATCCGCCACCATGAGCTCCGTCTCCTTCTACTTTAGGATTTGACATTGTAAAAGATAACTCTTTTGAAACAAAAGTATCTATAGCAGTGTCTGTTCCGGTTTTATGTCCTCCTTTTATGATGACGTTTTCTGCTCCGTTATCAATGAAGTATTCTCCAAGTTTCTGTGTACCGTATTTCTCAAGATCTTCAGGGGTCCAGCCTGCAAGCTCCAATGCTTCAGGAAGATTTGGGGTAAAGATGGTACTTACTTTTAGAATTCTGTTTAATGTACTCTTAAGGTCGGCACTTTCTAGACGTCCTGCTGTTGCTGTTAACACAGGGTCCCAAACTAAAGGAATTTTATGGGATGTATTTTCAAAGAAATTTAAAGTAGCTTCAAGAATATCTTTGTGGGTAATCAGTCCGATTTTTGCTGCAGAGATATGTTCCCAGTCTTCTCGGTCTAGTCTTAGTGTTTCTCTGAATTGCTCAATAGAACTCTCCTCGATTCGAGTAACATTCTTCAGAGACTGTGCTGTAATGGCGCTAACGCAAGGTAGTCCCCAGGCACCACAATCGTGGATTGTCAGCATATCTGCGGTTATACCGGCGCCTCCTCCAGAATCTAATCCAGCTATAACAAGGACTAAAGGTCTATTATTGAGGTACATGTTTTAGGCTCCTATGTCTGTAAAATTTATACTAGGTTGATTTTTAGAAGAAATAAAAAGAGTTTGCGGGTATTGATTTGTACTGAAAATCAGAGTTTGTATCTTAAATAAGAACAAAACTGAGAAAAATGCGGATAAAGAAAAAAAGGAGTGTTGAATTACCCCATGAAGGGAAAAATTAAAGTTTGATTGTGCTTTGAGATGTTTGTATTCTGACATCGACATATCCTTTTTATAATAAAAAAATGCATGCCGACGCCTTGTTTCCTACGCAGGAATTATCCTGATCAGGTATACGGATTTTGCAAAACAGCAATCTCAGCCCTAAGGCACTCCGACAAGCAAAATTAATTATATACAAGTGAATAAAAAATACAATTTTCTTTTTTAGAGTCAATTAAATAGACAATATTGAAAATATTTTTTTTTCAGTTTTTAGAAATCACCGTTGTATGTGAATATACAGTACAATTTGTTTGTAAAAGAGATTAAACTATTTAAATGATTTTTTAATGGCAATAAACAGCATAATTAAGCCAATCTAAAAAAAAAATTAATTAAAACAGAAAAAAAAAACTTATAAAAAAGTTTGACACAATTCAAAAAAAGTCTATAATGCATTTCCGTTGTCACGAACGACAACGACAAATAAAACCAAGCGTTTTAAAAGTTCTTTAAAAACAAGTACGGACAATCTGTGTGGGCCCTCGGAAGAGGGAAACAAAGAGATAGAGAAGGCTAAGGCTGAAGGACTATCAAAAAAAATAAATCAAAATCTTTTTTATCGAAGAGTTTGATCATGGCTCAGATTGAACGCTGGCGGCAGGCCTAATACATGCAAGTCGAACGGTAACATAGGAAAAGCTTGCTTTTCCTGATGACGAGTGGCGGACGGGTG
>NZ_FPAH01000071.1 GCF_900116345.1 Succinivibrio dextrinosolvens | reverse complement strand
ATAAACCTCATGTTCGTCTGATTTCTGCTTTCTTCAATTCAAGAAGTTACTTTAGCTTCGCTTTTAGAGATTCCCATTGAGATTCTGGTATTCCCATCTGTCTTAGTGCATCATCTGCTTTATGTCCGTTTGTTATAAGATTGCGCAAGATTTTAATTGTCGCTTCTTCTCGACCTTCTTCTCGACCTTCTTCTCGACCTTCTTCTCGACCTTCTGCTCGTCCTTTTTCTAGACCTTTTTTCTCGCCTTCTTCCAATTTATGCTTCATCATACTTTTATAATCAAGTATTTCCATCTCGCGGTTCAGATAAGCTGCATAATTTTCAGGATCTTTCATAAAGCTGTTCCTTATATCGATTGCCTTTCCTAGAATTAGGTCTCGCTGCATAGCATCTTCCTCTCCTCTGGTAAGCTTACCAGAAAAATAGGCCAGCCACTTTTCAGCTCGACTCATTTCAGAGATTTTCTTCTTTTTAAACTTCTGAAGCTCAAGAAAATGCAGCTCCAGAAGAGGTGTAATCGGTTCTCTGTCATCCATATTACAGATTTTAGCAGTACAGTGAGGATTCTGCTTTGAATCGTTCTCAAAAATATTGAATTTGAGCAAATTGATACAGATAACAGGTTTAAGTTCATCGTATGTTTCTCCCTTTAGCAGCGAACCAGTATAGAGTTTTGCCCAGTAGAAAAGACTCCTTCCTATCCATGATGGCTCATTTGCAACCTGAACCTCTATATCTATCTTCTCTCCTGATACCAGAGTACAGCAGATGTCGAGTCTGGAGATTTTCTCATAGGAGTATTCAGCATGCTGCTCTGTATCTGTATACGTTAGGTCGGTAATCAGATTATCAGATTCTCTCTGTAATATCGCATTTAAAAAATCGATAAGAATATCCTTATGTGAAAACAGTTTCTTGGCAAAAGCATCATTGGTAGTACTGATGTGACCTGCAGCCCTCAATCTCGTCAAAGATTTTCTTTTTGCGTATATCTATATTTGATTCTGACATTTAGAATTCTCCAAATAAAAACAAAATTTGAAAGAAAATCATAAATGACAATTTTTCAGGCCTTCCCGTAAGCATATCCATTTTTTCGTGAATTCCGGATAACTATTTGATTTTTCGAATTTCAGATTTTTTTCTGATAAAGCTCGTCTCTAGTAAGTGCTACTGTTTTGGTCAGTATAACAATAACCAATATAATTAAATCTTTAATACTGGATTTCTGTCTCTTATTTTGGATAAAAATAATTATCAGTTGTGCTCGTTTTTGTGAAACATAAGTTAATATATTCCCTGAATTTTAAGGAATTATTGATATGGAAAAGAGCTATCAGATTAAAGGAATGTCATGTGCCGCCTGTGCCTCGAAAGTAGAGAAGGCCGTCAGTGGTATCAATGGTGTTTCCAGAGCAAGTGTTAATCTTATGAAAAACACCTGTTCTGTTGTTTTTGATGATGCTCTTGTATCAGATGAGAATGTAATTGCTGCTGTAGATTCCGCTGGTTATGAAGCTGTGATTTCAAAGCAGGGCAATCTGTTTTTGGATGATGAAACTGAACTTAAACAGATTCGTGTCAGACTATATATTTCTCTTACTCTAACTGTATTCATAATGCTTCTCTCCATGGGGCATATGTTTTCTCTGCATCTTGTTCATAATGGTTTTATTAATGGCTGTCTTCAGGGCGCAATGTCCTTAATCGTAGGCATTCTGCAGAAACAGTATTTTATAAGTGCGCTAAAGGCCTTAAAGCACGGCGGCTTCAATATGGACTCCCTGGTGTCAACAGGTGCAGCAGCTTCCTTTATTTATTCAGTATTTTCTCTTTTAAATGTTGAACTGACTGATTCCTTTGAAGTCCTTTCATCTGCTCATCCGGTATTCTTTGAAGGTGCTGCAGGAATACTAACCTTTGTTGCTATCGGTAAGTATATAGAAAACAGAGCTAAGCACCGTACTTCATCTGCAGTGAGTGCTCTTTACGATTTAGCCCCTAAATCTGTCAGTGTAAAGCGTGACGGAAAAGTTGTTCCAGTACTTATTGATTCTGTGTCCATAGGGGATACTGTTGTTTTAAAGGCTGGAGACAAAATCGGTATAGACGGTGTGGTTACCTCAGGTTCTGCCCATATTGATGAAAGTGCTCTGAGCGGAGAGAGCCGTCCTGTTAAAAAAGAGCTATCAGATGTAGTTAGTTCGGCAACCTTTGTCCTTGATGGTTATCTTGAGGTTGAGGTTAAAAAGGTTGGAGAGGAAACCACCTTATCAAAGATTATAAGAATGGTGGAAAACACAGCCCAGACCAAGGTGCCTATTGCAAGAATTGCAGATGTGGCAGCCTCATATTTTGTACCGGTTATTTTTGCAATAGCAGCTCTGACTTTTATTGTATGGTACTTTGTTTTATCGGCAGAGTTTTCTCGCTCATTATCCTTTGCAATCAGTGTTCTGGTTGTGTCCTGTCCATGTGCTTTAGGACTAGCCACCCCGGTTGCCATTATGGCTGGTACCGGCAGAGCTGCCAGAGAGGGAATTATCTTCAAATCCCCAGAGGCTCTGGAGATTTTAGGACGTTCTGAGGTGATTGCCTTTGACAAGACCGGAACTTTAACCTGCGGTACCGTGAGTGTGGTTGCCAAAGAATGTCTTGATGAGAATATTCCGCTTAATATTGCATCATTATATGCAGCTTCCATTGAGGGCAGAAGTTCTCATCCTATAGCCAGAGCTTTCTATACTCCTTCTGCTACTCTTCTTGAGGTGGAGAATTTTAGCTTTGAAAAAGGCCTTGGAGTAAATGCTCTGATAGGTGGAAAGAAGTATTATGTCGGCAATGAAAAACTATTAGATAAGCTTGGAATCAGTCTTACTGCTGATGTTGGCTATAAGCTTGAAGAATTCCAGAAGGGCGGCTCCAGTGTTGTCTTTTTGACTGATGACTCTCATGCAATTGCATTTTTTGTTCTGGCTGATCCTCTGAAAGCAGAGAGCTCCAATCTTATCTCAAGATTTAAGTCTGCCTCTGTCAGAACTCTGATGCTGACCGGAGATGCTGAGAATACTGCAGAGCAGATTGCAAATAAGCTAGGTATTTCCGATTATTCCTACCGTATGCTTCCTGAGGATAAGCTTAACAGGATAAAAGCTCTTCAGTCAGAGGGAAAGAAAGTGATCATGGTTGGAGACGGTATCAATGACTCAGCCTCTCTTTCTCAGGCTGATGTGGGTATCGGTCTTAAAGGCTCAATGGATATTGCCTTATCCTCCTGTGATGTTATCCTTTTAAAGGAAAGAATTACAGATATCTACAATGCATTTCTGATTTCTCGTGCAACAATGAGAAACATCAGGCAGAATTTGTTCTGGGCTGTTGTATATAATGTTCTGACTATTCCTGTAGCCTGCGGTGTGTTATATCCGGCTTTTAAAATCACACTTTCTCCAATGCTGTGTTCTATACTTATGGGAATCAGCTCTGTCTGTGTGGTCAGCAATGCCCTGAGACTTACCGTATTAAAATTCGACAGTCCTGAAAATATAAAGGAGAATGTTTTTATGAAAAAGACCATCAGTATTGAAGGTATGATGTGTAATCACTGCTCCTCCTCAGTAAAGAAAAGCCTTGAAGCTCTGCCTAATGTGAGTGATGTTGAGGTAAGTCTTGAGGATAAATGTGCTACCCTTAATACTACAGATGATTCCTCAGATCCCCTGTTAAAGGCTGCCGTTGAAAGTGCCGGTTTTAAGGTAATCGATATAAAATGATAGATTTGGATTCCTCTGATTTACAGCTGCTGTGCGCTCTAAGAGAGGACTGCCGTCTTTCCTTAAGAGACTTAGGCGAGAAATGTTCACTCTCAGCTCCTGCTGTATCTGCTAGAATCAGACGATTAGAGCAGGCTGGTGTGATAAGAGGCTATACTGTTTCCTTAAGTGACAGTGCTTTTGCACTTGAGGTTGAGGCTCTGATTTATACCAAGGTAAGATTTGACAGTATTTCTGCATATCTTGAGTATATGAGAAGTGCTCTTGCAGTAAGTGCCTGCATGAAGATTGCCGATGAATATTCCTACATGGCCATAGCCTCATTCAGGAGTATTTCTCAGCTGAATAATTTTGCGCTGTATCTTGAAGAGAATTTCGGTCAGTGCAGAATCAGCATTATTCTGAAAAAAGAATTTATAAACAGAGTTCCTTTGAACTTTGAAAAGAAAAATTAAAAATTTGTTAATAGTACATCTTAATTTAGAAGGAAAGTCCTATGTGGGATTACACAGATAAAGTTAAAGATCATTTCCTGCATCCACGCAATGCTCGTGTTATTGAGGATGCCAATGCCGTTGGCGATGTTGGTTCAATCATCTGCGGTGATGCATTAAGACTGATGCTTAAGATTGATCCTGTAACCGAGGTTATTGAGGATGCTTCATTCCAGACTTACGGCTGCGGAAGTGCTATTGCTTCTTCATCAGCTCTAACCGAGATGCTGAAGGGTAAGACTTTAAAGGAAGCTGAAAAGATCACCAATCAGGAGATTGTTGATTATCTTGGCGGTCTTCCTCCGGAGAAAATGCACTGTTCTGTAATGGGCCGTGAAGCTTTAGATGCTGCAATTGCCAACTATCATGGACAGTCCTACGAAAATTCTCATGATGACGGTGAGCTGGTATGTCACTGTTTCGGTGTTGGTATCAACAAGATTAAGAAGGCTGTATGGGAAAACCATCTGACCACCGTTGAGGAAGTTACCAACTATACCAAGGCAGGCGGTGGCTGTGGCAGCTGCAAGATGAGAATCGAAGAGATCATCGATGAGGTCTGGGTTGATCTTGAAAAGTGCGGTGTACCACGTCCTGGTCATGCTCCAACCCCAATACCATCAATTACAGTTGCAACCTCAACAACTTCATCACCAGCTTTCAGCTCTATCGGTACTGTAACCTCAGCTAAGGGTGCAAGCGCAGCTGTAAATGCTCAGATCGACGAGAAGACTAAATCATCTCCAATCTATGAGGATGTAATCAAGATCCTAAAGGAAGTCAGTGAAGGTTTAACTGACGGTTCAAAGGTTGAGCTTGATGCTATTTCCGGTGCCGATGTTATTGTTAAGCTCGAAGGTCCAGCCTCATCAGGTATGATGAAGGATATGACCCTTGGCTATCTAAAGCAGAAGCTAACAGACGGAACCGGTCGTCAGATCAACGTAACTACCAGATAAGAGAATTTTATAATAATGAATACAATGGATTTAGGCGCAGGTCTGGGCGGTATCTACCTGGACAATAACGCTACTACTCAGATTGATCCCAAGGTTGTTGAAGCAATGCTTCCATACCTTAATGTTTACTTCGGAAATGCCTCTTCTCAGCACGGTTACGGTGTACCGGTTGAAAAGGCTATTGAAAAGGCCCGTGAACAGGTTGCTGATTTTTTAGGTGCCGAGCATCCTGATGAGATCATCTTCACCTCCTGTGCAACCGAGTCTGACAATACTGCTTTATGGTCTGCTCTATGGTCACAGAAGGGCAAGACAGAAATTATCACTACTCCTGTTGAACATCCTGCAATTATGCAGACCTGTGATTTTCTGGCCTCTCACGGTGCTACCATCAAGTACCTGAAGGTTTCTGGAAAGGGAGATATCGATCTTGATGAATTTGAGAGTCTTCTGACTCCTCAGACTGCCTTAGCCTCAGTAATGTGGGCAAATAATGAGACCGGTAATATCTATCCTGTACCTGAGCTTGCTGAAATTGCCTACAAGCACGGTGTTATGTTCCATACCGATGCTGTTCAGGCTGTATCCAAGATCCCTGTAGATCTGAAGAATACCAAGATCAATATGCTGTCCTTCTCAGGACATAAGATCCACGCTCCTAAGGGTATCGGTGTTCTGTACGTCCGCAGAGGTACACGTTTCATTCCTTTCATGAAGGGCGGTCATCAGGAGCGCGGTCGTCGTGCCGGTACTGAGAACGTACCATATATTGTAGGTTTAGGTGTAGCTTGTGAGCTGGCCAAGAAGCATCTTGAGGATGTAAGCTCAAGAGTTAAAGCTCTGCGTGACAAGCTGCAGCAGGGCATTCTGTCATCAATCCCAGAGTGTTTTGTTACCGGTGATGAGTCAAGACGTACCGATAATACCCTGAATGTGGCTTTTAAGTTTGTTGAAGGTGAGGCTATTCTGCTAATGCTCAATGAATACGGAATTGCCGCTTCATCAGGTTCAGCCTGTTCATCTGATTCACTTGAGCCATCTCATGTGATGAGAGCTATGAATGTTCCTTTCTCAGCAGCTCACGGAACCATTCGTTTCTCTCTGTCCCGCTTCACCACTGAAGAGGAAATCAACAAGACCCTAGAGGTTCTGCCTCAGATCATCTCAACTCTTCGCAGTATGTCTCCATACTGGAAGGAGGGCAAGCCTCAGATTCAGGGCCTTGACCATGAGTTTGATGCCGACAGCAAGGAAGTTAGAGCCTAAGCTGTAAGTTAAAGATGTGATCTGAAACTTTTCAGATCACATTCTTTAAGTTTTTTTTATTCCTTCTGTTTTTCTGTTTCTTGCCTTTAATCTGCTTTACCTGCCATTTTTTCCAAAAAAACACTAATTTTTTTGTCAATCTTTTTCAAATTTTTTTTTGACAGACAGTTTTGCTGTTCATTTTTTTCTCTGTAAATACAAGGCACTTTATCTGCAGATGGTAAAAATAACTGATAAAAAGTGATTTATATCACGCTTATTCACAGCTTAATAACAAAAAATAATGTGATACTCTCCTCATCCTCGTTCCGGATTTGAACCTATTATCTAAAAACCCCCCTTTGTATTTTTTACAAAATATGAGGTATGAGTATGTCTGGAAAAAATCTATTGCTTGGCTCTGTGATTGTCTTCAGCTCCATATTTGTAAACATGTCATTTGCTGAAGAAGAAGCTTATGATAACGAATATTTTGTTGCCCGGCTGAAAAGCCAGATTCTGGAAGAGGAAGATAAGGTAAAAAAACTAAAGACTCTCCTGGATAACTACCAGAAAGGTCTGGTGGATGAAAAGAAGATTGCTGCGCTTCAGGCACAGATCTTTGCCGGTAAGAATCCTGCTCAGATAAATTTCTACGTAAAAAGTCTGTTCGGACAGGATTACAGGGAGGGTACTACTGACATTCTTGTACCTGTAGGTTATCGTCTTGAAGCAGATCCAAGAGAAGGACTCTTTTTCAGAAACTGTGTTCTGGATTCTGTGTCATCTGCAGAAGCCGCTGACTGTGCAAGTACTGTAGAAAAAATGGTGAATGAGGAACTTTCAACTACCTACAATCAGCTCAAGATTCAATGTAAAGAGCGCGGCTGTGATGATGCGCTGTTTAATATGCAGGACTCCTGGAATACCTATAGAGAAAACAGTTACAAATTTATGGAATCCTTCACCGGACAGAGTGTCATACAGGCTAGCAATGGAATGCAGAAGGATTTCTGGAATGAGGAACTTATCAAGCAGCTGAAGGTCTTAAAGAATATCAGTTCCTTTATTGAAAATGAAAAATAGTGTTTAAGCTACACGAATTCCCCAGTCAAGGATGTGGTCTGTTTCAGATCACATCCTTTGATTTTCCTGTTACTGCCTTTTTTCCTCGTTATTTCTGTAATTTCTATGCATTATTAAGCTTTTTCAGTTTAAGAAATCCGCTAGTTTGGATCTATAAAAACCTATAAAAATATACCAATATCTATAAATTTATAGGTTTTCTACCTAATTCCTGTTTCAACACTGCTGGTTGCTATCCCATTTATTTCTAAATCAGATAACAGAGCCGTCAGCTCCACAGGCTATATGGTGACACCTCGGATGTCAATCATTCTGTAAAACTTTTTGACTGGCGCTGTCCATTGCGGAACTTCAATCGTAACTCATTGTTAAATCAGGCATTGTCTGCCTGATTTTGATTTCTTTTCAGACAATAAAAATATATTGGAAGCTAATCCAATTATACCTTCGGACAGGAGCAGTTGCCCTAGGGCAGGATCACTTTTTGGCTATAGTTCGTCCTTATTCTGTAACTCATCCTTA
>NZ_FPAH01000072.1 GCF_900116345.1 Succinivibrio dextrinosolvens | reverse complement strand
AGTTTCTCTTTTTGGTTGTAGATAACTTCACCCAGATGAGAGATACCAAGGCGGTCAATAGTATTCTTTGACAAATGAAATTTATAGGCGATTTGGTACGAGGACAGTTGTGAGGTTGTAATATCTTTTACAATATTTTTGACTACCTCGGGATCTATGCTACTCATAGTGACTCCTTAGCAAACTAATAATTTGCTAAGATCGTACTATTTATGCGGGGGTGGAGCTAGGTACTAAAAAGTTAACAATTACCATGTGTAAGCCAGATCTAAGCTGCTCATCGTAGATTTCATTCCATTTCTTGTAGTTTGCTAAGCCACGACTTGTTTGTAGATATCCATCAACTCCTTCTTTTTTTATTTTTCGGAAATGAAGTCTTAACGTTGATATAGAAGGCATATATCCAGAAGGAAATATCTCCTTTATAAGTGAGGGAAAAACCTTTTGATAGAACGAGTAACAAGAAAGTTTTGATTCTTCGAAATGATTATAGATTTCAACCCAGTCAATTGTCATAGAAGTAAAGGATTGGTACTGGGATGTTATTTCAATTTTAGGAGTATCCATGTCAGACCTTTTTATCAATATCGACATGGATATTTTGCAACTTCAAATATTGAATGTCAGTTCGGTGATGAGAAAGTTACGTCGTTAATAGCTCTTCATTACAGAATGTAAAAGTCTATTATCAGCCTAGAGGTATTCTGTCATCAAAGAGTTCGATTTTAATAGAATCAACATCTAAGATTCCTGATAATCTGAAGATTGGTTTTATGCGAGACAGAGGAACCGAACTTGAGGAATATACTCTTTCTAATCCAATAAAGATAATGGATCGCTATTATGTGGGATTAACTAGAAGATTGCCTGCAATATGAAGTATTACGATCCTAAATTAAGTTTTAACCAAGTCCTCGTCGTTTATGTGAAACATAATGATAACGAGGACTTAATTTTGTATTAAAGAAGATTATTCACCATCTTCATAAGATGCTTTCCAATGTATAGAGATCCTTGATAGCTTAAATGTCCAGTATCTCTATAAAATATTTCTGAATTATTTTTGAGCTTGCAAATTCCGTTTTGGCAGAATAACGACTCAGGATCAAATACTTCAACGTTTTTGTAATCTTTAGCAATATCTTTAATAATTTTGTTGTGAACATCTCTCATGTAAGAAGTTTCATTACGTGAGAACGAACATTTGCCTTGCGTTATTGTAACCGGCCTGTTGTAGCAAAGAGATGGATCAAATGGAACTTGAGGATTATCTAAGGCAATTATAACCTTGCGCTCCTTTAACATCTCAAGGGATCTTCTGATACAGTTTTCAAAAATTTTCAGAGGATCTTTTTCATTCGGATTTTCCATATCTACATAGTCGTTAATATTACTTGCTAAATCTGCCAAAATTATGACCTTTAGGTTTTTATGTTGTTCTATATAACTGTATGCATCTCCAATTCTTTTATACCAATCCATTCTTTGTTGGATATTGGTTTTCAGATTAAAGAAAGGCGATTGACTGCCCATAGGAAAAACAGCCACTCCGTTACCACTGTTTTTGTAGACAGTTGAGAGTCCATAGAATAAATGCGCTGCATGGGAACTTCCAACAATAGCAATATTATTTTTATTTTGCTCTTTTTGCCATGCACATGTGGTAGGTGTATCTAAATCATTCCAGTGTTGAAAAACAGCCTTACAGTTGTCTATGTATTTGTCATCCATACTAAACATTTCGTTGGTTTTATATTTATTTATAGATACTTCTGGTGCCGTATAGACTGGTTGATTTGGAAATCTAAAGCTTAAACCATCACTGTGATATATTCTATTACCTATTATTCCAACACATACAAGAGTTATGAATAGGATTCCAGTTTTTATTCTTGAATGTTTTCCGTATCTTAGAGGTGGTTCAATAAACAGATATGTCAATATTGCCATGATTACTGCAATAAGATCTGCGGTTAAGCGTATCCACCTATCTGGTGTTTGACCTTCACATATATATGCAAAAGATAGTAGAGGCCAATGCCAAAGGTACAAAGGATAACTTATAAGTCCAAGGAAAACCATAATTCGGTTAGAAAGAATGTACTTATTTACTATGGCTTCTCGTCCTGCAGCTATAATCAAAAGAGCGCCAATAACAGGTATTAATGCTATATAACCAGGAAAGTTTAAATCATTCTTTACTTTAAAAATTCCAAATATAATTAAACAAATACCTGCAACAGATAGAATGTTTTTTATAATATTCTTTTTGTTGTTATCTGTTGGATTTCTAAAGATAAGATTAGCTATGCAGTCTGTAATACGATACTTTATTAAAAGATTATGCGTACTTTCTATAAAGCTTGAATGATAATTTACTATATATGCTAGTAAAGCTCCAATGCTAAGCTCCCAAAATCTACAATATGGGAGATAGAATGAATATGATTGGTTATCGTGCTTTATTCCATTCTTATTTAGGATAAATGAAAACGCTGTAAAAGCCGTTAAACATAAAATAAAGTTTAGATTAAATCTATAGAAAAGAAAAAGGATAATTGGAAAAATAAGGTAGAATTGTTCTTCAACACCTAAAGACCATAGATGAAGTAAAACTTTTGTATTTGAATCTGGATTAAAGTACTTACTACTTTCCCTATACAACATAATATTGTTAGTATATGTTGCACCTCCAAAAGAATGTTTTCCTAATAATCTGTATTCTTCTGGTAAAAGTACGTACCACCCAATTACAAGGGAAAACACTAAAACAGTAATTAGCGCAGGAAAAATTCTTCTTATTCTACGTAAATAGAAATCAAATAAATTAAGTTGTCCCGGAAGGTTTGGATCGAATAGATTTCTATATATTATTGAGGATATTAGGAACCCCGAAATTACAAAGAATATGTCGACACCAATAAAGCCACCTTGCATGTATTTAGGAAAAGAATGAAAAATAACAACTGAAATGCAAGCTATGGCACGCAAGCCGTCTATATCAGAACGATAATTAAGGGCTTTACCCCCCCCCATAGAAAATAACTTGTTGTTATTAAACATCTTTTATAATCTCATTAAGGCTAAGAAAAAGTAAAATAGGATAAATCTTACTAATTATACCATTTCTTGTGGAGATTATGGGGGAAAGAATAATACTAGCCCATTTTCCGCTCTCTCACTTTGCTTTTTTCCCATACTTTTTCATTATTGGAATAATAGATACAGCATCTTTCCAATATCTTTTGGTCAATCTGGCAGGATCTTGTGTTATTCTGTAGAACCATTCAAGTCCGATATTTGACATCCACTTTGGGGCTCTTCTTACATTTCCTGCTTCAAAATCAATCGTTGCACCTATCGAAATTGATAACGAAGCATTTATTCTATCTCGAATCCTATATATAAATTTCTCCCCCTTAGGTGACCCAAGAGCTACAGCAAGGATATCTGCACAGGACGCATTGATCCTGTCAATGATACTCTCAACAGCATCTTCATCCTTTTCAAATCCTATAGGAGGGGAGTAAGTTCCAACTATCTGAAGACCTTCATATTTACTCTTAAGGTTCTCTGCAGCTTTAACAGCTACCCCTTCAGCAGCACCAAGAATGTATATCTTGTATCCTTCTTTTTCTGCCATCCTACACATTTCAGGAAAAAAATCTGCTCCTGAAATCTTTTCTTTAATAGGAGTTCCAAGCATCTTAGCAATCCACAGTAACGGCATTCCATCCGTAAGAATTAAATCCGCTTTATCATATATTTTTTTAAACATCTCATCTTTTTCTATGAGCACAATATGATCCATATTTGGGGTGACAACATATGAATGCTTTCTCTCACGGATCAATCTATCTGTCTCTACAATCGCTTCACTCATAGTCAAATTATCGACATGAGTATTTAAAAACTTCATTCTCATTGAGCCACTCCCGTTTGATTATTCATGTTCTCTCCAATAATCAAGAGCATCTTTTAATATAGTCTCAAGTTTTAATTTTGGCTGCCATCCTGTGTGTAAAGTCAGCTTATCGTGATTCCCGCAAACTACAGGAGTATCGCATGGACGCATCCGAGCCGGATCTTTTCTGACTTCAATCGGAACCTTAGCCATTCTCACTAGCTTATCAAGGATTTCCTGTGCCTTATGTGTAATGCCAGAGGAAATATTGTAAACCTCCCCAGAGTGGCCTTTCTCAGCAATAAGGCGGATTGCTCTGCAGGCGTCTTTCACATGAGTGAAGTCTCGCGCAGACTCAAGATTTCCTACTGACAAGAATTCTTTGTTTCCAGATTCAACTTCGGCAATGCCAGAGGAAAAATCAGATATAATGTATCCTTTCGACTGTCCTGGGCCACCAAGGTTAAACAAACGAATCATGCAAATGTCCATTTCATAAAAGCGGACATATAGCTGAGCAAAAAGTTCCTGAGCATGTTTAGAAATTGCGTAAGGAGTAATAGGTTTAACTGGAATGGCCTCTGTAACGTTTGCTCCGATCTCTTTAAGGTTTCCATATTCATCGGAAGAGCCGACAGCAATAACTCGAATCGAAGGATTCACAGATCTCACCGTCTCCAAAATATTAATTAGACCAATCGTGTTCAATTGAACTGTCAACTGAGGCTTCTTCCAGGACAAGCCAACATTTGCCTGTCCCGCCATGTTAATTATCACATCAGGCTTATGCTTCTCAAGAACATTCTGAATCATCAACGGATTCATGATATCCATAGCAACAGTACCTTCAGTAGACTTCAGATCACAGAGTACTACCTCATATCCGTTTGTCTCAAGCTCAATTGCTAAATGTGTCCCTATAAAACCTGAACTTCCTGTTATTAATGCCCTCACTTCAGACCTGCCTCTTTCTTAGCAAGCTGAAGATCGTGATCTGCCATGATCCTGCATAATTCCTCATAGCTCGTCTTCTGAGGATTCCATCCGAGTTTAATTTTTGCCTTAGTAGGATCTCCCCAAAGATTTACAACATCTGTTGGGCGATACCATTTCGGGTTGACGCAAACTAGCATCTTGCCGGTCTTTTTGTCATAGCCTTTCTCGTCCATTCCTTCACCCTTCCACTCGAGCTCAATACCATCGTTAGCAAAAGCTAGTGAGGTGAACTCTCGAACAGTATGTTGAACACCTGTTGCAATGACATAGTCATCCGGCTCGTCCTGCTGAAGGATCAGCCACATGCATTCAACGTAATCCTTGGCATATCCCCAGTCTCGGTAAGAATCAAGATTACCAAGTTCCAAATAGTCCTGTAGTCCACAGGCAATCCGACCGGCAGCAATCGTAATCTTTCTCGTTACAAAGTTGGCGCCACGACGCTCGGATTCATGATTAAAAAGAATTCCATTGCAAGCAAAGACACCATAGGCTTCACGATATTCCCTAATCATCCAATAACCATACTGTTTAGCTACAGCGTAAGGACTGTAAGGATGAAACGGAGTATTCTCATTCTGAGGAGCTTCCTCGACCTTACCGTAGAGCTCCGATGTAGATGCCTGGTAGATACGGCATTTTTTATCAAGGCCAGCGGTGTGAACTGCCTCAAGAATACGAAGAACACCAAGCGCATCGACATCACCGGTATATTCCGCCGCATCGAAGCTAACCTGGACATGACTTTGCGCCGCAAGATTATAGATTTCATCTGGTTGAACTTTCGTAACAATGCGAATGATGCTAGAGGAGTCAGATAGATCTCCCTCGTGAATAATTAGCTTGTCGATGATATGATCAATACGCGATGTATTAGAAACTGAGGTGCGACGAACAATACCGTGAACCTCGTAGTCCTTTTCGAGCAACAACTCAGCCAAATAAGAGCCATCCTGTCCGGTAATACCTGTAATCAATGCTTTTTTCATATTATTTTCTATCCTTATTCATACACAAAATCATACATGGTTTCTTAAGCAATATAAATATGGCGCCAACACCATTTGAAGCTTATCACAAAAGCTAAAAGTGTTGGTTCATAAAATTAATATAAATTAATCAGTTAGTTAGCCTACTGATTTTGCTCTTTCAAAATGTGATTCAAAGATCAAAACTTTTGTTGAATAATTAATATTCTTAACTCTGAAATCTAAAGTAACCGATTGATAAGAATAGTAATTATGTCAAACGAAGTATCTCCTGCTGTAAATTTTCTTGAAGGCGCATCTTTTCTTCAAAGAATTATTGAGCTTAATCTCAGTGATCCGCGTAATCCAGAGAGGATAGTTTATCCTCTGTATGTAATAGCTACTGTAGTACTGTTAGCAAGATTATCTGGATATGAAAACAGTCATGAGCAGGTATTGTTCTGGAAAAAGCATGTTAAGGAACTTCAGCAGTTAATCTATGGATTAGGGGATAAAGTCGCATCTGAGCAGACTATCCGAAGGGTTATAAGTATTATTGATTCCAATGAACTGGTAAAGTTTCTGACGGATTACTTTGTAACTCACAGAGATAATTCTGATAAACCTATTGGCTCAATAGCCTTACAGGACAGAGAGATTGTTGCTGCAGAAGGACAGAACATCAGAGGTACCAGACAGAGTAAGAATGGCAATGATGAACGTAAGCATGGTGGGTATGACGTTGTCAGCCTTTATTCATCAACCTATGGTTTAACCTTGAGTCAGACTATAGTAGATAAGAAAAAACATGAAGCGGAAGCAATCCTTTGCATGCTTAAAAAGGTCAACCTGCAAAATACCATTCTTACCTGGGATTCCCTTAATACAAGACCAGGTACGATATCTGCCACCGTGGATGTTAATGCAGACTGTGTTGTGGGACTAAAATCCAATCAGTCCACTCTTGAAGAGGATGTCAGAACCGCCTTTGAATTTGTCGACAATGGTAAATACAAACATGAGGTTCTGTCTGCAATCAGAGTTCTTGATGAGCACGGCAGAATTGAGACCAAGCAGATAGATATCCTTGAGATGAAACATGTAGTAAGGTCTGAACTCAGAAAGAAATGGGCAGATGTCCATTCTGTCATCAGAGTAAGAACAGTCAGACACTTCAAAAGTTCAGATGTAACACTGCAGGATGAAGATAGATATTTCATCAGCTCAATTGTTCCAGATGGACTTGATGAAAAGTTCGCTGAAACCATGCTTGATATTATTCTCCAAAGATGGGGAATTGAAGCCAGACACTGGGTAATTGATGTTGTATTCCGTCAGGATGCTCTTCCTTTGAGAAATAAGGATTACATTACTAACAGCACTGCCTGTACCAAGCTCGCATGCAACGTATTAAGCTACATCAGAGAAAATGTTCCTTATTATCAGGGGAAAACATGGTCATTTAAATCTTTACAGATTGTGGCACAGGATGCTGAAGTAGGATTTATGTTCTTAAAAGCCTTCTTTACTCAGGATATGTCTCAAATAGAGAATGACGAAAGATTCATCGGTCTCTTTTACAAACATCCTGAATCGACAGGAAATGATGTCCCTGATGATTTGGAGAACAGTGGTTTTCAATCCAGTATCGACGACGATACTCCATTAGAGAAGTTTGCTAGGACCAGAAAGAAAATCAAAGCGAAGAAATAGCTTTAATCTTGAATCAAATTTTGAAAGAGCAAAGCCAAAGTTAGTGAATAACCTTGGGACTTTGTCGTGCCTGAAAAAAAACAGGCATAACAAAAATTTTTATTTCAGCAGAAAT
>NZ_FPAH01000074.1 GCF_900116345.1 Succinivibrio dextrinosolvens | reverse complement strand
CCATTCCGTAACCTAAACTTGAAGCAAGATATGCAGCCATCTGCCAGGCTCCTGGATTTGACGCAAACATCTTCTTGTATTTGTGATAAAGAGCTTCAGCCTCCTTTCTATCACCGTTTAACAGGGCGATATTACAAAGGCCATCAATTGCCTCAAGACTTGAAGGATTGGTCTTAAGCAGCTTTTCATATATACCTTTGGCCTCTTTATAATCTCTGTTATACATAGCCAGAGAAGCTCTGTAGGAAAGGACATCTGTTGAAGAATAGCAGGCTTCATCTTCCTTTTTAATAATGTCCAATAGTCTCTGCATTAAGTCATGATCATTTTTAGAAGCAGAATGAGCCAGCAGTTCTGACATAATTGTGAAATCGTGCTTGGCCTCGTAATAGCCTATTAGCTTATCGATGTTTTCAGATGTAATTTCGATACTGTTTAAGAGCTTATAGGAGTCTGCCTCCATAGAGTTTCTGTCTAAAAGAACATTCTGAGAAAGAGAAGCTAAATTATCATCATCACATGTCCATGACAGAGAAGAAACCATGACCATATACTCATCATTCTGTTCTTCCCACTTATCTACAGAAGTAAGAGCTTCTAAAGCTTTCTTATCATTTCCAAGCATCACATAGGCATTTGCAGCATACATAGCCTCTTTTGCGGTAGGCTTACGATATTCAATTAACTTTTCAAAAGAAGATGTAACGTTCTTATATTCATTGAAATAGCTTTCAAGTCTGATCTTATGGGCGATAAGAGTAGTATTGCCAGAATTAGCCTCAAGCAGCTTGTTTATCATGGAAAGAGCTTCTTTAGAACCTTCAGCCTTCTCCATTACATCTACAAAATCATCATACTGTTCTGAAGCAAGATAGCCTGATTCAAAAGCTTTTTTATAGAAGACATCCATGCCCTCAAGATCAGAGAGTGAGCGAGATTCCTCAACACCACTTAAGACCTCAGTCTGAGTAGGAGCATTATCGAGCAGTTCGTAGCTCATGCGCTGAGAACCGTCCAAATCCCCCTTCCATTTATATATATCGTGAAGTTTAACGGTAATTTCTCTTTTCTTATCTTCTGGAGTAATATCAGAATCATGGAGCTCCTCAAGAATAGAAACAGCTCTGTCCAGGTCTTTTCTTGCAATAGAGTTTTCAGCAAGAACCATTTTGTTTTCAAAGCTAGGTTCCTTTTCACACAGAAGTTCTATGAGACCGAAGGTTTCTTCGTAAAGACCTAGTCTAGTAGCAGTATCAATCTCAGCTTTAATAAAATCAGAATCATCTTTAAGTTTTCCGTCATACTCTTTTAGGAAAGCAGAAAACAGGTCTTTATCAAATGCCTGAAGGTAAAGAGAGAAAAGAGACTCATAGTTTTCCTTGGATTCTTCGTTTAAGAATAGAGCTTTCTTAAACTCAACTGCCTTATCATAATGTCCGGTCTGAAGTGCAAGAGAGTAGATTAAATTCATGGTTTCATAATCAGGATTCTCTATCTTGCAGATATATGTATAGGCTTTTTCAACATCAGGAATCTGATAGCAGATCTTAACAATCTCTTTTAGTTGTTCATTTGAGAAGTTACGATTTAAAAGAGCATTCAGTTCAGCGTTAATCTCGGACAAAGACTGAGCTTTACTCTGATTATCAATGGTTCCAGCCAGAGCAACCTTGGTTTTGAGATACAGAATAAACGTATCTAAAGCACGATGCTCAGGATCTTCCTTGATTTCAGGAGCCAAAAGCTCAATAACATCGTTATAGTTTCCCTTTTCATAAAGAAGCTTTGCCTTCAGGTATGGAATCATCGGATCGTCCGGATTCAGTTTCTCAAGTTCCTGAAGGTAATTTAAGGAAACTTCTGGAGAAGAAGTGTCGGATATTTTCTTCTCAAGAGTAGTCAAGGTTGGGGATAACACATACACTGCACCAACTGCACCCACAGTTAAAAGAGCAATTGTGGTCTTGCTCAGAAGCGGTGCCGATTTTCTCTTTTTGTTTGTATTCTTCATTTTGATTCAATAAAGGAATTAGTTTTTCAGAATAACCTGTAATCAGTTACAGATAAGCACTCCTGAAATAGAACCTTTTTCTTTTGTCTGATATATGGAAACCTGATCTTCTTCTTTGGATTCAAATTCGCTTGAAGAAACAATCTGACACTTGTTTTTTGTCCATAATTCTAGTTTTAAAGGAATGTAGGACTGAATATTGAATTCAATGCGGTTACCATTCTGAATCCATTTATTGATAATACCATTGGCACTCTTGAGCATTACCCTGTCATCTCGTTCTTTTGCAAAGCGAACAGTATTATGTTTTTTGTTTAAGATAAGATAATTGCCGTCTTCACATGTGTTATAACCAGGAATATCAGAAGAAACAGGTAATCCAAACTGAGCTGGAACTCTTAATGATCTGATACCTGTTGAAGTAATTCTCCAGCTGCCATCTAAATTTCTGCCCAAACCTGTTTCGTACAGAGTTCTTGCTCTCTGAGCATATTCAGAAAGGTACATAGGAGTAACATCCTGTGACAAGGCGTAGTCATACAATGATTTAAGAGCCTTGAGTGATGATGGATATGTTCCTGAGTACATATGGTAGTAGATGGCGATGCTCTTCAGACGGCGTGGATGTCCGGTAAGATCAAAGGACTCGGTTGCTCTTCCAAAGCCATCAAAATGTTCTGTCCATTCGTGGGTATAAACATTCTCATTAAGCATAGGAGCATAAACCTGAACACCTTTTTTAGTCCAGTAAACAACAGGAGAAACATTGGTTAGGGAATCCATGCCTTTTAGGACAATGGTGTTTCCTCCATTAACATTAACAATCCCCTGTTTCTCCACCTTTTCAATAGCTTCAGGAGATGGGCAGGCATTACCTGACCAGAGAAAAACCTTTACCTTCTTATCAGGAGGACAAAGTCTTGAATTGATGTAGTTGATAGAACCTGAAACCTCTCTATCATAATCAACTTCCTTATAGCCAGGAATTGGAAGGAACTCGCCATACACGAGTTTTCTCATATTTGATTTTATATTCCATGAGAAAGGATGAGAGTAAGTATGAGATGCAACCTCAACATTAGGTAATTCAAAGATTTTTCTAGCCAGCTCCTCTAATTTTGGAGAGGCCTCTTTATACAGACCTTCAGGGCTGGTTTCACCTTCAATTACAGATACAGTATGAGGGATTTCGATTTTGCTGAAAACTTCGTTATACAGAACCTCACTAACTAGCGGCGAACCTTTAAACCATGAGCGAGAAGGAAATCCATCACCATCCACATGTGAAGTCAGAATTCTAAGACCGGATTCAGAACTTGCATCAGCCGCTGGAATTTTAGGAAGAGCTAGCATCTCGTCAAGGAATTTAAATGGATCTATAAGCCAGATATCCTGATTATTATCAAGGCTGAAAACAGGATAAGGTGATACAGCAGCCCCTCCCCAGGGTGCCTTAAACATCAGAGCAGACTTAACTCCGGCAGGATTCTTTACGCTTGCCAGAACCTTAAATCCTTTATTCTCATCAACCCTGAATCTGAAAAGTCTGTCATTAGGAGAAAAAGGAGGATCAATTATTCCCTTTGATATGTCAGGCTTTCTGTCGAAGCTGTATGGAGGCTCAATTTCACCAAGAAAATCTATTCCGTACGCATTTAAAAAATCGCTATTTGTAGGAAGCACACCTAAGAAAAGAGTTGGGATATAGCCTACATGAGATGTAAGCCAGGACATTAGTACGGTATTTTCAGTATAGCCACCGCTATCAGCTGGATAAAATACTAGTGCTGCATATTTTGACTTATATAGCTGGTTGACGTCTATATTGTATATATCTACAAGATCAACCACATAACCGTTGTACTCAAGAGGTGTAGTTACAGTGGAATGAATAAATGACAGATTAGGTTCACCCAGAGTTCCGTCATAAACACCTAGGATTCTTTTTGGAACACTGTACGTATAACTTACGCCAAAGCCATATAACAAACCGTCACTAACATATGGGGTATATCCCTTATTGATAATCTCCTTAGCCAGAAAGATTCTCTCATCAAGATCTGTATCAGGGAGATAATCAATAGCAATGGCCTCTACGCCTGAGGACTTAACGTGATCCAGTTTTGAGGAAAGCCAATCTCTGTCGACAGCACTTACCTCAGAGTAACTTTGATCCTTTGCATTGTATGACTTAAAAACGGATTCACCTGCAACTGCATCCGGTTTAAAACTGATCCTGTCAAATATTTCAAAACCACGGTTGAAAATAAGTCTAGGGAGAACTGAATGAATATCGTTAACAAGATTTGTTAAGCCTTCAACCTGCCTGTCATAATACTCTTTATCCTCCTTCTCATCTGTGTAAGCATTGAAGCTGTCCAGAGTATCCAGAAAAAGGCCGTCAAAATGACGTTTCTTTAACTCAGAAGCACGTGCAAGAATATAGTCTCGCCAGATAGGAGAGGAAACATCCATAATAGAACTTTTCCACTCTTCATTTTCAGCGATTTTAGCATTCTCAAGAGCCTCAGGAAGAGACTTATCATATTCTCCGACAGAAATGTATGAGTATACAGAAATACCTGCATTATGAAGTTCGGTTATCTGTTTGTCTGTAACATTAGAAGGATCTAGAACAACTCTGTCAAAATTCAGTAATTCACGTATTGAATCAACTTCATTGTAATAGAAACAGATAGATTTGTTTGTTTTAGCAAAAACAGGATTTAACACTGTCATAAGATACAACAGTGCTAGTACAATTAGCTTTTTCAAGATATTCAAATTTTCTTTATCACACACATCATCGTTCGACTTAACTCGAACATTTTGAGGACAATTATAATCATTGGAATAAAAAAATAAAGATTTGAAAAAGGCATATTTTGTAAAATATTCAGATTTTTTTTATTATATTTTTGTGTCTTATATCAAAAAAAATTCATTCACTTCCTCCATGGAGACAAAATTTTTACTAATAAATACCATTATTATTAATAATAAAATACATTTAAAAATCATAAAGATATTCAGAGCAATTCTTAGTTAAATCTTAGATATGAAACTATTCATGACAGACTATTTATTATTTTCTTAACGTTAAGAAAAAAAAATAAAAAAAACAATCTGTTAAAAGAAAAATGAAACAAGAAAGTTGTTTTGTATCTCAATCACAATATGTACTAGGGAACTGATGTTTAATTTTGTGAGAAAAGCAGAAAAATAAATTCATAAAAAATGATTTAATACAAGTAAAAAGAAAAAAATCATAAAGATTTTATGATCCATAATGAATCAAATTTGTGCATTTTTTTATATGGAAGATTAAATCTGTAGATAAAGGACAAAATCATAAACCAGCAGATGTAATATTTATTCCAGCCAGACAACATCAGGTATATAAAGAAATAGTTACTTTTCCCCGAAAGGTAACCAACAGGTTTGGTAGTGATAATGACAAAAAACAGTGACGAACTAAAGTTCAGAAAAGCTTATTCTGATCGAGTTGATTTTAAGAGCTTCGATGAAAAGACACCAGAACTCTACAGCAACTCAAGATTCTCCCTTATAAGAGAGCTTGCGACAGAATCAGCTCCAAAGGTAGCAGATATAAAGAATGCGGCTTCTGTAAGAGAGTTGCTCTCTGTAAAGCCACAAAATGAAAATGAGGGAAAGGTCGCTCAGACCAGAGTAGCTCTGTCATCCTCAGTACAGCAGAAAAATAAAACATCTTCGCTCAAATCATTCCTGAAAAAAAATACAGAAACGTATTATTCTAATAAGGTTTCGCCGCTTACAGACGAAATTTTATCTATGCAGGATGTTGTAACTCTTACTAAGGCTAAAGAAAATATTCCTGCTGAAAAAGCTCCCGTAGAAAAGAAAGATACTCAGGAAAATATAGTCAGTGAGGAAAATAAAGGTTCGTCAGAGAAGTCCACTTCAGTTGCCAACGATAGTTACGTGTTAAAAAAAGACCCCAAAATTTTTCACTCTCTTTTCAGAGCATCAATTGTGTCTGAATTTAACGGAAAAAAGACCGACTCCCTGCAGGAGCTTTACAAGAGACTAATGAAAGAATAAATAGAATTAACGAGAAACTTATCATGCCAGTAATCAGTGTTTGTTCACCTAAAGGTGGTGTAGGTAAGACCACCCTTGTTGCAAATCTAGCATATGCCTTCTCCAGAGCGGGAACAAAAGTGATCGTTGTTGATTTCGATCCCCAGAATGCTTTAAGACTTTATTTCGGTCTGCCACTTACAGACGAAAGAGGTTATGTATCCACTCCTAATACAGACTGGACCAATGCATGCATAAATATTGACAAGAATCTATACATGCTGCCGTTTGGAAAATCCAATAAGGAACAGAGAGCACTACTTGATGAGGCAATGTCTGAGCCCGACTTCTTCAAGACGGTTCAGGGAGGATTGTTCAATAATCCCGATATTCTTGTAATTGCTGATTTTGCACCAGGCTATACTCAGGCTCTAGAGTCCATAGCCACAGTGTCAAATATGCAGATTGTACCGCTGCTTGCTGATGCAGCTTCCATTTCCCTTTTCTCTCAGCTGTTGTCAGGTGGTCTTATGGACGGACTTGTGGGAGGAGGACTAGGTTTTTACATCATTCTCAATCAGATTGACAACCGCATTAAATTAAATCGAGAAGTTCAGAACTTCTGTGAACAGAACTTTAAGGATCAGCTTTTAGGAATGATTCACAGAGACACTTCTGTAATTGAAGCCGCTGGCCAGCAAATGGCTGTATTTGACTATAACAAGAACTCAGCTGCAGCCTTCGATATTGAAATTATCGCAAAAAAGGTAGCCCAGAGACTTGGCTTTGTAGTCAACAAGGGCACTATGATTATCAATCCTTTAA
>NZ_FPAH01000075.1 GCF_900116345.1 Succinivibrio dextrinosolvens | reverse complement strand
CGATTCTTTGGTATTCCCAGCTGACTAAAGAATGTGGCAATTGAAACTATAAGTCCTGTGGAGGCTTTTGATTTCAGAAACAGAGGGGAGAAAGAGAAAGCCTCAGAATTAAAGAGTACAGGGGAAATAACCTCATTATCGTTTCTGTCTCTGATTAAAATATCCTTAAGGGTACAGTAACTGTGGGCTGCATAAGTATCATTTTTAATAGTCTTATATTCTGCTCGTCTTTGTTTCTGTTCACTTGCATCTGTCGTCTCCGTGTTTTCTGTCTGTTTTAGAGGTGACATTGTCTTTTCTTTTGTCTTTCTTTCCCCATCACAGACTTCTGATAGAGCGCAGTCTAATGCAGTTTTATTTTTCTCTAAAGCTGTACTTTCTTCTTTTTGGGGATTTCCCTGTCCCTTTCTTTCTTCCTGCTTATGGATTTTTTCTATGATTTCAAAATTGGTTATACATGCAGAATTTAGCTGTGAACTTTCACCACATTCTGGACAGGTAATTGTATACACTGGACTTAATAAGGTCTTTAATTCCATGCGTCCGTTACAAGGTGTTACGCAGGTATTGTAGCGGTGAGGACTTTGTTTGATGAGAAATTTCTGAAAGCTTCTGCAATGAGGACATTTCATTTTCAGCTCAAAGCCGTCAGGTAATTTTATGATCCCTACAATTTCGGTGCTGTCATCAAGTCTGTACAGTTTCTGTCTGGCTCTGTCATGCTGTACTTCACCATCTCTTCTGCTGCAGGATAGAGAAGTCTTTTCTAAAAGCTTATGACTGTTTTCTAATAGTTCAAATGTATCTTGTGAATGCTTATTCGTCAGCTCATCTCGCAGAAAATCTAAAGTTACCTCTTGTGCCTGAGTATTTGTGGCCTGTACTTTTGCTTTTTCTACAGGGGCCTTGTTTGAGGTGACTTCTATTCCCTCATTTAAGGTGTCATCAGTAAACTCATCTTCGATATCGTGATCATCAGGAGTACTTGCCGTCACTTCGCATTCAGACTGCAATTCCTTTTTACCTGCCGCAATTGCATTTGCATCATCCTCATCAGGCTCTTCTTCATTCCTGCCATGAGTCTTCTCACTGGTTCCAAGCCCCAGAGAACGTGTCTGATGATACTGTAAGGTGGCATAGCAGCGAGTTAAGGTACTTACAATATTCTGGTAGTAATTCTCAAGGCCAATGTAGTCATTGACTGCAGGGAAAGGGATTCTCTTTAAAAGTCTGTTATAAACAATTGAGTTTTCCTCTATAGTTCTGAGGATATTGATATGAACCGTCTCCATATTATGCTTATGGATGGTGAGCTTCTGATTGTCCGAAGTCAGTTTGGCGATACGGTCTTCATTCTTGAGTTTGTCTGCAAGCAGTGTATTGATGCGTCCCTGCATGTTGGACACATCCTGATCGTGAGATTTCTTTAGTTGAGAATTCTCCTGCTTAAGCTTTTCATTCTGAGCCAACGCCATTTGCAGCTGGCGTTTTAACTCTTCTACCGTATCTGCCATTATTATCCTGATCCGTTAAATCTTTGTTGATTTTAACAGTTCTAAAAAATTATTACCTATTTTTGAGAGTAACAGAGCTCTTCTCTGATCCTGTTGATTCTCCTGTTAAGAGAGCTCAGTTCTGAATTTGCTTCATTAAGTTTATTTCTGAGCTCCGTAATTAAGGCATTCTTTTTAGTAATTTCGTTTTGTGCTTTTTTGTAAAGATGTTCATAGTTAACCTTACTATGATCACTATCAGCTGTAATCTTTCTTTTCTTGGTTTCAATAATTTTTCCGGTATCCGGATCTAATTTGCCAATCAGTTTACGGATTGATCTGGGCTGTTTCAATTCCTTATCCCAGTAAGACTGATTTTCGTACACATAGGTGACACCAGTCTTTTTGTTTCTGACATAGACTAATCCCATTATTATCTCCATATACTATAAGCTCTTTTTATTATATCACTATGTAATAATTGCATATAATCTAATAGTTATAAATATGATTAAAATCACTATTATATAAAATATAAAAGGGTGGATTTGGAATGTTGTATATAGTTTATAACTATCAATAACTAGTTATAAACATATTGATAATAATTAAGACAGATGTGATTCTAATAGAAATTTGCTGACAGCGTGCTGATATTCTCCGCTTATGGTGCCATCAGTTAGCAGGCGTTCAAGCTGTTCTCGATTTAAGCTCCTTGGTACCAGATTTTCATCCAGCATGATTTTAAATCGGCCCTGGTTCAATATCCTTGTGGTACAGTCAACACCTGTCTGATCCACGTGTAAGAGAAACACCACATTTTAGAAAACACGAAATTTTGTTACAGAATGGCTTTGTAATGCTAAATGTCATCATTAAATGTGGTGTTTTATCTTACTATGGGGTTAATCCACAGGCAACAAGCTTCTTCTTCAGTTCATCCTCTGTATAGTTTACTTTGGCATTCTTCCATTCGTCAGGAAAGTCGCATTTTTCCACGGCTTTTCTTAGCTGTTCTTCTGACGGAGTTGCATAGATTTTTGTAGTTTCTATACTCGAGTGCCCAATAAAAGCAGAGACTATCTCGATAGGAGTATTCTTCCTGTAAAGAGATGTTGCCTTACTACGCCTAAAAGCATGTGGGTGTATACGCTTGGGAATAGTTGGATCTTTATCACGAGCTAAATTTGCAGCCTGATTTACTACAGTCTCTACTGTCTTAACGGTTAAAGCTAGTGGCTTTCCCTTACGTATACTGTAAAAAAGAGGCGTATCTGGTGACGATGACTCATGGAATACTCTGAGATAAAACTTAAGAACCTCTGCGGTTTCTTCCTTGATTGGCGTGTAACGCTGCCTTTTTCCTTTCCCCATGACATTGAGCCTGTATTTACCGTCAATGTTGAGAACATCCTTTACCTTTAGAGCTGTGAGCTCAGAGGCTCTAAGAGCACATTCATACAGTATAAGCAATATCAATGCATTGCGTTTTCCTTTTTCAGTGGTGATAACAGCCTTAAGCATTGATGTTATATTGTCCTCTGTCAATAATGTTTTCTCCTGCTGTATCACTTTCATCTTTGGGATCTGTTTAAGCCTGAGGTATATAGTGCAGGCCTTAAAACAAAACTCGGACACAAATAAAATATAGCAGCGCAGATGTGACAGTCGCAGATTGCGTGTAGCTGCCGAAATTTTGTGTTCGGTGATTTCATAATTCAACCAATCCCGGATAAAATCAGAAGTGCAGTGTGAAATACTGAATACGTCTGGTCCTAATCCTCTGACTTGCCAGGCGTAACGTACTAGCAGACTCAGAGAACTGGTAATGGAATTTATGGTGAACTTGCTTCGTTGCAATCTCTTCAGTTCTACATTTAGGTATCTGAGCGTGTGCTCACAGAAAAGTGGTATTTTTTCATTCTGTGATACTTGAGAGGCTCTCTCCATATAAGCCCCCATTAGAGCTTTTTCACTAGTTGTTAAACGCATCTCTCACCTCCTGAGGGATCACATCATCAGATTCCATAATGAATCGTTCTACGGCCTGACCATTTTGACTGACGCTGTGGTAGTAATAATAGGTATTTGCAACAGAGGAATGACCTAGGCTCTTGCTCAGTACTGGTAACATTTTTTTGAAATCAATACCTTGAGAGGACCATAGGTCAACGATGTGCACTGTGTAGGCATGACGAAGACAGTGAGGAGTAATCAAATCTCCTTCACAACTATTTTTAAAACATTTTTTCCACTTGCGCTTGAGCCATTTTTCAAATGTTTCCCTTAAAAATCTTCCTTTAGCATTTCCTGGGAAAAAGTAAGTGCGTTGAGGGATCCGCTGTTCCATTGCATTGTCATATTCACGTAGAAGACTAGCTAGCCCCTCATCAAAAGCTACGATACGATTTTTATTGTTTTTGGAGCAGCGAATGTAAAGTGTGCAATCAGTAAATCTTACCTCGTGTCGTTGTAAATCCAAAGCCTCACTAATCCTAAGACCAAGTAGAAATAGCAATCTAAAGACCACAGCATAACTGACGGCATACTTCCAGTTCTTTATCTTCTCCACACAAGTTGCCTCAGCATCGACAAACCTTGCAAATTTCTTCAGTTTTTCGACAGTCGGTATGATTGTTTTTTTAGGATTTGATCTTCTGAATTTTCCTTTTGGTGGCAAGTAGCAATCGATACCCTGTCTTAACAGAAAAAATGCAAAATATCTAATACAACTGTTTATATTATGCAGGTAAGAGCCACTTACTCCTCTATCAGCAACTTGCTCCATATAGGCATCAAATGCTTCCCGACTAAGGAATCCGTCATCAAAAGTACCTTCTACCAGAAAGGTATCGAACGAATGAAGCGTTAATGCGTAATCGTTGCAGTCAGTGTCGTGCGTACGGCGCCTGTTCTCTATGCATTCCTGCATCTTTGCCCCGAGTTTAGAGCAGAATTTGTAGTTCCTGTAATAATGCTCGGCTTTCATTTCAGTACCTCCAGCCCCATTTCAAAGCCAGTAAACGGATAGCAACACTGCCTTAGCATTTCGGTGTCCGTGCTGATGTAGGCATGGACAGTATTGGCATCAGAATGCCCCAGACATTCAGCAATTTCCTCAAAGTCAGTACCAGCCTTTAGCAATAAGGAAGCAAAAGTTCGCCTCATTTGATGGAGTGTAAAGTGTTCGCAGTTGAGTGAATCCACTGTTTGACGTATTACAGGAGTACTCTTGATCCTGCAGTGCGGTGCGTTAATGCGTAACATAACACGATCATTTTTGTAATTACTGCGGGTAGTTGAAAGGTATTCGTACAGAGCATTGAGTACTGTTGATGGAATTGGGAGCTCTATAAAACGACTGGTTTTGCGTTGCACAAAACGCAGGACCTGCTTTTCTACGTCTATAGAGTCAAATCGCAAGTTTACTATGTCAACCGACCTCAGGCCCATATTTAGAGCTAGCTTGAAGGCTAATGCAACACGCTTACCACTTTCACCATTAGCATCTTTACAAAAACGGTATACTTCCTGTAACTGTTCATGGTTCAATGTTTTTACTAATTGCTCGTGTTGCCGTGACTGAACCGGAACAGCAAGTGGCAATGAGTATCTGACAATATCTTTCTCTGCAAGATATAACAAGAACAATCTTACACTACAGTTAATATCAGCTTTGTATGATGCGCCTCCAGGATTACAGTCTCGATTGAAATCATGGATTAGTTCCGTCGTTAGCTCTGCAAATGAGCATATTGCTCTAGTGTCAAGATATCTTATAAGATACAGTAACTTGTACTGCTCCTGTTTTATTGAACTCTCTCCAAGACCATCTTTTCTGCGCTGTTGAAAAAATCTCAGGCAAGTGTCCTCTGCCCAAGATGGAAACTTAATGTTACATTTAAGCGCACAATAACGCTCCTCCAGAATAACGTCTGGTTTTATAGATTCTCCTAGCGATAGTTTATGAGCAAAATACAAAGCAGTTCTGTAAGTCCCTTTTCGCTTGCTTCTAATTGATAACCTGGAGCACCACCACAGTGCACCTGCCAAAGAAAAACAAAAACCGTGTTCTATTAAAAAAAGGCTATGTAATTCAATTCCAACCATGGCACACGATATCGTTTTGTCTTTATATCCAAGTTTCAGAAAAGTCATGCGAACCTCATTTCTGAGAGCATAAAATTCATCAGCTGACAGGTGTCCATCAGGATAACCTGATAAATCCATGTTATTAAGAAGGTAGATTTTTGGAAAATTAGTTAAGAAAGCAGCAAGTAAACATCCTTTGATGATGTTGTTTTGGGAGAGAAAAGTAAAAAAAGCTGAGAAATGATAACATGCCGTACTGGCAACCATGCATTTTCTGAATTCTCTAACATGCGACGGGATAAGCTCACTGAAAGATTTTATTCCATAGCGCCTGACTAGTATTCTAACAGCAACTAATGCTTGCACCATCCTGGTTTTGTGACACGTGATTGAAGAGTAGATTCCTCCTTTTTTCTGTACTTCACCGTATTTTGTAATAACATCCAATGCCCATTCAGGAATAGGAAGACGACTCGGTTCTTTTTCAGTCAAATCCAGAAAGTCGTTAGCTGCGGTTATACCGCCGAAGAGCCTTTCTATTTCACTAAATAGATCTGCATGTTCACCTGACAGAAACAGATTTCGGTATATACTTGTAGGTAATTCTCCTAGTGCAGTCAGCCATAGTACAATCCTTTTCAGAACACGGACATCATTACGATATTTATTATGACAATTATTTAGGAAATTTTTAACAATCTCCTCTGATACTTTTGAGATTTCGTTACACCCGTTTGACGCAGCATATTCTACAAGGCCAAGGAATACTGACCTTGCGAGTGCATTTATTTTTCGACAGCCAAGCTTTGTACGACCAAGATAACAAGCAATGTATCTTTCTGCCCACGCCGGACATTTGTATTTAGAGCTCTTTATAACGATATCTTTCGAAACATGATTGGATGATCTTGTAATTTTGCACCACTGATCTTTTTTTCTATGCCTCACTGATCTTGTCTTTGATCATCAAAAATATTCACAACAAGCACCATTAGGAAATCCCTGTCTAAAAATTTTCTAAACTTTAGTTATGAGGTACAGAATTATGTTCTGTTGAATTGGTTTGTATATGTGAATTGAGGATTAACCACGGTCTCCCCCTTTGTTTTCGCCGACAAAAAGAGACCGTGGCTGACAAAAAGTCATGTTTATAGTACCACATCAGCTTTATGGTGTAGATCTCAAGTCGAGTTTATATCCAAAATTTGAGCTCACTGTCCA
>NZ_FPAH01000076.1 GCF_900116345.1 Succinivibrio dextrinosolvens | reverse complement strand
AGATATCTAATCCTGGTCTGTATACCCACATCTATTCCTCAAAGAGCGATGGTACCGAGTTCTACTTTGTAAAGAACAATGAGGTCTCAGATTCAGTTCCTCACTATGTAAAGGTTACTGACCCTACAGTGGTTATACCGACACCGGCAGATGAGATAGCCTATAACGGAGATAACCTTAAGCTTTCTGATAAGTCATCCCTTCCTAAGATGCCTGAAGGAGATTCTGGATATAAGCGAGAGAAGTATGACAGAAAACACTATAAGGCTACTATGAGCTTCTTAAACCGTGTTAAACCACACAGAGAAAAGATTTCAAGAAGACTTATTGCCTCACTGAATCTTGAGAATTCCCCATCAGGAAAAGAAAAAACTTATGCCTATAAGAGGTCTGAAAAAGAAAATGCCTCATAGTTTTTTAGATCATTTTTATAACTCTTTGTAAGTGGATAAATACTTAAACTGCAGAATTTTTATATATGCAGTAGTAGAAATATATTTTGTTGTAAGGTCCTGCTAAGCAGAAGCATTAATCTTGCTCAGTATGACCTTTAAATATATTGAATATTATTCAACAGAATACATGTATTTTGAAAAAGATAAGATCGGTGTTATTAACAGTGAAAAATTGAAGGATCTCTTTTAATTCTCAACGAATTCTCTACACTCTGAGATTCTTAAACCAAAAGTCTATCGGATGCTTTTGAATTTTCAAATTCACTAGAATTCTCCAGAGATTTACTTTAGTTGTGATTAACCAATAAAGTTAAAACGAACAGGAAAACAGGCACCTGTTAATACATATAGTCCGCTCATGGAATTAAGAATAGCAAGAAAAAAAAACTAAATTAGTTGTCTGTAACTAAAATATAGTTGCAAAATAATATTTATCTATTAAAATAGATGTAAAAGGTTTCAATAAGACAGCAAAATGACAAAAAAAGAAAAACTCATTACAAGATTTAGATCGGTTCCTTCAGATTTAACTTATAACGAACTGGTTCAGATTTTAAAGTATTATGGTTATACTGAGTATTCATTAGGAAAAACAACAGGTTCTGCTGTAAAATTCAAAAATGACAGTGGAGATATAATCCGTTTTCACAAACCTCATCCTGGAAATATAATTAAATCCTATGTTATTGATCAGATATTAGATAAATTAGGTGACGAGGATTAACTAAATATGGATAAAGACAATTTTTTGAAATATAAAAACTATTTAGGCTCTATTGAGTACAATCTGAAAGATAAGGTTTTATTTGGAAAACTTCTTTTTATCGATGATTTAATTTCCTATGAGGGGGAAACTATAAATGAATTAGAGAATAATTTTAAGGATGCAGTAGAAGATTATTTACAAACCTGCGCAGAGTTAGGAAAAAAGCCACAAAAGTCTTATAGCGGCAGTTTTAACATTAGGACTACTCCTCTGATTCATCATCGTCTTTCTTACTTTGCCAAGGTTAGAGGCGTTAGTTTAAACAAGCTTGTTACTGAAATATTTAACTCATATATAGAAAACAATCAGGTGAATATCTGATTTATCGTTCGATATTAATACGTACTAAACTTATGTAGTTCATTATTAAAGAGCCTACTCCCGAGTTTATCGGGGTTACTTAACATTTTTCAGTAAAAAATTAACTGCAAAAGTAGAGATACATTATTTAAATTACGATTTTCACCAAAAATCAAACAATAAACTTGAATTGGTTAAAACTGAACTTCAAAGTTGAGAGAGTAAAATATTTAACTGTTGCATCTGGAGTTACTGATGACTACAAATTTCAAAACAGAAAACAGTACCGTAAGAAAATTTTTTGCTAATGGTCTTTCATATAAGATCCCTAGATTTCAGCGAGATTACAGTTGGGAGTTCGAACAGTGGGAAGATTTATGGGAAGATTTAACTTCATGTTTAGAGCAGTCAGACGCTTCTAACGAGTATAGAGACAATCCTGAGTCCCACTATATGGGGTATATTGTTCTTCAATCTCGTGATGACAAGAATTTTACTGTTATTGATGGTCAGCAACGTATTACAACAGTAAGTATTATTATTCTTGCTATCCTAAAAAATCTGCAATTACTAGTCTATAAAGGTATTGATGCAGAGAATAATGAAAAAAGAATTGAATCCATAAGGCAGAACTACATCGGTTACATGGATCCTATCACTTTAATAACTGAAAGTAAGCTAAGTCTTAACCGTAATAATAACGATTATTTTCAGAATTATATGGTTCCTCTTAAATGTCCTCTCCCACAAAGAGGATTTAGAGCTTCAGAACATCTTTTAAGACATTCTTTTGAGTTTTTTGAGAAAAGAGTCGAGGATTATGTTAAAACTTCCTCTAACAAAGATATGGGGCAGACTTTAGCAAAACTTGTAGAAGATATATGCGATATCTTATTTTTTACAGTTATTACAGTTACAGATGAACTGAATGCATATAAGGTTTTTGAAACTCTGAATGCAAGAGGCGTCAGATTATCTTCAACCGATCTTTTAAAGAATTATCTTTTTTCTGTTTTAGATGGAAATGAAAATTCCAGTTCTGAATTAAGCTCTCTTGATGAAAGATGGGAAGATATGATTAGAAGACTTCAGTCAGAAAAATTTCCAAATTTTCTTCGAGTTTATTGGAACAGCAAGCATAAACTGACTAGACATTCTGAACTATTTAAAACCATAAAACAGAATATTACAGATAAAAAGTCTGTCTTTGGTCTTATTTATGATATGGAAGCAGATCTTGAAAATTACTTATCCTTACTCTCCTCAGAAATAGCTGAAGACTGGTGTAAAGAAGATAGGGACAATGCAGTTATTTTAAAAATGTTCCATGTTCGTCAGCCAATGTCAGTTCTTTTAGCTGCGAAAAGAAACTTTTCTTCAAAGGATTTTACTTCATTACTTGAGGCTATCAAGGTTATATCTTTACGTTATAATGTGGTTGGTAATTATTCTCCAAGTGAACTTGAGAAGACCTATAATGAAATTGCAATCAGAATCAGCAATGGAGACATTAGTAAGTTTTCAGATACTTTACAATTCCTAAATAATATCTATATTGATGATAAGCGTTTTGAATCAGATTTTTCTCAAAAGTCTTTAAATACCACTGATTCTAGATGTAAAAAGATTGTTCGTTATATATTGTGTCTCTTAGAAAAACAAGAATCTGGCAATGATTTTGATTATGAAAGCGACTCATACAATATTGAACACATTCTTCCTCAAAGAGCACCTGATAACTGGGGAAACTTCAGTTTTAATGAAATGTCGGCTATGCTGTACAGATTTGGTAATATGACACTAATGAAGTCTACAGATAATAGGGATATTGGTAATGCTTCATACTCAGATAAGAAGGAACTCCTAAGAAAATCTGGATTTAAGATAACCTCCGTGATACCAGACGATTATCAGGAGTGGAGTCCGTCATCTATTAACAGTCGTCAAAAGAAAATGGCAAAGTGTGCAAAAGTTATATGGAAGATATCTCAGTTATCTTCAAAAAAATAGTTTCTCGGATTTTTCTAGAATCTTGTCCCATAAAATGAGATTTAAATCTCAGAATTGCAAATTCTGCATAAATATCGCATTCTTTGTCTTTGCTCATTTTTGTGTAACTATGGAATTCAATCAATCCTCAACACACTAGTATGGCCCCAGAAACTAATCATTTAAGTTTCTAGGTCATACAATTTATCTGTGAATATAGGATGCAGGTCATTTTAAAGCAGTTTATCTATATATTCCTTCAGATATTTGCCAACATATAAAGAGCCTTTATAGCTCAGGTGCCCCTGATCTTTGTATAGAGCATCATCACCATTCTTTAATTTACATATACCATCGGTGCAGAAAAGCGGTTCAGGATCTACAACCTGAACATTTTCATAATCTTTCGCTATATTTTTAATAATCTTATTATGAAGATCTCTCATATAAGAGGTTTCTGAGTTTCTAAAGGTGCACTTTCTTTCTGAAATAGTATATGGTCTGTCATAACAGAGAGTCGGATCAAATGGCAGATATGGAGTATCCAGCACAACTATAACCTTACGGTCTTTAAGTTTTTCAAATGATCTTCTTATACTGTTTTCAAATGCTTTTGTTACATCTTTTTCATTAGGATTTTCCAGATCGACATAATTATTAATGTCACTTGAAAGATCAACCAATAGAATAACTTTTAGATTTTTATGCTGCTCAATATAGTTGTACGCATCCTCAATTATTTTATGCCAGTCCATGATGAACTGAACATTATTTTTCAGTTTAAAGAATGGAGACTGACCTCCCACAGGGAATACTGCAACTCCATTTTCGCTGTTCTTGTATTGTGAGACAAGTCCATAGAATAAATGCGCAGCATGAGAACTGCCTACGAGAGCTATATTGTTTTGGTTCTCTCCTTTCTGCCATGCGCATGTAGTTGGAGGATCATTATCGTTCCAGTGAGGAATTACTGCTTTACAATTATCAATGTATTTGTCATCTGTGCTAAATGCCTGATTGGTTTTATATTTTTCAATTGATACCTCAGGTGCTGTATAAACTGTCAGATTTGGAAATCTGAATTTAAAGCCGTCACTGTAGTAAATACGAATTCCGATAAGACCTATGCAGGCTAAAGTAACAAACAGCCAGCCTGCTTTTTTCTTTGAATGTTTTCCGTATCTTAATCGAGGCTCTATATACAGGAAGGTTAATACAGATAGAATAATTGCGATTATTACGGCAGTTAATCTTACCCACCAGTCAGGACTCTGACCTTCACAGATATAGGCAAAAGACAATAAAGGCCAATGCCAGAGATATAGAGGGTAACTGATTAGTCCGAGGAAAACCATAATACGGTTTGAAAGGATAAATTTATTTATAATCGCGTCATATCCTGCCGCAATTATAAAAAGCGCTCCAGATACTGGCAGTAAAGCAACATATCCTGGAAAATTCAAATCGCTTTTAACTTTAAATATACTAAACAGTATCAGAGAAATACCAATTAGTGAAAACAGATTCTTTATTATTTTTGATTTTTTATCTGCTTGAAAATCTTTTTTCAGGATAGCTAAAAAAATGCAATCGGTGATTTTCTGTAACTTAAGTAATTGTTTTGCTTTTTCGACGAAGGCTGACTTATAGCCTACGATGTAGGCCAGCATTGCACCTATACTCAGTTCCCAGAATCTGCAATAAGGCAAGTAGAATGAGTATGGCTGATTATCATGTTTAATTCCGTTTTTGTTCAATATGAAGGAGAGAACTGTAAAAACAGTTAAACTGAGAATAAAATCCAGTCTGCATTTGTAAAGCAGATAAAGAAACAGCGGGAAAATCAGATAGAACTGCTCCTCAACACCTAATGACCATAAATGGAGTAGAACCTTGCTGTTGGAAGCTGGATTAAAATATTCACTGCTCTCATTGTAGAGCATAATGTTGTTTATATAGGTAGCGCCTCCAAAAGAATGCTTTCCAAGTAATTTGTATTCCTCAGGTAACAGCAGGAACCATCCTACGATCAGGGAAAATATTAAAACAGTAATCAGTGCAGGAAATATTCTTCTGATTCGTCTTATATAGAAATCAACAATTTTCAACTGACCAGGCGCATTCTGATTGTACAGATTCTTGTATATGATTGAGGATATCAGGAAGCCAGATATAACAAAGAAAATATCAACACCAATAAAACCACCCTGCAGATAATTTGGAAAAGCATGAAAAATAACTACAGAAAGACAGGCAATAGCTCTAAGACCGTCAATATCAGGGCGATAATTATGTTTAGCTCCTCCAATAGTCAGGATAGAATTGCTTGTTTTTTGGGTTGGTGTCATTTTGTCCTCAAAATATATTTTACTAATCTTCTATATAGTTAGATTTAGGTGATCCTGTGTCCGTTTAACGACTCATTTGGGGCGCTTTTTAGAGTCGTTATACTTGGTTGAGTACCAGTTTTCCTCATTTATTTTAAGTAAACTTACTAGTTTACAATTGTTGGACTCTGATCAGCTAAAACTATTACTTGTTTTCAGGTTGACCTTGTTAAGGGGGAAGGCAACAAATACTATATCTGGATTTATATGTTGCTCTAGCAACCATTTAACTTCATCATTTTCTTTTGAAAATGCTTTTTTTTAAAGCATTTCCATTATTTTTTACATAACTCGAGTTTCCCAGATAAAAAATTTAAGTAAATCCAGATCCACTCTAGGATTGATGCTCTTTAAAAACTTGTATTGATTTATTATCTTGCTAGAGGCAATGGAATTACCTGCTTAAGGAAGTTACAGATCCCGTTAAACCATGAGCCTAACAGATCATTTATGATCTGCTCTGCTTTAACAAGACAACCTTTCTTTAGCAGGCTTGCTTCTTCTAAAATCTTTGGAATATAAATGAAGCATCTCATTAGAGAATCTATTGCTGCCTGATAAGGTATATCCTGTATCTGTTCTTTTGTAAATCTGAATAGAGCTCCTAATGAACGTTCATCTTCCTCGTACCTTCTCCAGAATTCCATCATGATGAATCTGATTGATGCAACTGATACAAAGGAGATGAGATTATCGTAGTCACGAGCATAAGTTTCAGACCCAAGTTTAAAGTACTGTTTCTGTGCTCTAAAGCAGGTCTCTATAAGCCATCTTCTTGCATATAGTCTTACGATTTCACAATCATCAAGACTGATATCTG
>NZ_FPAH01000078.1 GCF_900116345.1 Succinivibrio dextrinosolvens | reverse complement strand
CCATAACCAGCTCTTTTTCTAAAGCCTGCAACTTTGAGTAAACTACAAAGACCAAGAACAGAAAAAAGAGAAGAAAATGTATCAGTAAAATTGCTAGAAGAGGTATTTTTAGGTATCATATTCATGGTGTGTTTTTTTATGTTAACTTTTTGTTTTAGCAGATAAAATTATAACATATTAAACACACCTTTTCATCGGTATCTATCAGATATATAAGCATTTTTTTGCTTATAATCACACCTCTTCCCAAAAATAAATCAATACAAGTTTTTTAAGAGCATCAAACCTAGAGTGAATCTAGTTTTGTTTTAAATTTCCATGTGGGAAACTAGAGTTATGTAATATAAAAAAATATCAAAGCTTGCTCTTATACTATTGCGAGCTCATCTTTTGAGGACAATATTCAAATAATCAGTGATTTCAATAAGATATTATTGGGCATGAAAAAATCGTCATTTTTTATATTTGTCAAAAGGTACGTAGAATTATGAGGTTTATAGTTTATGAGAATAGTCTCTTTTTCAATACCAGGGAAAATAAGAACGATTAAAATATTTGGTATTAACTGTATTAGATATTGTGATAAAAATGTATGCTGTAAAATAAAAGACATTAAATCTTCCAATCCAACCAATCTTTTCTTAATTGATTTATTGAATTATTTTAATGAGTATCCTCAAAAAATATTAATAATGTATCAAAATTTTCTTGATGTTATAGACAAAAATATATATCAAAAACTAACAAAAGAAGACAGAATTCTTTTCTTAAGATGGATAGTGAAACGATTTGAACAAATTGATACTATATTCCCAGATGAATTAAAGAATATTGAAGATTGTTTTAATAAAGCCAAAATTATCTTTTCAAATAGGCATGATAAAAACGAATCTATGGATTTTTATATTGGAAATAAAAGAATAAAATTCATTTCTAATATAGACATAAATCTTAAAAAAGAAACAAAAGAACAAAGACTAATTAACTATTATGAGCCTGTCCATGCTTTTATGATGACTGAATATATACACGAGGGATTTCTTCCAAAAAATGGACAGTCCATTCTTGATTGTGGGGCTGCACGCGGAGATACCGCAATTCTGTTTAAAACTTTTTTTCCTGATTCTTTTGTATATTCGTTTGAATGTGATAAGTCTAATATTGAACAATTTAAGAAGAATATCAAATTAAATAAACTAAAAGATGTTTTTGTTCAAGAAGGATTTCTTTACTATAGATCTGGGGAGGCTTATTTAGCTGATAATAGAATTACCGATAGTTCAAATGAAAATAGTTTAAAAATAACAACAATAGCTTTGGACGATTATGTAAAGAAAAATAATATTGATAATATTGGATTAATTAAATTTGATATTGAAGGAGCAGAACAAGACGCATTAAAAGGCGCTATATTAACAATAAAGACTCAGCGCCCAATTCTTGCAATCCCAATTTATCATTTAAGCTCGGATGTTTATAAAATCCCCATTTTTTTATCAAAATTAGATCTATCAATGACTTTTTCTATAAAGTGGACGGAAAAGCTGGTATGGGGAGTAGATTGTGTTTTATTCGTTAGGTTTTCTGTATGAAAAAAATTAATATTAAATTTGCTTCAGGAACAAATTCAGATTTTATACAAGAAATATTATCTTATCTTAAACTAAGATTTGACGTCACGATTGATGAAAGGAATTTTGACTATTTTTTTTGTAATGAACTAATTTATAGAAATAAAGATTCTTTTGGGGAATTATTTAAATTACCTCCAAGAGTTATTAGATTTTTTTGGGGAGGAGAGGCTGTATATCCTGATCTTAATTTATTTGATTATGCCTGTTGTTATGATAATTTTGACTCGACCAGAATTCTTAAAATTCCAAATATTTATATCAGAGATTTTAATTGGTTGAAAAAAGAGAAATATCATGAATTATTTACCTATTCTAAAAATGCATCAGAGATTCTAAGACAAAAAACTAAATTTTGTAATTTTATATATGGTAATCCTCATTCTCATCCCATTAGAGATTCTTTGTTTTTTAAATTATCTGAATATAAAAAAGTTGATTCATTAGGTTCGCATTTAAACAATATAAAAATTGTTAATTCTCGATCTGACACAGATTGGCTAAAAAAAAGTATTGACTTAAAAAGTCCTTATAAATTTTCTATTGCCGCTGAAAATGCATTTTTTAAAGGATATGTTTCAGAAAAACTGATGACTTCCATGTTGGCTAACACTATTCCAATTTATTTTGGTACTAACGACGTGGTAAAAGAATTTAATCCAAAATCGTTTATCAACGTTAATGATTTTAGTTCATTGGATGATTTATTGGAAAAAGTGAAACAAATAGATAACGATGATGATTTATACTGTGAAATGATGTCAGAACCCTGGATTACACAAAAACAGTGTGAAGAAACAGTATCTGGCTACAATAAATTTTTAGAACAGTTTTTAAGTATTTTTGATTTGCCTCTCGATATTGCTGTTAGACGACCAATGGGCTGTTGGACGGATTTCATTTATCCAAATTTTTATAAAGATTTAAATAGCACAGCAAACCAAATACATTATTCCTTTAAAGATCTATTATTCTCTATTAAAAATTATCCTTCTTTATATAAGCAGATATGTATTTTCGGGATAAAATTCAAGCTAAGAAAACGACCTATAATTTTAAAAAAATGAGTGTTTTTTGTTACGTAAATTCTTAGTTGTTGTCCTTTTACTGTATACAAATGAATTGAATTTTCCTAAATGGATGAGTATGTTTCTTTGTTTATAAGAGATATTTTTATAATTGTCAAAGATATAGAGTAAAAACGATATCTTCATATAATATAATGTCCAATTGGAAATGAATATTAAATGATTTTTTGAAAGAATTATTTTTATATATAAATTAAAAGTTTCACAATATCTCGGACTATACCTCTAAAAATCCAATTATTGTGAAACTGCAACTTTTCTTGGTCTACCTCTAGGTCTCTTTGGTTTTATATTATTAGGATCGACTGGCTTAGGCTTACGACCTCTTTTCTTTGGTTCAGGTTTTGGTACAGGAACTGACAGTTCAAGCTTTTCTAATGTTTCCATTACATTGTTAAGGGTATGTATCCAATATGCATCAGCTGATACAGGTTGGCACTTTGGTGCATCTGTTCTGCGCCATGCAGAGGAGAGATCATCCATCATTTCACTGTATGACATCTCTTTCAGAACACCCGCCTTTTGAGCTTTATTGATGATTCTGCAGGTTATCAGTGTCGATATGAAGTTCACAAACTCACTGCCAATTACAGCGAAATCACCTTGAACTCTGGTCCTGTCCAAATCCTCATCTAGTTTGTAGTACTTAAATACCAGCTCAAGCTTCCATCTGTCTTCGTAGCATAGGTATGCAACCTCAGGAGGCAAATCCTGATCTGACTCTAAAACAATCAGTCCGAACTTATCCTTTTTGTCATTAAACTTCGCCAAATCAAATTTATCCTGAAGCTTAGCCTGTGTCAGGAAGGTCTTAGCTTCTAAAGATGATTTAGACTGGTCTAGGAAGGCATACAAGAACTTTCCTCCCTTGATTTGCTTTTTGCAGTACAGAACATTGGCATCAATTCCAGATAGAACTCCCTGGAATGAGAGCATGTCATTATCCTTTATTCTTACATCATTCCTCTTGATTGGAGAAAGGAAGGGCAGATTAGGACGAACCTCCAAATCATTCTTAATCTTGCTTGGAGGAAAACCTTTATCAGCAACAATAATGCCTCTATCTATGTCGTTATCTCTGATAAAAGGGGAGTAGGCACTGGCATCAATACAGTTACCAGGGAATACCTGCGCACATATAGGTTCCATTCTTTCAATATCGTAAGCATAAATGACAGATATCTCCCTTGTGTTCTTTACTCTGGCCTTGTAAGAGAATGCAGATAAGTCGTTAACCGTACTGTTATCCTGTTTGAGAGTACCATCAATTGCAATGTGGTGCTCTGCCATAACATATTGAATTCGCTTTAAAAAGTAAGTCGGAACTATTAACAGCTTTTTAAATGAAGTAAATTTAAATCTTTTCTAACTCTTTGATTTAAATATTAAATCTTTATCGTTAATCAGCTTGCTTATAATTCGCTTTATCTGCAGATTTTTCTTTATTTTTGGAGATTTGTGATACTGGTTGGAAATTCTGCTCCTCATTTAATCAGGAGCAGCTAGATTCCTTTATTTAGAAGCGAATTCTACTGTAGATGAGACAGTACAAGTTCTTTGTAGTCGAAGGGTGTTAATCCAGATATGTCGATCTTGTCATAGCAGCACTTATTATCCGGATCATACATATTCAATGTAGCCCCACCGTCCTTAGACTTTTTTCTTCCTGGTAATTTGAAAGCATCGTCATCAGGATTCTGCTCGTCCAGCAGGCTTAAGCGGTATTTCATGTTGGCAATAAGCCATATTATGTAATCGTAGACAGGAATACCATTATTCAGGCAGTTGGCTGTTATAGTCAGGCAGTCCGTAAAGGCATGGCTTGAGTCAACCGTGTT
>NZ_FPAH01000079.1 GCF_900116345.1 Succinivibrio dextrinosolvens | reverse complement strand
AGACGCTCTTGCAGACCGACTTTTTAGAGACTGTGACTGGGAAATTACATTAAAGGGCAACTCCTGGAGAGGATCTGCAGATGAACTGTCAGGAGTAACTGTAAACTATTAGGTACCTCGATCTTTTGTCAGGATCTGATCTAAAATCGGTGGGAGCCTGTTTCGATTATTTTAGCCCAAATGATAAGGTTGGTGGGATCTGGTGACGTATTTTTCTTTAAAAAGTTGTTGTTAAGCGTATAGTTGAGTAATAGAGTAACACTCTAATCTTGAGTGGAGTAGTTATAGTCTTGGATTATGCTCATCAAGGTATCTTCTGTAGTCATATGGAGCCAGGCCTTTAACGTCAATCTTGTCAAAGTCTATGATATTTTGTTCGTCATACATAGATATAAGCTCTTTTGCCATGGTTCCATCCGGCATTTTTATAACGAGTTTCTCTTTCTTTGGCGTGGTAAGTCCCATAGCACAGCCTCGACCTTCACGTTCTAGAAGCTGCATCCTGTATTTAATATTGGCAACCAACCAGATTATATAAGACAGAGGTGGAACTCTGTTTAAAATGCAGGTGTTGATAATTGTCTGGTAGTCGGCAAAGGCCTGACCGCCATCTTCTGAGGTCAGGAACATGAAGGACTTTCTTGCACAGATACCTAACTTGAGGCTTCTTTCTGCCTTTGATGAGGAAAGTTCAATATCAGCACTCTCAATAAAGCGCTTAAGCTCGGTTTCAAAGTTGAGCAGGTAGATTAAAGCTGCAGACTCAGGATAACGGTTGTTCTTATTGAATCTGATACAGCCATCCATTGAAACTCTTGGAACTATAAGCTTTGGATTAGCAGCAATATACAGTCTGATGTTATCAAACAGAGTTTCAACAATTGGACGTGAATATCTGTTTCTTGCAGCGATTAAATCCTTTTTAAATTCTTCAGTGGTGCAGATATAGCCATGCTTTCTGACCACGCTGGATTCAATAACAAACAGCGCGTTTATCAGATAGAAGATGGTCAGCAGAGATATGTTGTTATCAGTAAGCAGCTTCTTTCCTTTTCTGGTATTGCGGAATTTCTCCAGATTATCCTTAAAATCAAAGAAAGAGGAGCCTTCAGGCAGCATCTGACCATATATATCAAGCAGGCCGTTACTTTTTAAGTATTTCCATAGACCACGTCTGCCATGTGTCATGCAGCGACAGCTTTTGAGAAATACCCCGTCAAGCAGATTTAATTCTTTAATGCCGGCATCATATCCTGCGTAGCCGTCTGAAAGCAGATATTTCACTGCAACATTGTCGTCTTCATCTTTTAAATCATTCTTTAGGATATCAATAACCTCATCTGCACTTCGGGATGGGGATACCCTGAACCATGAAGCCTGCAGTTCTGAAGTCCAGGAGGTATTCATAGTCCAGATTTGAGATTTTATGCTTTTTCCTGCTGCCTTTTTCTCTCTGGCAGTCTCGTTAACTCTCAGGGTACTCTCGTCCATGATGATGACAGGACAGTGTTGCAGAATATCCTTTTTAATTTGTTTTGTTACAGAGTGGAGGTAGGCTCTGGCGAAGGCATTGATAGAGCCGGTTAGATGCTCTCGGCCTAATTCAAAGCCATTACCCTCAAAGTAACAGAATACTCTGTTCTTAGGGGCGCCCAACTGAGAGAATTGAGTGCCGCAGACCGCAAATAAGGCTGTAGAGAGTTTTGATTTGAGGAAGGCAGGAGCGTGACCAAAGACTTCAGCATTAAAACCAAAAGGATTGATGACCGGCAAATGCCCCTCTTCTCGGATAAAGGCATTCTGTGTAGGCAGACTATTGTCGGTGACTGCATAGTGATCTTGTTTGATTTGTCTGTAAAGCTCTTTTCGTTTGCGCTGGACTTTTGCACTGTTACTGATTTGACCAGCGTCTGAAACTGAATCCGGAATATTATCTAAAGCCGATTTAATAGCGGTTTCGTCTGTATTGAATGCGTCTTGTACGTGCTCAGAACGTGTCTTAGTCGTATTCTGAACAGCTCCGGATTTAGTTCCGGATGCGTTCTGAGTCTGTTCTGAACTTTCAATCCTGGAGTTATAATTTCTAGTGAAATCAACCTGAGTATATTCGGCAGGATTGATTTCATACTGTGCTCCACAGGTGCAGCATCTAACCAGCTGCACAGAGCTTAAAACCTTTCTTATGCTCTGCAGACTTCCATCTACAGTCAGAGTTTCATTAACACGCTTATTCTTTTTGAGATTTTTGAAATCACGCTGACAGCCGCATTCCTCACAGAACATTGTGATGTCCTGTTTGCCACCATAGGAAATAATACCGGCAACAGTATTACCCGAGATAGTGGATACATAGTGTTTCTCTTTTCTGCAGGTCTCATTAAGGCTGGTAGTATCATTTTGTAATTCTTCAGCAGAATCCTTTAGCAGAGAGGTGATTTCAGATAGTCCCTGTTCAGCGGATTTTATTCTGGTAGTACAGCCTGAGAGGATGACATTGTCCACCTGCTCAGGGGTAAGTCCATCAGGACTGGCTTTGAGAGGTACTTTCTTTATTTTGTCTTCAGAAACCTTTAATTCTGAGGATTGCTCTTCAAAATCATTTTCGTCACAGTCTTCTCTTACTACAGGAACTGTACTTTCAAGTTCATTTGCACCATTCTTCTGTGCTTCTATATCTGCACTAAAAGCCTCATCAGCTGGTACAGCCTGTACTTTCTTTGTTTTTTCAGATGTTCCAAGACTCAAGGCAACATCTCGATGCGCATGATATGCGGGGAGTGTATTTAAAAGGGTGTTGAACAGCCCCTCAAAGTAAATATTAAGGGACTTTAGATTATAGAGATCAACAGATGGTATATTTTCATCCTTGAGACAGTCAAAGTAGTCATAATGACGCTCTTTGACATTATCCAGAATATTGGTTAATAAATCCTTAAAGCCGGTAACGTACTTTTTCAGATTGTTGAGTTCAGCTTTATCAACCTTGTTTCTTTCCAGCTCTGCGCTAGTTTTTTCAAGTTCAGCGTTGGTTGTTTTTAGCTCATTTTTTGTTGATTCAAGCTTTTCATTTGTTGTGTCAAGCTGGTTGAGAGTAGTTTTGAGTCTGGATTCTGTATTATTAAGAGCGTCTTTAACTGATGCCAGCTGCTCTTTACTCTGATTTAAGGCATTCTCTTTGTTCTGAAGCTTTTCGTTGCTACGAGTCAGCTCGCCTCTGAGATTCTGAATAATTTTGGTCTGATTTTCAGCCTGCTGCTGCATTTTACGTTCATAATAAGCCGCAATTTCCTCCTTAGACATTGAGGAAAAGTCAATCTCTCCAGATTGTGGTTTGGCAGGAGATTTATTTGCACTTTTTCTGAATAACTTAATCATGCTCTTTAGGACTGAAACATATGTGAAGACGGTGATTATGATACAGAAATCATGTAGTAATTAATAGTCCTCTTCTGGCTATAATAGCTGAATAAGGACTGATTAACTGGTAACTGCTTAATAATTAATGAAAAAAATATTTCAGTTTTTTGTGAGATAAAAATGGAGCAGACCGAAGTTAACAGGTTATCTTTAAAGCAGACGCCCTATCTGGAGAAGTCCCGTCAAGTAACAGCTGCTCCAGCTCATCACGTGTTAAATGGATTGGGATTAAATCCTCATCCAGCATCACCTGAAATCTTCCACTGTTGAGAATACGTGATGTGCAGTCAACTCCGTAAGGATCTATATGCAACACTTTACATATTGTCTTTCGTTTATTGAAGGTAACGATCGTTACTTCATCTTATGTTTAGAAAGAGTTATTGTTGAGTGACTTTGATATCTTATTATTTTCTCACAAGTTTATTTATTTTTTCTTAACATAATATTATTTACT
>NZ_FPAH01000082.1 GCF_900116345.1 Succinivibrio dextrinosolvens | reverse complement strand
CTCCTGACAGTTCATCTGCAGATCCTCTCCAGGAGTTGCCCTTTAATGTAATTTCCCAGTCACAGTCTCTAAAAAGTCGGTCTGCAAGAGCGTCTCTGATGGGAGATTCATCAATAACACTTTTAAGAGCTTTTTTCTTCAGCTGTGAAGTAATAATAGTTGAACCAATTCCATATCTGGCATCAGCAATCTCATTAAGTCCAGAAACTACACCGTCAGATATTTTTGTAAGTCCGTAATCATCAATTATTAGCAAACGAATGCGTCTTAGCTTATCAATAAACCTTGCCAGAGCAGGTTTGTCTTTTGCTTCAATTAGAACCATCAGCTCATTCATTCTGAAAAACATGGCAGAATATCCTTTACTCATGGCTTCTATTGCTGTGGCACTGGCCAGCGCTGTTTTACCGGTACCTGTGGGTCCAGATATAACAATGTTCAGACCTTTATTCAGGAAATCTCCGTCCTTGAGTTTTAAAAGCGTTTCGCTGGTTAATCCTCTAGTTGGAGACGGTACAAACTGTCTAATGTATATCTTGTTACGTATTTTTGAATTCTGAACCAGACGTCTGAAGCGGTTATTGCTTGCAAATTCAAGCTGTGCGTCCAGACATCTCTCAAGTCGTTCTTCAAATGTCATATCCTGATACAGCTGACTGTTTTCATACTGATCTGCAAGTTCATTGTTGAAGCCGTCGAGCTTTAAATCAGAGAGTTTATCAAGCAGCCCCTTCTGCTGTGGAAGTATAATTGTCTGATCCATGGCATTCTTTGTTTTCATTAGTTCAGCTCCTCTTCATAGTCTCTGATATGTGCTTCATCTGAATCCCTGCTGATTCTGATTATTTCAGTCTGATGTTCTATTTTGTTTTTGCTGGTGTATTCCTTTAGGATCTCATCGTATACCTTGGTAAGCTCGTAGTAATTCCAACGCTGAGGATCAAGTCTGAGAACCGATAGACAGGCTTCAGAAAAAAGAGGTTTGAGCATACAGCGTTTATATGCATTGATAACTGCTCTGCAGGCTTTTATCGTGTTACCTTCACTCTGACCTCGACTCCTGTCGTAAGCTATTCTGTTGTGACAGAAACGGGAAAGACCTTCATCAAGTCCCGTACTTATACGCAGAACATCATCTACCGAGTTATACAGCTTATTCTTCCTGTTGATCTCCTGATGCTCCAGTGGACGGTGAGCCTCTTTAACAGTCATACCTTCACCGTCTTGTCTTAAATGCCGAGCTATTTCTTTACCCTCATGCTTTATGATTATGTAATCGTTGGTGACATAAATATCAGCTCTCTTTCCAATATAGAGATAAGGAACGCTGTAACTGTGTGCATTTACTGTAATCATGTAGGAGTTTTGTATAACCTGTGAAATCGCATCTCCAGGGTAATCAGGTATACCTGATACCTGCTGCAATAAAGGCAGTTCACGATTTTTGAACAGATACTCTCTTGTAATTTCACGGCTGCGACGGAACTCGCCTCTGTTAATGATTTCATCAACTTTCTGCATCAGAAGCTTGTTATGTTCGGCAATTGTTTTCTGATTATTAGAAAAACTGTTTTTAAGGGACTTCATCATTGACTGAACACGGTTTACGGAGTGTTCTGCACAGCTTTTTCGCTGAGGTGAATAAGGAGGAGCTGCTTCTGCACTGATCCCCATTTCCAGCAGATAGTTTTCAAAGTTTCTATTGATTACCGCTTCTTTGCCATACTGATGCTTTGTTGACCAGCACTTTGCGTTATCAACCTTAATAATTGAGGGATGTCTGTTTCCTATTCTTCTGAAAACTTCACTTAGAACACGACAGCTTTCAGCTGTTGTCTGACCGGTAACAAACTGAGCCTGAACGTAATAGCTTGCAGGGAAAGCAACAACCATAATCCAGCATTTAATTCTGCCGTTATAGGTTAACAGTTCATATTGGTCACCAGTAAAATCAAGCTCGGCATATAGCCCGTAAGGATAAGACTGGGCATAATAGAACTCGGGTGATTCTTTTGCGATCTTATCTCTTTCCTGTTTAATTCTGGCTGAGAAGTAAGAAAGGCTTAGAGGTATTTTTCCTGAACTTTCTGCTTCTATACAGTATTCCTGATATCTGAGTTTTATGGATTGCTGTCTGTTTTCAATCATTTGAGCAACAATTCTTCCAAAATCAGGAATGAATTTATCGTTATCTGACTTTAAAACCAACGTTGAAA
>NZ_FPAH01000090.1 GCF_900116345.1 Succinivibrio dextrinosolvens | reverse complement strand
TGTGGATCCTCTGGTTGTTTAGTTTATCCCATTGATACTATAGCATTTTTCTGTTACTCAGTATCTCAAGCAGTGGGTCCACACCATTAAATTAAAAGATTAATATTCCACAGAGCTCATTTTTGACAGTTTTGCTCTATCATGCCAGGCCTGAATATATCTTCTTGTACCGGTTCTGCCTCTTGAAGAAATAGATGAGGTTAATGTGTACTCTCCCTTGTATCTTACACCGTCAAGAAGTTCACCTGGAGTTACACCAGTAGCGGCAAAATAACACTGATCAGATGTAATCAGCTCATCAACTGTTCTAATAGCCTTTATATCAAAACCGTCTTTGATGATAGCTTCCTTTTCTGCTTCGGTCTTAGGAGCTAATCTTGTCAGCATCTGACCGCCAGTTCCCTTAATTGCACAGGCAGTAATAACGGCCTCAGGTGTTCCGCCGATTCCTACTAAAAGATCAATGTCGGTAGTTGGATCAATTGCCATTAAAGCACCAGCAATATCGCCGTCAGAATGAACCATAACTCTTGCACCTGCAAGATGAATATCTTTAATCAGTTGTTCATGGCGAGGCTTATCAAGAACAAAAACCTTTAATTCTCCAACCTTTTTTCCTAATGCCTTAGCAACATTAACGATGTTGTCCTTAATAGGAGCGTCAAGGTCAATTACATTAGCAGCTTCTGCGCCAACAGCCATTTTTTCACAGTAAAAGCTGTGACCAGGATTAAACATTGTACCCTTAGGAGAGATACCAACAGCTGCAATACCATTTGGTTTTCCGCCAGCAACACAGCTGGTACCATCAATAGGATCAACGGCAATATCAAATTCAGCTCCATCACCAAAACCAACCTTCTCACCGGTATATAGCATAGGAGCCTCATCCTTTTCACCTTCACCGATAACAATGGTTCCCTTGATATGAATACTCTGGAAAGCAATACGCATTGCATCAACAGCAGCACGATCAACTAATTCCTTATTTCCAAGACCAACAAATCTTGCAGAAGCTAATGCGGCTGCCTCTGTTACACGAACTAAATCCAAAGCGATATTCTTATCAGCTAAATGTTGTTGCATTTTGACCTCATATAAAGCGATGCTTAAAGATATAAATCACCTTCGTAAACAAGTGCGAAAAATGTGCATATCTTTTGCGTTTTTGAAAACGTGTATATGATACACGTGAATAAAGAAAAAGTGATCTGAATAAGGTAAAAAAAGGGAAAAATATACTTTTGGGGCATAAAAAAGGGCCGAGATATTAATCTCAGCCCTTTTTTTAGATATTGTTATCTATTATTCAATAATAGAACCAACAACACCAGCACCTACAGTACGGCCGCCCTCACGGATAGCGAATCTCTCGCCTTCAGCCATAGCTACTGGGTGGATTAGGGT
>NZ_FPAH01000091.1 GCF_900116345.1 Succinivibrio dextrinosolvens | reverse complement strand
ACCGGAGAGAACCGTTTTGTGGGAGTGTTAACCTGCAATGATGTCTCACATCATGCCGACAGGTCAAACCTGCTTCTGGCAACCTCAGACAAGAAACAGAACAATTTCAGCTTTGACTATCGAGTACCCATCAACTCAAGACTAAATGTCATAGGTACCGACCTGTCCTATTCAAGCTATGAGCTGGGTGGAGAATACCGAGACCTTGATATTCACGGCAATGTCTTCAATGCAGATGTGTATCTGGAGAATCCTTTCTACAGAAGCTCAAAGACCAGATTTACAGGAGACATCGGCTCCTACTACCGCCGCATTGCTGACAGTATTGAGTCCTTTGATGTAAAGCTCAAAAGACACAGCTATGGTCTGTTCACTGACTTTAAGCTTGATAACTTCTTTGCCACAGCAAATCTTGCCAATGCTCTGCGCTTTAAATACGGTCAGCTTAAGAATGATGATGAGTACAACCTGTATGAGGACAAATCCTATTTCATCACTACCTTAGACGGTTCGGTGTCCTTTGATGTCAATAAATTCTTTAATATCAGCAACACCTACAGTCTGCAGATTGCCTCAACCTCACTTGACCCATCCGACAAGTTCTCTCCATGCGGAGCTTATGGAGTAAGAGCGTTTGAGTCAAATACCGCCTCATCTGACAACGGTATCTTTGATGATTTGAAGTTCACCTATAAGGTTAAGAGCTATCCGACCTTCAATGTCTATACAGACTTCATGCAGGCTCATGCCAGAAACCATGAGAACAGAAAGAAGGAAAGCTTCTATGCCGTAGGTGTGGGTGGAGAATTTATCTACCACGGCTTCTATGTCAATGCCTCACTGAATAAGGCTGTAGGTCATAACCGCGAGTATGCAAAAGACAAGGTCAAGATGCTGATTAAATTCGGTTATTACATGGTTTAAACAGAACAGGAAAACAGATTCATCTTTTAAAAGGATCAAGATAATTATGAACAAGCTACTAAGAATTCTCTGTGTATCTGCAGGTATGCTCACAGGTACCTCTTTTGCCTCGAATGTACTGCCAAGCGGGGCTCAGATAATTGCCGGTGATGCCACCATTGTCAATAAGGACAAGACTCAGCTGATTGTTTCCAGCGCTGAGCGTAACGTCATCTCCTGGGATGATTTTTCTGTGGGTTCAGAGAATCGAGTCCTGTTTGACAATCACCAGTATTTAAACCTGGTACATGGCTCAAAGGCTTCGGTAATTGACGGTTACATCGGTACCTCAGGCACCAGCAGTTCAGCCTTCTATCTTGTAAATCCCAATGGTATTACCTTAGGAAAGAACGGTGAGATTCATGCCAATAGGGTGGTACTCTCCACCTCTAAAATCACTGAGAAAACCGTTAATGATTTTAT
>NZ_FPAH01000093.1 GCF_900116345.1 Succinivibrio dextrinosolvens | reverse complement strand
TGCTGAGTAATGGTCTGAGCAGACAGGTTAGCAGCTTCTTCAGCATAGTCGGCATCACGGATACGTGATCTTGCATCAGAAACATTCTCATGGGTAACTTCCTGGTTACGTATGGTAGATTCCATACGGTTCTGCAGCGCACCAAGGGCAGCTCGGTGAGTATCCACCACATTGATAATTTTATCAATTGCCGCAATGGTAAGTTCAGCAGTTGCCTGAGTTCTAACCGAGAATTGGTAGAAGCCTGCAGTATTTGATATACCCGTAGTCGATGAAGATAAACTTCCATTTGCTGCAATAGCTGCTGACAGAACAGTAGTGTCACCACATATTCCTTTTAGAGTGAATCCTGCAGTCAATGATAGCGATATAGTATCATTTTCATAGGCACCTACATGGAATGTTATTACTCCATTTGGTCCAAGCAGGCCCTTTGGACCAGCAAGACACTGCTGACCACCAAAGGTTGTCTTACAGGCAATACGTGTAATTTCTTCAGATAAGGCTGTAACTTCCTGCTGAATAGACTTTCTGTCAATATCAGTATTGGTACCGTTGGCTGACTGAATAGCTAATGTACGAATTCGCTGCAGCATGTTTGTAGTTTCATCCAGCGCACCTTCCATAGTCTGGCACAAAGCAATACCGTCATTGGCATTACGGTTACCTTGTTTCAGACCATTAATCTGAGAGGTGAGTCGGTCGGAAATCTGCAGACCTGCAGCATCGTCACGAGCAGAGTTGATTCTAAGACCTGAAGCTAAATGCTGGAAGGTAGTATCCAGAGCTTTGGTCGCTGTATTTAAACGTCGTTGCGCATTAATCGAAGACGTATTTGTAGGAACATATAGAGCCATTTTTATTTCTCCCCTAATAAACCAAAAATTGGTGTTAGATACTCGCTTTAAGAGGCTCTTGTTTTTTTCTTATTTCTCTCCAAAAAGAAAAAACTCTTAAAGGTACATGTATATATGAAATATCCGTGCCAATATTTGTATTAATATAGGAGTATAAAAATAACTATTTGAAAGATAAGAATAATTTGATAAAGATTAATCGAAATGCCAGAAGTGGCAAGCTAATTCATTAATTTAAAACATAAAAACGGCAATTTTTTGCCGATCA